>NZ_CAWPHW010000001.1:381982-767291 GCF_963888145.1 Cronobacter sp. EKM101R | reverse complement strand
GAAAGCAGAAACCGAGACGGGTTATGAGCCTTCAATCCTGATCCAGATGGAAAAGCAGATGGATCTGGAGTCCGGGCGGGTATGGCGCACCGCGCGTATTCTCAAGGATCGCTCTACCCGTATCGATGGCCAGACGTTCTCAAACCCGACTTTTAAACACTTTCAGCCGCACATTGAATTTCTGAATCTTGGCGGCACGCATTTAGGCGTGGATACCTCCCGCGACAATGGCGAGTTGTTTGCCGACGACGGCCAGCCAACCTGGCAGAAAGAGAAGCGCGCCAAAGAGATCGCCCTTGATGAGATTGTGGAACTGCTGAACAAACATCACGGCGGCACCAGCAACGACGCGAAACGCGCCAAAGCCGACCTGCTCGAAAAAGTGTTCTGTTCCCGCTCCTGGGAACGCATTAAGGGCATGGACTGGCCGACCATTAAAGCCGGTCGTAACACGCTGTGGATTGAGCTTGAGGGGGTTGAGTACGCCTTCCCTGCCCTGCAACCAGGCCAGGATACGGACAGCTTCGATGAGGACATCCCGCAATAATCCTGCCGCGGCCTGATTTGCGGCCAGAGCCATTGATCTCGCTGGCGGAGTTATCCATCTGCAATCAGAAATCCCGGAGGCCAGCGCGCCGTAAAACCGACAAAAATTTCTGCAAGAAGGTCAAGTGATTTTTAAAAATCACATACCACCGTTACAGGCATTTAAAATGAATGAGGTAAATATGGCACTCATTACACTTAAAGAATGGAATGCGCGTCAGCCCCGCCCTCGCTGCATGGAGGTCGTGCGCCGATGGGCTCGTGCGGGAAGAATACAGCCGCCTCCATATATGGACGGCAGAGAATATCTTGTAGAAGAAACGGCAGTGAAAATAAATCCGTTACTGAAAACATCTCCGCAAGCTCCAAGTGATACAAACCTCAGAGAGAGAATAAAAAATGGCGGCACGACGAAGAAGCGCCAAAACACGCGAACTCCCTCCTAATCTGTATGTTCGCAATGGTTACTACAGCTATCGCGACCCAGGAACGGGGAAAGAATACGGTTTAGGGCGAGATAAACGCTACGCTATTAATGAGGCAGTAGCAGCCAATATGGCAATTTACTCATCCCAGGGCGTAAGTCTGACAGACCGGATTAACAACGTTAGCGTGATAATGTTCGATGAGGTTCTGGCAAATTTCAGGGAGGAAATTGCCAGAAGGAAACTAAAACCGATCACACTTAAAAGGCACAACCACCAGCTAATGAAAATCACAGATTATTTTTCTGGCACGCCCCTTAATAGCATTGACGTAAGAATGGTGAGCGGCTTTCTTGAAGAAAGAGCGAATGGTGGGAAATACGCCATCGCTAACCAGTTCCGTGCGCTGCTGTCCGATATTTTCAGAACAGCGATAGCTACCGGGCTGACAAGTGAAAACCCTGCGGCTGCAACGAGACCATTCAAAACGGAGCTGAAAAGAAGTCGTCTTCTTCTGGTCGAATACCTGGAGATTCACAAACAGGCAGGACTTATGTCAGACTGGCTGCCGCTCTGTCTCGATCTGGCGCTTGTAACCGGGCAAAGGGAAAGCGACCTTGCGGCCATGCGATGGAGTGACATCGTTGACGAAAAACTCTGTGTTATACAGAGCAAAACCGGTGCCATGCTTAAGATCTCCACCACCACAGGTATAGACAGACTGGGCGTTTATCTCGGTGATGTGCTGGAAAATCTCCGGGCCATTAATGGCGGTCACGATAAAATACTCGGCGGGAAATCAGTTAGTGCAATATCAGAGCGCTTTCGTGCCGCCCGTAGCGCAACGGGGCTGAAGTGGGAGGGAGACCCTCCCCCATTCCATGAGGTGAGAAGCCTGTCAGGAAGGTTATACGCCGAAGAACACGGCAAAGATTTTGCGCAAGCAATTCTCGGCCATAAAACATCAGCGATGACTGACAAGTACCGTGATGGTCGCGGGCGAGAGTGGAAAGAAATACTCGTGTAATTTCGAATGAATTTCGAATGATTTCGGAATGTGCATTTTAATTCATTGATTTATATGTATTTATTTTCACCTTGTATTTTCCACATAAACCCGACGGCATCGAGGCGGACATATTGCGCCCCTTCGCGCAGGTAATGCAGCAGGACATCCACCATCGCCAGCAGCACGGCCGGATTAGCGAAATTAAGGTCAATCTGGTCTTCGCTAAAGGTGGTCCACAGATGGCACACGCGTCCGTTCTGCATGGTAAACGGCGTTAATAACGGCAGCGCTCGCGGCCGGGTGACGGCGGATAAATCGGTGCGGGGATCGACATCGATAAAGAAATCTTCATAACCCGGTTTTTGCGCCAGATAATCCGCAAACCATTCGCTTTGCGCGGAAATATGGTTGCAGACAAAATCGAACATCAACCGCGCGTGCTGATTAAGCCTGGCGATATCGCGCCAGTCGCCGCACTGCGGGTCGACGCGGTGATAGTCCACCACGGAAAACCCGTCGTCGGACGACCAGGGATAAAACGGCAAAAGATGAATATGTGAAAAGCGCGGTTTTAACCAGATTTCAAAAAAACGCTGAAAGGTCGCAAGGCGTTTTTCACCCGGCGCGCTGAACTGATCGGCATAGGTAATTAATACCACATCCGTTTCGTCCCACCCTTTTTTACGTGGTGCGGTAATTTCACTGCGTGTTTGAAAAATATGTTTTTCAAGCGCGCTGAAATGCGCCTGATTAAATATATCGCCATAAATTTGCGCAATCAGACTTTTAATCACGCCGAAATTTATCGCGGCGGTTGTTATTTTTTCCATTGATAACATTTCCATGGTAGCGGTCCCACGGAGAAAGGCTACCCCTGGCAAATAGAGGTGTCAACGCGCGAAAAGTTTGCTTTTAGGAATAAAACCCGGTTTCCGGAAATGATCGTGAGTAATTGTGAAGTAGCGCAAAAAATGCCAGAAATAAAAAAGCCCGAGGGGCTCGGGCTATTTACGGGAAGGTTTAGTGATATAACGCGCCGAGACACGTTTCGCGAGACGCTTTAACAGCGGCTCAAGCGCAAACGCCAGCGCGATTTTAAGCGGTCGCCGGGCGACGGATTTCACCGCCCAACCGGCAAACCCTGCCGGGCCGTAACGCAGCGCGGTCATTAACGCCAGTTTGCCGGCGATTTTCAGGCCGGGCTTCGCACGGCGGGAGACTCGTTGCCAACGGGTGGTGGAATTCATGGCGGCTCCTTTATAACCGGGGGCGCGGCCCCCTGATACATTCATTATAGCTGGCGGAAGCGGCTGCGCAGCGAGAAGGCGTCCGACGTCACGTAACGCTCCATCGCGCGTAAACGCTGCTCGCCTGCGGCAAGCTCGGCATCGACCGCATTCAGCAGCTCACTGCTGGTCGGCGCCGCCTCCCCTTCCTGCGTTTCATCCAGCGGGTCGAGCGCGAATGTCAGCACGATATAGGCGACGATGGTGATAAAGAACAGCCCGAAAAGCATCGACAGCACGGTTATCAGACGCACCAGTTTGACAGGCACATCGAGATAGTGCGCGATACCAGCGCAAACGCCCTTCACCATGCCTTCGCGGGGAAGACGTCCCAGTTTTTTGCCGCTAAACGTACGCGTCATTATTGGTTTCTCCAGTTCGGGTGTTCGGCATCGAGAATTTGTTCCAGCGCGTGGATGCGTTCGCGCATACGCTGCGCCTCGTCATTTAACTGCGCCAGGCGCTGCTGCTCGCTCTGGGACAGCGCGTCGCGCCCGGAGCGGTTGGTGTAGTGAAGCCAGAGCCAGACCGGCAACACAAACAGCACAAACAGCGTTAACGGTATAGCCAGAAACAGTGCACTCATGGATTCTCCTTACGGGTCGATATTGCGACGGCCATCGCCGCCGCGCTCCTTGTCAACGCGGGCGATTATTCGCCGTCGCGCTGCTGCACTTTCGCTTTCAGCGCCGCCAGCTGCGCGCTGATATCGTCATCCGCTTTCAGTTCGGCGAACTGCTGATCCAGCGATTTTTGCTTACCAAAACCATGGCTTTCCGCTTCGGCTTCCATCTGATCGATGCGACGCTCGAAGGATTCGAAACGCGCCATCGCTTCATCGATTTTGCCGCTGTCGAGCTGACGACGCACATCGCGCGAGGAAGACGCCGCCTGATGGCGAAGCGTCAGCGCCTGCTGACGCGCGCGGGTTTCGCTGAGTTTATTCTCAAGCTCGCCGATTTCCTGTTTCATGCGCGCCAGCGTTTCATCAAGCTGCGTCGCTTCTTCTTCCAGCGCACGAATAATGTCGGTCAGTTTCTGTTTTTCGATAAGCGCCGCGCGGGCCAGATCGTCTTTATCTTTACGCAGCGCCAGCTCGGCTTTTTCCTGCCATTCGGCCTGCTGCGCGTTAGCCTGCTCAATACGGCGCGCAATCTGTTTCTTTTCCGCCAGCGCGCGGGCTGAGGTTGAGCGCACTTCCACCAGCGTGTCTTCCATCTCCTGAATCATCAGGCGAACCAGTTTTTGTGGATCTTCAGCCTTCTCCAGCAGGGAGTTGATGTTGGCGTTCACGATGTCGGCAAAACGAGAAAAAATACCCATAATTTCATCCTCTACATGGTAAGACGGGCTAAGCCCTTGCTGTATGGCTTAATACAAACTCCGTGCCAGTTTTTTAATCTATTGATTTTAAAGAAGAGTTAAAATTTTACCGGGATCCCCTTCCAGGCTAGAGTAGTGATATACGCTACTAAGTGGTGAATTTCATCATGACAGAATACAAAGATAACCTGATTGGCGAGGCGAACCGGTTTCTGGAAGTGCTGGAACAGGTTTCCCGGCTTGCGCCGCTCGATAAACCCGTGCTGATTATTGGCGAGCGCGGCACAGGCAAAGAGCTTATCGCCCACCGCCTGCACTATCTGTCGCGCCGCTGGCAGGGGCCGTTTATCTCGCTCAACTGCGCGGCGCTGAATGAAAACCTGCTCGATTCCGAGCTGTTCGGCCATGAGGCCGGGGCGTTTACCGGCGCGCAGAAGCGCCATCCGGGGCGATTTGAGCGCGCCGACGGCGGCACGCTGTTTCTGGATGAACTCGCCACCGCGCCGATGCTGGTGCAGGAAAAATTGCTAAGGGTCATTGAATATGGCGAGCTGGAGCGCGTTGGCGGCAGCCAGCCGTTGCAGGTGAACGTGCGTCTTATCTGCGCCACCAATGCCGATCTGCCCCAACTTGTCGAAGACGAAAAATTTCGCGCCGACCTGCTCGACCGGCTCGCCTTTGATGTGGTGTTGCTCCCCGCCCTGCGCGAGCGCGACAGCGATATTATGCTGCTGGCGGAGCAGTTCGCCATCCAGATGTGCCGCGAGCTGGGCCTACCCCTCTTTCCGGGCTTTACCGAACGGGCGCGCGAAACGCTGCTCGGCTACCGGTGGCCGGGGAATATCCGTGAGCTGAAAAATGTGGTCGAGCGCTCGGTTTATCGTCACGCCAGCAGCGACGAACCGGTGGATAACATTATTCTCGATCCGTTTCGCCGCGAGCAGGCAGACATGGTGCCAGTGGCGACGGCTGGTATGGTTGCGGGCGGCCCGTCTCTGCCGCTGAACCTGCGCAAATGGCAGCATGATGAAGAAAAACGGTTGCTGGAGGCGAGCCTGCAGGCGGCGAAATATAATCAGAAACAGGCCGCGGAATTGCTCGGTTTAACCTATCACCAGCTGCGCGCGCTGCTGAAAAAACATGAAATTCGCTAAGGGCGGATACTTTTAACCCAAACGCCCGCAGAGTTTTTTACGCAGGCCGCGTAAGTGCGATACACTTTGCCTGGTGACTAAAACAACTCAAAAACTTATGCGCGGAATTCTCTCCTCTTTTTTAGCGACGCTCGGGCTACTGAGCGTACCGGCTTTTGCTGCGCCTCCCGCCGAATCGCCCGGCGATATCCGCCAGAGCGGATTTGTCTATTGCGTTAATGGCCAGGTTAATACGTTTAATCCCCAAAAAGCCGGTAGCGGGCTGACGGTCGATACGCTCGCCGCCCAGCTCTATGACCGGCTGCTGGATGTTGATCCTTATACCTACCGGCTGGTGCCGGAGCTTGCCGAAAGCTGGGAAACGCCGGATGACGGCATTACCTGGCGTTTTCGCCTGCGCCCCAACGTGCAGTTTCAGCACACCCGCTGGTTTACGCCCACGCGCGCGCTGAACGCCGACGACGTGGTGTTCAGCTTCCAGCGGATTATCGACCCGAAACACCCGTGGCATAACGTCAACGGCGGCAGCTACCCCTATTTCGACAGCCTTCAGTTCGCCGATAACGTCCGTAGCGTGCGCAAGCTGGATAACCGCACCGTGGAGTTTCGCTTACGCCAGCCGGACGCCTCCTTTTTATGGCATCTCGCCACGCATTACGCGTCGGTAATGTCAGCGGAGTACGCGGCGGCGCTTGAGCGCAGCGGCAACCAGGAGGAGATGGATCGCGAACCGGTCGGCACCGGGCCGTTCCGTCTCGGCGAATATCGCGCCGGGCAATATATTCGCCTGCTGCGCCACGACGACTACTGGCGCGGCAAGCCGCAGATGCCGCAGGTGGTTATCGATCTCGGCTCCGGCGGCACAGGGCGTCTGTCGAAGCTGCTGACCGGCGAATGCGACGTGCTGGCCTGGCCTGCCGCGAGCCAGCTCACCAGCCTCAGGGACGATCCGCGCCTGCGCCTGACGCTGCGCCCCGGTATGAACATCGCTTATCTGGCGTTTAATACCCATAAGCCGCCGCTCGATAACCCTAAAGTGCGCCACGCCCTGGCGCTGGCCATTAATAACCAGCGTCTGATGCAGTCTATCTATTACGGCACGGCGGAAACCGCCGCGTCGATTCTGCCGCGCGCCTCCTGGGCGTATGACAACAACGCGAAGATCACCGAATACAACCCGGATAAAGCGCGCGCGCAGCTGAAAGCGCTGGGGCTTGAAAACCTGACGCTGAAGCTCTGGGTGCCCACCAGCTCCCAGGCGTGGAACCCGAGCCCGCTCAAAACGGCAGAACTGTTGCAGGCGGATCTGGCGCAGGTGGGCGTAACGGTGGATATCGTTCCGGTGGAGGGCCGCTTCCAGGAGGCCCGCCTGATGGACATGAACCACGATTTAACGCTCGCGGGCTGGTCGACGGACAGTAACGATCCGGACAGTTTTTTCCGTCCGCTGTTAAGCTGCGCGGCCATCCGCTCGCAAACCAACTATGCCCACTGGTGCGATCGCGATTTTGACGGCGTGCTGCAATCGGCGCTTTCATCGCAACAGCTGGCGTACCGGATTGAAGCCTACACCCGCGCTCAGACGATCCTCGCCGAACAGCTGCCGGTGCTGCCGCTGGCGTCATCGCTGCGGCTGCAGGCGTATCGTTACGATATGAAAGGCCTGGTGCTGAGCCCGTTTGGCAACGCCTCGTTCGCGGGCGTCTCGCGCGAACCCACTGAGGATAAACAGCCATGATTATCTTTACCCTGCGTCGGCTGGTGCTGCTGGTTATCACGCTGTTTTTCCTGACCGTGGTCGGCTTTTGCCTGAGCTATTTCACGCCGCACGCGCCGCTCCAGGGCGCTTCGCTCTGGAACGCCTGGCTGTTCTGGTGCGACAGCGTGCTGCACTGGGATTTCGGCGTCTCCAGTATTAACGGCCAACTCATCTCCACACAGTTGCGTGAGGTTTTCCCGGCTACGATGGAGCTTTGCGTGCTGGCGTTTGGCCTGGCGCTGCTGGTGGGCATTCCGGTCGGTATGGCGGCAGGCATCCTGCGCCATAAATGGCAGGATAAGCTTATCAGCGCGGTAGCGTTGCTCGGTTTTTCGATCCCGGTGTTCTGGCTGGCGCTGCTCTTCACCCTCTTCTTTTCGCTGACGCTCGGCTGGTTCCCGGTTTCCGGGCGCTTCGACCTGCTGTATGAAGTGAAAACGGTGACCGGTTTCGCGCTGATCGACGCCTGGCTTTCCGACTCGCCGTGGCGCCACGAGATGATTTTAAGCGCGCTGCGCCATATGGTGCTGCCGGTGCTGACGCTCGCCGTCGCGCCGACCACCGAAGTGATCCGCCTCGTGCGCGTCAGCACCGTGGAGATCCTGGAGCGCAACTACATCAAAGCGGCCGCCACGCGCGGGCTGTCGCGCCTGACCATTCTGCGCCGCCACGTGCTGCATAACGCCCTGCCGCCGGTTATTCCGCGCCTGGGCTTGCAATTCTCCACCATGCTGACGCTCGCGATGATCACGGAAATGGTCTTTAGCTGGCCGGGGCTTGGCCGCTGGCTGATTAATGCCATTCGCCAGCAGGACTACGCCGCGATTTCGGCAGGCGTGATGGTCGTGGGGTCGCTGGTTATCCTGGTGAACGTGATTTCCGATATTCTGGGCGCGCTGGCGAACCCGCTGAAACATAAGGAATGGTATGCCTTACGATAGCGTCTATCGCGAAAAACGCCCGCCGGGCGCGCTGCGCACCGTCTGGCGCAAATTCTACGGCGACACCGTCGCGATGATAGGCCTGTACGGCTGTGCGGGTCTGGTGCTGTTATGCGTGTTCGGCAGGGTGTTCGCGCCCTACGGCATCGATCAACAGTTTCTCGGCTATCAGCTGCTGCCGCCGTCGTGGTCGCGCTACGGCGAAGTTTCATTCTTCCTCGGCACCGATGATTTAGGGCGCGATCTGTTAAGCCGTCTGTTGAGCGGCGCCGCGCCGACCATCGGCGGCGCATTCGTGGTGACGCTGGCCGCGACCCTCTGCGGGCTGCTGCTGGGCGTGCTGGCAGGCGCCACCCACGGGCTGCGCTCGGCGGTGCTGAATCATGTGCTCGACACGCTGCTCTCCATTCCATCGCTGCTGCTGGCGATTATTGTCGTCGCCTTCGCGGGACCGCAACTCAGCCATGCGATGCTGGCCGTCTGGCTGGCGCTGGTGCCGCGCATGGTGCGCTCGGTGTACAGCATGGTGCATGACGAGCTGGAAAAAGAGTATGTCATCGCCGCGCGGCTGGATGGCGCGACCACCTTTAATATTCTGTGGTTCGCCGTGCTGCCTAACACCGCGTCGGTGCTGGTCGGCGAAATTACCCGCGCGCTGTCGATTGCGATTCTCGATATCGCAGCGCTCGGTTTTCTCGATCTCGGCGCGCAGCTCCCCTCGCCCGAATGGGGCGCGATGCTTGGCGACGCGCTGGAGCTTATCTACGTCGCGCCCTGGACGGTGATGCTGCCGGGCGCTGCCATCATGATTAGCGTGTTGCTGGTGAATTTACTGGGCGACGGCATTCGTCGCGCTATTGACGCGGGGGTGGAGTAATGCCGCTGCTGGATATCCGTAATCTGACGATTGAATTTAAGACCAGCGAAGGCTGGGTGAAAGCGGTCGACCGCGTGAACCTGAGCCTGCCTGAAGGTGAAATCCGCGGGCTGGTGGGCGAATCGGGCTCCGGTAAAAGCCTGATTGCGAAAGCGATCTGCGGGGTGACGAAAGACAACTGGCGCATCACCGCCGACCGTATGCGCTTTGACGATATCGACCTGCTGCGCCTCTCGCCGCGCGAGCGCCGCCGCCTGGTGGGCCATAACGTGTCGATGATTTTCCAGGAGCCGCAATCCTGTCTTGATCCCTCGGAAAAAATTGGCCGCCAGCTGATGCAAAACATCCCTGGCTGGACGTACAAAGGCCGCTGGTGGCAGCGTTTCGGCTGGCGCAAGCGCCGGGCTATCGAACTGCTGCACCGCGTCGGGATCAAAGATCATAAAGACGCCATGCGCAGCTTCCCGTATGAGCTGACGGAAGGCGAATGCCAGAAGGTCATGATCGCGATTGCGCTCGCTAACCAGCCGCGTCTGCTGATTGCCGATGAGCCGACCAACGCGATGGAACCGACCACCCAGGCGCAGATTTTCCGCCTGCTCTCGCGGCTTAACCAGAATAACAACACCACCATTCTGCTTATCAGCCACGATTTACAGATGCTGAGCCAGTGGGCCGACCGCATCGACGTGCTTTACTGCGGGCAAACCGTGGAAACCGCGCCGAGCGAGGAGCTGATCTCCACGCCGCACCACCCTTACACCCAGGCGTTGATCCGCGCGATCCCGGATTTCGGCAGCGCGATGCCGCATAAAAGCCGCCTTAATACGCTGCCGGGCGCCATCCCGCTGCTTGAGCATTTGCCGATTGGCTGTCGCCTCGGGCCGCGCTGCCCGTATGCCCAGCGCAAATGCATCGAAACCCCGCGTCTCGACGGGCCGAAAAATCATCTTTTCGCCTGCCATTTCCCGCTGAACATGGAGAGAGAGTGAAATGGTGGAAACGCTGTTGCAGGTTCGCAACCTGAGTAAAACCTATCGCTACCGCACCGGCTGGTTTCGCCGCCAGACCGTCGAGGCGGTAAAGCCGCTGAGCTTTACGCTTCGCGAACGCCAGACGCTGGCCATCATCGGCGAGAATGGCTCCGGCAAATCCACGCTCGCCAAAATGCTGGCTGGCATGGTCGCGCCTACCACGGGCGATCTGGTGATTGACGATCATCCGCTGACGTTTGGCGATTATTCGTTTCGCAGCCAGCGGATCCGCATGATTTTCCAGGACCCGTCGACATCACTTAACCCGCGCCAGCGGATTTCGCAGATTCTCGACTTCCCACTGCGGCTCAATACCGATCTGGAGCCGGAGGCGCGCGCCAAACGCATTAAAGAGACGCTGCGCATGGTCGGCCTGCTGCCCGATCACGTGAGCTACTATCCGCATATGCTGGCGCCGGGTCAGAAGCAGCGTCTGGGCCTGGCGCGCGCGCTGATCCTGCGCCCGAAAGTGATTATCGCCGACGAGGCGCTGGCGTCGCTTGATATGTCGATGCGTTCGCAGTTAATCAACCTGATGCTGGAATTACAGGAAAAACAGGGTATCTCTTATATTTATGTGACCCAGCACATCGGCATGATGAAACACATCAGCGATCAGGTGATGGTGATGCATCAGGGCGAAGTGGTGGAGCGCGGCAGCACGGCCGATGTTCTCGCCTCGCCGCTGCACGATTTAACCAAACGGCTTATCGCCAGCCACTTTGGCGAAGCCTTAACCGCCGACGCCTGGCGGAAAGACCGCTAATCCGCCATCTGTAGTGGTCGGATTAACTCCTCCGGCGAGTCATGTTAGAATCGCCGCGTTTTAACGACGGCTGGCGTTTTCGGCCTGCCGCCATAACAATGACGATAAGGATTAAAAGCTATGGGTTTTCTTACCGGTAAGCGCATTCTGGTGACTGGCGTAGCCAGCAAACTGTCCATCGCGTACGGTATCGCACAGGCAATGCACCGTGAAGGGGCTGAACTGGCGTTCACCTACCAGAACGACAAGCTGAAAGGCCGCGTGGAAGAGTTTGCCGCTCAACTGGACTCCAGCATCGTGCTGCCGTGTGACGTTGCGGAAGATGAAAGCATCGACGCGCTGTTCACCGAGCTTGCCAAAGTCTGGCCGAAATTTGACGGTTTCGTACACTCCATCGGTTTCGCGCCGGCCGACCAGCTGGACGGCGACTACGTTAACGCCGTAACCCGTGAAGGCTTCAAAATCGCGCACGACATCAGCGCATACAGCTTTGTGGCAATGGCGAAAGCGTGCCGTTCTATGCTGAACCCGAACGCGGCGCTGCTGACCCTCTCCTACCTGGGCGCAGAACGCGCTATCCCGAACTACAACGTGATGGGTCTGGCGAAAGCGTCTCTGGAAGCCAACGTACGCTACATGGCGAACGCGATGGGTCCGGACGGCGTGCGCGTTAACGCCATCTCCGCAGGCCCGATCCGCACGCTCGCGGCTTCCGGCATTAAAGATTTCCGTAAGATGCTGGCGCACTGCGAAGCGGTCACCCCGATCCGTCGCACCGTCACCATCGAAGACGTGGGTAACTCCGCCGCGTTCCTGTGCTCCGACCTTTCCGGCGGTATCACCGGTGAAGTGGTTCACGTTGACGGCGGCTTCAGCATCGCTGCGATGAATGAGCTGGAACTGAAATAATCCTCCGGCTTCTCGCCAAAGGGCAGGTTTTCAACCTGCCCTTTTTATTTATGCCTTTCTGATATTTGTTATCACCGAACAATCTTTTATCGCCGTGACGTGTTACGCCAGGATAGTTGTGCGTGACTTGCCCGGCGCTGCGCAGTGTTTCCGCCGTTCCGGGCGCTCATTTTCAGACAAGGAACGACCATGGAACAACGCCGCCTTACCGGCAAAAGCCACTGGTATCATGAAACCCAGTCCAGCCTCTGTCCGGCAGATCCGCTGCCGTTAGTTCCCGAAGCCGCAAAGGTGGAGGACCGTTTTCTGCTCGACCTGCCGCTGGATGACGCGAATATCGCCGCCCATGCGCCGTGGTGCGACGCCGCGCGTGCGCTTATCCCTTCCCTGCTGCCTGACAAGCACGACGTAACCCGCCTGCATACGCTCAGCGTATATGACCGCCTCAGCACCGCGCTGACCGTAGCCCAGGTCTGCGGCGTGCAGCGGCTGTGCAACCATTACGCCGCCCGTCTGGCGCCAGAGCCGGGGCCAGATTCGTCGCGCGAAAGCAACCGCCGCCTGACGCTGCTTACGCAAACCGCGCGCCAGCTCGCCAGCTCGCCGACGCTTATCGATAGCGCGGCGCGGACACAACTGGAAGACGCCGGGCTGTCGGTGCATGACATCGTCACCTTTACGCAGATTATCGGCTTCGTGGGCTTCCAGGCCCGCGCGGTCGCCCTGCTGCAGGCGCAGCCCGGTCAGCCGGCGCGCTGGTTGCCCGGTATCGATATGCAGCAGGATGCGCCCGCGTCGCTTTTCACCGCGCACGAACCCCGCTGGCAGCCCGATCTCCCGACGCTCGAAATGGGCTGGGCCAGCGCCGAACAACAGGCGGCCTACAATGCGGCGCTTGACGAACCGCTGCTGCAACCGCTGCTCTCCCTGCTGGCGCATGACGCCTGCGCGCTGCAGGGCCTCGCCGCCCTGCTCGCCTCGCTTCGCGGACAAGAAATCACGTCTGACGCCGCGCTGGTGGCCCTGGTATCGGCGCGCATCAACGGCAGCGTCAGCTGTTTTGATGAGGCCGCGCTGCGCCTGCGCGACGAACCCGGGCTTGAGGATGCGGCGCGCAACGGCGAACGGGCGCTGCTCGCCTGGAGCCATCACCACCCGAGAGCACGCGCGATTATCCAGGCGATGCAGATGCTGACCCGCGCGCCGGCGCGGTTTGGTCACGCTCAACTTGAGCCGCTGACAGACGCCGGTTTTGACGCGCAGACGGCGCTACGTCTGCTCGCCTGGGGCAGCGTTTGCGGCTGGGTAAATCGTCTGCGCCTCGGCCTTGGCGTCACGACCCAGCCCGCCGCGGTCTAAAGAGCGCTTGCCGGGAGGCGCGCAATCGCGTAAAACTGTCAGCCGCTCTTTTGGCCACGAAAATTCGACACTATGTTTCAGGATAACCCGCTGCTTGCGCAGCTTAAACAGCAACTGCATTCCCAGACGCCGCGCGCCGAAGGGGTAGTAAAAGCCACGGAAAAAGGTTTTGGTTTCCTTGAGGTTGACGCGCAGAAAAGCTACTTCATTCCGCCTCCGCAGATGAAGAAAGTGATGCACGGCGATCGCGTCATTGCCGTTATCCATACGGAAAAGGAAAAAGAATCCGCCGAGCCCGAAGAGCTTATCGAACCCTTCCTGACCCGCTTTGTGGGCCGGGTACAAAAGAAAGACGATCGTCTCTCTATCGTTCCCGATCATCCGCTGCTGAAAGACGCCATCCCGTGCCGCGCTGAACGCGGCGTCAGCCATGACTTCCAGAATGGCGACTGGGCGGTGGCGGAGATGCGCCGTCATCCGCTGAAAGGCGATCGCGGATTTTACGCGGAACTGACCCAGTTTATTACCTTCGGCGACGACCATTTCGTGCCGTGGTGGGTAACGCTCGCACGCCATAATCTTGAGCGCGAAGCGCCGGACGGCGTGGCGACCGAGATGCTTGATGAAAATCTGACGCGTGAAGATTTAACCGCGCTCGATTTCGTCACCATCGACAGCGCCAGCACCGAAGATATGGACGATGCGCTGTACGTTGAAACGCTCGATGGCGACCGCCTGCAACTGACCGTTGCGATTGCCGATCCGACCGCGTGGATCGCCGAAGGCAGCAAGCTCGACAATATTGCCAAAGTGCGCGCGTTCACCAACTACCTGCCGGGCTTTAACATCCCGATGCTGCCGCGCGAACTTTCCGACGATCTCTGCTCGCTGCGTGAAGGCGTACAGCGCCCGGCGCTGGTGTGCCGCATGATTATCGACGCGGAAGGCGCTATCAGCGATGAGATCCACTTCTTCACCGCGACCATCGAATCCAAAGCCAAGCTGGCGTATGACGACGTCTCCAACTGGCTGGAAGAAAAAGGCGACTGGCAGCCGGGCAGCGAGGCGATCGCCGCGCAGATCCGTCTGCTACAGCAGATTTGCCAGCGCCGCAGCGCCTGGCGTGTGAAAAACGCGCTGGTGTTTAAAGACCGTCCGGATTACCGCTTCGTACTGGGCGAAAAAGGCGAAGTGCTGGATATCATTGCCGAGCCGCGCCGCATCGCTAACCGTATCGTTGAAGAATCCATGATCGCCGCGAATATCTGCGCCGCGCGCGTGCTGCGCGACAAGCTGGGCTTCGGCGTATATAACGTGCACGCGGGCTTCGATCCGGCCAGCACCGAACAGCTGGCGACGCTGCTGCAGAGCCACGGCATGCACGTGGATGCCAGTGACGTACTGACCCTGCCAGGCTTCTGCAAGCTGCGCCGTGAGCTTGATGCGCAGCCGTCCGGTTTCCTCGACAGCCGTATTCGCCGCTTCCAGTCGTTTGCGGAAATCAGCACCGAGCCAGGCCCGCACTTTGGCCTGGGCCTTGAAGCTTACGCGACCTGGACCTCGCCGATTCGTAAATATGGCGATATGGTCAACCACCGTCTGCTGAAAGCCATCATCAAAGGCGAAAGCGCTACGCGTCCGCAGGAAGAATCCACCGTGCAGATGGCGGAACGCCGTCGACTCAACCGCATGGCGGAGCGCGATGTGGGCGACTGGCTGTATGCCCGTTTCCTGAAAGACAAAGCCGGTACCGATACCCGCTTCGCGGCGGAAATTATCGATGTCAGCCGCGGCGGCATGCGCGTACGTCTGGTGGATAACGGCGCGGTCGCCTTTATTCCGGCGCCGTTCCTGCACGCGGTACGTGATGAACTGGTATGCAGCCAGGAAAACGGCACCGTACAGATCAAAGGCGAAACCGTTTATAAGGTCACCGACGTTATCGACGTGACCATCGCCGAAGTGCGTATGGAAACCCGCAGCGTGATCGCACGCCCGGTCGCCTGACCCTCCACTCCCCGGCCCCGCCGGGGAGTTCTTCTTCTCTCCCGTGTCGTCTCATCCTCTGTGTGAGCGCGCACATTTTTCCCGTTTCACTTGGGCATTTTTCTAAAAAACGATCACACTAACAGAGTGCGTCGTAATTTAACGCTTTGAGAATTAAGCGAAATGGCCGTGACCGCACCGGGTCTGCCGCCTTCGCCCAAATATATTCCCGTAAAAACAATTGTTTTGCCTCTTATTGCCGGCAGAGTCCGGCTGTGCCGTTTGCGCAGCACCTGGTGTGGGTTCGGGAGAGAGCATGAAAGACGACCTGGATAATAATCTGCTGTACCGCTACTGCGGCGCCACCAGCCCTTTCTGGCGCCTGCCGCTGGACAGCAATGCGCTACAGCTTGCCGCCAGCGAAGAGGCCGTCACCAGCCACGTGGTGCCGCTGACGCCGGAGCAGGCCGCGCAGATCCGTACCATGAGCGTGATTACCTCAAGCGTCACGCTCTCGTTATCGCTGTTTGGCGAGCTGGTGCCGGTGCATCTGGTAGGCCGTAAGGTCTCCCGCAAGGAGTGGGCAGGCACGGCCTCGGCATGGCACGACACCACCTCCGTGGCGCGCGATCTGGTGCAGGGGCTCTCCTTCGCCGAACAGGTGGTGTCTGAAGCCAATTCAGTCATCGTTATTCTCGACCGCCACGGCAACATCCAGCGTTTCAACCGGCTGAGCGAAGAGTATACCGGCCTGAAAGAACAGGAAGTGATCGGGCAGAATGTCTTTACGCTGTTTATGTCTCCCGCCGAAGCCTCCGCCTCACGTCGTAACGTCACTGGTTTTTTTCGCAACGGCAGTTCGTATGAAGTCGAACGTTGGATCAAAACCCGCAAGGGCCAACGGCTGTTTCTGTTTCGCAATAAGTTTGTCCACAGCGGCAGCGGGCGAAACGAAATTTTCCTGATTTGCTCCGGCACCGACATTACCGAAGAGCGTCGCGCGCAGGAGCGTTTGCGCGTGCTTGCCAACACTGACGCCATCACCGGCCTGCCCAACCGCAACGCTATCCATGAGATGATAAGCGACGCCATCGCTAAACGCGGCGACACCCAGGTGGGCATCGTTTATCTCGATCTCGATAACTTTAAAAAGGTCAACGATGCCTACGGGCATATGTTCGGCGACCAGTTACTCCAGGCGGTGTCGCTCGCCATCCTAAGCTGCCTTGAGAAAGATCAGGTGCTGGCGCGACTCGGCGGCGACGAGTTTATCGTGATGGCGACCGATACGTCGCAGGCGGCGCTGGAGGCGATGTCGTCACGGATCATCACCCGGCTGAAGCATCCGTTTCGTATCGGGCTGATTGAGGTCTATACCGGTTGCTCGCTCGGGATTGCGCTGGCCCCGCAGCATGGCGACGATCGCGAGAGCGTGATCCGCAACGCCGACACAGCAATGTACACCGCCAAAGAGAACGGACGCGGCAAATTTTGCGTCTTCTGCCCGGAGATGAATCAGCGGGTGTTTGAGTATCTCTGGCTCGACACCAACCTGCGCAAAGCGCTGGAGAAAAATCAGCTCGTTATCCACTACCAGCCCAAAATAACGGCGAGAGGCGAGGTGGACAGCCTGGAAGCGCTGGTGCGCTGGCAGTCGCCGGAGCGGGGGCTGATCCCGCCGCTTGATTTTATCTCCTATGCCGAGGAGTCCGGACTTATCGTGCCGCTGGGACGCTGGGTGATGCTGGATGTGGTGCGCCAGGTGGCGAAGTGGCGCGATGAAGGCATGCTGTTGCGGGTCGCGGTGAACGTCTCGGCGCGCCAGCTGGCCGACCAGACGCTGATAAGCGATCTGCGCCAGGCGCTTACCGATATGCACTTCACCCGCAGCCCGATTGACGTCGAGATCACGGAAAGCTGCCTGATTGATAACGCCGACCTGGCGCTGTCGGTCATTAACGCGTTCAGCGCGCTGGGCGCGCAGGTGCATCTGGATGATTTCGGCACCGGCTATTCGTCCCTCTCGCAGCTGGCGCGGTTTCCGCTGGATGCCATTAAGCTCGATCAAAGCTTTGTGCGCGATATCCATAAGCAGCCGGTATCGCAGTCGCTCGTGCATGCCATCGTCGCGGTGGCGAAGGCGCTCGATTTAAAGGTGATCGCTGAAGGTGTGGAGAGTGAAGAGGAAGATGCGTTTCTGACGCAAAACGGCGTCGATCAGCGCCAGGGATTTTTATTCGCCCGCCCAATGACCGCGAGTGAGCTTGAGCGCTGGTATCAACACTATCGCGCCGGGAAACAGACGCCGTAAACGGCGTCTGAGGTCATGGCCGTTAGCCTGCTTTACGCAGCGCCGCGGCGGTATGGCGGTTTTGCAACAGGATCAGACGCTCCATGTAGCCCACATCTTTCGGCTCCAGGCTGAAGGCCGCGTCGACCCAGTCTTCGGTGATTTCCATTAGCTCATTACGCGAAAGCCGCAGCACGCGCTGGCGCGCGCGAAGCATCGCCCTCACCCCGTTCAGGCGCGGTTTCAGGGTATCGATAAACGTCCGCGTCGCCACAAACCCCTGGCCTGGCTCAAAGAGCTGATCCACCAGCCCCTGCGGCTGATACCACTCGGCGGTGTGAGACTCGCCCTGCCAGATGAGCTCCTCGGCAAGCCGCATCCCGGCGCGCCTTGTCACCAGTGAATAGCCGCCCATGCCGGGAAAGAGATTAAACGCGATCTCCGGGAACCCCATGCGGGCGTCACGCTGGGCCAGCACAAAATGGTGCGCCAGCGCCGCCTCGAAACCGCCGCCGAGCGCGCTGCCTTCTACCATCGCAAGGCTAATGGCGCCGCAGTCAAACCCGCGCGAGGCGGCGTGTACGCAATCCACGCAGGCGCGCGCATAGGCGCGCAGCGCTTCGCGTTTGCCGTTGCGAATGCAGTCGACGAAAAACTGCAAATCGCCGCCGGTGTTATACATGCCGGGAACCAGCGAGCCGGTGACCCAGAAATCCACCTCCAGTCTGGCCTCCTGCACCAGATAGCTGAGGTTCATTATCTCTTCGATAAGGACATGGTTAAAACACGGACGCGGCTGGGCCCGCAACATCATCCAGATAATGCGGCGTTCTTCCTCGTAAAAGCCGGAAAGCTGAGTAAAACGCGCTGTATCGGTAAAGAGTTTGCAGGTCGATTGGTTGAATACTGACATAGTCTTTCCTCATGTAAGTTAACGCGTTATGCGCAGGATCAGACTAATTCACAGCAGCGTTTCGCACGGGGAGCCGGCCTGTTTTATAACCATAATTTATTTTTTAAAGCGAAATGATTGATTCTGGTGGCGTATTAAGAGAGCCGCCCGCTTCTCTTTGACGCCGCTTTTCTGCATCATGGGCCAGTATCAACCGTAAAAAGGAAGCATTATGCCGACAGTAAATCCGCAGCAGCTGGCTGACCGTATCGATACCGTTCTGGATATTCTGGTGGCGGGCGATTACCACTCCGCCATCCACAATCTGGAAATCCTGAAGGCGGAACTGCTGGCGCTGGGCCAGCAGGGAGAAGAACCGGGGGATAATAAAAAGAAGGCGCCCTGGGAGATCTGACGCCTGAAGGCGCTTACAGGCTGAGCGTCCCGAACGCCTGTTGCCATTCGCGCCCGAAACCCTCAACCGCCGCCGCAACGGCGGGTGTGTTCAGTAACTGTTCGGCGACATCCACGGGCAGCGTGATCGACTGACACCCCGCCAGCAGACAGCCGAGCGCCTGCTGCGGCGTGCGAAAGCTTGCCGCCAGCACTTTGGATTGCGGCGCGTGCAGCGTTAGCAGTTCCTGCAACTCGCTGACCGTCGCCACGCCGTCACCGCCCTGCGCATCCAGACGATTCACATAAGGCGCGACATATTCCGCCCCTGCCAGCGCCGCCATTAATCCTTGCAAAGCGCCGTACACCGCCGTGCCAAGCAGCGGAATGCCGGACGGTTTAAGGATTTTCATCGCCGCGAGCCCCGCTGGCGTGACCGGGATTTTCACCACCAGACCCGGCACCCGCTGCGCCAGCTGTTCCGCTTCACGGACCATTTGCGGTGTGTCGACCGCGACAACCTGCGCGAAGAGTTTGCCTTCGCCGTTCAACACCTCCTGCAAGGCGGGCAGCAGATCCCAGAGCTTCACGCCCGCGCGCGCCACAATGGACGGATTAGTGGTCACGCCCTGTAACGGCAGGATGCCCGCCAGGCGTTTGACGGCCGCGACATCTGCCGTATCGAGATACAGTTCCATAACGACTCCTTTTTGAGCAAGTTAACATTGCCGCCATCTTAAATCAGTTGGTGCGGATAAAGCTGATCGCCATCAATTAAACTTTCATTCGAAAGTTACATTATTTTCTAATGAAAGATAAAAGGCGTATTCACCATGATCTTTAATCTGCAACGCTACTCCACCCATGACGGGCCGGGCATCCGTACCGTGGTCTTCCTGAAGGGCTGTTCGCTCGGCTGCCGCTGGTGTCAGAACCCGGAGAGCCGACGCCGCCAGCGCGACGTGCTGTTTGACGAGCGGTTGTGCCTGAGCGGCTGCGATCTCTGCGCGCGGGCATGTCCGCAGGCGATTGACCGCAATGGCGAAACCTTAGTGATTGACCGTACGGCGCTGGATGATGCCGCGCTCGATGCGCTCACCGACTGCTGCCCCACGCAGGCCCTGAGCGTGTGCGGCGAATCCCGCAGCGTCGAGTCGATCATGGAAACCGTACTGCGCGACCGTCCATTTTACGCCCGCAGCGGGGGCGGGATTACGCTTTCCGGCGGCGAGCCATTTATGCAGCCGGAGATGGCAAAAGCGCTGCTACAGCGCAGCCACGAGGCGGGCATCCATACGGCGGTGGAATCCTGCCTGCATGTGCCGTGGAAACATATCGCCCCGTCATTGCCGTTTCTTGATTTGCTGCTGGCCGACTTAAAGCATGTCGACCCTGAGCGCTTTCACGCCTGGACCGACGGCAGCGCTGAACGTGTGCTGGATAATTTTCGCCGCCTGGCCGCGGCGGGCGTGGAGATGACCATTCGCGTTCCGCTGATCCCTGGCTTTAACGCCGATGAAACCTCTGTTCGCGCCATTACGGATTTCGCCGCTGATGAAACCGGCGCTCGTCATATTCATTTTCTGCCCTACCACACCCTTGGCATTAACAAGTATCGCCTGCTGGACTGGCCCTATCTGGCACCGGCAACGCCGCTCGACGAACCGGCGCTGCTGGCGTTTGCCGAAGATTACGCCCGCCAGAAAGGACTCACCGCCTGGATAAGAGGATAACCACCATGACTGAACTCAATCTGAGTTTTCTGCCTGAACGCATCAAAGCCCATAAAGCGGCGCTGGTGCAGATCGTCCGTCCGCCGGTCTGTACCGAGCGTGCGCAGCACTACACCGCAGTCTATCAGCAGCATCAGGATAAACCGTTGCCGGTACGCCGCGCGCTGGCGCTGGCGCATCATCTGGCGAACCGCACCATCTGGATCAAACATGACGAGCTGATTGTCGGCAATCAGGCAAGCCAGGTGCGCGCGGCGCCCTTTTTCCCTGAGTACACCGTCAGCTGGATTGAGAAAGAGATAGACGATCTCGCCGACCGTCCGGGCGCCGGGTTCTCTGTCAGCCCAGAGGATAAAGCGGTAATGCACGAAATTTGCCCGTGGTGGCGCGGCCAGACCGTGCAGGATCGCTGCTACGGCATGTTTACCGATGAGCAAAAAGAACTGCTGGCGTCGGGCATTATCAAAGCGGAAGGCAATATGACCTCCGGCGACGCGCATCTGGCGGTGAATTTCCCGCTGCTGCTGGAGAACGGCCTCGACGGCCTGCGCGCCAGAGTGGCGGAGCGCCGCGCGCGTCTGCTGCTGACCGATCAGGACGACCTGCATAAAGAACAATTCCTGAAAGCGATCGACATTACCTTTCGCGCGCTCAGCGAACATATTCAGCGCTTCGCGGCGCTGGCGGCCCGTATGGCGCAGGAAGAGCGCCGCCCGGCGCGGCGCGATGAGCTGCTTGCCATTTCCGCTAACTGCGAACATATCGCGCATCAGCCGCCCGCGTCCTTCTGGCAGGCCTTGCAGCTCTGCTATTTCGTGCAGCTGGTGTTGCAGATTGAGTCCAACGGGCACTCCGTGTCGTTCGGCCGCCTCGATCAATACCTTTATCCGTGGTATCGCCGCGATGTCGAGCTTGAACAGACGCTTGAGCGCGAACGCGCTATCGAACTGTTGCAGAGCTGCTGGCTGAAGCTGCTGGAGGTCAACAAAATCCGCTCAGGCTCGCATTCTAAAGCCTCGGCGGGCAGTCCGCTCTACCAGAACGTCACGATTGGCGGCCAGCGTCTGCTTAACGGCGAGCCGGTGGACGCGGTCAACCCGCTCTCCTGGGCGGTGCTGGAGTCGTGCGGCCGCCTGCGTTCCACCCAGCCGAACCTCAGCGTGCGCTACCACGCCGGGATGAGCAATGACTTCCTCGACGCCTGCGTCCAGGTGATCCGATGCGGTTTCGGGATGCCCGCGTTCAACAATGATGAAATCGTCATCGACGAGTTTATTAAGCTTGGCGTCAGCCGCGAAGACGCCTATGACTATGCGGCCATCGGCTGCATCGAAACGGCGGTCGGCGGGAAATGGGGCTATCGCTGCACCGGCATGAGCTTTATTAACTTCGCCCGTGTGATGCTGGCGGCGCTGGAAGGCGGTCGCGACGCGACGACCGGCAAGGTTTTCCTGCCACAGGAAAAGGCGCTCTCCGCTGGTAATTTCAGCCACTTTAGCGAAGTGATGGACGCCTGGGATCGTCAGGTCCGCTACTACACCCGCAAATCGATTGAAATAGAGTGCGTGGTGGACACGGTGCTGGAAGAGAACGCGCACGACATTCTCTGCTCGGCGCTGGTGGATGACTGCATTGAGCGCGGCAAAAGCATTAAGCAAGGCGGCGCTAAATATGACTGGGTTTCGGGGTTACAGGTGGGGATCGCCAACCTGGGCAATAGCCTCGCCGCAGTGCGCAGGCTGGTGTTTGAACAGGGCGTGGTGACCCAGCCGCAACTGGCGCAGGCGCTGAACGATGATTTTGCGGGCCTTACCGGCGAACAGTTGCGCCAGCGGCTGATTAACAGCGCGCCGAAGTACGGCAATGACGACGACGATGTGGATTTGCTGCTGGCGCGCGCGTACCAGACCTATATCGACGAGCTGAAGCAGTATCACAATACCCGTTTCGGGCGCGGCCCCATCGGCGGCACCTACTACGCGGGTACGTCGTCTATCTCCGCGAACGTGCCTTTTGGCGCGGCGACGATGGCGACGCCGGACGGACGCAAGGCCAGAACGCCGCTGGCGGAAGGCGCAAGCCCGGCGTCAGGCACTGACCGTCTGGGGCCAACCGCGGTCATTAACTCAGTCGGGAAACTGCCGGTGGCGAAAATACTTGGCGGCGTGCTGTTGAATCAGAAGCTTAACCCGTCCACACTGGATAACTTACGCGATCGCCAGAAACTGATGCAGATGCTGCGCACCTTCTTTGAGGTGCATAAGGGATGGCACGTTCAGTACAACATCGTCTCGCGTGAAACCTTGCTGGACGCCAAAGCACACCCGGATAAGTACCGCGATCTGGTGGTGCGCGTGGCGGGTTACTCCGCGTTCTTTACGGCCTTATCCCCTGATGCGCAGGATGATATTATCGCCCGTACCGAACATACGCTTTAAATGATACCGCGGTGGCGCCATGCCACCGCGCATAACGATGCAGATATGAACTCCCGACAACAAATCATTTTACAGATGGTGATTGACCGCGGTCGCATGAGCGTGGCGGAACTGGCAAAAATCACCGGCGTTTCTGAAGTCACCATTCGTCAGGATCTTAACCTTCTCGAAAAGCAGAGCTATCTGCGCCGCACGCATGGCTTCGCCGTGCCGCTCGACAGCGACGATGTTGAAACCCGCATGATGAATAATTTCGCCCTGAAGCGGCGGCTTGCGGATTTCGCCTGCTCGCTGGTGAATGACGGCGAAACGGTGTTTATCGAAAACGGCAGTACCAATGCCCTGCTGGCGCGGGCGCTGGCCGAGCAAAAGAAAATCACGCTTATCACCGTGAGCAGTTTCATTGCGCATCTGCTGAAAGAAACCTCGTGTGAAATTATCCTGCTCGGCGGCATCTACCAGAAAAAAAGCGAAACTATGGTCGGCCCGCTGACGCGCCAGTACATTTCACAGGTGCATTTCAGCAAAGCGTTTATCGGGATTGACGGCTGGTCGCCAGAGACGGGCTTTACCGGCCGCGACATGATGCGCGCCGATGTGGTCAATGCGGTGCTGGAAAAAGGCAGCGAGGCGATTATCCTCACCGACAGCAGTAAATTCGGCGCCGTGCATCCGTATACGCTCGGCCCTGCGTCACGCTTCAGCCGGGTTATCACCGATGACAGCCTGAATGAAACTGCCCGCGACGCGCTCGTCGCCTCCGGTCTGGCGCTTGATATCCTTTCACCCTTTCCTGCCTGAATCATGACTGGCGCGTCGCTACAGGCGCGCCTCGCTTGAGACTATTCTCAGCATCAATTAAGACTTTTTACCTGTCTGAATTCGCTTAAGAAATTAAAATTAACCTTAGCGATATTACTGAGTGTTGATTGTCACCTGCGTGATTCTTTATTCCGTATCGCTGCACCGTTTCATGGACTGGCGCTTTAAGCTGCGATTTAGCCACTATACTTATAGTGAGCAGCCTTTCCGTGAATCAATTATTCAGGAGAAAGTATTATGTCATTAAATTACAAAAAAGTAGCCGCGTCAGTCCTGGCCGTTACTCTGGTAGCCTCTCTGAGCGCATGCTCAAACTGGTCTAAACGTGACCGCAACACCGCTATCGGCGCGGGTGCAGGTGCAATCGGCGGCTCCGTGCTGACCGACGGTAGCGCGCTCGGCACCCTCGGCGGCGCAGCGGTAGGCGGTATTATCGGTCATCAGGTTCATTAATCTGCGGCCCGCAAAAGCATAACGCTTTGACGTATTACTCGCATCACCGAATAATTACAGGTCTGGCT
The DNA here is from genome assembly GCF_963888145.1 of Cronobacter sp. EKM101R. Classification (NCBI taxonomy): domain Bacteria; kingdom Pseudomonadati; phylum Pseudomonadota; class Gammaproteobacteria; order Enterobacterales; family Enterobacteriaceae; genus Cronobacter; species Cronobacter sp. EKM101R. The sequence continues at coordinate 742,828 of NZ_CAWPHW010000001.1, read as the reverse complement.
ATACCGCAGTAAACATAACAAAATAGCCACGGCATTTTTGCCGTGGCTAACAATTAACCGCCCGCCAGTTTAACTTTCATTCCTTTTGCCTCAAGCAGGCTTTTAATTAATTCCCGTTTATCACCCTGAATTTCAATCACGCCGTCTTTGACCGCGCCGCCACAGCCGCATTTTTTCTTAAGCTCGGCGGCGAGACTATTTAACGTCGCGTCGTCAGCGTCAACGCCGGTGATAAGGCATACGCCCTTCCCTTTGCGTCCGCTGGTCTGGCGCTGAATACGCACCACGCCGTCGCCTTTCGGGCGCGCGGGCGCGGCTTTGGGCTCATCGATACGTCCGGTTTCCGTGGAATAGACCAGACGGCTGTTCGTGTCGCGCATTACCCCTCCTGCTTCAGAGACGCCAGAATATCCCGCAGCGCCTGTGCCGGATTCGCCGCACGGGTGATGGGACGTCCAATAACCATATAGTCCACGCCCGCCTCTTGCGCCTCGGCAGGCGTCATGATGCGGCGCTGATCGCCCACGTCGCTGCCAGCGGGACGAATGCCCGGCGTGACCAGTTTAAATTCGCGCCCGAACGCCGCTTTAAAACGCACCGCCTCATGCGCGGAACAGACCACGCCGTCAAGGCCACACTGCTGTGTAAGGCGCGCAAGACGCTCCGCCTGGTCTGCCGGGCTAAGAGTGATGCCTAACCCTTGCAGATCGTCGGCTTCCATACTGGTGAGCACGGTAACCGCAATCAGTAGCGGCGCGTCATTGCCAAAAGGCGCCAGCGCCTCTTTTGCCGCCGTCATCATCCGCGCGCCGCCACCTGCATGGACATTCACCATCCAGACGCCGAGTTCCGCCGCGGCGGCAACGGCGCGCGCGGTGGTATTCGGGATATCGTGAAATTTCAGGTCAAGAAAAACGTCGAAGCCGCGCGAAATCAGATCGCGCACCAGCTGCGGTCCGAACAGCGTAAACATCTCTTTGCCGACCTTCAGACGGCAGCTGCGCGGATCGATGCCATCCACAAAGGCCAGCGCGCTGTCGCGGTTGTCGTAATCGAGCGCGACGACCACGGGAGAATGAGTTACAGAATGAGAGGAGGCAATTAATGTCATGACCAGACCTTCTGACAGGCGCACCGGCGTGGCGCGAGGTTGATAAACGGCAAGCATTCTACCCGCCGTCAGCGAAAATTTACAGGCAAGATCGCCCTGCCAGGCCGCCTGACTCACCGTAAACGCGCTGTCGCCACAACGGCGGCCTGAAAAATCATAAGTATGTTGTAACTAAAATACGCGTAAAACATTGCCGCGACAGAACGTGCGGCAGGGACAGAGAAGAAGTGAAATTACTGGCCGTCAAGGCCCCGGATAGGCTTGATGGTGGACCAGGCGCGGCACGACGGGCAGTGCCAGTAGAGCGTGAATGCGGTGAAGCCGCACTTCTGGCAGCGATAACGCGGCTTGGTGCGCACCTGCTCGCCCACCATATCGCGCAGCACCATCAGGCTCTCTTTCGCGCGCCCTTCTTCCGCCTCATGCAGATGGTAATCCATCAGCCGGTGGAAGACGCGCATGGTCGGGTGGCGCTGAAGCTGGCGCGTGATATAGACCTGCGCGCTGTCTGCGCCCTCACGCTGCTCAAGCACCTGTGCGAGCATCAGTTCCGCTTCCGCGCCGGTGTTTTCTTCCACGCAGCGTTTAAGGAATTCGGCCCATTCGTCGGGTTTACCAAGCTGCTGATAGCAGACCTGGAGCATCTCCAGGGTTTCGCTCACCAGTTCGCGATCCTGACTGATGACTTTTTCCAGCATTTCGACGGCGTGCGCGTAATCGCCGCGCGTCATAAAAATGCGGCCCATCATGATGGAGACGCGCGCGCTGTTGCGATCCGCCGCAGCGCCCTTTTTCAGGAGCGACATGGCGCGATCCATATCTTCATTGCTCATCGCCTGGAGGGCGAGTTCGCAGTAAAAATGGGCGATTTCGACGCGCTGATGTTCTTTGCCAAGCTTGACCAAGCGTTCGGCGGCATCGATGGCTTTCTGCCATTCGCTGGTGGCCTGATAGATTTGCAGCAGTTGCTGAAGCGCGCCGGTGCGGAAATCGGTCTCGTCCACCAGCTGATTAAACATGTCTTCGGCGCGATCGTAGAGCCCGGCGGCCATGTAGTCGCGGCCAAGCTGTTGAACGGCGAGCAGACGCTGATCGTAGGTGAGCGACGCGCTTTCCATCAGCGACTGGTGAATGCGGATAGCCCTGTCTACTTCGCCGCGCGAGCGGAAAAGGTTGCCGAGCGTCAGGTGGGCTTCGACGGTGCCGGTATCTTCCTTGAGCATTTCAAGGAACAGATCCACCGCTTTATCCTGCTGATTGGACAGCAGAAAGTTCACGCCTGCGACGTAGTCGCGTGACAGGCGATTCGCTTCCTGCTCTTTATCCTGTTGCGCACTTCTGCGGCCCATATACCAGCCATACGCAGCGGCGACAGGCAACAGCAGAAACAACAACTCCAGCATAGAGGGTTAATCCTTAACAGCAGGCGCGGCGGCGTTTGCCGGAACCGGCTCTGCAGGCGCGAGTTGCTGCTCAAGGCGTTTCACTTTACGTTCGGCACGCGCCAGTTGCAGGCGAACGCGCAACCAGAACAGCCCACAGATGATCCACCCGATAATAAAACCTGCGCCAAATAAGGTCGCCAGCAGCGTAGAGATCCGATAGTCGCCCTGCGCCAGCAGGAAGTTAAAGGTGACCTGTTGATCGTTTTGCGCGCCCAGCGTGACGGAAACGACGAAAATCGCTAATACCACTAAAAAAATAATCAGATATTTCACATGACATCCCGTATGTGTTTTGTGCGACCAATGTCCCGGCCTCGGCTCAACGCGCTATACGTTATCATTTCCACCCTTTGCGTGAAATGATAAAGCGCCAGGACATCCTTTATAAATAGGGTCGTAACGGCGAAACTCAAGCCGCCGTCACTCTTCTGTCTCGCGCCGGGCGATTTCCACTTTCTCTTCCACCGGCGGCGTGAGCGGGCCGCAGAGACGCTGCGCAAGCCAGGCGGCGATGGTCACCAGCAGCCAGGAGAGCAGCGTGGCGACCACCAGATCGCGCGGCCAGTGCATGCCGAGCAGCATTCGGCTGCCCATCACGCCGATGGCCCAGAGCGTCAGCACCGCAAGCGTAATGGTTCGCCTGCGCGGCCAGAGCAGCCCGAATCCCAGCATCGCCCAGCTTGCGGCAAACATGGTATGCCCCGATGGAAAAGCAAAACCGGTCTCTTTTTGCCAGTGTTTGCGCAGCCAGGCCGGGATATCGGTCTCGTTTTTCAACTGCGCTTTCACCAGTTCGCCGCGTTCCTTGCGCTTTAAATTGTAGAACTCGTCCACCGGGATGTTACGGTTTTTTTCAAGCCAGATAACAAACGGACGAGGTTCCTGAACTTTTTCTTTAATCAGCGACTTAGACCACTGCCCCGCCATAATGACCATGCCCAGAATCGCGAATAACATCAGCGCCGGACGCAACCGGAAACGCAGGCACCACAAGAACCAGCCGCATAGCAAGACGTGAGTAAGAATGCCCCAGGGCTGCGTGACCGTTTCCGTCATCCAGAACAGCATTTTCAGCCATAACGAGCTGCTGCCCGGTTGCCACTGCCAGCCTGAGATCCAGACGGTCAGCGGCATGATGAGTAACAGCGCGGCGCCGACCGCGGTACGTTTTGCAATTGCCAGCATGCTCTCTCCTTTTTCCTGAAGTCCTTCAAGAATAACCGAAAATCACGTCCGGCAGGATAGTTACCTATTGATGCGATTAATATTAAGAGCACGACAGAGAGAGGCGAACCCTGCCGGGATGTGGCAAAATACAGAGTAACGACAGAAAGCCAACAGACTGGCAGGCGCCTGCGGGCGTCATAATATCCGGAGAATCACATGCAGCTTAAACGTGTGGCAGAAGCCAAACTGCCAACCCCCTGGGGCGATTTCCTGATGGTGGGTTTTGAAGAACTGGCCACCGGACAGGATCACGTAGCCCTGGTATTTGGTGATATTACCGGCGCGGAGCCGGTGCTGGCCCGCGTGCATTCCGAGTGTCTGACCGGCGACGCGCTGTTCAGCCTGCGCTGCGACTGCGGCTTTCAGCTGGAAGCGGCGCTGTCGCAGATCGCCGAAACCGGGCGCGGCGTGCTGCTCTATCATCGCCAGGAGGGCCGTAACATTGGTCTGCTGAATAAAATTCGTGCCTATGCGTTGCAGGATCAGGGTTACGACACCGTTGAAGCGAACCATCAGCTTGGCTTTGCCGCCGACGAGCGCGATTTCACCCTGTGTGCGGACATGTTTAAGCTGCTGGGCGTGGATGAAGTGCGCCTGCTGACCAACAACCCGCGCAAGGTCGAGATCCTGACCGAAGCGGGGATTAATATCGTTGAACGGGTGCCGCTGATTGTCGGTCGCAACCCGAAGAACGAGCACTATCTCGACACCAAAGCCGCCAAGATGGGGCATCTGCTCTCCGGTAACTGACCGGCGCCATAAAAAAGGCCTGCAAACGCAGGCCTTTTTTGTTTCACCGTATGCCGCGCCTTTAGCGCAGCATGTTACGGATCACATAGTGCAGAATGCCGTCGTTACGGTAATAGGTCATCTCATTACCGGTATCGATACGGCAGCGGCACTCCAGCACTTCGCTTGAGCCATCGGCTCGCGTCAGCGTAACCGGCACCGTACTGCCTGGCGTCAGAGACTGCAGATTGCCGATATCCAGCGTCTCGTCGCCAGTCAGCCCCAGCGTTTTACGCGTCACGCCCTGCGGGAACTCCAGCGGCAGGATGCCCATGCCAATCAGGTTAGAGCGGTGGATACGTTCGAACGACTCGGCAATCACCACGCGAATACCGAGCAGGCGCGGGCCTTTAGCCGCCCAGTCGCGGCTGGAGCCTGAGCCATATTCTTTCCCGGCGATAACCGCAAGCGGCGTACCCTGCTCCTGGTAGCGCATGGCGGCATCGTAAATCGACATCACCTCGTTACCCGGAATAAGGCGCGTCATCCCGCCTTCCACGCCCGGCACCATTTCATTACGGATACGAATGTTGGCAAAGGTGCCGCGCATCATCACTTCATGGTTGCCGCGTCGGGAGCCGTAGGAGTTAAAGTCCGCGCGCTCTACGCCATGGTTTTGCAGATAGCGTCCGGCGGGGCTGTCCGCCTTGATGCTGCCCGCAGGGGAAATGTGGTCGGTGGTGACGGAATCGCCCAGCATCGCGAGAATACGCGCGCCATGGATATCCTGCACCGGCGCCGGTTCGGAAAGCATCTCATCGAAAAACGGCGACAGGCGAATATAGGTGGAGTCGTTCTGCCAGTCGTAGGTATCTGACGCCTGCACCTGGATGGAACGCCACTCTTCGGTTCCTTCGAAGACTTCCGCATACTCTTTGCGGAACATATCGGTCGAGACTTCCTGCACCGCCCGGGCAATCTCCTGCCCTGTTGGCCAGATATCCTTCAGGTAGACCGGATCGCCTTTGCGATCGTGGCCGATGGGGTCGGTAGCGAGGTTAATGTTCATATTGCCTGCCAGCGCATACGCGACCACCAGCGGCGGTGACGCCAGCCAGTTGGTTTTCACCAGCGGATGAATACGCCCTTCGAAGTTACGGTTGCCCGAGAGCACCGCGCCAACGGTCAGATCGCCTTTCTTGATCGCCTGTTCGATAGGCTCAGGCAGCGGACCGGAGTTACCGATACAGGTGGTACAGCCATACCCGACCAGGTTAAAGCCCAGTTCATCGAGCCACGGGGTCAGCTTCGCATGAGCCAGATAATCGGATACCACTTTTGAGCCAGGCGCCAGCGACGCTTTCACCCACGGCTGGCGCTTAAGCCCCAGTTGCACAGCTTTTTTCGCCAGCAGGCCCGCCGCCATCAGCACGCTTGGGTTAGAGGTATTCGTACAGGAAGTGATCGCCGCAATGACCACCGCGCCGTCCGGCAACTCATACTGATGCCCGTTCAGCGTATACCCAATCGAGTGCAGATCTTTTTTCGGCGAGTTGACTTCAAGCTCAGTACTGGCGGCAAACGCCTTCGGCACATCGCCGAGGCTTACGCGGTCCTGCGGACGTTTCGGCCCGGCGATACTGGCCTCGACCGTGCCCATGTCCAGTTCAAGGGTGCTGGTAAACACCGGTTCATCGCCAGTATTGCGCCACATGCCCTGCGCTTTGGCATAGGCCTCGACCAGCGCTACCTGCTCTTCGCTACGTCCGCTCAGGCGTAAATAACCAAGCGTCACGTCATCAATCGGGAAAAAGCCGCAGGTCGCGCCATATTCCGGCGCCATGTTGGCAATCGTCGCGCGGTCCGCCAGCGGCAGGGAATCCAGCCCGTCGCCAAAGAATTCGACGAATTTCCCGACCACGCCATGTTTACGCAGCATCTGCGTGACGGTCAGCACCAGGTCGGTGGCGGTAATGCCTTCGCTGAGCTTACCGGTGAGACGAAAACCGACGACATCCGGGATAAGCATCGACACGGGCTGGCCGAGCATCGCCGCTTCCGCTTCAATACCGCCGACGCCCCAACCGAGCACGCCCAGGCCGTTAATCATCGTGGTATGGGAATCCGTGCCGACAAGCGTGTCCGGGTACGCCACCATCACGCCGTCCTGAAGCTCGCTCCAGACGGCTTTACCCAGATACTCAAGGTTAACCTGATGGCAAATGCCGGTACCCGGTGGTACCACGCTGAAGCGGCTGAACGCCTGCTGGCCCCAGCGCAGGAATGCGTAACGTTCGTGGTTGCGCTCCATCTCCAGACGCACGTTCTCTTCAAACGCGTTATCGTCGCCAAAGTGGTCGACGGTCACGGAGTGGTCAATCACCAGATCGACCGGCGAGAGCGGGTTCACTTTCGAGACGTCTCCACCGAGACGCTGCACCGCTTCGCGCATGGCCGCGAGATCCACCACCGCCGGAACGCCGGTGAAATCCTGCATCAATACCCGCGCCGGGCGATACGCGATTTCGCGATCGGCATGCGCATGCTCAAGCCAGCCCGCCAGCGCCTGGATATCCTCAAGCGTGACGGTCTCGCCATCCTGCCAGCGCAGCAGGTTCTCGAGTAAAACTTTCAGTGATTTGGGTAACCGCGCGATATCGCCCAGCTCCCGGGCGGCTTTCGGCAGGCTGTAGTAGTGATAGGTTTTATCCTGCGCCTGTAATGTGTCCTTACTGGCTTCGCGTAGGGTCGACGACATAGCTCCTCCTTCAGTCCTGAGATAGCGATGCCCCGATTGTTATCAGGGTCTGTATTAAAGATAACACAAACATGTCGTAACGATTTGATAACAACCCAAATCGCTAAAAGTGAGGAAACACGGAGGGGGAAAACAAAGCGCCTGGCGGGAGCCAGGCGCAGAGAAATCAGTGAGCAAGCATCCAGACAAGCTGACACCAGAACAAGGAAGAAACCGTAAATACGCCAATCCATGACCAGTATTTGAGCGTGAGCTGATTATTCATACCTGTTACACCAATAATTAAAACCGTTGATCAATCTGGCGCTTGCCAGCGTTGTAAAGATTGCTGTGTGTAATTTTTCTCGCTGCGTTAACAACGAGAACAGATAAATTTAGGTTAAATTAAATTCTTGTTTTTTATTATCTACGCTATTCAGCGTTTATTGTTTTTGTGATCTTCTTCCGAAAATAACGCGATAAAATCTTGTTGCTCTTTTGTTAGCTTCCAGCCTGCCGGAAGGGTTGAAAAACCCCCATTTGGGCTGTTTTCGTGCCTGTCATCTGGTTGACATATTGGCGAACGAGTGAAAGCGTGCTGTTGTAGAGCCATGCTTAACCCCAGAATGTCCACACCAGAAGCGCAATCCCAATCCAGAACAGGGTTGAGATGCCGAACACCGCCAGCCACGCTTTACGCTTAAGATCGGGATCTCTTTGCGAATCGTCGCTTTCTGCAGGCATTGTTAACCTCGTACAATCGACATTGCTTATCATATAGGCACCAAACAATTGGCAGAAGTAATCATCAGTTGAGATAAATCCTAAATAAAAACCAGCCAAAAATCCAGCACCTTTACGATCATTTTTGGAGAAAATATTCAATCTTTTGACGTGAAATAAATTATTGAAGTTGTGGATTTGCGTAGCTGAGAATTATTTCCTACTTTTGTCGTGACGAGACGACACCTTGTCCATACTTTTAATATGGAAAAGCGCGATTTTAATTTCGCTTAGTGCGAATGATTATGTTTTTAATTTGAATAAAGGCAGGAAAAATCGGCGTACCTTTGCACCAGTGAAAAGGTACGCGCGGGAATTATTTGGCAGGTAATTTGATATCTTTAAACATCGCTTCAATATCTTCATTCGAGCGCAACGCAACGGCGGCATCGACCACATCGCGGGTTAAATGCGGCGCGAAACGCTGAATAAAATCATACATGTAGCTGCGCAGGAAGGTGCTGCGGCGAAAACCGATTTTGGTGGTGCTGTGGCTGAAAATATCGTGCGCATCGAGGCGCACCAGATCCGGGTCAGAGACCGGATCCACCGCCATGCTGGCAATCACCCCTACCCCTAACCCCAGTCTGACGTAGGTTTTAATCACATCGGCGTCGGTTGCAGTGAAGACAATACGCGGCGTCAGCCCGGCGCGGTTAAACGCGGTGTCGAGTTCTGAGCGGCCCGTAAAGCCGAAGGTATAAGTGACCAGCGGATATTGCGCCAGCTCCTCAATATTCACGCTCTCTTTGGACGCCAGCGGGTGATCCGGCGTGACGACTATCGAACGGTTCCAGTGATAGCAAGGCAGCATGACCAGATCGTCATAAAGATGCAGCGCTTCGGTGGCGATAGCGAAATCGGCGTTGCCTTTAGAGACCGCTTCAGCAATCTGTGTGGGCGAGCCCTGATGCATATGCAACGAAACGCGCGGGTAACGCTCGATAAAGCCTTTGATAACGCCTGGCAGCGCGTAGCGCGCCTGCGTATGCGTGGTGGCGACATACAGCGAGCCTTTGTCAGGCCACGTATGTTCTCCGGCTACCGATTTAATGGCATCCACTTTTGACAATACTTCGCGTGCGATGCGGATAATTTCCTGACCCGCAGGGGTTACCTGCGTCAGGTGTTTGCCGCTACGGGCAAAAATCTGAATCCCGAGCTCATCTTCCAGCATACGCACCTGTTTACTGATGCCGGGCTGCGACGTGTAAAGCCCTTCCGCCGTGGATGAGACATTCAGGTTATGGTTCACCACCTCAACGATATAGCGCAACTGCTGTAGTTTCATGACCGACCATCCAGAATCAGAGTCGCCTGCACGCAGGCTTAAGACGATTTGATAATAAAAAAGGAAGATACTATAACCGGGCAACCTTTTATAGCTTATGTGTATAGTTCAGTGAAAAAAATAATAAGGTAGTTATAAACGCAAAAAGGCCAGCATGCGCTGGCCTTCGTTTTTGCACTGCGTCAGGCTTACTTTTTGCCTTCCGCCCACTTACCGTCAACGTAAAACGCAGACCAGCCGGTGGCTTTTCCGTCTTTCTCAGACGCCACGTATTGCTGTTTGGTTTTACGGCTGAAGCGAACCACCGCCGGGTTGCCTTCCGGGTCCTGCGCAGGCGCATCGGCCAGATAACGCAGTTTTTCAGGCAGACGATCGCGGAAGCGTTGCAGCTCTTCCACCAGCGGCGCGCGGGTTTCGCGCGATTTCGGGAAGGTGTTCGCCGCCAGGAATACACCAGCTGCGCCGTCACGCAGGACGAAGTAAGCATCCGACTTCTCGCACGGCAGTTCCGGCAGCGGCACCGGATCTTCCTTCGGCGGCGCTACTTCGCCGTTACGCAGGATCTTACGGGTGTTCTTACACTCGTCGTTGGTGCAGGCCATGTACTTACCGAAACGCCCCATCTTCAGGTGCATTTCAGAACCGCATTTCTCACACTCGACTACCGGGCCGTCATAACCCTTGATGCGGAATTCGCCCTCTTCGACTTCATAACCGTCGCAGGTCGGGTTGTTGCCGCACACGTGCAGTTTGCGCTTCGGATCGATAAGGTAGCTGTCCATCGCTGTGCCGCATTTCTGGCAGCGACGTTTGGCGCGCAGCGCGTTAGTTTCCGCGTCGTCGCCTTCCAGCACGTTCAGTACTTCATTTTCCGGCACCAGGTTAATGGTGGTTTTGCAACGCTCTTTCGGCGACAACGCGTAGCCGGAACAGCCCAGAAAGACGCCGGTGCTGGCAGTACGGATACCCATCGGACGGCCGCAGGTCGGGCAGTCGATGCTGGTAAGCACCATCTGATTTGGGCGCATACCGCCCTCTTCAGGATCTTTTTCGGCGGTATCAAGCTGTCTTGAGAAATCGTCGAAGAAGGTGTCCAGCACCGCGCGCCACTCGGCCTCATGGTTGGCCACCTGGTCGAGGGAATCTTCCATCTGCGCAGTGAAGTCGAAGTTCATCAGCTCCGGGAAATTCTCTTCCAGACGATCGGTGACGATTTCACCCATTTTCTCCGCATAGAAGCGACGGTTTTCCACGCGCACATAGCCGCGATCCTGGATGGTCGAAATGATAGACGCATAGGTAGAGGGACGGCCGATACCGCGTTTTTCCAGCTCTTTTACCAGCGACGCTTCGCTAAAGCGCGCAGGCGGCTTGGTGAAGTGCTGCGCAGGCGTCAGCTCCAGCAGAGAAAGCTTATCGCCCTGGTTTACCGCAGGCAGCGTTCTGTCTTCATCGCCTTTACGCAGCGCAGGCATCACTCTGGTCCAGCCGTCGAAGCGCAGGATACGACCGCGCGCTTTCAGGCGGAAATCGCCGGCGGCGACGGTCAGCGTCGTAGAGTCGTACTGCGCCGGCGTCATCTGACAGGCGACGAACTGACGCCAGATCAGCTGATACAGCTTCTGCGCGTCGTTTTCCATATCCTTCAGCGATTCCGCCAGCACGCTGACATCGGAAGGACGAATCGCTTCATGCGCTTCCTGAGAATTCTCTTTGCTGGCGTACTGGTTCGGGTTTTCCGGCAGATACTTCTTACCGAACTCCTCGCCGATATAGTTACGCACCATGCTTACCGCATCCTGACTCAGGTTGGTAGAGTCAGTACGCATATAAGTGATGTAACCCGCTTCGTAGAGACGCTGGGCCATCATCATGGTTTTCTTCACGCCAAAGCCCAGACGGGTGCTCGCCGCCTGCTGGAGCGTGGAGGTAATAAAAGGCGCGCCCGGTTTGCTGCTGGTCGGCTTATCTTCACGTTCGACAATCTGATAGCTTGCCGCTTTCAGCAGCGCTACCACCGCTTCGGTGTCCTGACGGTTTACCGGGCGGAACGGTTTATCTTTGTGATGCGTCACCTGAACGCTGAGCTGATCGCTTTTCGGCGTGGAAAGCAGCGCGTCCACTTCCCAGAACTCTTCCGGGACGAACGCTTTGATTTCACGCTCGCGTTCGACCACCAGACGCACCGCCACGGACTGCACGCGGCCGGCGGACAGCCCACGGGCAATTTTCTTCCACAGCAGCGGGGAGACCATGTAACCCACCACGCGGTCCATAAAGCGGCGCGCCTGCTGGGCGTTAACGCGATCGATATTCAGCTCGCCCGGCTTTTCAAACGCCTGGCGGATCGCATTTTTGGTAATTTCGTTAAACACCACGCGGCTATAGCGTGTTTCATCACCGCCGATCACTTCCCGCAGGTGCCAGGCAATGGCTTCCCCTTCGCGGTCAAGGTCGGTTGCGAGATAGATGTGGTCGGCTTTTTCGGCGAGCGATTTCAGTTCAGAAACCACTTTTTCTTTGCCGGGCAGCACTTCGTATTGGGCTTCCCAGTTATGCCAGGGGTCGACGCCCATGCGGTTGACTAACGCGCCGCGTTCATCTTTTTTGACTTTTTTAGCCGGTTTAGTCGGGGCGGATTCAGCGCTTTTTTTAGGGGCGGAGCCACTGGTCGGCAAATCCCGGATATGACCGACGCTGGATTTCACCACGAAGTCTTTACCGAGATATTTGTTGATCGTTTTGGCTTTTGCCGGGGACTCAACGATGACGAGAGCTTTACCCATATTCACCTTTACCTGATTTGATTCTTCCAGAATACGTCGCACGTTGATTCGCCTTCTCTGGCGACAAGCCCCGTATATTGAGGCCATCGCAAAGCTTATCAACCCCTTAATCCATCACCAGGCGCGGTTCACGCTATTACCGGTGGCTGAGTCGTCAGGTTTTATCGTGCAAATGCGCTACAGCACGACGGAAGTTCGGTCGAATGTCAAGCAATTCTGTTGCCAGATTTGCGAAAGCGTCACACTCTACCTGATAAAATTCGTTACGCAACTTTATTAGCATGCAAAAGTGATTAACGCCACCACGGGGCGTTTTTGAAAAGCCCTTTGAAGTGCAGGGAAAATTTGCCCATTACACCCGGTGGGACGTACACTATCCCCCTGTTAGTAAGGAGATGATTATGCAAGAGATGACTCAGCCTATCGACCGCGCCACGCTGCTGGCGCAGGCCAATAAAATGATCCGCGAACATGAGGACTATATTGCCGGCATGGTGGCCACCGATGTTGAGCAGAAAAATGGCGTACTCGTCTTTCGCGGCGAATATTTTATGGACGAACAAGGCTTGCCGACGGCAAAAACCACGGCGGTATTTAATATGTTTAAATACCTCGCCCATCAGCTTTCCGAGAAATATCACCTGCTGCCTTGAGCGCTTCCGCAACATGATGAGGTCATCATCATGCAGCCAGAAAAAAAGCGAGGTTTTACGCCTCGCTTTTTTATTTCGCCTTACAGCAGCGGCTTCTGTCCACGCTGCCACCAGCGCAACAGCAGGCGATCCAGACTTTGCGCCGCGCTGCCGGTAAAGCGGTCCATTAACCGTTTACGTTGCAGATAACGCAGGCTGACAACGTCGCGCTCCTGCATGCGGGCGATGATCAGATCGTCGCTGGTACTGATGTCATCCACCAGTCCCTTTTCCTGCGCCTGCACGCCGTACCAGTGCTCGCCGGTCGCGACCGCCTCGATATCCAGCGAAGGGCGCATGCTATGCACAAACTCTTTAAAGAGCTGATGCGTTTCGTTGAGATCTTCGCGGAATTTCTCACGCCCCTCTTCGGTGTTCTCGCCAAGCAGCGTCAACGTGCGCTTGTACTGTCCGGCGGTGTGCAGCTCGATATCGATATCGTTGCGCTTCAGCAGCCGGTTGAAGTTAGGGATTTGCGCCACCACGCCGATAGAACCGATGATGGCAAACGGCGCCGCCACGATTTTATCCGCCACGCAGGCCATCATATACCCGCCGCTGGCGGCGACTTTATCCACAGCGATGGTTAGCGGGATCTGACGCTCGCGCAGACGCTGGAGCTGCGATGCGGCAAGCCCGTACCCATGAACCACGCCGCCGGGACTTTCCAGACGCAGCAGGACTTCATCAGCAGGTTTTGCGACAGCCAGCACGGCGGTTACTTCTTCACGCAGCGCAGTCACTTCATGGGCGTCAATGCTGCCTTTGAAGTCGAGAACGTAAAGCGTAGGTTTACCGGCAGGCGCCGCTTCTCCACGTTTTGCGCGCGCTTTGGCGGCTTTCGCCTCCTGCTTGTTTTTCTTTTTCTGATTTTTATGCCACTGCTTGTGCTGATGAGGATCGAGCAGCGCGGCGGCCACCTCTTCCTTCATCTCTTTATATTCTTCCCCGAGCCGTGTGACGCGTAGCTCGCCGCGCGGGGCTTTCTTGCGCTGCGTCAGGTTAGCGATAAGCGCGATGACAATGACAATCGCCACGACCACCGTGACGATTTTGGCTAAAAACAGTCCATACTCTGCAAGTAAATTCACTTCTCCACCTTTTATTCAGGCATGACTCGGGCGTTAGTGTAACTGAGCCCCACGCTCGCGTCTTGTAGCAAAGCGAAACTGTGCGAGGCTTCTCGACGAAGATTTCGTTATCGATGAAACAGTTGCAAATGATGGCGCTGCGGCACAACCCTCCCGTAGCCCGATTGAAATACGCGATAGATTAAGGCATAAAGCGTGTTTACCTGATGCGAAGCGAAGCCTGATGGCGCGCCGTTTCGCCCCTGCAAGGAGTGACCCGTGCACTATCAACCTCAACGCGATTTGCTGCAAAACCGAATCATTCTCGTCACCGGCGCCAGCGACGGTATTGGCCGCGAGGCGGCGCTGACTTACGCCCGCTACGGCGCGCACGTTCTGCTGCTTGGCCGCAGCGAAGAGAAACTGCGCGGTGTCGCCCGTGAAATAGAACAGGAAGGGCTCGCCCAAGCGCACTGGTTTACGCTGGATTACGCCACCGCGACACCCGAAGCGTGCCAGCGCGTAGCCCAGGCGGTCGGCGAGCGCGTGCCCCGCCTCGACGGCGTGCTGCATAACGCGGGCGTGCTGGGGGATATCGTTCCGATGGATCAACAAAACCCGGCGGTGTGGAGCGAAGTGATGCAGGTAAACGTCAACGTCACTTTCTTTTTAACCCAGGCGTTGCTGCCGCTTTTGTTGAAATCAGAAGCCGGCTCGCTGGTGTTCACAACCTCCAGCGTCGGTCGTCAGGGCCGGGCTAACTGGGGCGCTTACGCCGTCTCGAAATTCGCGACCGAAGGCATGATGCAGGTGCTTGCCGAAGAGTATCAAAGCCGCCAGTTGCGCGTGAACTGCATCAATCCTGGCGGCACCCGCACCAAAATGCGCGCCAGCGCCTTCCCGACGGAAGATCCCGATAAGCTGAAAACGCCCGCCGATCTTATGCCGCTGTATCTGTGGCTGATGGGCGACGACAGCCGCCGGAAAACCGGCATCAGTTTTGATGCCCAGCCAGGCCGTAAACCGGGGATAGCCGAATGAGCGATAAACGTTACCAGCAGCGCCAGCAGCGCGTGAAAGAGAAAGTGGAGGCGCGCGTCGCCGCCGCCCAGGACGAGCGCGGCATTGTTATCGTCTTTACCGGCAACGGCAAAGGCAAAACCACGGCGGCCTTCGGCACGGTCACGCGCGCCGTCGGCCACGGCAAAAAAGCGGCGGTCATACAGTTTATTAAGGGCGAGTGGCCAAACGGCGAGCGCAATTTGCTGGAGCCGCACGGCGTTGAGTTTCAGGTGATGGCGACCGGCTTTACCTGGGACACGCAGAACCGTGAAAGCGATACCGCGGCCTGTCAGGCCGTATGGCAGCATGGTAAACGGATGCTGGCGAACGCCTCGCTCGATCTCGTGGTGCTGGATGAGCTCACCTATATGGTGGCTTACGATTATCTGGCGCTGGAGGACGTGCTGACGGCGCTGCGTGAGCGTCCGGCGCACCAGACGGTGATTATCACCGGTCGCGGTTGCCACCGCGATATTCTGGACTATGCCGATACGGTGAGCGAATTGCGCCCGGTAAAGCACGCCTTTGACGCGGGCATCAAAGCGCAGATCGGTATCGATTATTAACGCGTGGGCTGCCTCGCCCCCATAAAAAAACGCCCTCATCAGAGGGCGTTTTTCTTAGTTTCCGCGACCACCGCCGCCGGAGCGACGGTTGCCGCCGCTGTTCGGACGACCACTGCCGCTGTTTGGACGGCCGCTGCCGGTAGCGCGTGCGCCACTGGCGCGAGGGTTGCCGCCCGGACGCGCATTGCCACTGGCGCGCGAGGTATTATTACCCGCGCGGGTGTTTTCCGCCGGACGCGCGCTGCCTGCAGGACGAGCGGCACCAGCCTGCCCCTGACCCTGACGCGCCGGTGTGCCCTGGCGAGGGCCGCCAGCGGTCTGGCTGTGGCGTTTCACGGCGCGACGAATCTGGTTCGCCTTCATACGACGGCGATCTTTTTCCACTGCCACTTTGCTTGCGGTTTCCGGCGGGAGGCCCACCAGCTCGCGCAGGTAGTTGGTCTGCGCCAGATCAAGCTCGGTCCAGCCGCCGCGCGGCAGGCCTTTCGGCAGCGGGATATCGCCGTAACGCACGCGAATAAGGCGGCTTACCTGCACGCCAACGGCTTCCCAGAGACGACGCACTTCGCGGTTGCGCCCTTCAGTCAGCGTCACGTTGTACCACTGGTTGATGCCTTCGCCGCCGCTAAAACGAATGGTTTTAAACGCCGCCGGGCCATCTTCAAGCTGAACGCCGCGCGCCAGCTCGCGAACTTTATTGTCATCCACCTGGCCGAACACGCGCACGGCATACTCGCGCTCGACTTCCTGGCTCGGGTGCATCAGGCGGTTCGCCAGTTCACCGTCGGTGGTGAACAGCAGCAGGCCGCAGGTGTTTACGTCAAGACGCCCCACCGCAATCCAGCGCGCGCCGCGCAGTTTCGGCAGGCGGTCAAAGACGGTCGGACGGCCTTCCGGATCGCTGCGCGTACACAGCTCGCCTTCCGGTTTGTAATAGGCCAGTACGCGGCAAATCTGCTCTACAGACTCTTTTACCGAGATCAGATGGCCGTCGATACGGATTTTCAGCGCGGGCGTGACTTCAACGCGATCGCCTAACGTGGCGATTTTACCATCGACACTGACGCGACCGGCTTCGATCATGGCTTCGATTTCACGGCGGGAGCCATGACCGGCTCGCGCCAGCACTTTTTGTAACTTTTCGCTCATGGAGCTTCCTTCAGGTGTCGCCTTCCCAGGCGTCGAACAGGATAACCGGGCTGGGGCGCGCCAGCGTGTGGCCGCACCCCGATTTCAGGCCGCCCGATTTCAGGCCGCGTAGTATAGCGGTAAGCCCTCTTACAGGAAAGGCTTAACGTCGCCCACGCCCTCACGTAACACGACCGGCGCATCGTCAGTCAGATCAACCACCGTCGTGGGCTGCTGGCCGAGATAACCGCCGTGAATAATCAGATCCACCTGCTTTTCAAGGCGGTCTTTAATTTCATCCGGATCGGATTCGGTAAAATCGCTGCCCGGCAGCATCAAAGACGTCGAGAGCATCGGCTCGTCGAGCGCCTCCAGCAGCGCGAGCGCAATCGGGTTAGACGGCACGCGCAGCCCGATGGTTTTGCGCTTCTCCTGCAACAGACGGCGCGGCACCTCTTTCGTCCCTTTAAGGATAAACGTGTAGTTGCCGGGCGTGTTGTTTTTGATGAGACGGAACGCGACGTTATCGACATAGGAATAGGTCGACAGCTCCGAGAGATCGCGACACATCAGCGTAAAGTTATGGCCGTCCGGCAGGTCGCGGATGCGGCAGATACGCTCCATCGCGCCTTTATCTTCAAGCTTACAGCCGAGCGCGTAACCGGAGTCGGTCGGATAAACGATGACGCCGCCTTTACGCACAATCTCTACCGCCTGTTTGATAAGACGCGGCTGCGGGTTGTCCGGATGGATATAGAAAAATTGACTCATACTGCCCTCTCTTTACTCAGTTCCGGCGGCCAGCGGTGCCAGACGGGCGTTAACCCATCCGGCAGCCGCAGCCTGCGGCCCAGTTCAATCCACGGGCACGGCTGATGAAAATCAGAACCCTGCGACGCCAGCAGTCCAAACTGCCCGGCGTAGCTTGCCAGCTGGTTGCGCTCATTGGGCGCCTGCTGGCACTGGGCCACTTCCATCGCGTCGCCGCCCGCCGCAGCGAACTGGTTTAACAGGCGCTTGAGCCACTTGGCGCTGAGCTGATAGCGCCCGGGGTGCGCTATCACCGCCTGTCCGCCAGAATGATGAATCACATCAATAGCTTGTTCTATTGTACACCACTGGGGAGGAACGTAACCGGTTTTCCCGCGCGCCAGATAGTGTTTAAAGACGTTCGCCATGTTGGTGGCGCGCCCATCTTCAATAAGAAACCGCGCGAAATGCCCGCGGGTGACGACGCCGCCGTCCGCCAGCCGTCGCGCGCCCTCCAGCGCCCCCGGGATGCGCGCTTTCTCCAGCCGCTCGGCGATCATCTCGGCGCGCTGCATGCGGCGCTGCGCCTGACCGTCGAGAAAGGCGATCATGTCCGGGTGCGTGATATCAATACCCAGTCCGACGATATGAATTTCGTGGTTTTCCCAGAGCGTGGAAATTTCGACACCGTCAATAAGCCGCAGCGCCAGGCCCGCGCGATTAATTTCCTGATGCGCGGCCGGCAGGCCCGCCGTAGTGTCGTGGTCGGTTATCGCGAGCGTGTGAATGCCCATCTCAACGGCGCGGTGTACCAGTTGTTCCGGCGTCAGCAGGCCGTCAGATGCCGTTGTATGGCTGTGCAGGTCGTAAATAATGGCTAATTCAGGTTCGCTCAAAACGGCTCCCGTGGCTATGGTCTTTTATATCGTCCTCTTCATCATAACGGTTTGTGGAAATTATCAAAAATCAGTGTTGACATTCTCGCCATGAACCAGTTAACTAGTACGCAAGTTCACACAAAGAAGGTATCTGATAATGACTCACATTTTCTCTCTGCATGGCTGGTGGCGTACCTCCTGATCCCGGGCGGTGTCTTCACGTATGCGCAAGCATTCAGATACCAGGCCCGCTTACCGCGGGCTTTTTTTTGAACACAATACAGAGATGCAGACCATGCAAACAGACAAACCGGCACTTGAACTGCTTACCTGCGACGGCCTTTATCGCGAAAACCCGACCGCCGTGTTTCACAAACTTTGCGGCGACCGCCCGACGACGTTGCTGCTGGAATCGGCAGATATCGACAGCAAAGACGATCTCAAAAGCCTGCTGCTGGTAGACAGCGCG
This sequence comes from Cronobacter sp. EKM101R, assembly GCF_963888145.1. Lineage (NCBI taxonomy): Bacteria > Pseudomonadati > Pseudomonadota > Gammaproteobacteria > Enterobacterales > Enterobacteriaceae > Cronobacter > Cronobacter sp. EKM101R. Next base: position 724,104 of record NZ_CAWPHW010000001.1, on the reverse strand, counting down.
CTGCGCATTACCGCCGAAGGTGACACTGTCACGATTGAAGCGTTAAGCGCTAACGGCGTATCGCTGCTTGCGCTGCTGGATGACGCCCTGCCGGAGACAGTCGCCGTCGACGCCCGCCCCGAGGGACGCACGCTGCGCTTCCCGCCGGTGAGCACACTGCTGGATGAAGACGCCCGTCTGTGTTCGCTGTCTGTTTTCGACGCCTTCCGCCTGTTGCAGGATGTCGTGACGCTGCCGCAGAACGAGCGCGAAGCGATGTTCTTCGGCGGGCTGTTTGCCTATGACCTGGTCGCCGGGTTTGAAGAACTGCCGCCGCTTGCGCAGAACAATAGCTGCCCGGATTACTGCTTTTATCTCGCCGAAACGCTGCTGATTATCGATCACCAGACGCGCACCACCCGTATTCAGGCAAGCCTGTTTACGCCGGATGACGCGGAAAATGCCCGCCTGAACCAGCGCCTAGCGCAGATCCAACTGCAACTCCAGGAGCCGCCCGCGCCGCTGCCGGTGGAAACCGTGCCGCAGATGCAGTGCGAATGCAGCCAGAGCGATGAAGAGTACGGCGCAGTCGTACGCGAGATGCAAAAAGCGATTCGCGCGGGCGAGATTTTCCAGGTGGTGCCGTCGCGCCGCTTCAGTCTGCCCTGCCCGTCGCCCCTCGCGGCTTATGACACGCTGAAAAAGAGCAACCCGAGTCCGTATATGTTCTTCATGCAGGACAGCGATTTCGCGCTTTTCGGCGCGTCGCCGGAGAGCTCGCTGAAATATGATTCGCTGTCACGCCAGATTGAAATCTACCCGATAGCGGGCACCCGTCCGCGCGGCCGCCGTGCGGACGGCTCGCTGGACCGCGACCTCGACAGCCGCATTGAGCTTGAAATGCGCACCGACCATAAAGAGCTTTCCGAGCACCTGATGCTGGTGGATCTGGCGCGCAACGATCTGGCCCGTATCTGCACGCCGGGCAGCCGCTATGTGGCGGATTTAACCAAAGTGGACCGCTATTCGTTCGTCATGCACCTGGTCTCCCGCGTGGTGGGTGAACTGCGCCGCGATCTCGATGCGCTCCACGCCTACCGCGCCTGCATGAATATGGGCACGCTGAGCGGCGCGCCGAAAGTGCGCGCCATGCAGCTTATCGCGCAAGCGGAAGGCGAGCGTCGCGGCAGCTACGGCGGCGCGGTCGGGTATTTCACCGGCCATGGCGATCTCGACACCTGCATTGTTATCCGCTCCGCGTGGGTGGAAAACGGCATCGCCACGGTGCAGGCGGGCGCGGGCGTGGTGCTCGACTCCGTCCCGCAATCTGAAGCTGACGAAACCCGTAATAAAGCCCGCGCGGTACTGCGCGCCATCGCCGCTGCCCATCACGCACAGGAGACTTTCTGATGGCCGACATTCTGCTGCTCGACAATATCGACTCCTTTACCTACAACCTGGCGGATCAGCTGCGCGCGAACGGGCATAACGTGGTGATTTACCGTAACCATATTCCGGCCCAGACGCTGATTGAGCGCCTCGCCACGATGCATAACCCGGTGCTGATGCTCTCGCCAGGCCCCGGCGCGCCGTCAGACGCGGGCTGCATGCCGGAGCTGTTAACCCGCCTGCGCGGCAAACTGCCGATTATCGGCATCTGCCTCGGTCATCAGGCTATCGTCGAAGCCTACGGCGGCTATGTCGGCCAGGCGGGCGAAATTCTGCATGGCAAAGCCTCCAGCATTGAACATGACGGCCAGGCGATGTTCAGCGGTCTGATGAACCCGCTGCCGGTGGCCCGCTACCACTCGCTGGTAGGCAGCGACATCCCGGCCGGGCTGACGGTGAACGCGCACTTTAACGGCATGGTGATGGCTGTCCGTCACGACGCCGATCGCGTCTGCGGTTTTCAGTTCCACCCGGAATCGATTCTGACCACGCAGGGCGCTCGCCTTCTGGAGCAGACGCTCGCCTGGGCGCTGACCCGGGCCGAGCAGCAAAACAGCGTTCAGCCGATTCTGGAAAAACTCTATCAGGCTGAAGTACTGAGCCGTGAAGAGAGCCACCAGCTTTTCAGCGCGGTAGTGCGCGGCGAACTGAAACCAGAGCAACTGGCCGCGGCGCTGGTGAGCATGAAAGTGCGCGGCGAACACCCGGTTGAGATTGCCGGGGCCGCCAGCGCCCTGCTGGAAAACGCCGCGCCGTTCCCGCGTCCGGATTACGCTTTCGCGGATATCGTCGGCACCGGCGGCGACGGCAGCAACAGCATTAATATCTCCACCGCCAGCGCCTTCGTGGCCGCCGCCGTGGGGCTGAAAGTCGCCAAACATGGCAACCGCAGCGTCTCCAGCCGTTCTGGTTCGTCGGATCTGCTGGCCGCGTTCGGGATTAATCTTGAGATGAACGCCGAGGCGTCGCGTAAGGCGCTGGACGAGCTGGGCGTCTGCTTTCTGTTCGCGCCGAAATACCACACCGGTTTTCGTCACGCCATGCCGGTGCGCCAGCAGCTGAAAACCCGCACGCTGTTTAACGTGCTGGGGCCGCTGATTAACCCGGCGCATCCGCCGCTGGCGCTGATTGGCGTCTACAGCCCGGAACTGGTGCTGCCGATTGCCGAAACCCTGCGGGTGCTGGGGTATCAGCGCGCGGCCGTGGTGCACAGCGGCGGTATGGATGAGGTGTCGCTGCACGCGCCGACGCAGGTGGCGGAGCTGCGCGACGGCGAGATCCGCAGCTATCAGCTTCTGGCTGCGGATTTCGGCCTTGCGCCTTACGAGCAGGCGGAGCTGGCGGGCGGCACCCCGGAAGAAAACCGTGACATTCTCAGCCGCCTGTTACAAGGTAAAGGTGAGCGTGCTCACGAAGCCGCCGTGGCCGCCAATGTCGCCATGCTGATGCGTCTGCACGGCGAAGAGGATTTACAGGCCAACGCACGTAAAGTGCTGGCGGTGTTGCGCAGCGGCGCCGCTTATGACCGTGTTACCGCACTGGCAGCAAGAGGATAAGAGATGGAAACCGTTTTAGCGAAAATCGTCGCGGATAAAGCGCTGTGGGTGGAAGCCCGCAAGGCACAGCAGCCGCTGGCGAGCTTTCAGAATGATGTCGTGCCGAGCACGCGCCGCTTTTATGACGCGCTGCGTGGCGCCCGCACCGTTTTTATCCTGGAGTGCAAAAAGGCGTCGCCGTCCAAAGGCGTGATCCGCAGCGATTTCGACCCGGCGCGCATCGCTGGCGTGTACAAGCATCACGCCTCGGCGATCTCGGTGCTGACCGACGAGAAATATTTCCAGGGCAGCTTCGATTTTCTGCCCATCGTCAGCGCTATCGCCCCCCAGCCGGTGCTGTGCAAAGACTTTATTATCGACCCGTACCAGATTTACCTGGCGCGCTTTTATCAGGCGGACGCCTGTCTGCTGATGCTCTCGGTGCTGGACGATGACCAGTATCGCCAGCTCGCGGCGGTGGCGCACAGCCTCGGCATGGGCGTGCTGACCGAAGTCAGCAATGAAGAGGAGCTGGAGCGCGCCCTGCGCCTTGAGGCGAAAGTGGTCGGCATTAATAACCGCGACCTGCGCGATCTCTCCATCGATTTGAACCGCACCCGCGAACTGGCGCCGCGCCTGGGTCACGGCGTAACGGTGATTAGCGAATCCGGCATTCATACTTATGGCCAGGTACGTGAGTTAAGCCGCTTCGCCAACGGCTTCCTGATTGGCTCCGCGCTGATGGAGCATGATGATTTGGAAACCGCGGTGCGTCAGGTGTTGCTTGGCGAAAACAAAGTGTGTGGGCTGACCCGTCCGGAGGACGCGCAGAGCGCGCTGCAGGCGGGCGCGGTCTTCGGCGGCCTGATTTTTGTCGACGCGTCGCCGCGCGCCGTCACTGATGAACAGGCGCGTGCGGTGATCGACGCCGCCCCGCTGCGCTATGTCGGCGTGTTCCGCGACGCGCCGGTGGAGGATGTCGTCGCGAAAGCCAACGCGTTTTCCCTTGCCGCCGTCCAGTTGCACGGCGACGAAGACCAGACTTACATCAGCGCCCTGCGCGCCAGCCTGCCGGAAACGACCGCTATCTGGAAAGCGCAAAGCGTCAGCCATGTGCTGCCGCCGCGTAATCTGCAGTATGTTGACCGCTACGTACTGGATAACGGCCAGGGCGGCAGCGGCCAGCGCTTCGACTGGTCTCTGCTTGAAGGGCAGACGCTGGACAACGTGATGCTGGCGGGCGGTCTTGGCGCCGATAATTGCGTTCAGGCCGCACAGCTTGGCTGCGCGGGGCTCGATTTTAACTCCGGGGTGGAGCGCGCGCCGGGCATCAAAGATAGCGACAAACTGGCGGCGGTATTCAGAACCCTGCGGGCTTACTAAAGGAAGATAATAATGAGCACACTGTTAAATCCCTATTTTGGCGAATTCGGCGGCATGTATGTGCCGCAGATCCTGATGCCCGCCCTGCGTCAGCTGGAAGAGGCGTTCGTCAGCGCCCAGAGCGACGCGGAATTCCAGGCGCAGTTCACCGATCTTTTAAAAAACTATGCCGGGCGCCCGACGGCGCTGACCAAATGTCAGAACCTCACCGAAGGCACCCGCACCACGCTGTATCTTAAGCGTGAAGATCTGCTGCACGGCGGCGCGCATAAAACCAACCAGGTGTTGGGACAGGCGCTGCTTGCCAAACGCATGGGCAAAACTGAAATCATCGCCGAAACCGGCGCAGGCCAGCACGGCGTGGCGTCAGCGCTGGCGAGCGCCCTGCTCGGCCTGAAGTGCCGCATCTATATGGGGGCGAAAGATGTCGAGCGCCAGTCGCCAAACGTGTTCCGCATGAAGCTGATGGGCGCGGAAGTCATTCCGGTGTACAGCGGCTCCGCGACGCTCAAAGATGCGTGCAACGAGGCGCTGCGCGACTGGTCCGGCAGCTATGACCGTGCGCACTATATGCTCGGCACCGCCGCAGGCCCGCACCCGTTCCCGACTATCGTGCGTGAATTCCAGCGCATGATCGGCGAAGAGACGCGCGTGCAGATTATGGAAAAAGAAGGCCGCCTGCCGGATGCCGTGATCGCCTGCGTCGGCGGCGGCTCCAACGCCATCGGCATGTTTGCGGATTTCATTAACGAAACGAGCGTCGGCCTGATTGGCGTCGAGCCTGCCGGTCATGGCATTGAAACCGGTGAACACGGCGCGCCGCTCAAACACGGACGCGTGGGAATTTACTTCGGTATGAAAGCGCCGATGATGCAGACGGACGACGGCCAGATTGAAGAATCTTACTCTATCTCCGCCGGTCTCGATTTCCCGTCTGTCGGGCCGCAACATGCATACCTGAACAGCATCGGACGCGCGGAATATGTCTCGATTACCGATGACGAAGCGCTGGAAGCCTTTAAAACGCTCTGCCGTCAGGAGGGGATCATCCCGGCGCTGGAGTCGTCTCACGCCCTCGCCCATGCGCTGAAAATGATGCGCGCCGATCCCGAAAAAGAGCAGTTGCTGGTCGTTAACCTGTCCGGGCGCGGCGATAAAGATATCTTCACCGTTCACGATATTTTCAAAGCACGAGGGGAAATGTAATGGAGCGTTATGAGCAGCTGTTTGACCGCCTGGCAGCCCGTAAGGAAGGCGCGTTTGTTCCCTTTGTGACGCTCGGCGACCCGTCGCCTGAGCAGTCGTTGCAGATTATCGACGCGCTGGTGGAAGGCGGCGCCGACGCGCTGGAACTCGGTATTCCGTTCTCCGATCCGCTGGCGGACGGACCGACTATCCAGAGCGCGACGCTACGCGCCTTCGCCTCTGGCACCACGCCGGATCAGTGCTTTGAAATGCTGGCCGCGGTGCGCCAGAAATACCCGGACCTGCCCATCGGGCTTTTAATGTACGCCAACCTGGTGTTTAGCCGCGGCGTGGATGAGTTCTATGCCCGCTGCGCCGCCGTGGGCGTGGATTCGGTGCTGGTGGCCGACGTGCCGGTGGAAGAATCTGCCCCGTTCCGCCAGGCGGCGATGCGCCATAACGTCGCGCCGATTTTCATCTGCCCGCCGAACGCCGATGACGATCTGCTGCGCCAGATAGCGTCTTACGGCCGCGGCTACACCTATTTGCTCTCGCGCGCCGGGGTGACGGGCGCGGAAAACCGCGCCGCGCTGCCGCTAAACCATCTCATAGAGAAGCTTACCGAATATCACGCAGCCCCCCCGTTACAGGGCTTTGGGATCTCTGAGCCTGCGCAGGTCAAAGCCGCCATTGAAGCGGGTGCCGCTGGCGCGATCTCTGGTTCGGCGATCGTGAAGATCATTGAGAACAATCTAAACGATCGCGCGGCGATGCTTGACGCGCTGAAAACGTTTGTCCGCCAGCTGAAAGCGGCCAGTTTGCCCGCATAACGTTGTCTTTTGAAATAAAAAGCGCGAGCCCTCGCGCTTTTTATTTCCCTGAATATCAGGGACATCCCGATTTTCATTCACAATTTTCCTTGCGAGTCCAGCGATACGATCGGCTTTTGAGCAAAATCTTAAGGCGGCCGTCGCATTCCTGACCAAAACTTATTCTCATGACAACGAAGCCCCGGCTGCAAACGCCACATGGTTTGCGGACCCGCCGGAAGGGAAACGGCAGGTTTCGGTGACAGAAAGCGTTGGAGCCACACACAGCGGCACAGACGCCGCCCCGGCCGGATCGTCGGAGGAGGTGTGGCAACTGACTTCAGACCATAAACCGCGTGAAAACGTAACGCGCAATCGCAGCCAGAACGGTCTGGCTGGATTACGGGAAAGGGTGGAGGTGAAGATGATTAACCAGCATATGATGAATAAAGCTCGCCGTGCAGCACGTGAAGCGTTAACCAAACGAAACGCCCGCAAATGGGATGAGGCCAACCGCATTATGCGTCAGGCTGCCGCCAGCGCGTTTAACTGACGTGTGGTGCCGAAGGATGTTAAGTGCCGCAAGTCGCGAGAAGCCGGTTTTCCGCTTCACCCGGCAGCAATAAAAAAACCAACCCGTCGAGGTTGGTTTTTTTATTGCTGAGAAACGCGCTGACGCGTGCTCAGAAACGGTAGCCCGCCGAGAACATAAAGACCCACGGGTCGAGACGCGTATCGATATTCTGCTGCTGGCCGTTCGCTTTGAATTTCACGGTAGTGTCGATATCCATGTACCAGACGGACATGTTAATCAGCCAGTCTTTATTCACCATGTAATCCAGACCCACCTGACCTGCCGCGCCCCAGGAATCGTCAACGCTCAAATCGCTTAAGCCACTTTTTTTACCGGTATCGTTAAAATCTTCGTCAAAGAATGTGGTGTAGTTAATACCCGCACCGATATAAGGACGCACTTTGCTTTGCGAATCGCCGAAATACCACTGCGCCATTAAGGTAGGCGGCAGTTGGTGCACGGTCGCGAGATCGCCCGTCGGGCCGAGGCCCACCTTATGACGGAACGGCGTCGCCGCCAGCAGTTCCACGCCGATATTGTCGGTCGCCATATACGTAAAGGTCAGGCCGAGCTGCGTATTGTTGTTGACCTTAAAGCCGCCCATACCCAGCACGTTGTCAGAGCCCTCTGACGGACGCACGGTCGCCGTACCTGCGCGCATAAAGAAATCACCCGCTTCATGCGCAGACGCCATACCCGAAAAACAACCCGCTAACGCCACCGCCACGATGAGTTTTTTCATTCCCGTTTCCCTTTTGTGGTTTTATTTGCCGGGTGAATATACTCACTACGAGTTAAGAAGTGATCCAACACAGATCACATTCGGGCTGCTAATTTAACATTCATTGATCTGAATTAATTTTTGCCAGCCTTGCGGCTCCGATGAATTTGATTTCAGGTCAATTTTTCCCTTTCCGCAGCCCCAAAATATATCTCGCATGCCCTCTTGCAAGTCCTTCCGGGCGGGAATAATTTAGTTTCTTCACAATTTTGAAACGATACGTTGTTTAGTTGCAGGTGAATGATGAGCGATCTCAATCCGTGCATGACGTGCGGTGCCTGTTGTGCTTATTTTCGTGTCTCTTTCTACTGGGCCGAGGCGGATGACGCGGGCGGCCCTGTCCCGGCGGCGCTTACCGAGCCGCTCACTCCTTTTCTGCGCTGCATGAGCGGCACTAACCAGAAACAGTGCCGCTGCGCGGCGCTGGAAGGTACGCCCGGCGAGGCGGTGCGCTGCACGGTGTATGAAAACCGGCCGTCGCCGTGTCGTGAGTTCGCCATGTCCGGCGAAGGCGGCGTGGTTAACGAGGCGTGCAATCGCGCCCGCGCCCGCTACGGCCTGCCGCCGCTTCCTGACAATTCCTTACCTGCCGCGCCGCTTTACAGCGCTGCCACTGCGCCATCATCCAGGGTACAATTGCCGGCGGAATAATATCTGCCAACCCAAGGAGAGTGCATGTCTATCACGGCAAAATCCGTTTACCGTGACACGGGTAATTTTTTCCGCAATCAGCTGGTCACCATCCTGCTGATTGCGCTGCTTTGCGCCTTTATTTCTATGATCCTCGGCCACGCCTTTACGCCTGGCGCGGATCAACTGGCGATTCTTAGCGAGGGCGACGCGATGAGCAACAGCGCCAGCCTGTTCGAACTGGTGCAAAATATGACGCCGGAGCAACAGCAGGTTCTGCTGAAAGCGTCGGCGGCGTCGACCTTTTCCGGCATGTTCGGCAATACGTTGCTGGTGGGCGGCGTGCTGCTGCTCATTCAAGCGGTGTCCGCCGGGCAGAACGTCAGCGCGCTACGCGCCATCGGCGCCTCCGCCCCGCTGCTGCCGCGCCTGTTTATCCTTATTTTCCTGACCACCTTCCTGGTGCAGATGGGTATTCTGCTGGTGGTGGTGCCGGGCGTGATCCTCGCGATTGTGCTGTCGCTGGCGCCGGTGATGATGGCGCAGGATAAAGCCGGGATATTTGGCGCGATGCGTAACAGTATGCGGCTGGCGTGGCGCAATATGCGCCTGGTCGCCCCTGCGGTGCTGGTATGGTTACTGGCCCGCACCGCCCTGCTGCTGTTTGCACCTGCTTTTGCCGCGCTGACGCCGCAAATCGGCGCCGTGGTCGCGGGAACGCTGAGCAACCTGCTGACCGCGCTGCTCCTCATTTATCTATTCCGGTTGTATATGCTTATCCGGGAATAACCCTTCCGCCCGCGGCGATGGTCGCTCGCGGGCCTTCTTACGGAACCGATGTATGAAGCAGTTACTCGATTTTTTGCCGCTGATCGTCTTTTTTGTCTTTTATAAATTACATGACATTTTCTGGGCGACCGGGGCGCTGATCGTCGCCACCGCGCTGGCGGTGATTTTTAGCTGGTACAAATACCGCAAGGTCGAAAAAATGACCCTGGTGACGTTTGTGCTGGTCGCGGTGTTCGGCGGGCTGACTATCTATTTCCACAATGCGGAATTCATCAAGTGGAAAGTCACCATCATTTACGCGCTGTTTGCGGGTGCGCTGCTGATTGGCCAGTGGGTAATGAAAAAGCCGCTGATCCAGAGCATGCTGGGCAAAGAGATAACACTGCCGCCACACGCCTGGTCCCGGCTTAATATCGCCTGGGCGCTCTTTTTCATCTTCTGCGGTCTGCTGAATATCTACGTCGCGTTCTGGCTTCCGGAAGCGGTATGGATGAATTTCAAAGTGTTCGCTATTCCCGGCCTGACGCTGGTCTTTACGCTGCTGAGCGGCGTTTACATTTATCGTCATATGCCGCAAGAAGAGAAGTAGTTCTCCGGCTGTTTTACTGAAAAAAACGCCCCTGCGGTTAGCGCCCGGGGGCGTTTTTTTATGCGCGATTTACCCCTCACTTCAGTTATCCCACTTTTTTTGTAAGCCATTACAGTCACATGCGCAATGATGAAGCAATTGTGGAGAAATCATGAAGAATCCCGACTTAATGTTGTAATGATAATTATTATCATTATCATGCGGGTCAGCAATTACATTTCTACACATAATGGAATAATTGATAATGTTTGAAAAAAAGCACGGGATTCGCACACCGCTGGCGCTGGCGGTAGCCTCACTTCTCGGTAGCGGCGCGACAGCGGCGCAGGCGGCTGACGTGGACGACGGCGATGTCATGGTGGTTCAGGCAACGGCCGAACAGGCGCTGAAACAACAGCCCGGCGTCTCCATTATTACGGCGGATGACATTGAGAAAGATCCGCCGGTAAACGACCTTTCAGACATTATTCGCAAAATGCCCGGCGTCAACCTGACCGGCAACAGCGCCAGCGGCAGTCGGGGCAACAATCGCCAGATTGACATTCGCGGCATGGGCCCGGAAAACACGTTGATTCTGGTCGACGGCGTCCCGGTCAGCTCACGCAACGCGGTACGCTACAGCTGGCGCGGCGAGCGCGACACACGCGGCGACACCAACTGGGTGCCTGCGGAAATGGTTGAGCGCATCGAAGTATTGCGCGGCCCGGCGGCGGCGCGTTACGGCAGCGGCGCCGCGGGCGGTGTGGTAAATATCATCACTAAACGCCCAACCAATGACTGGCACGGCTCTCTTTCGCTTTTCACCAACCAGCCGGAAAATGACAAAGAAGGCGCCACCCGCCGCGCTAACTTCAGCCTGAGCGGCCCGCTGGCGGGCGATGCGCTAACGATGCGCCTGTACGGCAATTTCAACAAAACCGACGCTGACGATTACGATATCAATACCGCGCAGAACGGCTCTTACGCCGCCGGGCGCGAAGGCGTGCGCAATAAAGACATCAACAGCGTTATCTCCTGGAAAATGACGCCGGAGCAGATCCTCGATTTTGAATATGGCTACAGCCGCCAGGGCAATATCTACGCAGGCGACACGCAGAACAGCAACAGTAACGCCAGCCCGAACGGTCTCATTCCTTTGCTTTATGGTCACGAAACCAACCGGATGTATCGCCAGAGCTATGGTATTACCCATAACGGCATCTGGGACTGGGGCCAGTCGAAAAGCGGCTTCTATTATGAGAAGACCAATAATACCCGTCTTCAGGAAGGCACCACCGGCCGCGTCGAAGGCATGATAACCAATGAGAAATACACCACCAGCCGCCTGGAAAACTATCGCGCCAGCAGTGAAATCAACGTGCCGCTGGCGTGGCTTGTGGATCAGACCGTCACGCTCGGCGCCGAATGGGATCGTGAGGAGCTTGACGATCCAGCCTCCATGCAGTCCACCAATGCCAGTAACATCACCATTGGCGATATTTCCGGCGACGCCGCCTCGCGCAGCAGTAAAAACAGCGCCACCACGGGCGCGGTCTGGTTTGAAGATAATATCGACGTGCTGCCCGGCACCGCCGTTATTCCGGGGCTGCGTTACGATCACCACAACCAGTCTGGCGGCAACTGGAGCCCGAGCCTGAACGTTTCTCAGGAGCTTGGCGATAACGTGAAGCTGAAAGCCGGTATCGCGCGCGCCTTTAAAGCGCCAAACCTGTATCAGTCGAGCAAAGGCTATCTGCTTGCCACGCGCGGCAATGGTTGCCCGATTGGAGTGAGCGGGAGCTGTTATCTGCTGGGCAATGATGATTTGAAACCAGAAATCAGCATCAATAAAGAGATTGGGCTGGAATACACACAAGACGGTTTTGATGCGGGCCTGACCTGGTTCCGTAATGATTACCGCAACAAAATCGTCTCCGGCGATCGCGTGGTGGGGTTTGCCTCTAACGGCAACAATATTCTGCGCTGGGAAAACGGCGGTAAAGCCGTGGTGGAAGGCCTCGAAGGCAATCTGACCATTCCTGTCATGAAAGAGACGCTGAGCTGGCGCACCAACGCGACGTATATGATTAAGTCGGAGATGAAAAAGAACGGCAACCCGCTGTCGGTTATCCCGAAATATACCGTGAACACCATGCTCGACTGGCAGGTGAATGACAAACTCTCCACCAACCTGAACTGGACTTTCTACGGCCGCCAGAAACCGCGCCAGGCCGCTGAAATTCGTGTTGAAGGCGACGGCAATCTTTCCCGTAAAGAAGTAGGCGCCTATTCCGTCGTCGGCGTGGGCATTAACTATGCGCTGACGAAAGATCTGCGCCTGAACGGCGGGGTCAGCAATCTGTTCGACAAAACGCTGTACCGCGAAAACGAAGGCGCCTCCACGTATAACGAACCGGGCCGCGCGTACTACGCTGGTGTAACGATGTCGTTCTGATAAACCCAGGGGGAGGTTCGCGCCTCCCCTTTCACCACCGCAAGATAGCCCCGCTTTCCCCGTTTTTTCCAGCCTTTACCCGCCTGCAACCGGTGTTATTATACCGTCGCTTCGCGCCCTTCGGGCGCAAGCCATTCACTGATAACACTAGCTGAGAAGCCCCATGACGACAGAGCAAACCACGCCTCAAGGTGAACTGGTTTTACGTACCCTGGCGATGCCCGCCGACACCAACGCCAATGGCGATATTTTTGGCGGCTGGCTGATGGCCCAGATGGACATTGGCGGCGCGATCCTTGCCAAAGAGATAGCCCATGGCCGCGTGGTGACGGTACGCGTCGACGGCATGACGTTCCTGCGCCCGGTCGCGGTTGGCGATGTGGTGTGCTGTTACGCCCGTTGCGTGAAGCGCGGCAATACATCGGTGACGATTAATATTGAAGTGTGGGTGAAGAAGGTTTCTTCCGAGCCGCTTGGCCAGCGCTACCGCGCGACCGAGGCGCTGTTCATTTATGTCGCGGTCGATGACGACGGCAAACCACGCCCGCTGCCGCCGGTGGCGTGACGACGTAAAAAAGCCAGAGACAATGCTCTGGCTTTTTTTCACATGCAGCGTTACTGCATGGTGGCGCCGCCATTGATGCGGAACACGATATTCACAATCAGGCCCGTGCCGGGCTTACCGGCTTCATAGCGCCATTTGCGCATCGCCTGTTTCACTTCGCGCTCAAACATATTGGCGGGTTTAGCGGACAGGATCTGCACATTTTCCACGCTGCCATCCGCCGCCACATCAAACTTCACGCGCACCTGCCCTTCCATACGCAGCGCATAGGCGCGCGCCGGATATTGCGGCTGGTTGCGGCTTAACGCGCGCGGGCCTGCGGGCGCGACATTCGCAGGCGCGGCGGGCGCCGGGCGCGACGCCGTCGCGGTAGTGCGCGTCGGCGTATTATTCTCAAACGGCGACGCCGGGCGAGGTTCGGCCGGTTTCACTTCCCGCTTCGCGGGCTCCTCCACCTTTTTCACCGGTTTAGGTTTCGGCTTAGGCTTCGGTTTCGGCTTCGGTTTTTCGATAACAACCGGCGCCGCTTTCGGCGGCTCCGGCACTACCTCGGGTTCCGGCTCTGGCTCTGCCACAGGCTCCGGCGGCGGCGGTACGACTTCAGGCTTCGGCGGCTCCAGCGATTCAGGCGCGACCATCGTTACTGAAATCGGCTGCGATGGCGCAGGCATTTCAACCACCTGATTTGCCGAGGTATAAAGCACGGCCGCCGCCACAATCGCGCCGTGGATCGCGACGGACAGTAGCGTCGGCCACGGAAAACGGCGAGGCATATCAAGGGTCATGGAAGTCATAGTCGTTTCACTGAATGAATGAGAGCTTAATTTTAAATGCAAATAGCAATCATATTCAACAACTCAGCCCGGTTCCTTGCGGTTTCTCTGGCGAACCGCTGAAAAAACCCGCTTGAATGTTAAGGATTTAACAGCCCGTTCAACTTTGCGTTGCACACCTGCTGGCTTTCACCTACCGTTATTTACCTTGCCGTTTCATAAAAAGGAGTGCGACATGCTTTATGTCATTTACGCGGAAGATGTGGCTGATTCACTGGAAAAGCGTCAGTCGGTGCGTCCTGCGCATCTGGCGCGTTTGCAGCTGTTACGGGATGAGGGGCGTCTGCTGACCGCAGGGCCAATGCCTGCGGTAGACAGCAACGATCCGGGTGCGGCAGGTTTTACCGGCTCAACGGTAATTGCGGAGTTCACCTCGCTGGAGGAGGCGCAGGCCTGGGCGGAGGCAGACCCGTACATCGCCGCTGGCGTTTATAAAACCGTCGCGGTGAAGCCTTATAAAAAAGTATTCTGACCGCGGCCGACAGGCTGCGTAGTGCAAAGGGCATTAACCTTCGGTGTGCCCTTTTTTTGCGCGGCCATTTTACCTGATAGCGTATTACTTGCCGCCCTGCACCAGTTGCAGCACCGTTGCCGGGGCGTGGTTTCGTGCGCTATGACATTTATGGGACGTCACGAACTGACGTGCCGCCTCGCAGGCGGAGACGCTCTCAGGCAGGCGCTGGCTGACGGTCACGGCCTCTTTAGCAAAGCCAAAAATTCCACTCGTTAATGTTCTGTCTTCAACGGTTCTGGGTCTTGCGCCGCAGGCTCCCTTGCGTAACAAAAATTTATGGATTTCTGTCAGAAATTCCTCTTGCTTAGTCATAAACGCTCCAGCAGTCACGGATGTAAGTTGTACCTGTAGGAATACAAGCTGTCGATAACCTTAATCTACCCTGGCCTGACCAGAAACAATCGCCGGAAATAACATTAAAAATGCTTCATTTTACATAAGAGCAATTATCACCGGCGGGAATACACCATATATTACAAATTGTGAATTTACGTTAAGTTTCGAAAAGTATTTTAAACGCATGATTTACATAATGTTCTTTCTGTTTACTCAGCATATTCTCAGATTGCAAATATTTAAAATTCCCACTTTCAGGCTGTCGATTTCTTATACCAGAATATTCCTAATTTTATTTAAATCCATTAGCGCGACGCGGGAAGTCGCGTCGCCAAATTTATCTTATTGCCATGAAGAGTAATGAGGTGAAAAAAGGAGGAATTTGCCGTAATTCGCGCGGCGAAAATGCAGGTGAAAACAGAGGCCGTTGCGGGGATATTTCGGGGCACCGCAGGCGGTGCCCTTTCACTACGTTTAGCGATCGTGGATGGCGAACAGCAACGAATTGCGCTGACGATTCACAAGACATTTTCTGATAGCGTGAATTCGCATATTGCGTCGGGATTGCGCTTCCAGCCAGCGAGCTTTACGCCGTTGAGACTGCCGCTGCATGCGCCAGCGCCCAACTTCGGTTCTACTACGCCTCATTTCTGATACTCTTGACTGAAACAGAACCGTCATTATAGCCCCTTCCCGCCGGCAGACCAGCCCTTTTCTGACAGGTTCTGATTGGAGCGCGACAGGGTTGTGCGTAAACTCTTAACGATACGCTTTTTAAAGGATTTTTAAACTATGACCACCTTCTACACGGTAGTGAGTTGGCTGATCATTCTGGGATACTGGCTACTCATCGCAGGCGTCACGTTACGTATTCTGATGAAACGCCGCGCCGTCCCTTCCGCCATGGCCTGGCTGCTTGTCATTTATATTCTGCCGCTGGTCGGGATAGTGGCGTATCTGTCGGTCGGCGAGCTGCATCTGGGCAAACGCCGCGCCGAACGCGCCCGCGCCATGTGGCCCTCGACGGCCAAATGGCTTAGCGATCTTAAAGCCTGTAAACATATCTTCGCCGAAGAAAACAGCGCGGTGGCGAGCGCCCTGTTCCAGCTTTGCGAGCGCCGTCAGGGCATCGCGGGCGTTAAAGGCAATCAGCTGCAACTGCTGACCTCTTCCGACGACGTGATGCAGGCGCTGATCCGCGATATTCAGCTCTCCCGCCATAATATCGAGATGGTCTTTTATATCTGGCAGCCCGGCGGGATGGCCGATCAGGTTGCGGAATCGCTGATGGCGGCGGCCCGGCGCGGCGTGCACTGCCGCCTGATGCTGGACTCCGCGGGCAGCGTCGCGTTCTTTCGCAGCCCCTGGGCGGGCATGATGCGTAACGCAGGCATCGAAGTCGTAGAGGCGCTGAAGGTTAACCTGATGCGTGTTTTCCTGCGCCGTATGGACCTGCGCCAGCATCGCAAAATGATAATGATAGATAACTATATTGCCTACACCGGCAGTATGAATATGGTCGACCCGCGCTTTTTCAAACAGGACGCGGGCGTCGGTCAGTGGGTGGATCTGATGGCGCGTATGGAAGGCCCCGTCGCCACCGCGATGGGCATCGTCTACTCCTGCGACTGGGAGATTGAAACCGGCAAACGCCTGCTGCCGCCTCCGCCGGATGCCAATATCATGCCGTTTGAGCAGGCCAGCGGGCACACGATCCATACCATCGCCTCCGGGCCGGGCTTCCCGGAAGATCTCATTCATCAGGCCCTGCTGACCTCGGTGTATGCGGCGCGCGAATATCTGATTATGACCACGCCCTACTTCGTGCCGAGCGACGACCTGTTGCACGCTATTTGCACGGCGGCGCAGCGCGGCGTGGATGTCAGCATTATTCTGCCGCGTAAAAACGACTCCCTGCTGGTGGGCTGGGCGAGCCGCGCCTTCTTCAGCGAGCTGCTGGCGGCGGGCGTGAAGATTTATCAGTTTGAAGGCGGGCTGCTGCATACCAAAAGCGTGCTGGTCGATGGCGAGCTGAGCCTGGTCGGCACCGTCAATCTGGATATGCGCAGTCTGTGGCTTAACTTTGAAATTACGCTGGTCATTGACGACGCCGGTTTTGGCGCCGATCTGGCCGAAGTGCAGGATGATTATATCTCCCGCTCGCGCCTGCTGGATGCGCGCCTGTGGGTGAAACGTCCATTCTGGCAGCGCGTGGTGGAGCGACTGTTTTACTTCTTCAGCCCGTTGCTGTAAAACGTGCCCAACATCATTTACTGGGGTAGTCACGATGGAAATGGATCTGAATAACCGCCTGACGGAAGACGAAACGCTCGAACAGGCTTACGATATTTTTCTGGAGTTGGCGGCGGATAATCTCGACCCGGCAGATATCATTCTGTTTAATTTACAGTTTGAAGAGCGCGGCGGCGCGGAGCTGTTCGATCCGTCTGAAGAGTGGCTTTCGCATGTCGATTACGATCTGAACCCGGATTTCTTTTCGGAAGTGGTTATTGGCCTTGCGGAGAATGACGGCGACGAAATTACCGACGTTTTTGCCCGCGTGCTGCTGTGCCGCGAAAAAGACCACAAGCTGTGCCACATTCTGTGGCGTGAGTAATCGCCAGCGGCGCGGCTTTCGCCGCGCTATGGTTTCCCGCCCGCTATTTTCTCACCGCATTCCTGACAATAGTTCGCCTGCTTTTGATATTTCGCGCCGCAGGCCGGGCAGCGCTGCGCCTCTTTTTTCTCTGCCAGCGCGTTGGTCATTTGCGAGGTAATAATGCCGGTCGGAATGGCAATCACCGAATAGCCAATCAGAATGAGCAGCGAGGCCACCGCGCGCCCGCCTGCGGTATGCGGCGTGATATCTCCGTAACCGACCGTCGTCACCGTCACCACCGCCCAGTAGACTGACGTGCCCAGCGTATTGAACCCGCTCGACGCGCCTTCGATGCCATACATCAGCGCGCCCGCAATTACCATGACGATGGAAATAAACGCATAGAACGCGATGAGTTGGTGACGCGCATTGACTATCGCCTGCCAGAGCACGCTGGTGGATGACATCATCCGCAGCAGCTTCAGGATCCTCAGCACACGCACAGCGCGTAAGGCTCGCCAGATAAAGAGATAGTTAATGCCCAGCTCCGGCCAGAGCCAGAGCACATAAAGCGGCAGCGTTGTCGCCAGATCGATAATGCCCCAGAAGCTCAGCGCATAGCGCGCCGGATTCGGCCAGACCAGCAGGCGCAGCAGATATTCCACCGTAAAGACGCCCGTAATGCCTATCTCCAGCAGGACGAAGATATGCCATTCGTCATAAGAGAGATGATACTGCGTGCCGAGACCGGACTCGATAAAAACGACAATGACGCTGAAGAGCGCGAACAGCCCGCAGAGCGCTTCAAAGCGTCGGCCGCTGCGCTGATGCTGATCGAAAAGGAAATGGTAGGCGCGCTGACGATATTCGGTTATCCGTGACACGTTGTCCTCGCAAAAGAAAAGGGCTGGCACCTGCCAGCCCTTGCGATTATAACGGGTCCACCTTCAGACAGGAAACCGCATGGCGGAAACTGCCTTCCAGCACCGGACGCGTCTGGGCGCATTCCGGGCCAGCCATCGGGCAACGTGTGCGGAACACGCAGCCCGACGGTGGATTGATAGGCGACGGCAGCTCGCCCTCAAGCAACTGAATGGTTTTATTCTTTTCGAGATCCGGGTCAGGGATTGGCACCGCCGACATCAGCGCGCGGGTATAAGGGTGCAGCGGATGATGATAAACCTCATCGTAGGTGCCAAGCTCCACAGCATGCCCCAGATACATCACCAGAACGCGATCGGAAATGTGCTTCACCACGGCGAGATCGTGGGCGATAAAAATCAGCGACAGCCCCATTTCACGCTGCAGTTTCTGCAGCAGGTTCACCACCTGCGCCTGAATGGACACATCGAGCGCGGAGACCGGTTCGTCGCAGATAATCAGCTTCGGCTCAAGAATTAGCGCGCGGGCGATGCCGATACGCTGGCACTGACCGCCGGAAAACTCATGCGGATAGCGGTTAACCAGGTTTGGCAGCAGGCCCACTTTCATCATCATCGCTTTGACGCGGTCACGCACTTCCTGACGCGGCATTTTCGGATGATAGGTGCGCAGCGGCTCGGCGATGATATCGCCAATGGTCATACGCGGATTCAGCGACGCCAGCGGATCCTGGAAAATCATCTGGATATCGCTGCGCACATCGCGCCACTCTTCCTGCTTCATGCCCAGCAGATCTTTGCCAAGCCACGCCACGCGGCCGCTGGTGGCTTTCACCAGACCAATAATCGCGCGCGCGAACGTGGATTTTCCGCAGCCGGACTCCCCTACCACGCCCAGCGTTTCGCCCTCATACAGGCGCAGCGTGACGCCGTCGACCGCTTTTAACGTTTTGGACGGCTGCCAGAACCACTGTTTGCCGTCTTTAATGTCGAAATGCACCTTGAGATCGGCCACTTCGAGCAGAACTTTTCTCTCTTCAGCTACGGTGCTCATTTCAGCTCCTCCACCGGTTTAAAGCAGGCGCGCAGGCGGCCTGGGGCGAACTCTTCCAGCGGCGGCGTCGTGCTGCAAATTTCCATCGCGTGCGGACAGCGCGGCTGGAACGGACACCCTTTCGGCAGGCGCAGCAGGTTCGGCGGATTACCCGGAATAGTGAGCAGAGATTCGCCTTCCGCGTCGAGGCGCGGGACGGCGTTGAGCAGACCGATGGAATACGGGTGCGCCGGATCGTAGAACACGTCGCGCGCTGCGCCATATTCCATGGTGCGGCCCGCGTACATCACCAGCACTTTATTACAGATGCCCGCAACCACGCCGAGGTCGTGGGTGATCATAATAATAGCGGTGTTGAATTCACGCTTAAGCTCATTCAGCAGCGTCATGATCTGCGCCTGAACGGTCACGTCGAGCGCAGTGGTCGGCTCATCGGCAATCAGGAGCTTAGGACGACACAGCAGCGCCATGGCGATCATCACGCGCTGGCGCATACCGCCCGAGAATTCATGCGGATACATGCGCATGCGCTTGCGCGCTTCCGGCATTTTGACCGCGTCCAGCATCCGGACCGATTCCTCAAACGCTTCGGCTTTGCTCATGCTTTTATGCAGCATCAACACTTCCATCAGCTGCTCGCCAACACGCATATACGGGTTCAGCGAGGTCATTGGATCCTGGAAAATCATCGAAATCTGCTCGGCGCGCAGGCGGTTTAACTCGCGCTCCGGCAGGTTGAGGATTTCACGGCCGTTGAACTTCGCCGACCCGCCGATGCGGCCGTTGGCGGCAAGCAGGCCCATCAGCGCGAACGCCGTCTGGGATTTGCCGGAGCCGGATTCGCCGACGATGCCGAGCGTTTCCCCGGCGCGCAGGCTGAAGTTCAGGTCGTTGACGGCGGTGACATCGCCATCCGGAGTTTCAAATGTGACGCGCAAATCTTTAACGTCAAGCAGCGTCGCTTGAGACGCCGCGGTCTGTTGCGGCGCAGAGAGTTCAATGGTGCTCATGGCGGCACTCCTTAACGATCTTTCGGGTCGAGGGCATCACGCAGGCCATCGCCGATAAAGTTAAAACAAAACAGGGTGACCACCAGGAAACCCGCCGGGAAGAGCAGCAGCCAGGGCGATACTTCCATCGAGTTGGCGCCATCGCTCAGCAGCGCGCCCCAGGAGCTGAGCGGCTCCTGCGTACCGAGGCCGAGGAAGCTTAAGAAAGATTCAAACAGGATCATGCTTGGCACCAGCAGGGAGGCGTAAACCACCACGACGCCCAGCACGTTCGGTACGATATGACGCACCACGATATTCGCCGTCGACACGCCGCCCACCTGGGCTGCCTCGATGAACTCTTTGCGTTTCAGGCTCAGCGTCTGACCGCGAACGATACGCGCCATATCAAGCCAGGAAACCATCCCGATAGCGACAAAAATCAGCAGGATATTTTGACCAAAAAAGGTCACCAGCAGAATCACGAAGAACATGAACGGGAAGGAGTTGAGGATCTCCAGCAGACGCATCATGACCGAATCCACTTTGCCGCCGAGATAGCCGGAAAGCGAACCGTAAAGCGTGCCGACAATCACCGCCACCAGCGCCGCCGCGACGCCTACCATCAGCGAGATACGCCCGCCAATCGCGACGCGCACCAGCAGATCGCGCCCGGAAGAGTCGGTGCCGAACCAGTGGCCGGATTCAGTATCCGGCGGGCTCGACATCATGCCCCAGTCGGTATCGAAGTAACTGAACTGCGACAGCATCGGCGCCAGGGTCACGAACAGCGCAATCAGCACCAGAACAATCAAACTCGCGACCGCCGCGCGGTTATGCATAAAGCGACGGCGGGCGTCCTGCCACAGGCTACGTCCTTCTACTTCCAGTTTTTCACTGAAGTTTTCCAGCGCCTCGCTGTTTTTCTTACTCAACATCATGGCGTACTCCAGTGTCAGTAACGAATTTTCGGATCGATAACGGCATACAGCACATCGACGATCGCGTTAAACAGAATGGTCAGCGCGCCGACCAGAATCGTCAGGCTCAGTACCAGCGAGTAGTCGCGGTTCAGCGCGCCGTTTACGAACAGCTGGCCGATGCCCGGCAGGCCGTAGATGGTTTCGATGACCATCGAACCGGTGATGATCCCGACAAATGCCGGCCCCAGATAGGAGAGCACCGGCAGCAGCGCAGGCTTCAGCGCGTGACGCAGTATAATGCGGCGCATCGGCAGCCCTTTGGCGCGGGCGGTACGAATAAAGTTGGAGTGCAGCACTTCAATCATCGAACCGCGGGTGATACGCGCGATACTGGCGATGTAAGCCAGCGACAGCGCGACCATCGGCAGGATCATGAATTTCAGCGCCCCGCCGTTCCAGCCGCCGCCCGGCAACCAGTGCAGCGTGATGGCGAAGATCATGACCAGCAGCGGCGCGACCACGAAGCTCGGTATGACCACGCCCGTCATCGCCACCCCCATGACGGCGAAATCCCACTTCGTGTTTTGCTTGAGCGCGGCCATAACGCCTGCCGCTACGCCTAAAATAACGGCCAGTAAAAACGCCGCAGCCCCTAATTTCGCAGAAACCGGGAAACTGGAAGCCACCAGATCGTTAACCGAATAGTCCTTATATTTAAAGGACGGACCGAAATCACCTTTCGCCAGTTGCTTCAGATAATTGAAGTACTGGGTCATGATGGGGTCATTAAGATGATATTTCGCCTCGATATTCGCCATCACTTCCGGCGGCAAATTACGTTCGCCGGTAAAAGGACTCCCCGGCGCGAGACGCATCATAAAGAAGGAGATAGTAATAAGGATAAACAGCGTCGGAATCGCTTCCAGACAGCGACGTAAAATAAATTTCAACATTGCCCGTACCTTCTGGCGTGTGCCTTTGACTCACGGAAAAATAAGACACAGTGGGGCAGAAAATCCTGCCCCACGAATTGCCATTAATGTTTGATAATATACAGGTTTTTAACGTAGACATTATCCAGCGGGTCTTTACCGGTGTAACCACCTACCCACGGTTTCACCAGACGGGCGTTTACGTAGTAATAGACCGGCACGATGACGGAATCTTTATCCAGCTGCTGCTCCGCTTTATTGTAGAGTTCGCTGCGCTGACCTTCATCGCTCACCTGCAGCGTTTCCTGCATCACTTTATCGAACGCGTCGCTCTTGTAATGCGAGGTATTGTTGGAGCTGTTGGACAGCATGGTGTTCAGGAAGGACGTCGGTTCGTTGTAATCCGCACACCAGCCCGCACGCGCTACGTCAAAGTTGCCCTGATGGCGGGTGTCCAGGAAGGTTTTCCACTCCTGGTTTTCCAGCTTCACGTTCACGCCCAGGTTTTTCTTCCAGATGGACGCGGCAGCAATCGCCAGTTTTTTGTGCAGATCGGAGGTGTTGTAAAGCAGATCGAACGTCAGCGGCTTGTCGGCGGTATAGCCCGCTTCGGCCAGCAGTTTTTTCGCTTCGGCGTTACGTTGTTCCTGACTCATTTTGAACCAGGCCGGTTCGGTGAATTTCGCACCGTCGGTGTACGGCGGGGTGTAACCATAGGCTGGCAGGTCGCCCTGGTTTTTCACTTTATGGACGATGATATCGCGATCCAGACCCAGCTTCAGCGCGGTACGTACGCGCGGATCGTTAAACGGCGCTTTCTGGTTGTTGATCTCGTAATAGTAGGTGCACAGATACGGGTCGACATGCACTTCTTTCGGGATCTCTTTTTTCAGCTTCTGGAACAGTTCAATCGGCATGTTGTTATAGGTCATGTCGATTTCGCCGCTGCGGTAGCGGTTTACGTCGGTCACTTCAGAAGAGATAGGCAGATAGGTCACTTCGTTGATAACGGTTTTCGCGTTATCCCAGTAGTTGGTGTTGCGCTCAAGCACGATGCGCTCGTTCACCACCCAGGATTTCAGTTTGTACGCGCCGTTAGACACGATGTTCGCCGGCTGGGTCCATTTCTCGCCAAATTTCTCAACGGTGGCTTTAGGCACCGGAGACATGGAAGAGTGCACCAGCAGTTTGTAGAAATACGGGACCGGCTCGCTGAGGGTCACTTCCAGCGTATGGTCGTCGATCGCTTTTACGCCAAGATCGGTGGCAGGTTTTTTACCGGCGATGATGTCGTCGATATTGGTAATATGACCGTATTGCAGATAGCTTTCATACGGTGAAGCGGTTTTCGGGTCAGCCAGGCGCTGCCAGCTGTAGACGAAATCCTGGGCCGTAACCGGCTCGCCGTTGGACCATTTGGCGTCTTTACGCAGATGGAAGGTCCAGACTTTAAAATCTTTGTTTTCCCACTTTTCGGCAACGCCCGCGCTCGGGTGGCCTTCCACATCCGTTACCAGCAGGCCTTCGAACAGGTCGCGGTTGATGTTGGACTCAGGCACGCCTTCAATTTTATGCGGGTCGAGCGACTGCACTTCTGAACCGTTGTTGCGCACCAGCGTTTGTTTCTCCGCCAGTTGCACACCCGCAGGAATATTCGCAGCCATTGCGTTTCCCGCGATTAGCGCAGAAAGAATTCCCGCTGCTACCAGACTTTTTTTTGTGATGATGGACATTGTGTTGGTACTCCACTCATTATTATTACTGACGAAAGTCAGCCCGTTCTCCCCTGATGGGGACCTGTGCAGCGCAGGAGCTTTCGCGTCCGCCAGGTGGTTTTTCTTTTTTACTACGTGCTATCACCGACTTTATTTATCACGGCTGCTCTCTGGCAGCCTGGCGTCGATTCTTTTGCTGCCCTTCCCTGTTTAAGGACAGTCTCTTTTCGCGCTACCTGTTGAGAGTAAGCGCTTTCATACGAAAATCATTCTCGTCTGCTGATAATTCGCAGGCAAATGTTTTGCCGGAAAGTATCAAATGCGTGAATTGTGCGCCAATACAATTTACAAATTTGTTAACCGCTTCTCTTTTGTCGCGAAAGAAGTCGTCGCGGCAACCCATCGAGAAACCGCGAGTTTTTCTTGCTTTGCGTTTATTATCAGTCAGTTAACCCGATTTTACACTGGAGATGCGGCGTGTCACTTCGCTCACAGCGCACCACAACATAAAATTAACAATTGAACAAAAATTAGCACATTTATCTGCGGTGGCGATGAATTTACTAATATCATTTCGTTAAACCCGCATCAATACTCAAAGTATCATGTGATAAAAATAACAGACTGATTGCTTTATTTATGAACGCACAAGAGGTTCCTGACACTGTAATTCATTGTTTTAATAATGCTTTGCCAGATATCAGATAAAGTTATGAAAAGAAAAGAGTGATGGGGAAGGTTATAGGAAATGCTAATACTAAAAGAAAAAAGCGAAGCTTCCGCTCCGCTTTTCTTGAGAAATAAAATGACTAACTTACCAGGCCCGGAAAAAGCGCTTTAATCCCCGTCACAATAAATTCAATGCCCAGGGCCATCAGCAACAGGCCCATAATACGGGTGATAACGTTGATGCCGGTCTGACCCAGCAGACGAACCAGCCATGGCGCCAGGCGGAACACGCCCCAGCAGCAGGCGGCGAAAAGCGCAATCGCAAGGGTAAAGCCCAGCATATACTGCCAGCTGTGAAAGCGAGTGCCCCAGACGATCGTCGAGCTGATAGCCCCCGGCCCCGCCATGAGCGGCAACGCCAGCGGCACCACGCCAATGCTTTCGCGAATCGCGGTTTCTGACTTCTCCTGCTTATTCTGCTTATCCTCGCCGAGTTTTCCGCTAATCATCGACATCGCGATGGTGACGACCAGAATGCCGCCCGCGATCCGGAAGGAGTCAATCGAGATGCCGAACACCTGCAAAATGGCGTCGCCCAGAAAAAGCGACGTCCAGAGAATAATGGCGACCGAGAGGTTGGCAGTCAGGTTGGTTTTATTGCGCGCGGCCGCCGTCTGATAGCTGGTCATACTGATAAAGACAGGGATGATGCCCACCGGGTTTACCAGCGCGAACAAACCGATAAAAAATTTAAAAAATGTAGGCAAATCAAACAGCATAGAATTCAAGGGAAGCTCCGCAGATTGGTAGGGCAACGGCGTGCGTAATGTAATCCAAAACCCCTGGCTACGCTACGGCATTACACCTTTATACATTCCTGATCTCGCGCCCGTTTGACCGCGTCGACCTGTGTTATTCTTTTGTTGAGTTTATGGTAATTTTAATTTCCACAACTGTAGCAAATATATTAATCACCGCTGAATTGCCGTCATAAGGGCTGCTGAAAGGAGTCAGCATGGGGTTAAATTGATTTAGATCACGCTTTTGATAACCAGAAGTGAGTATCTTGATGATGCCGCCAGGGAGTAAAACATTTTCCAGAAAAATGTATTCAGGCAAGGCTCTTTTAGTAAATCAGCGGAGGTTTAGGGTCGTCGTACTGGTAAACCTGTCTGTAACGCACGCTGTTTGGGGCTGACTATACTGTGGTTTCGAGCAGATGATTTACTAAAAGAGTTTAACATTATCAGGAGAGCATTATGGCTGTTACTAATGTCGCTGAACTAAACGCCCTCGTAGAGCGCGTCAAGAAAGCCCAGCGTGAATATGCCAACTTCACCCAAGAACAGGTTGACAAAATCTTCCGCGCCGCCGCTCTGGCCGCTGCAGATGCTCGAATCCCCCTCGCTAAAATGGCCGTTGCCGAATCCGGAATGGGTATCGTGGAAGATAAAGTGATCAAAAACCACTTTGCTTCTGAATATATCTACAACGCCTATAAAGATGAGAAGACCTGCGGCATCCTCGATGAGGATGACACCTTCGGCACTATCACCATCGCCGAACCTATCGGTATTATCTGCGGTATCGTTCCGACGACTAACCCGACCTCAACCGCCATTTTTAAATCGCTGATCAGCCTGAAAACCCGTAACGCGATCATTTTCTCCCCGCACCCACGTGCGAAAGAAGCCACTAATAAAGCTGCGGATATCGTACTGCAAGCGGCTATCGCTGCAGGCGCGCCGAAAGATCTGATCGGCTGGATTGACCAGCCTTCCGTTGAGCTGTCTAACGCGCTGATGCATCATCCGGATATCAACCTGATCCTGGCAACCGGTGGCCCGGGCATGGTGAAAGCAGCATACAGCTCCGGTAAACCGGCTATCGGTGTAGGCGCCGGTAACACTCCAGTCGTTATCGACGAAACTGCCGATATTAAACGTGCGGTCGCGTCTATCCTGATGTCCAAAACCTTCGATAACGGCGTTATCTGTGCATCAGAACAGTCCGTCATTGTTGTCGATTCTGCCTATGACGCGGTGCGCGAACGTTTTGCGAGCCACGGCGGCTACCTGCTGCAGGGCGCTGAACTGAAAGCAGTTCAAAATATCATCCTGAAAAACGGCGGTCTGAACGCGGCTATCGTTGGTCAGCCGGCCGTGAAAATCGCGGAAATGGCAGGCATTACTGTGCCGTCCAGCACCAAGATTCTGATTGGCGAAGTCTCTCTGGTTGATGAAAGCGAGCCGTTCGCTCACGAGAAACTCTCCCCTACCCTTGCGATGTACCGTGCGAAAGATTTTGAAGATGCGGTAGAAAAAGCGGAAAAACTGGTAGCGATGGGCGGTATCGGTCACACCTCCTGCCTGTACACCGATCAGGATAACCAGCCGGCCCGCGTCTCCTTCTTCGGCGACAAAATGAAAACCGCGCGTATCCTTATCAACACGCCGGCTTCTCAGGGTGGTATCGGGGATCTCTACAACTTCAAGCTGGCACCGTCTCTGACGCTGGGTTGCGGCTCATGGGGTGGTAACTCCATCTCTGAAAACGTTGGTCCGAAGCACCTGATCAACAAGAAAACCGTTGCTAAGCGAGCTGAAAACATGTTGTGGCATAAACTTCCGAAATCTATCTACTTCCGTCGCGGCTCACTGCCGATTGCGCTGGATGAAGTGATTACTGATGGTCACAAACGCGCCATGATCGTGACTGACCGCTTCCTGTTTAACAACGGCTACGCCGATCAGATCACCTCTGTGTTGAAAGCCGCGGGTGTTGAAACTGAAGTGTTCTTTGAAGTCGAAGCTGACCCGACCCTGAGCGTAGTTCGCAAAGGCGCCGAGCTGATGAACTCCTTTAAACCGGACGTTATCATCGCGCTGGGCGGCGGCTCCCCGATGGATGCTGCGAAAATCATGTGGGTCATGTATGAGCACCCGGAAACCCACTTCGAAGAACTGGCGCTGCGCTTTATGGATATCCGTAAACGTATCTACAAGTTCCCGAAAATGGGCGTGAAAGCGAAAATGATCGCTGTGACCACCACCTCCGGTACCGGTTCTGAAGTGACCCCGTTTGCGGTGGTAACCGACGACGAAACCGGCCAGAAATATCCGCTGGCGGACTACGCGCTGACCCCGGATATGGCGATTGTCGATGCCAACCTGGTGATGGATATGCCGAAATCGCTCTGCGCGTTCGGTGGTCTGGATGCGGTAACCCACGCGCTGGAAGCTTACGTTTCTGTGCTGGCGTCTGAATTCTCCGATGGCCAGGCGCTGCAGGCTCTGAAACTGCTGAAAGAAAACCTGCCGGCGTCCTACCATGAAGGTTCGAAAAACCCGGTTGCGCGTGAACGTGTTCACAGTGCCGCGACCATCGCCGGTATCGCGTTTGCGAACGCCTTCCTGGGCGTGTGCCACTCCATGGCGCATAAACTGGGTTCGCAGTTCCATATTCCGCACGGTCTGGCGAACGCCCTGCTGATCTCCAACGTTATCCGCTATAACGCGAACGATAACCCGACCAAGCAGACCGCCTTCAGCCAGTACGACCGTCCGCAAGCGCGCCGTCGTTATGCTGAAGTTGCCGACCACCTGGGTCTCTCCGCTCCGGGCGACCGTACCGCAGCGAAAATTGAGAAACTGCTGGCATGGCTGGAAAGCATCAAAGCAGAGCTGGGTATTCCGAAATCCATCCGCGAAGCAGGCGTTCAGGAAGCTGACTTCCTGGCTAATGTCGACAAGCTGTCTGAAGATGCCTTCGATGACCAGTGTACTGGCGCTAACCCGCGCTATCCGCTGATTGCCGAGCTGAAACAGATCCTGCTGGATAGCTTCTACGGTCGTGAGTACAAAGAAGGCGCTGAAGCAGTTCAGGCCGAAGCCGCTCCTGTTGTAAAAGCTGACAAAAAAGCGAAGAAAACCGTTTAAGATTATTATCTGAACGTAAAAACCCGCCGCCTGGCGGGTTTTTTTTGCCCTGCGAAAATCAGTCAGGTGCGCTGCGCACTGCGCGTACCAGAAACGCGGCTAATCAATGCCGCCCAGGCTCGCCTTTGCAACAAAGCAGCTTCTCTTATACACACGCAGCCTGATACACACGTCGTACCGGTCTGTAGCCCATTACGCGAACACGCCAGCCCCTGTTCCATAAAAAAGCCTCAGCGTGGCTCTGAGGCTTTTTCTGACAGGATCCCAGGGGAATAACGATGACGTGTTAATGCCCCTGCACGGCCTTTAAAGAGCTCTTCTCAAGCGCTTCTTTATAATGCTTACGACACACCGACACATAACGTTCATTTCCGCCAATGACAACCTGTTCACCTTCATTATAAGGCCGGCCCTCATGGTCGAGACGAAGCACCATGCCCGCCTTACGACCGCAAAAACAGACGGTTTTCAGTTCCACCAGTTTATCCGACCACGCCAGCAGATACTGACTACCTCCAAAAAGTTCGCCACGAAAATCCGTACGCAGGCCATAACAGAGCACGGGAATATCCAGCTTATCGACCACTTCAGACAGCGCATAAACCTGCTCACGCGTTAAAAACTGGCTTTCATCCACCAGTACGCAATGAACCGGGGCCTCGTGGTGGGCGTCGCGAATATCGTTGAATAAAGATGTCTGAACATTATAAAGCCGCGCGGGCGAGGATAATCCTATACGGGAACTCACCTTCCCGGCGCCAAAACGATCGTCAATTTCCGCCGTATAAACCAGCGTGCGCATTCCCCTTTCCTGGTAGTTATATGACGACTGGAGTAATGCTGTCGATTTACCGGCATTCATTGCCGAATAGTAAAAATAAAGTTGCGCCATCTGCTCGATAACCCTGGCTAAAGTGTTGATACGTTGCCGCCAGTGTATCATATTCTCGGCGCAGGCACCCCGCCGCCCAGACCCGGTGCGGACATATCTTATATAGTGATACGCGAAAGGATCAACGCTCAACACTTTGAAACAAATTGCGTCTCATATTGTGGATAAAGTGTGGAGAGAGCAGCCATTTTAGCCACTTAATCAAATAGGCATTGCTTGCTGACTATTCTAATAAGAGCCTGTCCTGGGCTACTGAAGGAACCACTAATACATAGGCAGGATATTTTTCTGGGCCGATAATAATCCCTTAAAAAATGGTGTTTCTCTGAAGAATTGGAGCCTGACGCCGCGCAGGACACCGCATTTTACCCCGTCAACTTTGTGCGTCAGTTCAAGAAAAATTTAAGTGTCGCTTTTTTAAATGCGCACAAATAATCCGATATTTTGACTTCCTTACATTTCGGCCTATTGCAGAACTGAATTTAAGGCTCTATTATTACCTCAACACACCACCCCATTATAAGTTTGAGATTACTACAATGAGCGAAGCACTTAAAATTCTGAACAACATCCGTACTCTTCGTGCACAGGCGAGAGAATGTACTCTGGAAACTCTGGAAGAGATGCTGGAGAAATTAGAAGTGGTTGTAAATGAGCGCCGTGAAGAAGAAAGCGCCGCCGCTGCGGAAATCGAAGAACGTACTCGTAAATTACAGCAGTACCGTGAAATGCTGATTGCTGACGGTATTGACCCGAATGAATTGCTGAACAGCATGTCTGCCGCTAAAACCGGTACTAAAGCGAAACGTGCTGCACGTCCGGCTAAATATCGTTATACCGACGAAAACGGCGAAAGCAAAACCTGGACTGGCCAGGGCCGTACGCCTGCTGTGATCAAAAAAGCGATCGACGAGCAGGGTAAACAGCTGGACGATTTCCTGATCAAGGATTAATTCCGTTCAGACAGTGCTTTTGGTGCTGTAACAAAAATCCCGCCTCGGCGGGATTTTTGTTTTTGTTTTTAAGGCCTCTCACAGTAAGCAAGAGGCGCTCAGCGCAATAGCGGCAGGGGTTTACCCTTCAACGTTATAAAAGCCTTTATACCACTCCACAAAGCGTTTAACGCCCTCTTCTACCGAGGTCTGCGGCTTAAACCCAATAACTTTATACAGCGCGGACGTATCAGCACTCGTTTCGAGTACATCACCCGGCTGCATCGGCAACATATTTTTCTGCGCTTCTTTGCCAAGGGCTTTTTCGAGAGCGGAAATATAATCCATTAACGCAACGGGAGAGCTGTTGCCGATATTATAAACACGGTATGGTGCTGAGCTGGTAGCCGGAGAGCCGTTTTCCACCGTCCATTGTGGGTCTGCCTGCGGAATGACATCCTGCAAACGGACAATCGCCTCAGCAATATCGTCGATATAAGTAAAATCGCGTCGCATCTGGCCGTGATTATAAACATCAATGCTGCTGCCTTTGACAATCGCCTGGGTAAATTTAAACAACGCCATATCCGGACGACCCCAGGGGCCATATACGGTGAAAAAGCGCAGCCCTGTCGTCGGCAGACCATACAGATGCGAATAAGTATGCGACATCAGTTCATTGGCTTTTTTCGTGGCCGCATATAAAGAGACCGGATGATCGACAGAATCGTCGGTGGAAAAAGGCATTTTACGGTTCAGCCCGTAAACGGAACTGGAAGACGCGTATAATAAATGCTCAACTTTATGGTGACGACACCCTTCCAGCACGTTTAAATGCCCCGTCAGGTTGGCATCCGCATAAGCATGAGGATTTTCCAGTGAATAACGCACGCCTGCCTGCGCAGCCAGATGAATGACACGCTGTGGCTGGTGATGAGCAAATAACGTTTCCATTGCCTGACGGTCTGCCAGATCAATTTTTTCGAAATGAAAGGCGGTATGTTGTTTAAGAAGATTGAGGCGGGCGAGTTTGAGGTTGACGTCATAATAATCATTCAGGTTATCGATACCGATAACCTGGTGACCGGCTGCCAGCAGACGTTCGCTAACATGAAAACCAATAAAGCCTGCTGCGCCGGTAACCAGAAATTTCATACGATCCTCATTAATTATGCAATGTTAATGGACGCTCCACGGCCGATTGCATAATAAACAAAGCCGCGTTTGCTGAGCCTTGCCGGATCATACAGGTTACGGCCATCAAAGATAACCGGTTCTTTCAGGGAATTTTTGATGAAATCAAAATCCGGCGCGCGGAATGCCTGCCACTCGGTGCAGATAATCAACGCGTCCGCGCCCTGCAGCGCCGCTTCTTTGGTGCCCATCAAACGCAAATCTGCGCGATGACCGTAAATACGCTGGGTTTCATCCATCGCTTCCGGATCGTAAGCCTGGACGGTCGCGCCATGTTTCCACAGCTCTTCCATCAGCACGCGGCTGGAGGCTTCACGCATGTCATCGGTATTCGGTTTGAAAGAAAGACCCCACAGCGCGAAGGTTTTGCCTTCCAGATTTTCGCCGAAATGACGGCGGATAAACTCCGGCAGCTTCATCTTCTGATCGTTGTTGACGTCTTCTACCGCTTTCAG
The DNA here is from genome assembly GCF_963888145.1 of Cronobacter sp. EKM101R. Classification (NCBI taxonomy): domain Bacteria; kingdom Pseudomonadati; phylum Pseudomonadota; class Gammaproteobacteria; order Enterobacterales; family Enterobacteriaceae; genus Cronobacter; species Cronobacter sp. EKM101R. The sequence goes on along the minus strand of NZ_CAWPHW010000001.1, from coordinate 692,546 downwards.
CAGACGCGGCACATAACCGATATGCTCAGAGGTACGGATCAGCGCCTGAACGTCTTTCGGGAAGCAAGAGCCGCCGTAGCCGCAGCCTGGATAGATAAAGTGGTAGCCGATACGGGGATCGGAGCCGATACCCTGGCGCACTTTCTCGATATCCGCGCCCAGGCGTTCCGCCAGGTTTGAGATCTCGTTCATAAAGCTGATTTTGGTCGCCAGCATGCAGTTGGCGGCATATTTGGTCAGCTCGGCGCTACGAATATCCATCAGGATCATACGATCGTGATTGCGGTTGAACGGCTCATAGAGCTCGCGCAGCAGTTCGACAACATCATCGTTGTCGGTACCCACCACGATACGCTCAGGACGCATGCAGTCAGCGACTGCCGCCCCTTCTTTGAGGAATTCCGGGTTGGAAACCACATCGAACGGGAAATCCGCGCCGCGCGCTTTCAGCGTTTCGCTCATCACCTGACGCACTTTATCGGCGGTACCCACCGGAACGGTGGATTTATCCAGCACGACTTTATGACTGGTCATATGCTGAGCGATAGTGCGCGCTACAGCCGTGACATATTTCAGGTCGGCGGAGCCATCTTCATCCGGCGGCGTACCCACGGCGATAAACTGCATTACGCCGTGGTTAACCCCTTCCGCAGCGTCGGTGCTGAAATGCAGACGCCCTTCTTCGTAGTTTTTCTTCACCAGCGGCGTCAGGCCGGGCTCATAGATCGGGATAATCCCTTTCTTCAGGTTTTCAACCTTGTTGGCGTCAACGTCGATACACATGACGTCATGACCAACTTCCGCCAGCACAGCGGCCTGTACCAGCCCTACGTAGCCAATACCAAATACGGTTACTTTCATTACGTTGTCCCGGGTGATTAATTACTTCTTGTCGCCGACGGTGTCGTTAAGCCAGGTTTTGAACTCTTCACCCAGCGTATTGTGGCGAATTCCGTATTCCACAAAGGCCTGCATATAACCCAGTTTGTTGCCGCAGTCGTGGCTTTTGCCTTTCATGTGGTAGGCCTCGACGGTTTCTTTATCCATCAACATTGCGATGGAGTCGGTCAGCTGGATCTCATCACCCGCTCCCGGAGGGGTTTTCGCTAGCAGAGGCCAGATATCCGCGCCGAGCACGTAACGGCCGACAACCGCGAGGTTAGACGGCGCAACATCGGCTTTCGGTTTCTCAACGATGCCAACCATCGGCACGCTGTCGCCTGCCTGCAGCTGCGCGCCCTGGCAATCCACCACGCCGTACGCGGTCACGTCAGCCACCGGCTCAACCATGATCTGGCTGCGGCCTGTTTCGTCGAAACGCTTAATCATTTCCGCCAGGTTGTCCTGGGAGAGATCGGATTCAAATTCATCGAGGATAACGTCCGGCAGGATCACGGCCACCGGCTCATTGCCGACCACCGGATGCGCGCACATTACCGCGTGGCCCAGGCCTTTCGCGAGACCCTGACGCACCTGCATAATGGTCACGTGCGGCGGGCAGATGGACTGTACTTCTTCCAGCAGCTGGCGCTTAACGCGTTTTTCCAGCATCGCTTCAAGTTCAAAGCTGGTATCGAAGTGGTTTTCGATGGAATTTTTTGAGGAGTGAGTGACCAGAACAATCTCAGTAATGCCAGCGGCAATACACTCATTAACGACATACTGAATTAACGGTTTATCCACCAGCGGCAGCATCTCTTTTGGAATCGCCTTCGTGGCCGGCAACATCCTGGTTCCTAATCCCGCAACCGGGATTACTGCTTTTTTCACTTTCGAATTAATGGCAGCCATTGAATATTCTCCTGGACTGTTCAAGTTTCACACTTGTTCGTCAATTAAAAACGCGTTCGAGTATATCAGTTAAAAAATGGGGAAAGAGTCTGAATACCCTTGCGTCATGGCAATTTAGGACAAATACGAAGAAAACTGACGCGATATTACCACCTGCGCAGATAGCTAAGAAAAGCTATCTGCATCAGATAAATCAAATGCTCATTCTGCAGACAACATGAGTCTTAAACGACCGCCAGCGCCCCACACCTGACACTGCCAGGACTCGCAGCGCTGGCTGATTTGATTTAAGTAAGTATTGCCCAAAGTGCCCAAAGGGACACCGTTGCTGAGCTGAATTTGGTTATCTCCGGTATTTAACGTTGCGTTAAGACCGGCGGAGACTAATATGAGATTTTTTAATTCGCTGTGGTAATAACCCACCAGCAAAGGAAACTGTCCGTACAAATTCGCCTGGCGCAACAATTGATTTACCTGCTTAAGTAAAGCCCCAAGCTCCGGTAAACGCTGACGCTGTTGCGACAGTTGTTCCTGAAGTAATCCATTAAACAGCGCGCGTAATAACAGCGCGGCCAGCACGCCGTTGTCGCCAGCGCGCGTGACGTCGAGACAATAAAACGCCAGGTCGTTGTCGGAAATGGGCGCAATATCCAGCACCAGTCCCAGTTCGTCGGCGGCAACCAGCTGGCGATAATTGACGCGGCAGTGCGACATTACCTGCTGCACCGGCGGCTGTAGCTCTTTGAGCAACTTCGCGGCGGCGTGAGGGTTGTTCACCAGCGCATCCCAGTCCTGAAACAGGCGCTCTTCTTCCTCGACGCGCGAGTTGAACATATTGGGATAGAGGCAGGCGTAAACCGTTTCACGCAGCCGGTTAAAATCTTTGACGGGTTTCAGCAACACATCCTGCACGCCAAGACGCAGCGCTTTGGCGATATCAGACATATTGTCGGTCGCGGAAATGACCAGAATGGGGATTTGATTGCCGTCGTTGCGCAGACGCTCGATGAGCTTCAGGCCATTCATTCGCGGCATTTCCAGATCGCAAATCAGCAGATCTGCCGCGGCGTCGTGCATTTTCTCCAGCGCGTCAACGCCATCTTCAGCGAGATGCGTCTGCGCGCCCAGCGATGAAAGCCATGCGTCAAGCATTGAACGAAAAACGGCTTCATCTTCAACGATGAGGATCTGTTTGCCGGCTAATGGTTGCGTCATCTCTCCCCCCCTGAATGACTTGTTGCCAAGTTTGGCATGCTGAGGCGGGCTGTGCCTGTCAGAATTGCCCGAAGAATGTCAACGCAACAGGAAGAAACATAACGCTTTTGCGCCTGGTGCAATGAAGCGGGGGTAATCGTGCCCTGTGACCAAAAGATAAACTGCAGCATGTGGATACTTTATTTTATACCTTTGTGTAAGGCTAAGCCTTGCTGTGTGTTGGTTCGCCCCGGCATCAGGCGCCACGGGCGTAAAAGTTTGCATATCAGCGGCGGCGTGGCATCAAGGCCGTCGCTCGGTTAACATAGTGCCGCTGTGGCGTTTAACGCCTTAATTTTGTCCTCAAGGAGAAATCGTGTCGCAACTTTGTCCTTGCGGTAGCGCTCTGGAGTATAGCCTATGTTGCCAGCCTTATCTTTCTGGTAACAAGAGCGCAGCCCTCGCATCACAACTTATGCGCTCCCGATACTGCGCTTTCGTGATGAAAAATGCGGAATATCTGATAAAGACCTGGCATCCCGCCTGTGAGGCAGACCGCTTCCGTGCCGATATCGAAGCGGGCTTCGCCCATACGCAGTGGCTTGGCCTGACGATATTTGAAGAAGCGCCGGGTCATACCGAAAGCGAAGCGTACGTCAGTTTCGTGGCGCGTTTCCAGGAAAATGGCAAATCCGGCGCGATTATTGAGCGTTCGCGTTTTCTGAGCGAAGAGGGCCGCTGGTACTATATCGACGGCGCCCGCCCCGTGTTTGGACGCAACGATCCATGCCCCTGCGGCTCCGGGAAAAAATTTAAAAAGTGTTGCGGGCAATAACACCGCTGACTGACAACACACTGGCAAACCATCAACAGGATCACACCTGCAATGCAAGCATCACAACGTAAAGTACTGCGCACCATCTGTCCGGATCAGAAAGGGCTCATCGCGCGCATCACCAATATTTGCTACAAGCACGAACTGAACATCGTGCAGAACAATGAATTCGTCGATCACCGCACCGGCCGCTTCTTTATGCGCACCGAGCTGGAAGGCATTTTCAACGACGCCACGCTGCTGGCCGATCTCGACAGCGCGCTGCCTGCGGGCTCCGTACGCGAGCTGAATCCGGCCGGACGTCGCCGCATCGTCATTCTGGTGACCAAAGAAGCGCACTGCCTCGGCGATTTACTGATGAAAGCCAATTACGGCGGTCTGGATGTCGACATCGCCGCGGTTATCGGCAACCACGAAACGTTACGTTCGCTGGTTGAGCGTTTCGACATTCCGTTTGAGCTGGTCAGTCACGAGGGTCTCACCCGCGAGGCGCACGATAAGCTGATGGCGGACGCCATTGAAGCGCATCAGCCGGATTACGTCGTGCTGGCGAAGTATATGCGCGTGCTGACGCCGGATTTTGTCGCCCGCTTCCCGAACAAGATTATCAACATTCACCACTCGTTCCTGCCGGCGTTTATTGGCGCGCGTCCTTATCATCAGGCGTACGAGCGCGGCGTGAAAATTATCGGCGCGACCGCGCACTATGTGAATGATAATCTGGATGAGGGCCCGATCATCATGCAGGATGTGATTCATGTGGATCACACGTATACCGCGGAAGATATGATGCGCGCGGGCCGCGACGTTGAGAAAAATGTTCTCAGCCGCGCGTTGTACCAGGTACTGGCCCAGCGCGTGTTTGTTTACGGCAACCGCACGATTATTCTGTAAGTCATGGCCCGTTTCTGTTTAGCTTTAACACGTTACGGGCAAAAAGTACGCAAACAATCGTTATTGGCTAACGGAAGACTTTACAGGGGCGCGACATTTGATATGATGCGCCCCGCTTCCCGCAGTGGAGGCAGGCCAGTAAAAAGCATTACCCCGTGGTGGGGTTCCCGAGCGTACATCAGGGAGCTGACTGCAAATCTGCCGTCATCGACTTCGAAGGTTCGACTCGAGCGTAGTGAGAGAACGTTGCCGAAGGCAACAGCCTGAAGGGTGAGTCGCGAAGCGACGAATAATCCTTCCTTACAACGTCAATGCGAAATAAAGCGTTTTACCCCGTGGTGGGGTTCCCGAGCGGCCAAAGGGAGCAGACTGTAAATCTGCCGTCATCGACTTCGAAGGTTCGAATCCTTCCCCCACCACCATCTCACGCAGTACCTCTACAATATGAATTACCCCGTGGTGGGGTTCCCGAGCGGCCAAAGGGAGCAGACTGTAAATCTGCCGTCACAGACTTCGAAGGTTCGAATCCTTCCCCCACCACCATCTCCTTTAAATATCCCTTACGCTAATACACTCTTTCGTTCCCCTATAGCATGGACCGGGGAAGGATGAGAAGCTTCGACAAGGTTCGAGTCGAGCGACAGCGAGACAACGTTGCCGCAGGCAACGGCCCGAAGGGTGAGGAGCGCAGCGACGAGTAATCCTTCCCCCACCACCATCCCCTTTGAATACTCCTCACGCTAATACACTCTCCCATGTCCCATATGTCATTGACCGGGGAAGGATGAGAAGCTTCGATAAGGTTCGAGGCGAGCGACTGAGAAATCGCATTTCGTATCATCTGCTTTCGGTGGATGCGCTTGGCTTATCCACCCTACATTCACCTCCCATATGTCATTGACCGGGGAAGGATGATGCTTCCGGCATCCGCTGATGCCGGAAAGGCAAACCACAACTGTCAGTGATGAAGCGCGATCAGCATGTTGCCCGCTGCGTTTTTACCAGAATCAGCAACAGCAGACAGGTAGCGACAGCCGCTCCGAGGTTGTACAGCATCCCGGACACAAACGCAGAGGCATACTGTCCGGCTTGTGGCAGAGACGTCGCCTCTGAAAGCGCGCCATGAAACAGGATGCTAACAACGGCGACGCCCAGCGCCGCGCCAACCTGCTGCACGGTCGATATCACGCCGGATGCCATGCCCGATTCCGCTTCGTCGACGAAACCCAGCACCAGGTTCAGTAAGGGCGTCATAATGTAACCCTGACCAGCGCCGATCATTATCAGCGCCGGGATCAGCGTCGCGAGTTTAAGCTCAGCGCCAGATATTCCGACCTGCGCCATTAACACCCCGATAAAAACCGCATAGATGAGGCCGCCCCAAAACAGGGTCCGGGTTCCCTTTTTCGCCACCAGACGCGGCGCCACCAGCGATGCGAGCACAAACCCCACGCTACAGGGCGCAAACAGGCTTCCCGCCAGAAAAGGATCCAGCCCCAATCCCGTCTGCGCGAGTAAGGCAAAACAGAGAAAAAATGAACTGGAGGTCGAGTAGACCAGCAGCACCAGTAACGTGCCCAGCGCAAACTGGCGCTTCGACATCAGACGCATATCAACCATCAGCCACTTCCCTGCTCTGCGGCGTCGTTCCTGTTGCCGGTAAAAAAGCGCGAGCAACACCAGCGCCACACCGGGCGACCACAAGCTCCACGCAGGCCAGCCCTGCACCGCCCCCTCGATTAGCGGAACCAGTAACAGCGTCAGCCCGATGCTGACCAGTACCACGCCCATCCAGTCCAGCTGAGGCCTCTGCGGGGCGGTGGATTCGGGAATAGCGCGTGCCGCGAGAATGGCGATCGCCCCCACCGGTATATTGATGAGAAAAATGTTACGCCAGCTCAGCCCGAACAGATCGACATGTACCAGCCAACCGCCCAACACCTGACCGGCAATCGCGGCCAGGCCCAGCGTCATCCCCAGCAGGCCAAAGGCTCTGCGTCTGTCATTGCCCTCAAAGTTAACCCGAATGGAGGCATACACCTGCGGGAACAGCAGCGCCGCCGCCAGCCCCTGCAAGACACGGGCGCTAATAAGATAACTGATGCCGGGCGCCAGGCCGCAACACGCTGATGCCAGGGTAAAGCCCGCCATACCGACAATGAACAGCCGGCGGCGGCCAAAGCGGTCGCCCAGCCGCCCGCCAGTAATCAGCAACACGCCAAAAGCGAGTTCATACCCGGCGACGACGAGACTAATCTGGGCGAAATCCGCGCGCAGACCACTCTGAATGCCGGGAATGGCAACATTGACGACAAACAGATCGAAAATGGTGACGAACCCCGCGAGGAGGAGTACGGACAAGCCTGCCCACGGCGGCGCGGCGCGGGAGGCACGTTTGGTCGGCATCGTAAAGGAGTGGGGTAATTTCATATCGCGTATCCATTGTCTGAAGAATATGCGACGATTCTCACCGCCCTTTTAAACCATTACAATTTAACCGTTTATACTATTACTAAAAGCAATGAGATAAGCGATGCGAACACTGAATCGAACGCGTACCGATTTGGCCGCCTTTTTAAGGGCGCAGCGGGAGCGTCTGTCACCCGCCGATGTCGGCCTTCCCAGCGGCACCCGACGCCGGACGCCGGGGCTTCGGCGTGAAGAGGTCGCGGCGCTGGCGGGCGTCGGCCTTACCTGGTACACCTGGCTTGAACAGGGCCGGGATATCGGGGTGTCGTCCACCTTTCTGGATAATCTGGCCAGGGTGCTGAAACTGGATGCCGCCGAACGTCGCCACCTGTTTATGCTGGCGCACGAGCGCCCGCCGGCCGAGCCCGGTAAAACCTGGTGCGTGCTGCCGCCCCTGGTGCGACGCCTGATGCATGATCTGCCGCACCCCGCGTTTGTGCTTAATTTGCGCTGGGACGTGCTGGGGTTTAACGCCTCCGCCGATGCGCTGTTTCATTTCGCGCGTCATCAACCCGAGCGGCGTAACCTTCTCTGGCTTCTGTTCACCGATCCCGCCCTTCGGACGCGGGTGGTTGACTGGGAGGAACAGGCCCCGCTGATGCTCTCAAGCTTTCGCCGCGACTTCACGCGCGCCAGCCAAAGTACGGATATTCAGGAACTGGTCGATGAACTGGAACATGTCTCGCCAGAGTTCAAAATCTGGTGGCGACAACACCATGTTCACGCGCCCTGCAACGGCGTCCGCCGTTTGCTGATAGAAGAAAACCCCGTGCCGTTCGAATTTACGTCTCTGACCGTGGATGAAGACCGGCATCTGAGGCTGGTGGTCTATGCGCGACAACACGAAGCGACGACTCCGTGAGCCGTAAGCGCGCTCGCCGCGTGGCTACGAAGCAGAGAGAGGGGCTCCCCTCTCTTCAGAGCTTCACCTGGATTATCAGTAAGCAAACGGGGAATGTTGCTGCGCTTGTGTAAGAAATTGCCGGGCATCTTCACCCGCCGCGGTGTACAGCGGCGCGTTTTGATCGCGAGCGACGGCATAAATGGCATTCGCCACATCGTCTGCGTGCGTCACGGGCGCGTCGGCATTGCCCGCCTGGCGGATAAACTCATTCACCATCTCGCCGTACACCCGATCGTCCTGTCCGCCAAAATACGCCCGCGCATTTTCGCCAAACTTCGTTTCGGGCGAGCGCCCCGGTAACACCACATGCACGCGAATACCAAAAGGCCGGGCCTCGATGGCCAGTGACTCGCTCCAGGCATTCAGCGCCGCTTTACTGGCACGATAAACCCCAATCAGCGGCATCGCTTTGGTGGTGACGGACGACGACACATTAATGATCACCCCTGATTTTTTCTCTCGCATCTGCGGAAGAAACGCCTGGGTTAATAACAGCGTGCCCAGGACATTGGTGTTCATTAATTGTTGCGCGGTGGCAAGCGGCGTCAGTTCAACGGGAACCGGCGCGCCGACGCCTGCATTATTCACCAGAAGATCAATCGCGCCCGCTTTTTTCACCACCTCATTAATGCTCGCCTGCGACGTGATATCCAGCGGCAAGATAGTCAGCTTATCGCTTTCAGGAAAAAGCGACGGGTCCGGCGTTCGCATGGTGGCGATCACGTTCCAGCCTTTGGCTAAAAAAAGGGTGGCTGTTGCCAGCCCAAAACCTGAAGAGCATCCGGTAATCAGTGCAGTTGACATGGTTAATCCTCTCTGTTGGCAAGAGAGGCAATCATAGCCGCCGCCCGCTGGACAATATATAATCAAAAATCCACTTAACATTAGAGAGCGTCCAGTGGCAGACCCCTTAACCGATATTGTTGCGTTACTCAATCCCAGGCCCACGCGTGCAAAACTCGTGGAGGGTGCAGGCCAGTGGCGTATTCTCCGCGAGTCTGGCGGCGAGGCGTTTTACTGCGCCGTGCTACAGGGAGAATGCCTGATGAGCATCAACGGTAAAGCGCCGAGGCGACTGGTTGCCGGTGATTTCATTCTGATCCCCGCCACTTACACCTTTGAGACCACCAGTGCGGGCGCCGCCCTTCCCGTTGACATCTCGCAGCCCACCGTCCTTGGCGACGGACACGTGAGAATTGGCTCAACAACGGGGCCAGCTGAGCTTCTGATGAATGTGGGTCATTGTGAATTCGACACGCCGGACAAAGCGCTTATCGTCGCGTTACTCCCCAGTGAGATCCTGATACAAGGGCAACGCCGTTTCATCACGCTGTTTGAACTCCTGCTGGATGAAAGCCGGACCCGGCGGCCAGGGCGTGACGTGGTCATGACGCATCTTTTGCAACTGTTGCTGGTGGAATCATTGCGAAGCGATCCGGCGCTATCGAAAACCGCAGGTATCCTGCGAGGGTTACAACACGACAGGGTAGCCACCGCGCTGCATCTTATTCATGAAAAACCCGGCGCGGACTGGCAAATCGCACAGCTCGCCCGTGAGTGCGCCATGTCCCGCTCCTCTTTTTTCGCCGTGTTCAGCGAGACCGTCGGCATGTCTCCCATGCAATACCTGCTCTTCTGGCGCATGTCGCTGGCGAGGAAAGCCCTGCTAAGCGGCCGGGATAATATCGAACAGATTGCCTTGCGGACAGGCTACCAGTCGGCGAGCGCGTTCAGCGTCGCCTTCGCGAAACACGCCGGGATGCCGCCGGGTGAATTTCGCCGCCGGAGCAGAACAGCGCGGCCGGTTCAGCCCGCCCCGCACGAGGAGGAGCCGTTGGCCTGATGATGAGCATCACCGATAACAGCATTTTTTGGCCGGTGAAAATCAAGGAAAGAAAGAGACGCGGGCAGGCAAGGCCGTAAAAAAACGCCAGGCCCAACGGGACTGGCGTTTGGTGTTGCGGAAAAAACCTTAGCGACGCGCGCGTACCACCTGGTATCTGCGGGTCAGATACTCGACCGGCGCGCTCCAGACGTGCACCAGGCGCGTAAACGGGAACACCAGGAACAGCGTCATGCCCAGCACCAGATGCACGCGGTAGATAAACGCCACGCCATCAAGATGTTCAGCCGCGCCGCTGCGGAACGTCACAATACTCTGCGCCCAGCCCACCAGTTTCATCATCTCGCTGCCGTCCATATGCTGCGCGGAGAACGGTATAGTGATGAGGCCGAGCGTACACTGCGTCAGCAGCAGCGCCAGGATCAGAATATCAGCGCCGGTAGAGGTCGCGCGAACGCGCGGGCTGAACAGACGGCGTTTGAGCAGCAGCAGGCCGCCAACAAGCGTCATCGCGCCAAAGATCCCGCCTGCGATCATCGCCAGTTGCTGTTTCACGGCAATCGGCAGGAACGACTCATACATCCAGTGCGGGGTCAGCATCCCGAACAGGTGGCCGAAGAAAATGCCGAGAATACCGAAATGAAACAGGTTTGAGGCCATGTTCATTCCTTTGCGATCCAGCATCTGGCTGGAGGCGGCGCGCCAGGTGTACTGCCCGTAGTCATAACGTAGCCAGCTGCCCACCAGGAATACCGTACCGGCAATGTACGGGTAGATACTAAAGAAGAACATATTCAGGAAGTGCATTATTGCTGTCCTCCGGCAGAGATATTCAGATATTGCGGAGCGACCGCTCCGGCGAAGCGGCGCTGGTGCGCGGCGATGTCAGACTCGCCGCAGCCCTGGTCGGCGAAGAATTTCACCTGTTCTTCTTCCCAGACGGCGTCCAGCGCCTGCGGCGTGTCGTCGCGCGCCTCATCGGCGATTTTCTCGCGCACGTTGCGGGTATCCACCTGCGTATCGGAAAGCGCAATCAGCAGATCAAACAGCACCGCGTAGCGGCTTTCGCGCTGCTGAAGACGCGCGCCGAGCAGCGCCAGAATCGGCGCGATATCCCGCAGGCCGTTAATGGCCTCTTGCGCCGGAAGCTGCGCCAGGTACTCCAGATAGAGCGGCAGATGGTCCGGCAGCTCGCGGCTGTCCAGCATAAGTCCGGCACGTTCATACTGCGCCAGCAGATCCACCATCGCCTGGCCGCGATCGCGCGATTCGCCATGCACATGCTCGAACAGCAGCAGCGAGGTGGCGCGGCCGCGGTCGAACAGCTCGCCGTAAGCCGCCTGCGCATCCAGCAGATCTTCCTGCAGCAGATCGCGGATAAAGACGCCCAGGTGATGGGCGTTTTGCAGCGATAAATGTTGCGTATCGGTCAGCGCGTCGAACAGCTCCTGCTGATGCTGCCACAGGGCAGCATCCGGATACTCCAGCAGGCGGGAGATAATCAGCAGCTCGGTCATTAGCGCGGCTCCGTTTTCACCGTCACGTCGATAGCATCGATGCGGCGGCTGTTGAACAGGTTGAATTTGGTGTCCGAACCGTGGCAGCCATCGCCAAAGCTGAAGCCGCAACCGTTACGTTCCGGGAATGCGTCGTGCGCCAGTTCACGGTGGCTCGACGGCACCACGAAGCGGTCTTCGTAGTTCGCAATCGCCAGATAACGGTACATCTCCTGCGCCTGCGCTTCGGTCAGCCCGACTTCTTCCAGCGCGCGGGGATCGTTAACGCCGTCAACGGTTTCCGCACGTTTGTAGTGACGCATCGCGAGCATACGTTTCAGCGCCAGCAGCACCGGGGCGGTATCGCCCGCGGTCAGCAGGTTCGCCAGGTACTGCACCGGAATGCGCAGGCTGTCGACATCCGGCAGAATGCCGTTGCGGCCCAGCTCGCCCGCATCGGCGGCAGACTGAATCGGTGACAGCGGCGGCACGTACCAGACCATCGGCAACGTGCGGTATTCCGGGTGCAGCGGCAGCGCAAGCTTCCAGTCCATCGCCAGTTTCCACACCGGCGACTGCTGCGCCGCGTCAATCACGCTCTGCGGCACGCCATCTTTCAGCGCCTGTTCGATAACCGCCGGATCGTTCGGATCGAGAAATACATCCAGTTGGCGCTGATAGAGATCGGTTTCGTGCTCGGTGCTTGCCGCCTGCTCGATGGCGTCTGCGTCATACAGCAGCACGCCGAGGTAACGGATGCGGCCCACGCAGGTTTCGGAGCAGACAGTCGGCATCCCCGCTTCGATACGCGGATAACAGAAGATGCACTTCTCGGATTTCCCACTCTTCCAGTTGAAGTAGATTTTTTTGTATGGACAGCCGGTGATGCACATGCGCCAGCCGCGGCATTTGTCCTGGTCAATCAGCACAATGCCGTCTTCTTCGCGCTTGTAAATCGCGCCGCTCGGGCAGGTCGCCACACACGCCGGGTTCAGGCAGTGCTCGCACAGGCGCGGCAGATACATCATGAAGGTGTTTTCGAACTGACCGTACATCGCCTTCTGCATGTTCTCGAAGTTCTTGTCCTGCGAACGCTTTTCAAACTCGCCGCCCAGGATCTCCTCCCAGTTCGGGCCGGTTTCGATTTTGTTCATCCGCTGGCCGGTGATTTTCGAGCGCGGGCGGGCAATCGGCTGATGTTTGCCTTCCGGCGCGTTATGCAGATGCTGATAGTCGAAGTCGAACGGCTCGTAGTAGTCGTCAATGCCCGGCAGATGCGGGTTGGCGAAAATTTTGCCGAGCAGCATCCCGCGGCCGCCCATGCGCGGCTGCAGTTTGCCGTTGATTTTGCGCACCCAGCCGCCCTTCCACTTCTCCTGGTTTTCCCAGTCGTTCGGGAAGCCGACGCCCGGCTTGCTTTCGACGTTGTTGAACCACGCGTATTCCATCCCTTCGCGGCTGGTCCAGACGTTTTTACAGGTCACCGAACAGGTGTGGCAGCCGATGCACTTATCAAGGTTCAGCACCATGCCGACTTGTGAACGAATTTTCATTTTACGCTCTCCTGTTTCTGGTCGTTGCCTTCGCCGTCCAACCAGTCAATGTTCTTCATCTTACGTACCACCACAAACTCATCGCGGTTAGAGCCGACGGTACCGTAGTAGTTAAAGCCGTAGGCCAGTTGCGCATAGCCGCCAATCATATGGGTCGGTTTCGGGCTGATGCGGGTTACCGAGTTATGAATACCGCCGCGCTGGCCGGTGATTTCCGAGCCCGGAATATTCACGATGCGCTCCTGCGCGTGGTACATCATGGTCATCCCGGCGGGGACACGCTGGCTCACCACCGCACGGGCGGTCAGCGCGCCGTTGGCGTTAAACACTTCAATCCAGTCGTTATCCGCAATGCCGAGATCTTTCGCGTCGTCTTCGCTCATCCAGACAATCGGGCCGCCGCGCGACAGCGTCAGCATCAGCAGGTTGTCGCTGTAGGTGGAGTGAATGCCCCATTTCTGGTGCGGCGTCAGGAAGTTCAGCGCCTTCTCCGGATTGCCGTTGGATTTCTGCCCCATCACGGCTTTCACCGAACGGGTGTCGATCGGCGGACGATACACCAGTAGGCTCTCGCCGAAGTCGCGCATCCACGGATGATCCTGATAAAGCTGCTGACGGCCAGAGAGCGTACGCCACGGGATCAGCTCGTGAACGTTGGTATAACCGGCGTTGTAAGAAACATGCTCATCTTCAAGCCCGGACCAGGTGGGGCTTGAGATGATTTTGCGCGGTTGCGCCTGGATATCGCGGAAGCGAATCTTCTCGTCTTCTTTGTTCAGCGCCAGGTGCGTATGGTCGCGACCGGTGAATTCACTCAGCGCCGCCCAGGCTTTTACCGCCACCTGGCCGTTGGTTTCCGGCGCGAGCGTTAAAATCATCTCGGCGGCGTCAATCGCGGTGTTCAGCATCGGCTGGCCTTTAGCCGGGCCGTCCTGTTTGGTGTAGTTAAGCTTGCGCAGCAGATCCATTTCGCTCTGGGTGTTCCAGGCGATGCCCTTGCCGCCGTTGCCGATGGTGTCGAGCAGCGGGCCGATGGAGGTAAAGCGCTCATACGTCGCCGGGTAGTCGCGCTGCACCGCAATGATGTGCGGCGCGGTTTTGCCCGGGATCAGCTCGCATTCGCCTTTTTTCCAGTCTTTCACATCCAGCGGCTGCGCCAGTTCGGCGGCAGAGTCGTGCTGAATAGGCAGCGTCACAACATCCGTCTCTACGCCGAGATGACCGACGCACAGTTCGGAGAATTTCTTCGCGATGCCTTTGTAAATATCCCAGTCGCTTTTGGATTCCCATGCCGGGTCAACCGCGGCGGAAAGCGGATGAATAAACGGATGCATATCCGAGGTATTCATATCGTCTTTCTCATACCAGGTGGCGGTCGGCAGCACGATATCGGAATAGAGACAGGTGCTGGAGAGACGGAAGTCGAGCGTCACAACCAGATCCAGTTTGCCGTCGAGGCCGTTGTCCTGCCATTCGATCTCTTCCGGCTTCACGCCGCCCTGCTGGCCCAGATCTTTGCCCTGAATGCCGTTTTCGGTGCCGAGCAGGTATTTGAGCATGTACTCATGCCCTTTACCGGAGGAGCCCAGCAGGTTGGAGCGCCAGACGAACAAGTTGCGCGGGTGGTTTTTGCCGTTTTCCGGCTCTTCGGCCGCGAAGCGAATGTCCCCCGATTTCAGCGCGTTGACGGTGTAATCCACCGGGCTCATTCCGGCGGCGTCCGCCGCGGCTTTGATGCGCAGCGGGTTAGTGCCAAGCTGCGGCGCGGACGGCAGCCAGCCCATACGTTCTGCACGCACGTTAAAGTCGATCAGATGACCGCTGTAGCGTGATTTATCCGCGAGCGGCGACAGCAGATCGTCGGTCGTCAGGGATTCATAGCGCCACTGGCTGGAGTGGTTGTAGAAGAACGACGTGCTGTTCATATGACGCGGCGGACGGTTCCAGTCCAGCGCGAACGCCAGCGGCGTCCAGCCGGTTTGCGGACGCAGTTTCTCCTGGCCCACATAGTGCGCCCAGCCGCCGCCGCTCTGGCCGACGCAGCCGCAGAACACCAGCATATTGATAAGCCCACGGTAGTTCATGTCCATGTGATACCAGTGGTTCATACCGGCGCCGACGATGATCATCGAACGGCCATGCGTCTTGTCAGCGTTATCGGCAAACTCGCGGGCAGTACGAATAATCTGCGCGCGCGGCACGCCAGTTACCTGCTCGGCCCAGGCCGGAGTGTAGGCTTTCACGTCGTCGTAGCTCGCCGCGCAGTTGGCATCGCCAAGACCGCGATCCAGGCCGTAGTTGGCGAGCGTCAGGTCATAGACCGTCGCCACCAGCGCGCTGGAGCCGTCGGCAAGCTGCAGGCGTTTCACCGGCAGTTTATGCAGCAGGATGTTTTCAAGCTTCACGCTCTGGAAATGTTCGCTGCTTTCTCCGCCGAAGTACGGGAAGCCAACCTCTGCAACTTCGTCGTGGTGGCCCAGCAGCGAGAGGCGCAGTTCGGTCTCTTCGCCAGTCGTGCCATCACGCTGCTCAAGGTTCCATTTGCCTTTTTCGCCCCAGCGGTAACCGATAGAGCCGTTCGGCGCCACCATGTCGCCATCGCGGTTATCGAATGCGACGGTTTTCCATTCCGGGTTATTTTCCTGGCCCAGGTTATCGACCAGATCCGAGGCGCGCAGCATGCGGCCTGCGGCGTAGAAGCCGTCGCGCGCTTCGAGCATCACCAGCATCGGCATATCGGTGTAGCGGCGCACGTAGTCGGTGAAATACTGGCTCGGTTTGTCGAGGTGGAATTCACGCAGCATCACGTGGCCCATCGCCAGCGCCATCGCGCTGTCGGTGCCCTGTTTCGGCGCCAGCCACAAGTCGCACAGTTTGGCGATTTCGGCGTAGTCCGGCGTGACGGCGACGGTTTTAGTGCCTTTATAGCGAACTTCAGTAAAGAAGTGGGCGTCCGGGGTACGGGTCTGCGGAACGTTTGAGCCCCAGGCGATGATGTAGCTGGAGTTATACCAGTCGGCGGATTCCGGCACGTCGGTCTGTTCGCCCCAGGTCATCGGCGAGGCGGGCGGCAGGTCGCAATACCAGTCGTAGAAGCTCAGGCAGGTCCCGCCGATAAGCGACAGGTAACGCGCGCCGGAGGCATAAGAAACCATCGACATCGCCGGGATCGGCGAGAAGCCCGCGATGCGGTCCGGGCCATAGGTTTTGGCGGTCCAGACGTTGGCGGCAGCGATAAGCTCATTCACTTCCTGCCAGGAGGAGCGGACAAAACCGCCGCGTCCGCGCGCCTGTTTGTAGCTTTTCGCTTTTTCGCTGTCTTCCATGATGGACGCCCAGGCGTTCACCGGATCGCTGTGCTGCGCTTTCGCTTCGCGCCACAGTTTGATCAGGCGTTTGCGCATCAGCGGATATTTCAGGCGGTTGGCGCTGTAAAGATACCAGGAGTAGCTGGCGCCACGAGGGCAGCCGCGCGGCTCGTGGTTCGGCATATCGGGGCGGGTGCGCGGGTAGTCGGTCTGCTGGGTTTCCCAGGTGACGAGACCGTTTTTGACGTAAATCTTCCAGCTGCAGGAACCGGTGCAGTTAACGCCGTGGGTGGAGCGGACAATTTTGTCATGCTGCCAGCGTTGACGGTAACCCTCTTCCCAGTCCCGGTTCGTATCCAGAAGTTGTCCATGCCCATCGGCAAAGGTTTCGCCTTTCTGTTTGAAATAGCGGAACCTGTCCAGGAATTTACTCATCGGGGGTGTTCTCCTGTGTGGAGCCTGTTGGCTCTCTGGTCAAATCGACATTGGCTCAATGGGCGGCACGGTAACGCGCGGATTAACCTTCAGAATTGACAACGATCAACGCGGCCTGGCTTAGAAAAAGCGCGCTAAAACGCAGATACCTCCAAAGTATGATCTGAATAAATTAACCAACCCATTGGATATATTATGTTTTTTACAAAATCGGCGTATTTTTAAGCGCTTTCGGTTAACCGTCGGGTATTAAGGGGTAGTCTGAAAGTGACTGTGATCGTCGCCACGCTAATGTGCGGTTTTCCAGCGCACTGCCCGCGCTGAAACCCCTGCGCCAACACAAAGTATGTTGTAACTAATTCAGACATAAAAAAAGCGCGGCCAGGCCGCGCAAAGGATAACCAAAAGGTTAACCTGTTAGCGTGCTGATTTACGCCCGTAAACGAGCCAGGTCAGCACCACGCAAACAATGTAAAACACTAAGAAGACTTTCATCGCGCCAGCCGGTGAGCCGGTGAGCGCCAGCGACGTACCGAAGGCTTTCGGGATAAAGAACCCGCCGATAGCGCCGATAGCGGAGATAAACCCGAGCGCCGCCGCGGTGTCAGTCGCCGCTTCGCGCATCGCCTGTTCATCGCTGCCGCCCGCCGCTTTTACGCGGTCCATCGTCAGCTTGCGGAAAATCACTGAAATCATCTGGAAGGTAGAACCACTACCGAGCCCGGCGGTCAGGAACAACGCCAGGAACACGCCGAAGAACGCGGCGAAGTTGCCGCCGACACCGCCTGACGGCAGCGTGACGAACAACAGTGCGCTAAATATCGCCATCAGAATGAAGTTCACCAGCGTCACGCGCGTACCGCCGAGGCGGTCGGAAATCGCCCCGCCCGCCGAGCGCGCCAGCGCGCCGAGCAGCGGTCCGAAGAAGGCGAAATGCATCACGTTAACCTGCGGGAACTGGGTTTTCGAGAGCATCGCAAAGCCCGCGGAGAAGCCGATGAACGAGCCGAAGGTCGCGAGATACAGCAGGCTCATCATCCACAGGTGGCCGCGTTTGAGCACCGGCAGTTGCGCCCGGAAAGACGCTTTTGACGTCGCCAGATCGTTCATGCCAAACCAGGCCGCCAGCGTAAAGACGGCGAGGAACGGCACCCACACCCACGCGGCGTTTTCCAGATACAGCCGCGTGCCGTCATCCTGTACCACGCCTTCGCTGCCAAACGCGGCGAAGATGGAGAGCGAAATCGCAAGCGGCGCCACCAGCTGCATCACGCTGACGCCCAGGTTGCCGAGACCGCCGTTAATGCCGAGCGCCCCGCCCTGTTTCTGTTTCGGGAAGAAAAAGCTGATGTTCGCCATGCTGGAGGCAAAGTTCGCCCCGGCAAAGCCGCACAGCAGTGAAATGATAATAAACGTGCCAAACGACGTGGAGGTATCCTGCACCGCGAAACCCAGCCACACGCACGGAATAATCAAAATGCCGGTGCTGAACGCCGTCCAGCGACGGCCGCCGAAGATCGGCACCATAAAGGAGTACGGCACACGCAGCAGCGCGCCGGAGACCGACGGCAGCGCGGTCAGCATAAACAGCTGATCGGTGGTAAAGCGAAAACCTACCTTATTCAGATTGACCGCCACTGCGCTGAACAACATCCAGACGCAGAAAGCGAGCAGCAGACAAGGCACGGAGATCCACAGATTACGACGTGCGGTGTGCTGGCCGGTACGCTGCCAGAACTGATTATCCTCAGGTCGCCAGTCGGTAATCAACCCGCTTGTGGGACGTGCCGCAGCGGAAGAGTCACTCATAAACACCTCAAACATTAAGGGAATACTGCCGCCACGATAGAGCCTGGCCGCGCGCTTAAGTTGATGTAAATCAATGGATATTCTCTCTGTAATTTGAGCAAAAAATCTCCTTACCCCCCAGGGAGTAGGCGTAAGCGCTAAAAAAAGTGTGGTTTTTCAGGCGCAGCGCGTGTCTGCACGCGCCAGGTTTACAATGGGTGACATGAATGGCAATAAAGGAGTAATCCACAGTGGGTATGGGTATACTCCAGGGGATACCTGAGAATAAGCCCCACGCCTGTCCCGACGCCGTGTAAAGGAGCGCGCATCGCCATGCTGAAACGACGCTTTTCCCCGCTGACGCTTGCCAATCAACTGGCGATTATCGTCTTGCTGCTCGCCGGTCTCGGCATGGGCGGCATGGCGCTGGCGGGCTGGCTGGCCCAGGGCGTTCAGGGCAGCGCGCATGCGATCAACAAAGCAGGCTCGCTGCGCATGCAGAGCTACCGCCTGCTCGCCGCCGTGCCGGTCGGCACGGCCCGCGCGGAGATGTTCAGCGACATGGAGCGCACCGCCTGGAGCGATGAGCTTCAGCAGGCGGCCGTGCGCGACGGGCAGCAGGCGGCGCTGCTGGCTATCCAGCGCTATTGGCGTCAGCATCTGGCGCCCGCGCTGCACGACGCCCGCTCCCCGCAGGAGGTCAGCGCGCAGGTGGCGCAGTTTGTCGGCCAGATAGACGCGCTGGTCAGCGCGTTTGACAGCTCCACCGAACACCGCATCGCCCAGATAGTGATGCTGCAACGCGGGATGGCGCTGCTGATGGGCCTGCTGCTCCTCTTCACCCTGCTCTGGCTGCGCCGTCGACTATTGCGTCCGTGGCGTCAGCTGCTCGACATCGCCCACGCCGTCGCCCACCGCGATTTCAGCCAGCGCGCCAGCGTTTCGGGGCGCGATGAGATGGCAACACTTGGCCATGCGCTCAACAGCATGTCGGCGGAGCTTGCCGAGAGCTACGCGAGCCTTGAACAGCGCGTGCAGGAGAAAACCGCCGGGCTTGAGCAGAAAAACCAGATCCTGTCGTTTTTGTGGGAGGCGAATCGCCGCCTGCACTCTGACGTGCCGCTGTGCGAGCGCCTGGCGCCGGTGCTGACGCGCCTGCAAAATCTTACGCTGCTGCGCGATATCGCGCTGCGCGTCTATGAAGTGGATGACGAAGAGCACTATCAGGAATTTGTCTGGCAGCCGGACGAGCGCTGCGACGAAATCGGCTGT
The DNA here is from genome assembly GCF_963888145.1 of Cronobacter sp. EKM101R. NCBI lineage: Bacteria > Pseudomonadati > Pseudomonadota > Gammaproteobacteria > Enterobacterales > Enterobacteriaceae > Cronobacter > Cronobacter sp. EKM101R. The sequence goes on along the minus strand of NZ_CAWPHW010000001.1, from coordinate 672,764 downwards.
CATCTCTGCCCGCGCGACCTTTCTGCGCCGAGCGAAACCGGCACCACGCTGAAGTGGCGTCTGGGCGATTTGCACACGCAATACGGGCTTCTGCTGGCGACGCTGCCCGCAGGCTGCCACCTGAGCCGCGACCAGCAGCAGATGATCGATACCCTGATGGAGCAGCTCACCGCGACGCTGGCGCTTGAGCGTCAGCAGGAGCGTAAACAGCAGTTGCTGGTGATGGAAGAGCGCGCCGCCATCGCCCGCGAACTGCACGATTCCATCGCTCAGTCGCTCTCCTGTATGAAGATGCAGGTGAGCTGCCTGCAAATGCAGGGTGACGCGCTGCCGGAAGAGAGCCGCGAACTGCTCGGCCAGATCCGCCACGAACTCAACGCTTCCTGGCGACAGTTGCGCGAACTCCTCACTACCTTCCGCCTGCAACTTAACGAGCCGGGCCTGAAAGCGGCGCTGGTGGCGAGCTGTCAGGAATTCAGCGCGCGGCTCGGCTTCCCGGTGGTGCTCGATTATCAGCTTCCGCCGCGGCTGGTGCCGTCGCATCAGGCGATTCATCTGGTGCAAATTGCGCGCGAGGCGTTAAATAATGCGCTCAAACACGCCGAGGCGAGCGCCATTCATGTCAGCGTCACGCTGCATCAGGGCCAGGTGCGGCTGTGCGTGGCCGATAACGGCCGCGGCCTGCCGGATAACGCCGGGCGCACCAATCATTACGGCTTAATTATTATGCGCGACCGCGCGCAAAGTTTGCGCGGCGACTGTCAGGTACGGCGACGGACAGAAGGCGGCACCGAAGTGGTGGTGACCTTTATCCCCGATGCGCCGTTTTCATCCGTACCCGCACTTCCAGAAGGAGAAGTTCATGAATAACCCGGAACCGGCAACCATTCTGCTGATAGACGATCACCCGATGCTGCGCAGCGGCGTAAAACAGTTGGTCAGCATGGCGCCCGCTATCACGGTGGTCGGCGAAGCCGGAAACGGCGAGCAAGGCATTGAAATGGCCGAAGCGCTCGACCCGGATCTGATCCTGCTTGATCTCAACATGCCCGGTATGAACGGCCTGGAAACGCTCGATAAGCTGCGCGAAAAAGCGCTCTCGGGCCGGGTGGTGGTGTTCAGCGTCTCCAACCATGAAGAAGACGTGGTCACGGCGCTCAAGCGCGGCGCGGACGGGTATCTTCTGAAAGATATGGAGCCGGAAGATCTGCTTAAGGCGCTGCAACAGGCGGCGGCAGGCGAAATGGTGTTAAGCGAAGCGTTAACGCCGGTGCTGGCGGCAAGCCTGCGTGCAAGCCGCGCCACATCAGGCCGCGATGTCTCCCAGCTCACGCCGCGCGAGCGCGACATTCTCAAGCTCATCGCCCAGGGCCTGCCGAACAAAATGATCGCCCGCAAGCTCGATATCACCGAAAGCACTGTTAAAGTGCACGTGAAACATCTGCTGAAAAAAATGAAGCTTAAATCGCGCGTTGAAGCGGCGGTCTGGGTGCATCAGGAACGTATTTTCTAAGGCGTGGGCGCCAGCAGTTCGTAGCGCGGATCGTCCTGGGGCAGCGTCTGTACCGGCGCCGACAGTTTCAGGGTTATCCAGTTCGACGTCACCCGCTGGCCCTGCTCATCTTCCACCGTCACCGACAGCCGCCAGCTGTTGCTGGCCCCCGGCGAGTTATCCCAGGCAGGCATAATCACCGTCCAGCCGTCGGCGCTGGTGCTGTCGAGCGGCGGCGTCAGGCTCAGCGCCTGGGTGTCGCCCTGCCAGGAAAGCTGACGAATGCCGTGGCGGCTGCGCGCCTGCAGTTTCAGCGCCACTGTCTCGCCCGCGCTAAGATCCCAGGGCGGCGTCGCGAGGAATACCGACAGCGTCTTGCGCTGGCGAAACTCCATGACCGGCACGTTCGTGCGCTCCACACGGTCATACCGGCTGCCGCGCAGCGAACGCGAAGCCGCCACTTCATCCGGCGAGAGTTGCTTGTTCAGCGGCACCCCAAAGCGATAATTGAGCTTCAGCCCTAAATCATTCTGGCTCACGCCGCTTTCGCCCTGGCGGTGATGCGCGCTCACGGTGACGAGCGGCACTGGCGTATAGCTCAGCCCCACTTTCACCGCGACCGGATTGTGATAACCGGTGCCGCTGTCAAACAGCTCCACCTGATCGCCGAAATATTGCTCAAAGCTGACGCTGGTATTGATGTGCTGGTAAAACGGCAGATACGCCTGAGCGGTAACGTCGTAACCGCGCGCCATGCGCTGCTCCAGCAGGCCGGCGCGATGCTCCCACCCGCCGAGCGGCTGATAGTAGTTGGCGGAAAGACGCAGATAGTCGCCCCACGCCTCTGCGCCAAACCCGGCGCGCGACGTATCGTCGTCAAACAGGCGATCGTAAAAGGTGTTATAGCCGAGCAGCCAGTGACCGGCCGTCCAGCGCTGGCCGATGCCCGCATTGCCGACCAGGCCCTGATTTTGCTGGCTGACGCCGACCTGGCTCCAGGTGAGGTAGCGGTTATTGTCCTGCCAGGGCGTAAACAGCGAGCCGCTACTGCCGTTAAAATTCCCCTCTTCATCCACCAGCAGATCCACCGTGGCGTTGCCCCAGGGCGACAGGAGGCTTTCAGCCTCGCTGGTAATGCTGCTGCTGACCGCGTCACGCAGGCGGGTAAATGCGAAATGGCGCGCCTGCTGGCCGGGTGAAAGCGCGCTGTCGGTCTGGCTCGCTTCGCCAAAGGCTTTTAACACGTGGGCAAAATGCTTTTCCGCCGCGTCATTTTCAGGCGCGAGGCCGAGGTCGGGCAGGTTATCGCCATTTTCATCGAAGGGATTTTGCGCCTGGCGCACGTAGTCGTCGCTCTGGCTGGCCGGGAATGCCCGGGCCGGCAACAGCGCGGCGGTAACAACAGAGGGGAGAACAACCAATAACCACCGCATCACGTATGAATTTTTCTCTCCTGGGCCGGGTTTGCCGGAAAATGGATACATTTACACAGTATACCATATCGGGTTTGCCGCTCCCGACAAGCCCCGACGCCCCTTTTAAGGATAATCCGCAGCCCGTTTGCGCGCGGTGCGCTACGCTTAACGTTCCCACCCTGCGTGAGACACGCTGATGAAAAAATCGCTGCTCGCTTGCCTGTTTGCTATTGCCGCTGTTAACGCCGTCGCCGCGGAGTCTGACGACGGTATCTTCATGTTGCAGTCCCCGTCGTTTGCCGATAACGGCATGATGGAGAAAAAATTCGCCGGTAACGCGAAGCAAAATCCGAACTGCACGGGTGAGAATCAGTCGCCCGCGCTTATCTGGAGCCATGCGCCGCAGGGCACGACGCGTTTCGCGCTGATCGTTCACGATCCGGAAGGCGCGAAGGGGCTCGGCGTGACGCACCTGGTCGCCTATAACATTCCCGCCACCACCACCGGGCTTGCCGCCAATGCGCTGACCGACGGCAAAGGCTTCACCGCCGGAAAAAATACGCCGGGCACCCGCGCCTGGCATGGCCCCTGCCCGCCGCCCGGCAGCGGCGCGCACCATTACACTTTCACGCTTATCGCGATCGACTTACCGAGCGATCTCCCGCCCGGCCTGACGCGCGATGAACTCTTCGCGAAGCTCAAAGGCCACGCGCTCGGCGCCACCGGCCTGATTGGCCGCTTCGGGCAGTGAGGCCGTCTGCGCCAGCAGCGCTTTTAGTTCCGGGATGCACGAGCCGCAGTTTGTGCCGCAGCGCAGGGTGTCGCCGAGCTTTCCGGGGCTGTCGCAGCCCGCGCTAATGGCGGCCCGGATAGCGTTTTCATCCACGCCAAAGCAGCTACAGATCGTGCGCCCCTTCGCGGGCGCATGGCGCGCGCCCTTTCCTGCCAGTAGCGCATGACGCGCGGCGGCGTTCGCAGGCGGAGCAACGAATGCCGCCGCGATCGCCTCGCTCTCCACTGCCGGACGACGCGCCGCGCTGTAAAACGCCAGCATCAGCACGCCGTCGCACCACGCCAGCAGATGAAAAAACCCCTCGCCCTGCGCATACTGCATTTGCCAGCCTTCCCGCCCGGCCAGCTCGCGTAGCCAGCGCTGCGGCGACGCAACGCCCGCCAGCGTGAAGTGCAGACACCCGTCCAGCGCCCTGCGCCACCACAGCAGATCGGGCGCAAGCGGCGGCATCGTGCGGCAGAACAGTTCGCCCTGCCACCCGACGCGGCGTTTTTGCAGGCGCACGGCGGTCTGTTTGCTTTCCGGCTGGCCGGAATGCGGGCAGCAGACCGGCGCCACCAGCGTATTGACGCGCCCGTGGCTCGCGAATTGCGCGTTCCAGTGCATCGGGGCGAACAGCGCGCCTGGCGCCTGGGCGTCATCGAGCGTCGCCCAGCCGACCATAAAACCTTGCGTGGACGCCACTTCCACCAGATCGCCTTCACGCACAGCGTGGCGCGCCGCATCGTCAGGATGCATGACCACCTGCGGCAGCGGCTGGTGCTGCATCAGCCGCGCCACGCGGCCGGTGCGGGTCATGGTGTGCCACTGATCGCGGATGCGCCCGGTATTGAGCCACAGCGGGTAGCGCGCGTCGGGCTGCGCCTGCGGCAGCGCCGGGGAGACCGCCACCATATTGAGCCTGCCGCCGCGCCAGCCCGTTCCTGTTTCCAGCAGACGCGGCGTGCCCTGCGGCTGTTTGACCGTCACCGGCCACTGCACCGGCGCGAGCGCGTCATACGCCTCGCGGGTGAGAGAGGCCAGCGCGCTGATATCAAACGCCCGCGCGCCGTCGTTCTCAAAGCCCGACAGCGCCGCGTGCTCGCAAAAAATCTCGTGCGGGTGTTGCCAGCCAAACGCCTCGCTGAAACCCAGGCGGCGCGCCATCTGCGCGACTATCCACCAGTCCGCACGCGTTTCGCCGGGCGCGGGCAGAAAGGCGCGCTGGCGCGAGATCCGCCGCTCTGAATTGGTGACCGTGCCGTTTTTCTCGCCCCAGCCCAGCGCCGGAAAACGAAAATGCGCAAAATCCGCCGTGTCGGTCTGCGCGGTAATGTCGGACACCATTACCAGTTCGCAGCGCGCCAGCGCCTGGCGCACCGCGTCGCTGTCCGGCAGCGACACCGCCGGGTTGGTGCCCATAATCCAGACGGCTTTCACCTCGCCGCGCCCGATGGCGTCAAACAGCTCGACCGCCATCAGACCGGGCGTCTGCGCGATGCGCTCGCTGCCCCAGAACCGCCCGAGGCGGGCAATATCCGCCGGATCAAAACCCATATGACAGGCGAGCTGATTGGCAAGGCCGCCCACCTCGCGGCCGCCCATCGCGTTCGGCTGACCGGTCAGCGAAAACGGTCCACAGCCGGGCCGCCCGATGTTCCCGCTCGCCAGATGCGCGTTAATTATCGCGTTGCACTTGTCGCTGCCGCTGGACGACTGGTTGATGCCCATGGTGTAGAGTGTCATCGCTGTGGGCGCGCTCAAAAACCAGTCGTAAAAGCGGGCCACCTCGGTTTCCGCCAGCCCGCAGAACTGCGCCACGCGCGCCACGCTCCACTCGCGCGCGGCCGCAAGCGCCTGCGCCTGTCCGTCGAAAGCCTCCGGCGCGAGCGAGTCCGAAAGCGCGTTCAGCAGCCCGACAAACAGCCCGGCGTCGCTGCCGGGCGCCAGCGCCAGATGGAGATCGGCGATATCGCAGGTCGCGGTACGCCGCGGATCGATGACGACAATTTTCATCGTCGGGCGCGCCTGCTTCGCGGCTGCGATGCGCTGATACAGCACCGGGTGCGCCCAGGCGGCGTTGGAGCCGACGAAAACCAGCAGATCGGTCTGCTCCAGATCCGCATAGCTGCACGGCACCGCGTCGGCGCCGAACGCCCGCTTGTAGCCCACCACGGCGGAAGACATGCAGAGCCGCGAGTTGGTGTCGATATTCGCCGCGCCGATAAATCCCTTCATCAGCTTATTGGCGGCGTAGTAATCCTCGGTAAGCAACTGCCCGGAGGCGTAAAACGCCACCGCCTGCGGGCCATGTTTGTCGATAATCGCCCCAAGGCGCGAGGCCGCCGCGTCGAGCGCCGTCTCCCAGCTCGCCCGTTCGCCGTCGATTTCCGGGTACAGCAGCCGTCCGTCATGGCCGGTCGTCTCGCCAAGCGCCGCGCCTTTAACGCACAGCCGCCCGACATTCGCCGGATGGTTTTCATCGCCGCGCACGCTCACCGCGCCGCTGTCGTCGCGCTGCGCCACCACCCCGCAGCCCACCCCGCAATAGGGGCAGGTGGTTTTAACGCCGTTCATGACGCCTGCGCCTGTAACAGCAGCGCCTGACCGGCCACCCACACCTTGCCGCCCTCCACTTTCACCGGCCAGGCGCGCACCGCCTCGGCGAGCCCTTCCGCGAGCCGTCCGTCGCGCAACCGGATGCGCTGTTTGTAGAGCGGCGAAATCACCACCGGTTCGCCGCCGACGTCCCCCACCAGCCCGCGCGACAGCACGTTGGCGTCGCTGCCCGGCTCCAGATTGTCGAGCGCGTAGACGCGATCGCCGAAGCGGAACAGCGCAATCTGCATCTCGCCAAGCCGCGCGCCGATACCCGCCTGCGGCGGAATATCATTCACGTCGCACACCGCCTGCCACGGACGCTCCGGCGCGCGCGGCGTCAACGGCTGCACCACGTCCACCGGCTGCGGCTGGCCTCTGAGCTCGCGGCGCTGCACGGCTTCATCCGGTTTGTCGCTGTTCACATACGAGCGGAACAGCGCCAGCCGGTCGGGGCTCGCCAGCGTGGTCTGCCATTCGCACTGGTAGCTTTCGACCACCTGCGCCATTTCGCGCTCCAGTTCCTCGCCGATTCCGAGCGAATCCTCAAGAATGACCTCGCGCAGATAATCAATGCCGCCTTCCAGGTTATCCATCCAGGTGCTGGTGCGTTGCAGGCGGTCGGCGGTGCGGATGTAAAACATCAGGAAGCGGTCGATGGTGCGCAGCAGCGTCTCCCGGTCGAGATCGCTTGCGAAGAGATCCGCGTGGCGCGGCTTCATGCCGCCGTTGCCGCAGACGTAGAGATTCCAGCCTTTGTCGGTGGCGATAACACCCACATCCTTGCCCTGCGCCTCGGCGCATTCGCGGGTGCAGCCGGAGACCGCCATTTTAATTTTGTGCGGCGCGCGCAGTCCTTTGTAGCGGTTCTCAAGATCCACCGCGAGCCCGGTGGAATCCTGCACGCCGTAGCGACACCAGGTGGAGCCGACGCACGATTTTACGGTACGCAGCGATTTCCCGTAGGCGTGGCCGGTTTCAAAGCCCGCCGCCACCAGCTCCGCCCAGATTGCCGGGAGCTGTTCAAGCCGCGCCCCGAAGAGATCGATGCGCTGGCCGCCGGTGATTTTGCTGTAGAGCTGATAGCGTTTGGCGATGTGCCCGATGGCGATAAGCCCGTCCGGCGTCACTTCGCCCGCCGCCATTCGGGGTACTATCGAGTACGTGCCATCTTTCTGGATATTCGCGAAGTAGCGATCGTTAGTGTCCTGAAGCGGCAGGTGCGCTGGTTTCAACACATATTCGTTCCAGCACGACGCCAGCACCGAGCCCACCAGCGGCTTGCAGATTTCGCAGCCGTGGCCCTGGCCGTAGCGGCTGATGAGCTGGTCAAACGTGCGGATATGGTTGACGCGCACCAGGTGGTAAATCTCCTGGCGCGAATACGCAAAGTGCTCGCAGATATCTTTTTTAACCGTCACGCCCTGCTGTTCGAGCTGATACTCCATCACCTGTTTGACCAGCGCGCTACAGCCGCCGCAGCCGGTCGCCGCTTTGGTGCAGCGTTTCACCGCGCCCATATCGCCTGCGCCCCCCGACACCGCCGCGCAGATATCCGCCTTGCTGACGTTATGACATGAGCAGATCTGCGCGCTTTCCGGCAGCGCCGCCACGCCGAGCCCTTTGGCGGGCGCGCCGCTGCTGGCGGGCAGTATCAGCGTCTCCGGCTCGGCGGGGAGCGCCATGCCGTTGAGCATCATCTGTAGCAGCGTGGCGTATTCGCTACTGTCGCCCACCAGCACGCCGCCGAGCAGCGTTTTACCGTCCGCCGAGACGACGATTTTCTTGTAGATCCGCTTCGGCCCATGGGTCCACTGATAGCTCTGGCTGCCGGGCGTGCGCCCGTGCGCGTCGCCAAACGACGCCACCTCAACGCCAAGCAGCTTCAGTTTGGTGCTCATGTCCGCGCCCCGGAATGCGGCCGCCTCGCCCGCAAGCGTCGCCGCAGCGACCCGCGCCATCTGATACCCCGGCGCCACCAGCCCGAAAATTTTGTTCTCCCACAGCGCGCATTCGCCGATAGCGAAAATATGCGCGTCACTGGTGCGGCACTGGTCGTCAATCACGATGCCGCCGCGCTCGCCGGTAGCAAGCCCCGCCGATGTCGCCAGACTGTCCTGCGGACGAATGCCCGCCGAAAAGACAATCAGATCGGTTTGCAGGCTGTCGCCGTCGGCAAACTGCATGGTCAGGCCGCCATGCTCTTCCACAATCGCCGTGGTGGATTTGCTGGTATGCACGCTGACGTCCAGCGCCTCGATTTTCTCGCGCAGCATCGCAGCGCCTGGCGCATCGAGCTGCACCGCCATCAGCCCCGGCGCAAACTCGACTACGTGCGTTTTCAGCCCCAGTTGTTTGAGCGCGTTCGCCGCCTCAAGCCCCAGCAGACCGCCGCCCACCACCACGCCGCGCGTGGCGTGCTGCGCGCGCGCACGGATGGCGTCGAGATCGTCAAGCGTGCGGTAGACGAAACAGCCCGGTAGCTCGCGCCCCGGCACCGGCGGCACGAACGGCCAGGAGCCGGTGGCGAGCACCAGCTGGTCGAAATGCGTTTCATGGCCCTGCGCGTCGCGCACGATCTGCTGCGCGCGATCCACCGCCACAATCTGGCAGCCGGTGCGTAGTTCAATACCCGTCTGCGCGAAGAAATCGCCTTGCACCATGGAGAGCGACTGCGCGCTGCGCCCGGCGAAATACTCCGAGAGATGCACGCGATCGTAGGCCGCGTGACGCTCTTCGCCAAAGACGATGATATGAAAGCGCTCATGCAGCCCGGCGCTGACGCACTGCTCCAGAAAATGATGCCCAACCATGCCGTGGCCCACGACCACCAGAGTTTGTTTTGTCATCGTGTCATATCCTGCAGCCGCGGGCTGCGTTTCATCGGTTTCATCAAACAGCAGCCCGGCGCTGGCGCGCAGCGGCTGCCCGAAGTGATTCATCAGCGCGCTGGCGCTGTCGGTATCGCCATACAGCAGCACGCCGGTGAGCCTGCCGTGCTCCAGGATCAAGCGGCGATAGTGGCGGGCTATTGGGTCGAGGCTTATCAGCGTCTGCGCCTGCGGGCCGGGCGTCACCACACCCGCGCTGAAGACCGCGATACCTGTGACCTTGAGGCGCGTGCCTTTTTCTTCATACCCAAAGCGCGCCGCCTCGCCGCAGAGCCTCGCCGCCAGCACGTCCGCCTGCTGCAGACAGGGCGCCACCAGCCCCCAGGTTTGCGCGTTGATTTCACAGCACTCGCCGATGGCGCTCACCGCCGGGTGCGAGGCGCGAAGCGCGTCATCAACGACAATGCCGCGCTGGCAAGCGAGCCCGGCGGCCTGCGCCAGCGCTATCGTCGGACGCACGCCGGTTGCGATCACCACCCGCTGCGCCGCGACGATTTCGCCACAGGCAAGCGTCACGTCATCTGAGGTAATGCGCGTAATGCCGCTGTCGGTCACCACGCGGATGCGGCGCGCGCGAAGGCTTTCGGCAAGCCACTCGCCCGCCTGCGCATCCAGCTGCTGCTCCATCAGCCACGGGTGACGATGCACCAGCGTCACCGCCGCGCCCTGCCGGGCGAGCGCCGCGGCGGCCTCCACGCCGAGCAGCCCGCCACCCAGCACCACGGCCGGGCCAGGCGTGGCGAGAAGCGCCCCGACATCCGCCAGCGTGCGAAAGGCGCGCACGTGCGGCAGCTCGCTGCCTTCAATCGGCGGAATAAACGGCGTCGAGCCGGTGGCGAATACCAGTTCATCCCAGGGCAACGTGCGCGCGGCGGTGGCCACGGTACGCGCGGTCAGATCCACCGCCAGCGCCCGCTCGCCGGTTAATAATGTGACACCGTAACGTGCGTACCATGACGCGTCGTGAAGCTGCGTCTGCGCGGCGTGTTTTTCGCCTCCCAGCACCGGCGAGAGCAGGATGCGGTTATAGGCGGGCACCGGCTCATCGCCGATAAGCGTGATGGCGAAGCGCTCCGGCGCGCGCGCCAGCAGTTGCTCCACCAGACGCACCGCCGCCATGCCGTTGCCGATAATCACCAGTCGTTGCGCCATCGCCGCTCCTTACGCCGCTTTCGGCTGCTTTTCGTAGAGGAAATGCAGGATCTGCTGGCGCAACTGGTGATAGCGGCTGTCGTCGGCGAGCTGCACCCGGTTGCGCGGACGCGGAAGATTCACCTCCAGCGCCTCGCCCACCGTCGCCGCCGGGCCGTTGGTCATCATCAGCACGCGGTCAGAGAGCAACACCGCCTCGTCCACGTCATGCGTAATCAGCACGATGGTGGTGTTGAGCTCCTGCTGGATATGCATCACCGCATCCTGTAGGTGGGCGCGGGTGAGCGCGTCCAGCGCGCCGAACGGCTCATCCATCAGCAGCACTTTGGGCTTCATCGCCAGCGCGCGGGCAATGCCGACGCGCTGCTTCATGCCGCCGGAGATCTCGCCGGGGCGCTTATTGAGCGCGTGTCCCATCTGCACCCGCTCCAGGTTGTGAATAATCCACTCCCGGCGCTGGGCCTTATCCATGGTTTTGCGAAATACCTGATCTACCGCCAGCGCCACGTTCTCAAAGCAGGTGAGCCAAGGCAGTAGCGAGTGGTTCTGAAACACCACGGCGCGCTCCGGACCCGGCCCCGCGATTTCGCGGTTATCGCACAGCAAGCCGCCCTCGCTCGGCAGCGTGATGCCCGCGATGAGATTGAGCAGCGTCGATTTGCCGCAGCCGGAGTGGCCGATAAGACTTACGGTTTCGCCCGCGTTGATGTCGAAACTGACGTTCTGCAACGCCAGGAACTCGCCGCTGGCGGTGTTGAAGCGCTGACTGACGTTCTGTACCTGAATGACGGGTTTCATGGTCGCTCCTTATTTGTCCTGCCAGCTGAAGCGGCGGGCGATAAGCATCAGCCCCTGCTCCAGCAGCAACCCCACCACGCCGATAATGACGATGGCGATGAGAATGTTTTCCACGTTGAGGTTGTTCCACTCGTTCCAGATCCAGAAGCCGATGCCGAGGCCGCCGGTGAGCATTTCGGCGGCGACAATCACCAGCCAGGCGATGCCGATCGAGAGCCGCACGCCGGTGAGCACCGCAGGCAGTACCGCCGGAAAGAGAATGCGGCGCATCACCGTCCATTCGGAGAGCTGTAATACCCGCGCCACGTTCAGGTAGTCGTCCGGAATGCGCTTCACCCCTTCGGCGGTATTGATGACCATGGGCCAGATCGAGCAGATAAAAATGGTCCAGCTGGAGGCGGGCTCGGCCTTCTGAAACAACAGCAGGCCGATGGGCAGCCAGGCGAGCGGGCTGACCGGACGCAGGAGCGCGATAAGCGGGTTGAACATCCGCCCGAGAAAGGTAAAGCGGCCAATCAGAAAACCGAGCGGAATGCCCACCAGCGCCGCCAGCCCGAAGCCCACCGCCACGCGGCTGAGCGAGGCCAGCACATTCCAGCCGATGCCCTGATCGTTCGGCCCTTCGTTGTAGAACGGGTCGGCGAAAAGCGTCAGCGCCGAGTCGAGCGTGCTGAGCGGCGTCGGAAAGCCTTTGCTGCTGACGGCCGCGATTTGCCAGGCGATAACCAGCAGCGCCAGGCCCAGAATGCCCGGCACCACACGGGCCAGCAGCGCGTTCACCGTAGCCGCGAGAGGCGTGCGGCGTTTACGCACCGCCACGCGGGGCATCACTATCACTTCACCGGCGGGCTGTTCGGGCGCCGCGCTCACGGTCTGTTTAAGCTCTTTCATGGTTTCCCCTTAACGTTTCATGGCAAAACGGGCCGCATACGCGGCAGGATCGCGCCCGTCCCAGACGCTGCCGTCCATCAGACGACTGGCGCGACGCGTTGACGCGGGCAGCGCGATGCCGCCCACTGCCTCTGCGGCCTGCTGGTAGATGTCGGTACGGTTGATGCGGGCGGCGATGGCCGCGTAGTCCGGGTCGGTTTTCAGCAGGCCCCAGCGGCGGAACTGCGTTAAGAACCACATGCCGTCGGAGTGCCAGGGATAGCTCACTTCGCCGTCGCGGAAGAAGCGCATACCGTGCGGGTCCTGCCAGCGCTTTCCGGCGCCGTCGTCATACTCGCCGAGCATGCGCGGCGTGAGGTATTGCGCTTTGGTGTTGAGGTACGCGCGTTTCGCCAGCACCTGGGCGGTTTCGCGGCGGTTATCGTCCGAGGCGTCTATCCAGCGGGCGGCCTCCAGCACGGCGGCGGTGAGCGCGCGGGCGGTATTCGGGTTCTGCTCCACCCACAGGCGGCGGGTGCCGAGCACTTTTTCCGGGTGATCCGGGAAGATGGACTGCGAGGTGGCGGCGGTAAACCCGATGCGGTCGTTGATGGCGCGGGCGTTCCACGGCTCGCCGACACAGAAGCCGACCATATTGCCGATGCGCATGTTCATCACCATCTGCGGCGGCGGCACCACCACGGTGCGCACATCGTTGAAAGGATGAATGCCCGCCGCCGCCAGCCAGTAGTACAACCACATGGCGTGGGTGCCGGTCGGAAAGGTATGGGCGAAGGTGTAAGCGCCAGGCTCGCTTGCGGCGATCCGTTTTTTCAGCGCCTCGGGCGTGGTGATGCCTTTCTCCAGGAGATCGGCGCTGAGCGAAATCGCCTGGCCGTTCTGGTTGAGCGTCATCAGGTTCGCCATCGGCTGCGCCTTACCGGCGATGCCGAGCTCCAGCCCGTAGATCAGACCATAGAGCGCATGGGCGGCGTCGAGCTCGCCGGAAACCAGCTTGTCGCGCACCGCCGCCCAGCTCGCCTCTTTGCTGGGCAGGATGCGAATGCCATATTTTTTATCGAAGCCTTTTAGCGCGGCCATAACCACCGGCGCGCAGTCGGTAAGCGGAATAAAACCGACGCGCACGGTCTCAAGCTCGGGTTTGTCCGAGCCCGCGGCCCACACGCTGCCCATCAGCCCCGGTAACAGCATCGCGCCGCCCAGCGCGGCCCCGGCCTGCAACAGGCGGCGGCGGGAAAGAGAAAAGGATGAATCGCTCATGGCTGCTCCTGAAAATAAAAAAGGCGTCCGCCAATGTCCGAAGACATTGCAGGACGCCTTTATCCTTTCCGGTCTGCCCGCCGCCGTTGGCGAGCCGCCGGGAAATGTTTGTCAAGGTTTATTAAGCAAGGGGTGTGCCAGGTTTAACGGCGCACCCGCCGTCCGGTTTTCGCGGCCAGGCTGAGGGGAAATATACAAAGTCGGTGAACACGTTCCGTTCGCCATAACGCCTTTTTTATATGGACGCTTCCCTCACGCGAACGTGCAAAGGGGGCTCGCCGCCGCCCCCTTTGCAATCCCGGCTCCCGGCGGAAAATCGGCCTCATGGGCCGATTTTTTTTAGCCGGAGCAAAACTCTCTCCTCCGGCCTTCTTTTCCTGGTTATCGGGAGGCGGTGGGTGCGCTACGCTTACCCACCCTACGTAAAACGTGAGACCGATATTGTAGGGCGGGTAAGCGCAGCGCACCCGCCAGTGACATCGCCAAAACGCACCGCGCAACTCCCCCGCGCTGCCCCATTTCCATGCACACAATGCCCGCTTGCTGTGCAGCTACTCCTTTGGGGTTACCGGCCAGAGCTGGGCGACCGCCAGCATCGCTTCGGCAATCTCCACCATCCGTTTGTTTTGATCCATCGCGAGCTTACGCAACTGGTGCCACGCCTGCTCCTCGCTGAGTTGCTGATGGCTTATGAGCAAGCTTTTGGCGCGTTCGATAAGCTTGCGCTCCTCAAGATTCGCCTGCAGCGAGGCGAGCTGGCGCGTCAGCGATTCCACCTCGCGGGCCTGCTGGCGCACCAGCGGCAGCAGATGACGCTCAAGCGCCGGGGTCTGCGGCTCGTCATGCACAGGCGCGCGGCGGGCCAGCGCCGTTTCCGGCGTTTCGCTGCTCGTCTCTTGCGCCAGCAGCCTGCGGGCCTCGGCCAGCAGTGCGGCAATCAGCGCCTCTTCGATATCGCGCAGCGCGTCCAGCCGTGTGGTTTGCAGCGCAAACCAGCGCACCGCGCGCGCGCGGTTGTCATCATCGGCCGGCAGCCGCGTACAGGCGAGACGCCGCAGTTGCTCCAGCTCGCGCGTGGCTTCGCCGTCACGGTAGAAACGCTCGCGAATATCGGCGCTGGCGAGCGATAAAAACGTCTCGAAGCAGCGCTGCTGCCCGTCGATACGGTCCGCCAGCCGCTGGCGCAGCGGCTCGCTAAACGCCCCCTGCGTAAAGCCGATAGCGCCGGTGGCGCGCTCCTGGCCTGCCAGTTCCTTGCCCTGCATAAAGCTGTAGAGCGCCGTCAGCGCGCGGGCGAGCGACGCTTCATCAACGCTTTCGCTCGCCTCCGGCACCAGATCCAGCAGATGCCGGATAGTGAGATTAAAATGATCCATCGCCTCGCCGGGCTCCACCTCACGGGCGAGAATGCGCGCGCGAAGCGCAGGCAACTGCTCAAGCTGCCAGAGCGCGCAGGCCATGCGCCAGGAAAGCAGGCTGCCTGCGGCGGCGAGCGGCACAGGGACGGCGCGAAATTGCGCCGCGCGCTGGTCGGTTTCTGTCACGCAAAAGGCGCGCTCACGCGCGAAAAGCTGTCCGCCGGAACAGAGCCAGATGTTGGACGCGCCGCGCTCGCGCTGTAGCATATGCACCAGATGGCTTATCTGGCTGACCCAGTCGCCGACGCCCGACCACGCCTCCAGCTGGCTGCGTTTTCTCTCCCGGGCGAAACGAAACCACGCCTGCGCGTCCTGCAAGGATGTCGCGGGTATTGCCATCGCTCATTCTCCTGTTGTCGCCTTTACAGGAACCAAGCAATAACTATGCCGTCATGGCAAAGGAGTTCCGGATGCAAAAGATCGTGATTATCGCCAACGGCGCGGCTTACGGCAGCGAATCGCTGTTTAACAGCCTGCGTCTTGCCATCGCGCTGCGCGACCAGCCGCAGGCCCCCGAGCTGAAGCTGTTTTTGATGTCAGATGCCGTCACCGCAGGTCTGCGCGGCCAGAAGCCCGCCGAGGGGTATAACGTGCAGCAGATGCTGGAGATCCTCACCGCGCAGAATGTCCCGGTGAAGCTGTGCAAGACCTGCGCCGACGGACGCGGCGTGAGCGCGCTGCCGCTGATTGAGGGTGTGGAGATCGGCACGCTGGTGGAACTGGCCCAGTGGACGCTGGAGGCCGACAAAGTCCTGACCTTCTGATAATTACGCAGGTGTAATAATATTTTCTTATTCACCTGCGTTGCCCATCAAGTCCCTGCCCCGTGTGCCGATATTTTACTTAAAACCCATAACAACACGCTCGTCCCGACACACAACACTTACACAACACACAGCAGGGTATACGCCTATGTTAACGTCCATTCGCGCGCGCATCATCGCAGCCACCGCCGGCTGCCTGGTCGGTGCGCTGTTACTGAACACCATCATGAACTACCAGGTCACCCGGCTGGATAATCAGCAGGCGAGCCTGAATACGCTGCGCAGTACCAGCGCCAGCCACAATCTGGCGATCGGCGACTGGGTCAGCGGTAAAATCGCCATGATCCAGTCGCTGGATACCGTCGCGCTGGGCGCCGATCCGGTGCCGGTCTTTACGCAGATGGCGAAAGCGGGCGGCTTTATGAACGTCTACGTCGGTTACGCCACCAAAACCGCGAAATTCTCCAACCCGGAAGGCGTGCCGGCGGATTACGATCCGACCATTCGCCCGTGGTATCAGCAGGCGGTGAAAGCCGATGCGCCGGTGGTCACTGCGCCTTATGTGGATGCCGGAACCGGCAAGCTGGTGGTGACATTCGCGGTGCCGGTGAAGCAAAACGGCGCGATTGCGGCGGTTGTCGCGGGCGATCTCTCCATGGACAGCGTTATCGCTAACGTGCGCAGCATTCACCCCACCGAGAACAGCAGCGGGCTGCTGGTAAATGACGACGGCACGCTGATTGCGGCGAAAGATCCTGCGCTGACGTCAAAGCCCTTTGATAAGGCGGTGTCGGGCGTCGCGTTCAGCGAACTGAAAGCGAGCGATACGGCGCTGGAGGGTGATATCGGCGGCGCGCAAAAAGCCTTGCTGGCGACGCCGGTGCCGGGCACCCAGTGGTATCTGGTCATCGCGCTGGATGAAAACGACGCGACGTCCGGCATGCGCGCCCTGCTCAACACCTCGGCTATTTCCGTGCTGGTGCTGCTGTTGATTACCGGCGCGCTGATGCATTTCCTGGTCACAAAGCTGTTAAAACGCCTGCTGATGATCCGCGACGCGCTGGTGGCTATCAGCAGCGGCACCAACGATCTGTCGCAGCGACTGCCGGAAGATGGCCGTGACGAAGTGGCGCAGATAGCCCATGCCTTTAACGCCTTCTGCGATAAGCTCTCAGACGTGATGGGCCAGCTGCGCGACGCCAGCGCCTCGGTGAAAGTGGCGGCGAATGAAATCGCGGCCGGGAACCAGGATCTCTCCGGGCGCACCGAGCAGGCCGCCTCCAGCCTGCGTGAGACGGCAAGCGCCGTCGAAGAGATAACCGCGTCGGTCGCCAACTCCACCGATGCGGCGGCGCAGGCTAATACCCAGGCGCAGAGCGCGACGGATGCCGCCTCGCGCGGCGGTGAAGTGGTGTCCAAAGCCATCTCCACCATGCAGCTGATTGAAAGCGCCTCGGCGAAAATCGGCGATATCACCAGCGTCATTGACGGCATCGCGTTCCAGACCAATATCCTGGCGCTGAACGCCTCGGTGGAAGCCGCGCGCGCAGGCGAACAGGGCCGCGGCTTTGCGGTGGTGGCGGGCGAAGTACGTAACCTCGCCAGCCGCAGCGCCCAGGCGGCGAAAGAGATTAAATCGCTTATCGACTCCACCACGCAGAGCGTCGCGACCGGCTCGCGCTACGTTCGCCTCGCGGGGGAATCGATGGAAGAGATAGTCAGCAGCATCAGCAACGTTTCCGGGATCATGCGTGAAATCACGGTCGCCACCAGCGAGCAGATGAAAGGCATCCAGGAGATTAACCACGCGGTGGTGCAGCTCGATCAGATGGTGCAGCAGAACGCCGAACTGGTGGTGCAATCTGCCGCCGCGGCGGGCGCGTTGCAGGGCCAGGCGGGCGAACTCGCCCAGACCGCCGGCCATTTCCGCATTTAATCAGGCGCAGGCGCGCATTCAGACATTTTCCGCGCGCCTGCTCGCCGCTTTGGCGAACAATGTGATGAATATCGTATTGTGGCCGCATTTTTTGATCAAAATCAGCGTTCGCGGCCTCCCTCTTTGGTGTTATTTCCGACAGGTTTTGTGAACAGCCTCACGTTCGAAAGGCTGTCCTGACGGTTTTATCATTGACAGAGAGGTTAAAGATGGCGCGGGTAAAAGCAAGCCTGAAATTGTTTGGCGGAGACACGGTGGTGGTGCGCTGTTCAGCGAATTGCCACATTCATTTAATGAATGCTGGCGAGCGCGCTAAACGTGCGGGGGCGGATATTTTAAGCGTGCAGAACCGCAACAGCGCGTATATCAGCGTACCTTACAGCGGCGTCTGGGATGTGCTTATCGACAGTCACAGCCAGACGCTGGAACACTCCATCAGCTACGTTCCGGCCTGACCATTCTCCCCGGCGCCCGCCGGGGTTTTTCACGCGAAATGCGGTTGCAGTTCGCCGCGCTCGTCGTCATCGCGCGCCTGGCAGGCACGCACTTCAGACGCCAGCTCATCCAGCGACGCTTCACCCATGCCGAGCTTTTTCAGCTCCTGCTCCAGCGAGAAGAGATATTGCGCATTCGTGCCAAGCGGGCCGCTGGCGCGGGCGATAAGCGGCGCGATGGTCGCAGGACGGGTGTCGGCTTCATACAGCGGGTGGCTCGGGTCCATGATAAAGACCAGCGCGTGCACGGTGCGGCCATCATCAAGCGTGAGTTTGCACCAGCCCGGCAGGTAACAGCCGGTGATCATCTCGCGCTTCCACAGCAGCGTCAGTTCGGTTTCAAGCTCCGCCTCGGGCAGACGATACGCGACGCCAGTCGTGGCGCCGCCCTCTTTCAGCGCCAGCATGCGCCCTGGCTGACACGCGCTGCCGCGCCCGGCGGTGAGCCGCAGGCAGAACGCGCGGTGCCAGCCGCTGAGGGTCGCGGCGCAGCGCTCTTCAAACACCATTGCCGGGTTCCACATCAGGGACCCGTAACCAAAAATCCAGACCGGTTCGTTTTCAGGACGACAGGCGAGCGTGGCGGCCAGTGACGCCGCCCGCTGCTCTGGCGTCCACAGTAACGATTCCTCAATGGCTCCGAAAGCCGTCTTACAGTCTGCTGTCATTAAGAAATCACGTGTTAACACCTTCTACCTCCACCACGGCTGCTTCCCTGCGATTTTAAGCGCTTTCAGAATCTTTTTATCGCTCAATCAGAAAGCAATTACGGGGTGACGATAGGGGATTAACGCGCCGCTGACAAGACCGCAGCGGCGTTTTCGACCGACAAAAAACTTATCTGTCCCCGCACTGTACGCGGGGATAAAGGTAAAGATGGAAAGGAATCAGGCGATTAACTAAGCATTATTTTTTCTTATGCCATTTGTCGTCATCGCCCTTTTCGTACTCATGTTTAACGGCGGCCCAGGCGACGCGATGCGCCGTCTCTTCCCGACTGGCATCGCCGCGCCGGTCGTCCTCGTCTTTATATTGATCCCAGGCGCTGTTGAACGCCTCTTTATAGATATCCTGCGCGTGCGCCGGGAGGACGTTACGCACGTTATCGGGTAAATCGGTTCTGGAGGAATAGGGCATCGCTACGCTCCTTTACTGGCCAAAAGATAAGTGTGGAACACAATCGGACAGCGCGCCAGCCGCAAGCGAAGCGTAAAAATCTTATTCACAATCCCCTGTAAGATAAATGGATTCTCAATGAAACTGCATCTTTTGGCTAACTTAATGAAAAATTAGCGAATAGCCGTAAAAATTCGTAAATAAACCCTCATGACAGCGTGTTTTTTGGTACTTTTACGGTCAGCCTTCCTCCTCACTATAATGATAATGACCTGCTTCTCTGGAGAATTAACGTGACCAAAACAAGCCATGAGGCGGTGAAGACCCGCCATAAGGAGTCTTCTCTCATTTTCCCGGTATTAGCGCTGGCGGTGCTGGCGTTCTGGGGGTCCAGCCAGTCGCTGCCAGTGATTATCGGCATCAACGCGCTGGCGCTGGTAGGGATCCTCAGCAGCGCGTTTAGCGTGGTGCGCCACGCAGATGTGCTGGCGCACCGCCTTGGCGAACCGTACGGGTCGCTGATTCTGAGCCTGTCAGTCGTTATCCTCGAGGTGAGCCTGATCTCAGCGTTAATGGCTACCGGCGACGCCGCGCCGACGCTGATGCGCGATACGCTTTATTCAATCATCATGATTGTTACCGGCGGTCTGGTGGGCGTGGCGCTGCTGCTGGGTGGGCGAAAATTCGCCACGCAGTATGTGAATCTCTTCGGTATTAAACAGTATCTGATTGCCCTCTTCCCGCTTGCGGTGATTGTACTGGTCTTCCCGATGGCGCTGCCGGGCGGCAACTTTTCTACCGGTCAGTCGTTGCTGGTGGCGGCTATCTCGGCGGCGATGTACGGCGTGTTTTTGCTGATCCAGACCAAAACGCACCAGAGCCTGTTTGTCTACGAGCATGAAGACGAGGGCGACGACGATGACCCGCACCACGGGAAACCGTCGGCGCACAGCAGCCTGTGGCACGCGGTCTGGCTGATTGTGCATCTGATTGCGGTGATCGCGGTCACCAAGATGAACGCCAACCCGCTGGAAGCGCTGTTAAGCCATCTTAACGCGCCGGTGTCGTTTACCGGTTTCCTGGTGGCGCTGCTTATTCTCTCGCCGGAAGGCCTGGGCGCGCTGAAAGCGGTGCTGAATAATCAGGTGCAGCGCGCGATGAATCTCTTTTTTGGCTCGGTGCTGGCGACTATTTCGCTGACGGTGCCGACAGTGACGATTATCGCGATTCTGACCGGCAACGATCTCCATTTCGCGCTCGGCGCGCCGGAGATGGTGGTGATGCTCGCGGCGTTGATGCTGTGCCAGATTTCGTTTTCCACCGGGCGCACGAATGTGCTGAACGGCAGCGCGCATCTGGCGCTGTTCGCGGCCTATCTGATGACGATTTTCGCGTAGGGGTTATGGTGGGTGCGCTGCGCTGGAACGGTGGGTGCGCGTTGCTTACCCACCCTACAAGAACCTGATTGCTCCATTGGGGCGGTGGGTCACGCCCATAAAAAAACCCCGCATCGCGGGGTTTTTCTTTTTTCGGTCAGGCCGATCAGTTCTCGGTATCGAGTTCCGGGAAGCTTTTCACCAGATCGTCGATAGCTTTGATCTGCGTGAGGAACGCCTCAAGCTTCGCCAGCGGCAGCGCGGACGGGCCGTCGCATTTCGCGTGTTCCGGGTCCGGGTGCGCTTCGATAAACAGACCCGCGATGCCGGTCGCCATACCCGCACGGGCAAGCTCCGTTACCTGGGCGCGACGACCGCTGGACGCGGCGCCGAACGGGTCGCGGCACTGCAGCGCGTGGGTCACGTCAAAAATCACCGGCGCGTTGCCAGACACTTTCTTCATCACGCCAAAGCCCAGCATGTCGACCACCAGGTTGTCATAACCAAAGTTGGTGCCGCGATCGCACAGGATCACCTGCTCGTTACCGCCCTCTTTGAATTTATCGACGATGTTGCCGATCTGGCCGGGGCTAATGAACTGCGGTTTCTTCACGTTAATAACCGCGCCGGTTTTCGCCATCGCTTCAACCAGATCGGTCTGGCGCGCCAGGAAGGCCGGTAACTGGATAACGTCCACCACATCCGCAACCGGCTGGGCCTGCTCGGCGGTGTGCACGTCGGTGATGATTTTCACGCCAAAGGTCTGTTTCAGCTCCTGGAAGATTTTCATCCCTTCTTCGAGGCCCGGGCCACGGTAGGAGTGAATGGACGAGCGGTTGGCTTTATCAAAAGACGCTTTGAAAACGTAAGGAATGCCGAGCTTCTGGGTCACCGTGACGTAGTGCTCACAGATGCGCATCGCCAGATCGCGCGATTCCAGCACGTTCATGCCGCCAAACAAGACGAACGGCAGATCGTTCGCTACGTTGATATCGCCAATGCTAACCACTTTTTGTTTCATATTATCGCCTTTATCCTGTGTAAATCGGTACACGCCGCGCTTAGTGCAGGGTAATCTGCTTGTGCGAAATAGAGTTAATCTGCGCCCGAATCATCTCGCTGATCGGATCTTCCGGGCACTGCTCCACAAAATAGCTTAAATCATTGAGCGCCACGTGCTCGCAGTCGAGCTGGGCGTAAATCAGTCCGCGGTCGCGGATTTCATACGGATCTTCCGGGTTGAACTCCAGCAGCGCTTCGCTGGCGCGCAGCGCAAGCTCCATCTGCCGCTCTTCCATCAGCGCCGATTTCAGCGTGTCGAGCAGCTTGCGGATAACCAGGCTGTGTTCAGACTCTTCGAGATCGTCCATATAGAGTTCGGCCACCGGGCTGATGTTGCCTTTGAGCCACACTTCGAGCGTATGTTCATCCAGCGTTTCGCCGTTAAACGGATTGATGAGCCACATTTCGCCATCCATCCAGTCGGCGCGCAGGATGAGCTGCGTCGGGAAAATCACCGGCATCAGCGGAATATCAAGACGCCCGGCGATCCACAGCAGGATAGCCCCGAGGGAGACCGCGCTGCCCTGGCGCTTTTTCAGCACTTTATCCAGCCACAGCGCGTCAGACAGGCGGTAAACGCCGCGCGCGTCGCTAAAGCCCCACTCGCCGTAAAACAGCTCCAGCAGGCGCTCAAGCTGCGTATCCTGATGCGAGCCTTCGCAGATCTCTTCGCGGGCCAGCCGCACCAGGCTTTCGAGCTGGTCGTAAACGTCCTGCGCCGGAAAATCGTCGCGAATATGCTGTGAAACCAGAATCATGCCGTCACAGAGCGGCGCGTTGTTAAATTGGAAATCGGCCAACGACTTCATATCAACCCCAATAGCGGTATTTTGGTGGTGGCGAGTTTCACGATGATGTAGAGCACCACCAGCCCAAGCAGGAAAGCAATCCAGCGGACCTGCTGGCTGCGCGGGCGACGCCCGAGCGCGATAAAGCCTAAAACGATGTAGATGATAACGCCAAAGAGTTTTTCAGTCAGCCACGCGCCCTGCGGGGTGAACGGATAAAAATGCGTGATCAGCACCAGCGCCACGCCGCTGCCGAGCAATACGGTGTCGTTGACGTGCGGCACAATGCGCACCCAGCGCTTTGAGGACATCGGCGAGCTGCGGTACTGCCACCAGTAGCGCAAAATAAACAGACTGATGGAAATGACCACCGTCAGAATATGTAAGTGTTTTACTGCAAAATAAGCGGCCATGCTGCCTTACTCCTGTGTGTTGCGATAGTGTCCCAGCGTCAGACGTTCATTACCGCCGTAATCGCGGCAGGTTTCAACACCCTGATAGCCCGCGCGCTCAAAAAGTTCGCGCACCGCCCCGCCCTGCTGCCAGCCATGCTCCAGCAATAACCCGCCGTTATCCTCAAGGAAATGCCGCGCTCCGACAATCAGCGTTTTAAGATCCGCCAGGCCCGCATTTTCCGCCACAAGCGCGCTTTTCGGTTCGAAACGCACGTCGCCCTGCGTCAGATGCGGATCGTCGCCGTCAATATACGGCGGATTGCTGACGATAAGCGAAAAACGCGCGTCCGTCAGCGCGGAAAACCAGTGGCTTTGCAAAACCGTGACGTTATCGATGCCGAGCCGCTGCGCGTTGCGTTTAGCAAGCTCGACGGCCTCGGGGATGACATCCAGCGCGGTGACGTGGCAGTCCGGCCGCTCGGAGGCGATCGCCAGCGCAATCGCGCCGGTGCCGGTGCCGAGATCGAGAATGCGGCATGGCGTCGCGGGCAGACGCGCCAGCGCCTGCTCGACCAGACATTCGGTATCGGGACGGGGGATAAGCGTTGCCGTGGACACTTCCAGCGGCAACGACCAGAATTCACGCTGGCCGATGAGATACGCTACCGGCTCGCCCGCGGCGCGGCGCGCCAGCAGGGCTTCGAGCCGCGCGAGTTCATCGTCAGTCAGCGCGGTTTCGCCGAAGGCGAGGATAAACGTGCGCGTCCTGCCGGTCACAAACCCCAGCAGGATCTCCGCATCGCGGCGTGGCGATTCGCTTTCAGTGAGACGATGGATGGCCTGTTTCAGCCAATGCTGATATTCCATTACTCCTGCTCAGCCAGCGCCGCCAGCTGATCGGCCTGATGCTCCTGGATAATCGGCTCAATGAGCGCGTCCAGCTTGCCTTCCATCACTTCGTCGAGACGGTAGAGCGTCAGGTTGATACGGTGATCGGTCACGCGGCCCTGCGGGAAGTTATAGGTGCGGTTGCGGTCAGAACGATCGCCGCTGCCCAGCAGGTTGCGGCGCGTGGAGGCTTCCGCCTGCTGGCGTTTGGCGGCTTCCGCGGCATGGATGCGCGCGCCCAGCACCGCCAGCGCTTTGGCTTTGTTTTTATGCTGCGAACGCTCATCCTGGCACTCCACCACGATACCGGTCGGCAGGTGGGTGATTCGAATGGCGGAATCGGTGGTGTTAACGTGCTGACCGCCCGCGCCGGAGGAACGGAAGGTATCGATACGCAGATCCGCCGGATTGATGTCCGGCAGCTCGGCTTCCGGCAGCTCCGGCATCACCGCCACGGTGCAGGCGGAGGTATGAATACGGCCCTGAGATTCGGTCGCCGGGACGCGCTGTACGCGATGCCCGCCGGATTCAAACTTGAGCCGCCCGTAGACGCCCTCGCCGCTGATTTTGGCAATGACTTCTTTATAGCCGCCATGCTCGCCTTCGCTGGCGCTCATGATCTCCACACGCCAGCGGCGCGATTCAGCGTAACGGCTGTACATGCGGAACAGATCGCCTGCGAACAGCGCGGCTTCATCGCCGCCGGTGCCCGCGCGCACTTCCACGTAGGCATTACGCTCATCATCCGGATCTTTGGGCAGCAACAGTAACTGAAGCTCCTGCTCCAGCGCTTCGCCTTTCGCTTTGGCTTCCAGCAATTCGTCCTGCGCCATATCGCGCATTTCCGGGTCGCTTAGCATCAGGCGCGCGGTTTCCATATCTTCCTGGACCTGGCGCCATTCAAGGAAACAGCGCGAAACGTCGCTCAGCTGGGCATATTCGCGCGACAGAGCGCGAAAACGCTCCTGATCGGCAAGCGTACCCGCATCACCCAGCAGAGCCTGAACTTCTTCATGACGCTCCTGCAAGGCTTCCAGTTTGGCAACGATAGAAGGCTTCATAGGCGGTAGATCACCCTGTAATTAGAATTGTGTTGTGCTACTCCAGCCCGAGGCTGTTGCGCAGAATATGCAGGCGTTCATCATCCCCGTCACGGGCAGCCTGCTGAAGAGATTTGGTTGGGGTGTGGATCAGGCGGTTGGTCAGCTTGCGCGCCAGATCCTGCATGATGGCTTCAGCGTCGCCGCCGGTGCGCAGCGCCGCCAGGGCTTTGCTGGTGAGCTCTTCCCGCACCTGGTCGGCCTGGGCGCGATATTCACGGATGGTCTCGCTGACGCTCTGGGCGCGCAGCCAGGCCATAAATTCGCAGGCTTCCTGCTCGACGATAGACTCCGCCTGCACCGCCGCCGCTTTACGCTGCGCCAGGTTGTGCTGGATGATGCTCTGGAGATCGTCGACGCTGTAGAGATAGGCGTTGGCAAGTTTACCCACTTCCGGCTCGACATCGCGCGGTACGGCGATATCCACCAGCAGCATCGGCTGGTTGCGACGCGCCTTCAGCGCGCGCTCCATCATGCCTTTGCCGATAATCGGCAGCGGGCTCGCGGTGGAGCTAATGATGATATCCGCGTCTTTTAAACGTTCGTCGATATCGCCAAGCCCGATGACCTCCGCGCCGACTTCATCCGCCAGGCGCTGGGCGCGCTCGCGGGTACGGTTGGCGATGATCATTTTCTGCACGTTGTGTTCACGCAGGTGACGGGCGGCAAGCTCGATGGTTTCGCCCGCGCCGACCAGCATCACGGTGACCGTTGAGAGCGATTCGAAAATCTGCCGCGCCAGCGTACAGGCGGCGAACGCCACCGACACGGCGCTGGCGCCGATATCGGTTTCGGTGCGTACGCGCTTGGCGACGGAGAAGGATTTCTGGAACATGCGCTCCAGCTCACTGGCGTTAGCATGGCCGCGGCCGGAATCGGCGAACGCTTTTTTCACCTGGCCCAAAATTTGCGGCTCGCCCAGCACCAGCGAATCGAGACCGCTGGCGACGCGCATCAGATGGCTGACAGCGTCGTTATCGTGGTGCCAGTAAAGGCTGTTGCGCACCTCTTCTTCATCAAGATGATGGTAGTCGCACAGCCAGCGCACGAGTTTGTCGTGCAGGTTGTCTTGTTCCTCAACGCTGAGGTAAAGCTCGGTACGGTTGCACGTCGAGAGCACCACGCCGCCCTGCACCATCGGCTGCGACAGCAGGCTTTCCAGCGCCTGGTCGAGCGTATCCGGCGAAAACGTCACGCGTTCTCGCAGCGAAACAGGAGCCGTCTTGTGGTTGATGCCGAGAGCTAACAGGGTCATGGAGCGGGAATAGTACCAGCGTTGATAAGGTTTGCTGTGCGCATCATACAGGATGCGTAAGGTCAATAAAAGAGAACCGCCTCTTTTGGAGTAATAGGCCGTTTCATGATTTAAGACAACTATACCATAGACGCCCTCAGCCCCTGACGCTAGCATGAAGGGTTATAACCTCAATCAACATCAAGGATTTGTTCCTGTTATGGCGATTTCTTCTGTGCGTTTTTGGTCTCTCGCCCCGCTGGCGAGCCTGGTGCTGACCGCCTGTGTCAGCCACGCCCCGCAAGGTCCTGGCAAAAGCCCCGACGCCCCCCAGTGGCGGCAGCATCAACAGCAGGTGCAAAACCTCGCTCAGTTCCAGACCCGCGGCGCCTTCGCCTATCTTTCCGATCAGCAGAAAGTCTACGCGCGTTTCTTCTGGCAGCAGACCGGCAAAGAAAGCTATCGCCTGCTGCTCACCAATCCGCTCGGCAGCACCGAGCTTGAGCTGAACGCGAAGCCGGGTACGGTGGAACTGGTGGATAACAAGGGCAAGCACTACCAGGCAACGGACGCGGAAGAGATGATTGGCAAGCTGACCGGCATGCCGATTCCGCTTAACAGCCTGCGCCAGTGGATTGTCGGCCTGCCGGGCGACGCGACCGACTACGCGCTCGACGATCAATACCGCTTACGCGAAGTGAACTACACCCAGAACGGCAAAACCTGGAAAGTGGTGTATGGCGGTTATGACACCAAAACCCAGCCCGCCATGCCGTCTAATCTGGAGCTGCGCGAAGGCGACCAGCGCATCAAGCTCAAAATGGATAACTGGATTGTTAAATAATGACCCGTTGGCCTTCTCCGGCGAAGCTTAATCTTTTCTTGTATATCACTGGCCGTCGTGACGACGGCTATCACAATTTGCAGACGCTGTTTCAGTTTCTCGATTACGGCGACACGGTGCTGATCGCGCCGCGCCAGGACGGTCAGCTTCGGCTGGTGACGCCGGTCGACGGCGTGGCGGAAGACGACAATCTCATCGTGCGCGCAGCAAGGCTCCTCATGGAGAACGCCCGTAAGACCGGGCGGCTGCCGGAGGGCGCTGGCGCCGATCTGGGCGTGGAGAAGCGCTTACCGATGGGCGGCGGGCTCGGCGGCGGTTCATCCAACGCCGCGACGGTTCTGGTGGCGCTCAACCATCTCTGGCAGACCGGCTTTAGCGAAGATGAGCTGGCGCGCTTTGGCGTGCAGCTCGGCGCTGACGTGCCGGTGTTTGCGCGCGGCCGCGCCGCCTTCGCCGAAGGGGTGGGCGAACTGCTGACGCCCGCCAGCCCGGCCGAGAAATGGTATCTGGTAGCGCACCCGGGCGTGAGCATTCCGACGCCGGTGATTTTTGGCGATCCGGAGCTCACGCGCGATACGCCCGTCCGGTCAATGGAAACGTTGCTGAAATGTGAATTTCACAACGATTGCGAGCATATCGCAAGAAAACGTTTTCGTGAGGTTGATGCCGCGCTTTCCTGGCTGTTAGAATACGCGCCGTCGCGCCTGACCGGCACCGGAGCTTGTGTGTTTGCTGAATTTGACACCGAATCCGAGGCCCGCCGGGTGCTTAAGAAAGCCCCGGAATGGTTGAAGGGTTTTGTTGCGCGAGGCGTTAACCACTCCCCGTTACAGCAAGCCATCGCCGGGCAAACTGAGTCCTGGTGACAACGTCACCCCTGTTCCAGACGTTGCGCCATGCTCTTTAAATACACCGCCTGGATGGCGAACCTGCTTCCTGTCGCGTTTTGCGGCGCCGCCATCCACCACTGGACGCATGCCTGAGGTTCTTCTCGTGCCTGATATGAAGCTTTTTGCTGGTAACGCCACCCCGGAACTAGCACAACGTATTGCCAACCGCCTGTACACTTCCCTTGGCGACGCTGCTGTCGGTCGCTTTAGCGACGGCGAAGTCAGCGTACAAATTAATGAAAATGTACGCGGTGGTGATATTTTCATCATCCAGTCCACTTGTGCCCCCACCAACGACAACCTGATGGAATTGGTTGTGATGGTCGACGCCCTGCGCCGCGCTTCCGCAGGTCGTATTACCGCCGTTATCCCTTACTTTGGTTATGCCCGTCAGGACCGTCGCGTGCGTTCCGCGCGTGTGCCTATCACCGCGAAAGTGGTGGCGGATTTCCTGTCCAGCGTAGGGGTTGACCGCGTTCTCACTGTGGACCTGCACGCAGAACAGATTCAGGGCTTCTTCGATGTGCCGGTAGATAACGTCTTCGGTAGCCCGATTCTGCTGGAAGATATGCTGCAGCAGAACCTGGATAACCCGATTGTGGTTTCTCCGGACATCGGCGGCGTCGTGCGCGCCCGCGCCATCGCTAAACTGCTCAACGATACCGACATGGCTATCATCGACAAACGCCGTCCGCGCGCGAACGTCTCTCAGGTGATGCACATCATCGGTGACGTCGCAGGCCGCGACTGCGTGCTGGTTGACGACATGATCGATACCGGCGGCACGCTGTGCAAAGCGGCTGAAGCGCTGAAAGAGCGCGGCGCGAAACGCGTTTTCGCTTACGCCACCCACCCAATCTTCTCCGGCAACGCGGTGAACAACCTGCGCAACTCCGTGATTGATGAAGTGGTCGTCTGCGACACCATTCCGCTGGCTGACGAGATCAAAGCGCTGCCAAACGTTCGCACGCTGACCCTCTCCGGTATGCTGGCCGAAGCGATTCGTCGTATCAGCAACGAAGAATCTATCTCCGCCATGTTCGAACATTAATCGGACTGTGCTTAAAAACCCGCCCCGGCGGGTTTTTTTATTCTTTTGTTTTATTTGTATGATTTATGTATTCACCGTCTTATATTTATTTACATGATGGTGAGCTCATGGATGAAGTATCGTGAACACACAGTATCTCTCGCAAATTCTTCCCTTCCGCGCGCTGGTGGATGCCTGCTGGCGTGAAAAATATACCGTTTCCCGGCTGAGCCGCGACCTGATTGCCGGCATCACTGTCGGCATTATCGCCATCCCGCTTGCCATGGCGCTGGCTATCGGCAGCGGCGTGCCGCCGCAGTATGGGCTTTATACCTCCGCGATTGCAGGCATTGTCATTGCGCTGAGCGGCGGCTCGCGCTACAGCGTCTCGGGGCCGACCGCCGCGTTCGTGGTTATTCTGTACCCTGTCGCTCAGCAGTTCGGGCTTTCAGGGCTGCTGGTGGCGACGCTGCTCTCCGGCGTCTTTCTGGTGCTGTTCGGCCTGGCGCGCTTCGGGCGATTGATCGAATACATTCCGCTGCCGGTTACGCTGGGTTTTACCTCCGGGATCGGCATCACCATCGCCACCATGCAGATCAAAGATTTCTTCGGCCTGGAAATCGCCCATATGCCGGAGCATTACCTGCCGAAAGTAGCGGCGCTGGCGGTGGCCCTGCCCGGTCTGAATCCTGGCGATGCGGCGATCGGTATCGTTACGCTGGGCATGCTGATTATCTGGCCGCGTCTGGGCATTCGTCTGCCGGGGCATTTACCCGCGCTGCTGGCGGGCTGCGCGGTGATGGGCATCGTCCATCTGCTGGGCGGCAATGTCGCGACCATCGGATCGCGTTTTCACTATTTGCTGGCGGACGGCACCCAGGGCAGCGGTATTCCCCCGCTGTTGCCGCAACTGGTGCTCCCCTGGGATCTGCCCGGGTCTTCGTTCACGCTGAGCCTTGATGCGCTGCGCGCGCTGCTGCCCGCCGCGTTTTCCATGGCGGTGCTGGGCGCTATCGAATCCCTGCTCTGCGCGGTGGTGCTGGACGGCATGACCGGCACGCGCCACAACGCCAACAGCGAGCTTATCGGCCAGGGCTTAGGGAATCTGGTAGCGCCTTTCTTTGGCGGCATCACCGCCACCGCCGCCATTGCCCGTTCGGCGGCCAACGTGCGCGCGGGCGCGACATCGCCTGTCGCCGCGGTGTTTCATGCGCTGCTGGTGCTGTTAGCGTTACTGGCGCTGGCCCCGCTGCTCTCCTGGCTGCCGCTCTCGGCGATGGCGGCCCTGCTGCTGATGGTGGCGTGGAATATGAGCGAGGCGCATAAGGTGATTGGCCTGCTGCGCCGCGCGCCGAAGGATGACATCGTCGTGATGCTTATCTGCATGTCGCTGACGGTGCTGTTTGACATGGTGATTGCCATTAGCGTCGGGGTGGTGCTGGCTTCCCTGCTGTTTATGCGCCGGGTGGCGCGCATGACGCGGCTCGCGCCGCTGAATGTCGCCGTACCGGACGATGTGCTGGCCGTGCGGGTGACCGGGCCGCTGTTCTTCGCTGCCGCGGAAGGCGTCTTTACGCCGCTGCTGGCGCAGGCGGCAGGCAAACGCGTTATCGTGATGCAGTGGGACGCGGTGCCGGTGCTGGATGCGGGCGGCCTCGACGCCCTGCAACGCTTTATTGAACGTCTGCCGGAAGGCTGCAAGCTGCGCATCTGCCATCTCGAACTCCAGCCGCTGCGCACGCTGGCGCGGGCAGGCGTTCAGCCCATCCCTGGGCGTCTTGCTTTCTTCCCCGATCGCGACGCCGCGTTAGCCGCGCCGTAACTCAACGTGCAGGCGCAGTTCCCTGCGCCTGCATCAATGCGCCAAACGCCTGTTGCAGCCAGCCGAGCGTTTCCGGCGTCATCCAGGTGCCTTTGGAAAGGTGCGGCTCCCGCATCATCGCCTCCCGAAACTTCTGTTGCGTCTGCGGGTTATCGCCTGCAAAGGAGGAAAACAGCGTCAGCCAGTGCAGCGCTATCCCGCGCGCCTCTTCGCTTGATGGCGAGAGCTTCGTCTTCACTGCGGCATGCAGCTTCGCCACCAGCGGCGGCCACTCCATCATGCGATCGAAATAGTGCTCGCGGGTAAAAGCGAACTCCTCGGGCGTTAAATAACGCTGGTAAATCGCCAGTTTGCTTTCGGCAAATGCGCGGGTTATCCAGTCGATTATCGCGGGCGTAATGCCGGTTTTGTCGCGCATGGCAGGTTCGGCGGCATGCATTTCATTAAGGCGGGTCAGAAACGCCGGATTGCCCGCGGTATCCCGCTCCAGCGTTTCCATCCAGCGTGTAGCGAGCGCCTGCGCAGCCGGGTCGCTGACTGGTATGCCTTTCAATACCGCGTCATTCGCCTCACGGATAAGCGCGGCCCACTGCGCCTCGCGCTCAGCGCTCTCCTGCGCAAACGGCAATTGTTTCAGCTCGTCATGCGAAAACCATTTCTCATACATCGTCATCAACTCCAGTGTCTTAAGCCATTCCTGAAGATCCGGCTCATCGCCTGCCAGAAGCCCTTCACGTAGCGCCACCAGCCGGTCGCGCAGCATCGCGGTACGCGTAAGCTGGGCGTTAAGTTGGGTGATTTGCGTGTCGATGACTTCCGGCAGCGTCATGCTGCCGCTCTCCAGGCACTCCCGCACCTGCGCCAGGCTCAGCCCCATCCGCGTCAGCGCCTGAATATGATGCAGGCGTTGAATATCGTCGCGGTTATAGAGCCGGTAGCCGGCGGCCGTGCGGCCGGAAGGAATGAGCAGCCCG
Organism: Cronobacter sp. EKM101R; assembly: GCF_963888145.1. Classification (NCBI taxonomy): domain Bacteria; kingdom Pseudomonadati; phylum Pseudomonadota; class Gammaproteobacteria; order Enterobacterales; family Enterobacteriaceae; genus Cronobacter; species Cronobacter sp. EKM101R. The sequence continues at coordinate 641,364 of NZ_CAWPHW010000001.1, read as the reverse complement.
AGGCTTTCATAATGATGCAGCGTGCGAACCGTCAGACCGGCCCGTTTCGCGAGTTCACCTACCTGCAGCAACATAAGCCTCTCCTCTTCCCTTGCGAAGCCCACGGTGAGCCCTGACGTAACGTAAGGGTCAAGAGCGTACCATAAAAAAAGCTCCCGACCGGCGGGAGCTTTTTTCACAGCGTTTAGCATTAACTGGAGTGATGATTGCGCTTACAGCGTTTGTCATAGTGGCGCACCCACCAGTAGCGGTCGCACACCTGTTCATGACCGCCCACGCGAGCGCCAGCCAGCCACAGTACGGCACCAACAAAAATACTTAATATCGCGCCGTGCGCGAAAAACTGCGGCAGGTTAAGTTGCGGCAGCTGGTTAAGAACGGAGTAAGCGACGCCAACAACCATAACCACTAACCCCAGGCCCATCAGAAAATTGCCGAGCAACGACGCGTTTTTGCGTTTCATAGTTACCTCCGGAATGGTGGGCGGGAAAGTATCCCTGCGATTTATGTGTAAAGTATAGGCAACGCTTATGTATGAGGGTTGCGCCGGGGATCACATTTATGAACATTCTGAGGACGAAACTTTACAAATAAGCCAATGAATTGAATGAAAATCTAATGATTCATATCAGTGATTATTGATTTTCATTAAGCGGAGCGACGCGGTTTTGTGATCTGCGCGACACCACAGTAAACTACGCCGCAAACAGAGGTATTCAGGAACAGTAACGTGACGATTAAACTGATTGTGGGGCTGGCGAATCCGGGCGCGGAATATGCCGCCACCCGCCATAACGCGGGCGCATGGTATGTGGATCTGCTGGCGGATCGCTTTCGCGCGCCGCTGAAAGAGGAAGCCAAATTTTTCGGCTATACCTCGCGCATCAATGTGAACGGCAACGATGTGCGTCTGCTGGTGCCGACCACTTTTATGAACCTGAGCGGCAAAGCCGTGGCGGCGATGGCCACGTTTTACCGCATCGCGCCGGATGAAATTCTGGTCGCGCATGATGAACTCGATCTCCCGCCGGGCGTGGCGAAGTTTAAGTTAGGCGGCGGTCATGGCGGGCATAACGGCCTGAAAGACATCATCAGCAAGCTGGGTAATAACCCCAATTTTCACCGTTTACGCCTCGGTATCGGTCATCCGGGCGATAAAAACAAAGTTGTCGGGTTTGTGCTCGGCAAACCGCCGGTCAGCGAGCAAAAGCTGATTGACGATGCCGTGGACGAAGCGGCGCGCTGCACCGAAATCTGGCTGCAGGATGGCTTAACCAAAGCCACCAATCGACTGCACAGTTTTAAAGCGCAATAAACCGCGCGGCGGCGCGTCGCGAGGGCGATTTCTCCCCCGTTGCGCGCCTGTTACGTGTATAATAGCCAAATAACATCATTTCTCATCATCGGGTTAATTTTAACCCCCTGATAAACAAGCAATTAAGGTAATGTAAACCATGGGATTCAAATGCGGTATCGTCGGCTTGCCGAACGTCGGTAAATCCACTCTGTTCAATGCGCTGACCAAAGCAGGTATTGAGGCGGCGAACTTCCCGTTCTGTACCATTGAGCCGAACACCGGCGTCGTGCCTATGCCCGATCCGCGTCTGGATAAAATCGCCGAGATCGTGAAGCCGCAGCGTATTCTGCCGACCACGATGGAATTCGTGGATATCGCCGGTCTGGTGAAAGGCGCGTCCAAAGGTGAAGGCCTGGGCAACCAGTTCCTGACCAACATTCGTGAAACCGAAGCCATCGGCCACGTGGTGCGCTGCTTTGAAAACGACAACATCATTCACGTCGCGGGCAAAGTAAACCCGGCAGAAGATATTGATACCATCAATACCGAGCTGGCGCTCTCCGATCTCGACGCCTGCGAGCGCGCAATCCACCGTATCTCCAAGAAAGCGAAAGGCGGCGATAAAGACGCCAAAGCTGAGCTGGCCGTGCTGGAAAAATGCCTGCCGCAGCTTGAGAACGCCGGTATGCTGCGCGCGCTGGATCTGAGCAAAGAAGAGAAAGAGCTCATTAAATACCTGAGCTTCCTGACGCTTAAGCCGACCATGTACATCGCGAACGTCAACGAAGACGGTTTCGAGAACAACCCGTTCCTGGATCAGGTGCGTGAAATCGCCGAGAAAGAAGGCTCTGTCGTGGTGCCGGTGTGCGCCGCGGTGGAATCCGATATCGCTGAGCTCGACGACGAAGATCGCGACGAGTTCATGAAGGAGCTGGGTCTGGAAGAGCCGGGCCTGAACCGAGTCATTCGCGCGGGCTACTCCCTGCTGAACCTGCAAACCTACTTCACCGCTGGCGTGAAAGAAGTGCGCGCCTGGACCATCCCGGTCGGCGCGACTGCCCCGCAGGCGGCCGGTAAGATCCATACCGATTTCGAGAAAGGCTTTATCCGCGCGCAAACCATCGCCTATGACGATTTCATTACCTACAAAGGCGAACAGGGTGCGAAAGAAGCGGGCAAAATGCGCGCCGAAGGTAAAGAGTACATCGTGAAAGACGGCGACATCATGAACTTCCTGTTCAACGTCTAATCCTTTCTTTCACCTTATGAGGCGGCATTGCCCCTCATGAGATAGCGTTATTAAAATCCACGCTCCGGCGTGGATTTTTCTTTTTGTATCGATGTTTCTGAAGTAATGAGATCGATGCCGTTCCCGCCAGTGTACCCGCTGCGGCCAGATTTATGGCTCACATCAGGTCATAAGCGTGTACACTGCCGCGGTCGTAAACGTAAGTGCCCAGGAGGCAACAGTATGAAAGAAGGCCCGCTGACCGAGAAAGAGCTGCAATGGCTTGACGAGATGCTGGAAAAATATGGCAGCGAGGATTCGATTGTGGATGTCGCCGAGCTGGATGGTCTGCTGACCGCCGTGCTTTCCGGCCCGAGAACCATTGAGCCGAGCGAATGGCTGGTGGCGCTCTGGGGCGGACAAAACCGCATTCCCCGCTGGAGCAACGAGCGTGAGATGAACCGCTTTATGGAGCTGTGCTTCCAGCATATGAACGATATTGCCGATCGCCTCGCAGAGTTTCCCGATCAGTTCGATCCGCTGTTTGGCGTGCGCGAGACCGAAGGCCAGGATTTCACCGTCGTTGAAGAGTGGTGCTTTGGCTATCTGCGCGGCGTGGGGCTAAGCGACTGGTCGTCGCTGCCGGAAGATTTACAGCCCGCGCTGGACGCCATCGCCCTGCACGGCAAGGAAGAGAACTTCGCGCAGCTGGAGGCGCTTTCCCCGGAAGAGATGGAAGCGCGTTTTGCCGCGATCCGCCCTGCCGCGCTGGCGCTCCACGATTACTGGATTGCGCAGCCGCAAGCGGTGCCTGAGCCACAGCAGCCGATCGTTGCCGAGCAAAAACCGGGGCGCAACGATCCCTGTTTTTGCGGCAGCGGTAAAAAATACAAACAGTGCTGCCTGCACTGAATACCATGCGCCTGCGGGCGCATTTTTTTACGGGCGCGGCGAAAGCCTCATCGGCGATTTCGCGACAAGCCATCGCTTACGCGACGGATAAGCCTGATAAAAAAGTAATGGAACGGTTTGTCTATTATTTATTCGTCGCCTTCCCTGTTCTTCTGCAAATTATCCCTTCCCACCCCGCCAATAAAGGGCAGTCGAAGTTTAAGCGGCGACACATCCACGCCCATACTCAGCCCCAGGATGTTGACCTCAATCCCCTCTTCCACGCCCAGTGTGATCCCTGCAACGCCCAGGACAGAAACCTGAACGCCGCGTCCTGACGGCGGTAAGCCAACAACATGGCGCAGCGAGCGGAAATCCTTACCGATAGCGTTGGCGGGCATATCCAGCTTTAGCGCCGGGACTTCCCGGCCAATATGAGCGATAAACGTATTACTGTTTGGGCCAGGCCAGACGCGATAGGTCTCTGGCCACGGCCAGGAGGCGATAGCCGCTTCAATCTGCGGGATCATGGCTTCGGCTTTTGCCCCACGATGATCGGCCAGCAGGCGGGGTTTCGATCCGTACCAGTAGCCGTCCGGCGCGTTCTGGTTGCGTCTCACTTTCTTACCCGCGCCCCAGCTAATCACTTCATAGCGGTTATAGTGCGTTTCCCCGGCGCGCTTATAGATTATCCACGGATGCACCGCGACCACGCCTTTCCAGCCCCAGGTCGGGGCGGCGTAAACCTGTACCACCGCCAGCCCGGCGTTTTTCCGGGGATCGGGGGCCAGTCCGGCGGAATCGCTGCGGGCAGCCCACCATCCTCGCTGCGCCTGCGGATCGTGGTGATATAACGCCCGCCCGACGCTCGCGGCAAGCGACAGCAGGGTGATACAAAGAAAACTCAATGAAAGCGTTTTGATAAGCAACATGCGGGGCCAGTTACGGTTAAAAATACGTCATGACATGACGCTATCCTAACGCTGTGTTTATATCCAGCATAGCCCGTTTTGTGCTACGGATGGCACAACGAGCCAGACGACTGGCGAGTGAAAATGTCCTGCAGTGACAGGGCGCTATTTCCATCACTTGCGGCTTATTTCCTCTCCACCATCCCGACAATCGCGTCACGCAATTCCGCTTTCGCCTGGTCGGCATCAATCGCGCCAATCGTCACGGCCCAGGAGAGCCCTTCGGCGGCGCCGAACATCGCCCACAGCGCGGCGTCGCGCAGCGCGTTATCCGCCCGTAGCGGCGCAAACAGCGCGCGGCATTTTGCGATGAAATCGACCGCGTAATCCTGGCGCAGCTTTTCAAGCTCCGGCGTGCCGGTGAGCGCCGCCATCACGTTCGGCATTTCGCGCCCCTGCAACAGCGCGCATTCGATATAGGCATCGGCGATCACCGCAGCCAGCGGCGTCAGTTCGGGTGGGGTGCGCGCGATAGCCTCGTCCATTTTGCGGTTCTGGCGCACTTCATACTCGTGATAAAGCGTCGCCAGCAGGCCGGAGCGGCTGGTGAAATGATCGTAGACCACCGGTTTAGTGACGCCCGCCCGTTCCGCCAGTCTGCCGAGCGTCAGCGCCTCGGTGCCTTCTTCACAAATAATCTGCCAGGCCACTTCGGTCAACTGGGTGTGACGCGCCTCGCGGCTCAGCCGCTGGCGCGCGCGGTTTTCGGTCATACGTATTCTCCTTGACAGCGTTACCTACTAAAAGTAACTTACTAATGGTAGGTTACCTTTGGTATATCAGATTACGTCTGTCATCGCCTGATGGCAACGCAGGAGGAGTGAATATGCACGCATTAATCGTCGTTTCCCATCCGTTAGCGTCATCCCTGACCCACCGCGTAGCGCACGCGCTGGCCGAAGGTATTACGAGTACCCACAGCCGCAACAGCGCCGACATCGCCGATCTCACCCGCGAGGGCTTCAATCCGGTCTTCAATGAGAGCGACTACGCGGCGTTTATGAAAACCGCGCCGCTGCCGTCGGACGTCGCCCGCGAGCAGGCGCGCATCGATAACGCCGACGCGCTGGTGCTGGTCTTTCCGGTGTACTGGTGGTCAATGCCGGGCCTGCTGAAAGGCTGGATCGATCGCGTGTTTGCGAACGGCTGGGCGTATGAAGAGAGTCCTGAAGGGAAGGTAGTCAAAAAACTGGGGCATTTACCGGTGCACCTGGTGAGCATCGGCGGCGCAGATCGCAAAACCTACGATAAACACGGTTATCACCAGGCCTGGGATGCGCAAATTGTCCACGGGATTTTTGATTACTGCGGCGCGCCGGTTGTGACGAACGAGACGCTGTTTCTGCCGGATCTCAGCACGCCGGACGTCGCCCTGGAACAGGCGCGCGCGCTGGGCGCGAGAATTTTTACCGCGCCAGTGTAACGCGCATCAGACATGATGGTTTGCAGAACGGTTCAGTGGGGAAAAACAACGCGGGAGAAAACTGTCCCGGCGCGTCGCGCTTATGCCGTCTGCGCCTGCGGATAACCACAGGCGGAAAGCGTAAGGAAACGCCGCCGGGCGTTCACAGTGCGCCGGGCCGTCAGGCCGCGGCGCCGTTGGTCTGTGCGGCGAGGTGCGCGGCCCAGAGGCTCGCCACCCATTTCACGCCGCGCGCCGTAAAGCGCGGCTGGGCGAACGTATGCAGGTTTTCGCCCACGCCTGAGCGCAGCGTAAAGTAACCTGCCTGCAGGTGGTGATGCTGCGGCACCAGCGTCCCGTTGGCGCGCTGCATGATATTGCGCTCCAGCAGGAACTGGCGGAATTCCGGCTCCTTCACCTTCAGCATTTTGCACAGCTGGCGAAAGCCAAGCGACTCTTCGACCTGCACGAAACGGTCGAAAAACTCGGCTTTAGGGGCGAAGAGAGCCAGCTGCTGCTCCGCCCGCTGACGCTTTTCATACTGCTCGGCCCAGGCGCGCGCGGCGGCGGCCGGGTTGGTAAAGTCCGGCAGGCTGGCGTTACGCTCGCGCTCCTGCCAGCGATCGAGCATTTCGGCGGTAAACGCAGGCGAAATGCGCGCCACCGTGAGCAACGAGTCGCGTTTATTCAACAGAAACTCCTGACGCATCTCCCCTTCCCGCTCGTACAGATTAATGCCGATGGGCTGGGACAGACGCTGCGCCGTTTCCAGGCTTTTAATCATGCGCTTCACTTCACTGTGGGCAATACCTGTCAACGTCGCGATTTCACGGCTGCTCATTGTGACCGATTGATCCTGAGCATTAAGATTTTCCAGCGGAATCATCATAGGTTTCACCACTCATTCACTGACTCAATTACAACAACACCTGGTGCTTTGTAGAAATAGTATACAGTGACCTGGTTAAATATCCAGTAGATTTTTTAAGCGGTTTTACTTAAGTTTCAGGCGAGACGCGGTCTGAGACGTGTGGTCTGCTATGTGATTAAAAATTAAGCCCTTCCGATTAACCCTCCCCGATGCCCGCTACCAGCGCCCATAAAAAAAGCCCGCCAGTGCGGGCTTTTCAGACGACAAAAAAGGGTTATTCGAGCCCGGCGCGCTCCAGACCAAACGCCGCGTCCTGGCTGCCAGGCGCCATTTGCGACATCAGTTGCAGACGGTTCCAGCTATTGATAATGGCAATGGCAAAAGCGATCTCCGCGATCTCCGTTTCGGAGAAATGCGCGCGTACCTCGTGGTAGAGCGCATCGTTAATGCCCTCCTCGCCAATGTGTGTCATCGCTTCCGTTAAGGCCAGCGCCGCTTTTTCCTTCGCGCTAAACAGCGGCGATTCGCGCCACACCGGCAGATGATACAGACGCAGTTCGCGCTCGCCCGCCATCTTCGCCTCTTTCACGTGCATATCGACACAAAATGCGCAGCCGTTAAGTTGCGAGGCGCGAAGATCAATCAGATGTTTGAGCGCAGGCGGCAGGCTGCTTTTTTTCAGCGCCGCGCTGGCGTTCATCAGGGTGTTGACCAGCGCCGGAGCGGCCTGGTAATGGTTTACGCGCGTACTCATGGAAACTCCTTACATCACAAGAGAAAGCACCCCGCACGATGCGGAATGCGTCAGATTCTTCTCGTCTATCATACGGGCCCATGACATAGTAAAAAGGGTCAAAAAACGTTTAACGAGGCAGGACATGAAGCCAGGCTATCGCGAGATCTACCAGCGTTACCGCCAGAATATCCACGACGGGCTTCTGAAGCCGGGCGATCGCGTGCCGTCCATCCGCGTGCTGGCGCAGGAGTTACAGGTGGCGAAGAAAACCGTGGAGGCGGCTTACGCGGTGCTGGTGGGCGAAGGGTATCTGGTGAGCCGCGGCCCGCAGGGCACGCAGGTGAATCCGGCGCTCACGGTGCCTGCGCAGTTGGCGCAGGCAGCGCCCGCGGTAACGGGCGATGACGACGCGCTGCTGGCGTCTGACGAACACGACGGCTTTCTGCGCCCTGGGCTTCCCTCGCTGGATCAGTTTCCCTATAAAAAGTGGCTGTTGCTGAGCGCGAGAGCGACGCGCGCCATGCGCCCGGAAGAGATGGTGAACCCGCCGGTTGCGGGTTACGCGCCGCTGCGGGCCGCTATCGCAAGTTACCTGACGCTGTCACGCGGCGTGGCGTGCACCGCGGATGACATTTTTATCACGAACGGCTATCGCGGCAATCTGCTGCTCACTGTGCAGGCGCTGCTGGGCCGTGAAGGAAGCGTGGCGATGGAAGACCCGGCTTATTTCCTGGGCCAGCGATTACTGAATACGCTCACGCCGCATCTGTACGCCGTGCCGGTGGATAACGAGGGCTTACAGGTGGATTATCTGCAACGCCACCACCCGGACGCGCGGCTCGCGATTGTCACGCCGACGCACCACAGCCCGCTTGGCGTGTCGCTGTCGCTGCCGCGTAAACAGCAGTTGCTGGCGTGGGCGTCGCGCCATAATGCATGGATTGTGGAAGATGATTACGACGGCGAATTTCACTTCACCCGCAACGTACTGCCGTCGCTTAAAAGCCTCGATACCGACGATCGCGTGGTTTACATCGGCACCTTCAGTAAAACCATTATGCCGTCAGTGCGCATCGGCTATCTGGTGATGCCGCGCGCGGCGCGGCATGCGTTTCTGGAGAGCGGCGCGCTGCTGACGGGCGGCCAGCCGTTACTGATGCAAAAGATCCTCGCGGCGTTTCTCACCGGGGGCGAGTTCTATACGCACCTGCGGAAAATGCGCGCGCTTTACCAGCAGCGGCGCGCGATGGCTATCACGGCGCTGCACGCCGTTTACCCCGGCGTGTTTGAGACGCCGCTGGAGGATGGCGGGATGCACGTGGTGGCGTATCTGAAAACCGCGACCTGCGACGAAGCGCTCGCCCGCCTCTGGCAGCAGCACCAGTTGCACGTAAGCGCACTGTCGCCCTGGTACCGGCGGCCCGACAAACGCTACGGGCTGATTGTCGGCTACGCCAATCTGCGCTCGGCAGAAGAAGCCGTCGCCCTGCTCACGCGCGCCAGCCATGCGACGCAGACGCTGTTCGGCACAGATGCATAAAGGCTACTTGCCGAGCTTTGAAAGCATCTCCGGGCGCATGAATTTATTCACCACCAGCATAAACACCACCGACGGCACCAGCAGGATCAGCGCGGTAATGGATGAGATCTGGTAGTTGCCGGACATGCTGGCGTTATAGAGCAGCAGCGGCAGCGTGCTGATATCCGGCGCGCCGACGAAAAACGCGCCGGTAAACTCATCCAGCGATTCCAGAAACACAAAAATACTGGCGGCGATAATACCGGGCGCCGCCTGCGGCAGCACGATGCGAAAAAAGGTATACGTCGCGCTCGCGCCGAGATTGCGCGCGGCGCGGGCGAGCAGCGGATCGACGCTGCTGAAGGCCGCCACGCTTATCCAGATGGCGTACATCATGCCGTGAACGCTGTGCACCAGCACCACGCCCGTCACCGTCCCGTTCAGCCCCCACTGATAAAAAAGCCGCGCCACGTTCATGTAGACCGTGAGCCCCGGAAACGCCTGCGGGATCAGAAACAGCAGCATAAAGAAGAAGCGCAGCGGCATTCCCCGGCGCGAGAGCGCATAGCCGGCGGGCACCGCCACCGCCAGACACACCGCCACGGTGAGCAGCGCGACGCCGATACTGGTGAGTAGCGAGCCCGAGACATCGCTGTACGGGCTGAATACCTGCGACCAGTATTTCATCCCCCACTGCGCGGGCAGCGCGTGCGGAAAGTACCAGCTCTCGGCCACCGACCAGATAAGCAGATTCAGCACCGGGCCGAGCAGGATAAGCATCAGCAAAACCAGCAGCAGCGTCTGCCAGAAGAGGCCTGCGCGAAACGGCGTCAGGCGCGCGCGCCGCACCGGGGCCACGAGCGTATTGTCAGCCATCGGGCTCATGCGTGGGCTCCTTTTTCTTTAAGCGTATGGCGCAGGTAAAACCACGACAGCAGCGCGCATATCAGGTACGAAATAACGCCCAGCGCGTTCGCCACGTGGTAATCGCCGTAGGAACTGACGCGGAACGCCATATCGACGGTCATCATGGTGGGCGTGCCGGTGCCTATCATCAGCGGCACCGACAGCACCGAGAGCATCGTGACGGTGGAGAGCACCAGCGCCACGCCAAGCGTCGGCAAGGCCTGCGGCAACAGCACCTGCAACAGGATCCTTATTCGCGAGGCGCCGAAATTTTTCGCCGCCTGGATCTGCGCTGGCTCCACCGAGGCCATCGCCCCGCAGGTCAGCAACGTCACAAACGCCATTTGTTTCCAGACGAACGTAATAAGGATGCCTTTCCAGCCAAGCCACGAGACGGTTTCCAGCGGCGTGAAAAGCCCGCTTGCCACCAGCGCGTTATTCATCAGGCCGTTTTTGGCGAGAAACGTGCGCATCATCTGCGCCGTCACGATAAACGGAATAAACAGCGGCAACCGGTAGAGCAGCCCGAAAGCGCGCGCCAGCCCGCGGTATGGCGAGAGCACAATCACGCCGGAGAGCGCCACGGCAATCAGCGCCAGCACGGCCACCGCGACCAGCACAATCACCAGCGAGAACAGAATGTCCTGCGAGTAGAGGTCAACAACTTTGGTAAAGTGCGCCAGCGTGAACGCCGGAGCATCGGTGATAAACGCCGAAGCCAGCGAAAAGCCCAGCGGGTATAAAAACAGCACGGCGGTCAGCAGCGCGGCAGGCGCCACCAGCAGGCCGTAACGAAAGGAGTGTTTCATCGGCAGTTCCGCATAGTCACCGGAAAGCGCCCGACGTAGCCGCCGGGCGCGCGGGATCAGTTTGAGACCTGGCTTTCGTAGCCTTCTTTGATGTCGTCAAAGTACGGCGCTATCGGGAAGCTTTTGCCATAACGGGCCAGCGTCTGCGGCGAAATTTCAGCAAACAGTTTCTGCCAGGTCGGCGCGTCGAGCTGCGCTTTGACATACTGCGCGTCGATGCCCGGATACCAGTTGAACTGCTTCACAATGCCCTGCGCCTGCACCTCGGGGCTGGTCGCGAGCGCGATAAATTCCCTGGCGAGTTTTGCCTGCGCCGCTTTGGCGGGCACGACGTAATACATCGGCTGGCCCGGCATTCCCGGCGCAATCAGCGCGAGCTTCAGCGACGGCGGCACCTTGCCCTGATCTTTCCAGCTGTAAAACATATCCACCCACACCGGGCCCATGGCGATTTCACCACGGCTTAGCATGTCGAGCGTCCCGGCGTTGCCCGGCGTAAAGGTCACATTCTGGTTAAAGGCTTTGAGTTTTTCGAACGCGGGCGCCCAGCTTTTCTCGACGCTTTTATCGTACGGCTGCGCGCTGAGGCGCGCCGCGTCGGTGCCGTAAGCGTAGATCCAGCCCACCACGAAGCTCACGCCGGACATGCCGTTTTTGATGCCGTTATAGCCAAACGCCTTCGGGTTTTTCTGCGCCCACTGCACCAGTTCGTCATACGAGGCAGGCGGCGTTTTCACCAGCTCGCTGTTATACGCCAGCGCCGTCTGGCTCAGGAACATCGGCATCACGTAGCCGTCCACGTTAACGCCAAGCGCATTGCGCGCGCTCTCCTGGGAGACCATTTTCCCGGTGGGGATCTGGTCGCGAAACGCGGCCAGCAGCTCTTTTTGCACCAGCTCTCCGCCCGCTTTCTGGTGCACCACCGCCACATCCATATCCCACTGCGCGGCCCCGCTCTGCTGTTGCGCGGTCAGTTTTTCGATAATTTTGTTCGAGCCCGCGTCCCCCGGCCCCGTGCCGACTACGCGAATGGTGACGCCCGGATGGGTCGCCTCAAAACGGGGCGCCAGGAACGTTTTGACGTAATCGACCATATTCTGGTCGCCCGCCGTCGCCACGTTCAGTACCGTTTCCGCCTGCGCGCTGGCCGCCGTCCCGAACGAAAGCGCCGCCATAAGCGCAAGAGTGGTTTTCGCAAACATGAGATATCCCCGACTGTGTGAGTAAAAAATTACGAATGAAAACGATGCAGCGCCTGCGCCGGAACATGCAGCGCGACGGCGGCGTTGACGGGCCAGCACTGCGGGCTGTCCGCCTGAATTAACTGCTGACTGACCCGCACGCTGTGGCGATACTGATGGCCCATAAACGCGCTCTGCTCGATAACGCCGTCAAGCGTCAGTCCGGCGCACGGCGCAGCCGTTTGCGCGGCGCTTATCGCCACGTCGCTGCTTCGAAAACACACCATCTCCGCCTGCGTCTGCAGGCGGTTGGTCGCGCCCATGAAGTCGGCCACGAACGGCGTCGCCGGCTGCCGCCAGATGGCCTGCGGTGTGCCGGTCTGCTCAATGCGCCCCTGGTTCAGCACCGCCACGCGATCCGCCATGACCAGCGCCTCTTCCTGATCGTGGGTGACGATGAGCGAGGTAAAGCCGAGCTGCTGTTGCAGAGTTTTGATTTCGTGGCGCACGCTGAGACGTACGCGGGCGTCGAGGTTGGAAAGCGGCTCGTCGAGCACCAGGACATCCGGCTCCACCGCCAGCGCCCGGGCCAGCGCCACGCGCTGCCGCTGGCCGCCCGAAAGCGCGCTGATTTTGCGTTCTTCAAAGCCGGTTAGCTTCACCAGCGCCAGCATTTTTTTAATGCGCGCCTGAATATCGGCCTTCGGTAATTTACGCACCGTTAATCCAAAACCGATATTTTGCGCCACCGTTAAATGCGGCCATAAGGCGTAACTCTGAAAGACCATAATAATATTGCGCCGCTCCGGCGGCAGCGCGGTAATATTTCTGCCGCCCAGGAAAATAGCGCCGCTATTCACCTCAGCAAATCCGCACAGCGCATTTAACAGCGAGGTCTTCCCGCAGCCCGAGGGGCCGAGCAGCGCAATCATCTCGCCGCGATCCACCGGTAAATCAATCCCATGCAGTACGGTATTGTCGCCGTAGCGCAGCGTTAATTGCGATATCTGTAAATAACTCATTCTTTCCACCTGCGTTCCGGCGCGTTTTTTTATCAATGAACACGTGTTCATTGCGCTGTAAAAAAATTGCAACTTCGCCCCGACATGATAGGCGCCTACTTTGTCGCGCCTTTGTGACAATTTAATTAAGTGAGCGATAAAACAGGTGAGAAAATGATTATCGATGTGCTCGGCAGCGGCAGCGCTTTCGCCACGCAGCAAAATACCTCCGCGATATTAATTAAGGGCGACGGGCAGTGGCTGGTTGACTGCGGCCCGACCATTCCGCGCGCGCTCTGGCAGCGACAGACCGATATTAACGCCATCGATGTCATCTGGTTTACCCATGTGCATCCGGACCACTGCGCCGGGCTGGCGCCGCTGCTAAACCAGTGGAAAAGCGTCGGGCGCGTTAAGCCGCTCATCATTTACTGCCAGCCCGAACAGCGCGCGGTGTTGTTGCAGCAGGCGCTGCTGGCGGTCTGGCCGCAGACGACGTTCTGTTTTGCCATCGACTGGCGGGATATCACCGGCGACATGGCGTGGCGCGACTGGCGCATCCGCAGCGCGCCGACCCAGCATGAGATCCCGTGCCGGGCGCTGCGCATCGATACGGACGGCGCTGTTCTACAGCGGCGACGGCAGGCCGACGCCCGACAGCCTGGCGCTGATGGCGGGCGCGACGCTCGCGTTTCAGGAGTGCGCCTCCTGGCGGGCGCTGGACGATGACGCCTCCCACGGCGATTTCCCCTCCTGCCTGACGGTGTGCGAATGCCTGCAACTGCCCGCGCTGGGGCTTTATCACTGCCGGGAAGCGGATATTTCTGCTATTCGCGACGCCTGCGCGCGCCATCCGGCGCTGTTTTTCGTTGAAGAGGGTCAGCAATACACGCTGGCGCGCCCATGAAGCCGCGCCAGACGCGAGGGACCGTCACGGCGCAGGATGTCGCCGCGCGGGCGGGCGTCTCGCGCGCCGTGGTCTCCCGCGCGTTCAGCGACAGCGGCAGCATTTCGCCGGACACCAAAACGCGGGTGCTGGCCGCCGCCGCTGAGCTCGGGTATCAGGTCAATTTTCTGGCGCAGGGGCTGAACCGCCAGCGCAGCCAGCTTATCGGCGTGGTGGTCGCGCGCATCGGCGATCCGTTTCGCAGCGCGCTGCTGGAGGCGCTGCTTAATGCCATTTCACGGCGCGGTTATCAGGCGCTGGTGACGGAGATTTCCGACGAGAGCGGCCTTGAAACGACCCTGCGCCGCTTTATGCAGTACCGCGTTTCCGGCGTGGTGGTGACCTCCGGCCAGCCGCCGGAGGCTATCGTCAAGGAGTGCGTACAGCATCAGATCCCGGTGGTGGGCATCAACCGCCCGCCTGCCTGCGCCACGGTGGATACGGTCTGCTCTGACAATGCGCAGGGCGCGGCGCTTGCCGCCGTTCAGTTGCGCAATGCGGGTTGTCAGCGCTTCGGCTGGCTTAATTATCAACACTCGACCTGGGCCGGACAGCAGCGCGGCGCGGCGTTTCTGACAGCGCTTGGCGCGCGCGGCGTCAGCGTGGAGACGCACGTGACGACGCTTTACGCGCCGCAGGAGGGCTACGAGGGCGGGCTGGCGGCGGCGCTCGACGCGCGCGTATTGCCGGACGGCATTTTCTGCGCCAACGCGCAGCTCGCCTGCGGCTTTCTCGATGGTATGCGGCGGCGGGGGAAAACCGCGCCGCGGCATTTTCATCTGATCGGGTTCGATAACACGCCGCAAACGGCCTGGGAGGCTTACCAGCTCACCACGCTCGATCAGGATGTGACGACGCTCGCCGCACGGGCGCTGACGACGCTTGCCGAGCGCGCCCGGCATCCGGATGGCCCGGCGCGCATTGAACGGGTGCCCGTGACGCTTATACACCGGCGCACGTCGCCACGGCAGAGTTAAACCGCGGCTGAACCGGAGGCGAAAAACAGAAATATCCCCTTTACCCACTCTCGAAACGGGAATATTCGTCTAAGGTTTTCATATGGTTGATTCGCAGTGGTGTGCGCTGCGCCCCTTAAGGAGAATTCATTGATGTCACAATCCGTCACGCGCCGTCCCCGGACGCTGTTTTTCGCCATTCAGGTCGCCCTTAGCGGCGCGCTGCTGGCTTTCTCCACCCTGCCCGCCAGCGCGGAAGATGCGCCGGGCGCCGAGCGCGCCGCGCCGCAGCCGCCGGACCAGCTTCTCGGCCCGCTGTTTACGGATGTGCAGAGCGCGAAGCTGTTCCCCGATCAGAAAACCTTCGCCGACGCGGTGCCGAACAGCGATCCGCTGATGATCCTGGCCGATTACCGTATGCAGCGTAACCAGTCAGGCTTTGACCTGCGCCATTTCGTCGAGCTGAACTTTACCCTGCCGCAGAAAGGCGAAGCCTATGTCCCGCCCGCCGGACAGAGCCTGCGCGAGCATATCGACGGCCTGTGGCCGGTGCTGACCCGCTCGACGGATTCCGCCAGCAAATGGGATTCCCTGCTGCCGCTGCCGAAGCCTTATGTGGTGCCGGGCGGGCGTTTTCGCGAGGTCTATTACTGGGACACCTACTTCACCATGCTGGGGCTCGCCGAGAGCAACCACTGGGATAAAGTGCAGGATATGGTCGATAACTTCGCCCATGAAATCGACGCCTGGGGCCATATCCCGAACGGCAACCGTAGCTACTACTTAAGCCGTTCCCAGCCGCCGTTCTTTTCTTTCATGGTGGAGCTGCTGGCTACCCATGACGGCGGCGACGAGACGCTGAAAAAATACCTGCCGCAGTTGCAAAAAGAGTACGCGTACTGGATGGAAGGCAGCGAAAATCTGGCGCCTGGCGATGCCCACGAGCGCGTGGTGAAACTGAAAGATGGCGCGGTGCTGAATCGCTACTGGGACGATCGCGCCGCGCCGCGTACCGAATCCTGGCTTGATGACGTGACCACCGCCAAAAATAACCCGGATCGCCCGGCGACCGATATCTACCGCGATCTGCGCGCGGGCGCGGCGTCCGGCTGGGATTTCAGTTCGCGCTGGATGGATAACCCGCAACAGCTCGGCTCTATCCGTACCACCAGCATCGTGCCGGTGGATCTCAACGCCCTGCTGTTCCAGATGGAAAAAACTCTGGCGCGCGCCAGCAAAGCCGCTGGCGACAGCGCAGGCGCCGCCCGCTATGAATCGCTCGCGAGCCAGCGTCAGCAGGCGATCGAAAACCATCTGTGGAACGCGAAACATGGCTGGTATGCGGATTACGATCTGAAAACCAACAAGGTGCGCGATCAGCTGACCGCCGCCGCGCTCTACCCGCTGTATGTGAAAGCCGCGGCGCAGGATCGCGCCGAGAAAGTGGCGGCCGCGACCCGCGCGCAGCTGCTGAAACCGGGCGGCATTGTCACTACCACCGAGAAGACCGGCCAGCAGTGGGATGCGCCGAACGGCTGGGCGCCGCTGCAATGGGTCGCCACCGAAGGTCTGATGAATTACGGGCAGAAAGATCTGGCGATGGACGTCACCTGGCGGTTCCTGACCAACGTTCAGCATACCTATAACCGCGAGCAGAAACTGGTGGAGAAATATGACGTCTCCTCTACCGGTACGGGCGGCGGCGGCGGTGAATACCCGCTCCAGGACGGCTTCGGCTGGACCAACGGCGTGACGCTGAAAATGCTCGACCTGCTGTGCGGTACTGAAAAACCGTGTGATAACGTGCCGCAGAACCGTCCGGGGAGCGAGCGCGCGCCACAGCAGCAGGAAGGGAAAATGCTGAGCAAACCGGCAGAGGCGGCTGCACCGGCGAAAGCGGAAACTCCGGCGCCGGCCAGGGCGGAAACGTCTGCGCCGGCAAAAGCGGAAACGCCAGCACCGGCCAGCGAGAAAGCGCCTGCTGATGCCGCGCCTGCCGCGCCGGAAAAATCCGGCACGCAACCAGCTCCCGCCCCGGCACAGTAACGCTATTCCTCAACACCACTGCCCTCTCACGAGGGCAGTTTTTACCTCTGCCGCGTCATCTCCGCCCGAATATATCGTCCCCGCCAATTCTGTTAGTTGTATCTCTTGTTGTTAACGATAATAATTCGCATTCTTTATTACATCTCGTTACGTCCCTGTCATGCAGGGAGCAGCTGGCAACCAGAGAAGACAACAATGACCATGGCTTTAACCCTGAAACGCTCCGCGGCGCTGTGCGCGCTGGCGCTGGCCGCGCCTCACGCCACGTTCGCCGAAGAGACCATCACCGTAAGCGCCGCCCCCGCGCAAACCGCCGCCTCGCCCACCGAAGGCTATACGGTAAAAAGCAGTACGGGCGCGACCAAAACCGATCAGCCGCTGATCACCACCGCGCAGTCAGTTTCCGTGGTCACCCGTCAGCAGATGGAAGATCAGGGGGCCAGCACCTTTACGCAGGCGCTCAACTACACGCCTGGCGTTTTCTCTAATGTCGGCGGCGGCGCGACCCGCTTTGACGCGCTGGCGCTGCGCGGTTTTCACGGCGGCGACGTGGACAACATCTTCCTCGACAGCATGCGGCTTATGAGCGACGGCGGCAGCCATAACGTGCTGCAAATCGATCCGTGGTTTATTGAGCGTGTGGATATTATCAAAGGCCCGTCTTCCGCCCTTTACGGCCAGACCATTCCGGGCGGGTTGGTGAATCTCACCGCTAAGCGTCCGCAGTTCGATGCCGAAGGTCACTTCCGCCTCTCCGCCGGTACGCAGAATACGAAAAGCGCGGCGTTTGATTACACGGACGCGATTAACGATCAGTGGGCCTATCGCATTATCGGTATTACCCGCAACACCGATACCCAGTACGACAACACGCGCGAGGAGCGCTACGCCATTTCGCCTTCTCTGCTCTGGCAGCCGGACAGCGACACCAGCCTGCTGCTGCGCGCCTATCTGCAAAAAGATCCGTCCGGCGGTTACCACGGCTCGTCGCCCGCCGAAGGCTCGCTCTATGCCCACAATGGCCGCAAAGTCAGCCCGAGCTATAACGAAGGCGATCCGGGCGATGGTTATCAGCGCCGCGAGCAGATTTACAGCGCGGAGTTTGATCACCGCTTTAACGAGACCTGGTCAGTACACTCCAGCGGCAGTTATACCCACAGCAACGCCTCGCTGGCTCAGGTTTACCAGAATGGCTGGATTGGCGACACCAACACCCTTTCCCGCGGTTATGTCGGATATCAGGAGTCATTGAACGCCTGGTCAACCGACAACCGTTTACAGGCCGATTTCGCCACGGGCGAGGTGAATCACACGGCTGTGCTGGGGGCGGAATATCATCGCTTCCGTAATGATATTCAGGGCGCTTATGGCACTGCCGCGCCGTATAACCCGTTCACCGGCTATACGCCGCAAACCGGTCACGTCATCACTTCCACCAACGACTTTAACCGTCGTTACTACCAGACCGGCGTCTATTTGCAGGATGAGATGGCCTGGAATCGCTGGCACGCCACGCTTTCCGGGCGTTATGACCGTATTGTGGCGAAACAGGTCAGCAACACCGCAGGCACGACGATTCGCCGCTCTGATGATCACGTGGGCGGCCGCGCCTCGCTGCTCTACGCCTTTGAAAACGGCCTGTCGCCGTATATCAGCTACAGCCAGGCGATTACGCCGTCGATTCTGTATGACGCGCGCGGCGATATGCTGAAGCCGAGCACCTCTGAACAGTATGAAGGCGGCCTGAAGTATCAGCCGCCGGGCACGTCGGATATGTACACCATTGCCCTCTACGATCTGAAGCAAAAAGATGTCTCCCAGCGTGACGAGAACATCGCCACCTCCAGCTACCAGGCGGTCGGCAACGTGAAATCGCAGGGCGTGGAGATTGAAGCGCGCAACCAGCTGACGCCGCGTCTGAGCACCATTGCGGGCTACACCTGGAATCGCGTGCGTTTTGAAGATTCTCTCGGCGGGAAAGATGGCAATACGCCGCTGCTGACGCCGGATCAGATGGCGTCGTTCTGGGCGCATTATCAGTTTGACTATGGCATTAGCGCGGGCGCGGGCGTGCGTTACATCGGCAAACAGTGGGCGGATGACCAGGACACCCGCCGCGTCGCTTCCGTGACGCTGATGGATGCGATGGTGAAAGCCGATCTCGGCGCGTGGAACAGCGCGCTGAAAGGCGCGTTTGTGCAGGTGACGGCCAATAACCTGACCGATCGCGACTATATCTCCGGCTGCTATACCACTAACTGCTACTGGGGCGCGGAGCGGAGCGTGACCGCCACGGTCGGCTACGACTTCTGATTCAGACATAAAAAAACGGCCCCGCGGGGCCGTTTTCTCTGGCAGATTCAGACGGTCCGCAGGGACCGTTTTTTAATCCCTGCGTAGCATGCGGAAGATCAGCAGCACCACAATGGCGCCGACCACCGCCACCAGGAAGCTCGGCAGGTTAAAGCCCGTCACACTACCGCCAATCCCGAAGAACGTCGCCAGCCAGCCGCCGACCACCGCACCGACAATACCGAGCACGCAGGTCAGGATAAAACCGCCGCCGTCACGGCCCGGCATGATCAGTTTGGCAATGATGCCCGCAATAAGCCCAAATACGATCCATGACAAAATACCCATAGTCTCCACCCTCTTGGTTAAGTCTCACTGAATGGTCTGGCGCAAAGCGCGTCAAACCGAAGTGGTTCAAGTATAGGTAATAAAAAAAGATTCTTCCGGTAAGCTCGGATTATCCTCATACTGAAATAAATATATTTTAGGATAAATCTTAAGTTTCGGGCGAGCAGGCCGATAACCGTCCACATCTCTCTGTCAGTCATTTGAGGAATCACGCGACGTGAGCAATTACAGTGAGCAGTTTCTGAAGCAAAATCCGCTGGCCGTGCTGGGGATTTTACGCGACTTGCAAAAAAGCCAGGCGCCGATTCGCCTCTCCTGGGGTAGCTGGCAGTTTATCAGCCGTATTCTTGAGGCGTCGCCGGAACAACTGGTGCTGGATTTCGGCAGCCAGGCGGGCGAAAACCAGGCCGTGCAAAAAGCGAAAAATATTCAGTTCAGCGCCGAAGCCCAGGGCGCGAAGGTGGAATTTAATCTGCCTGCGCTGAACGTCGGGGAGTTTCAGGATCTGCCTGCCTTTGTCGCCCCGCTGCCGGAAGCCGTCTGGTTTGTGCAGCGCCGCGAGCATTTTCGCATCACCGCGCCGGTGCAGCCGCAGTTTTACAGCCTGGCGCGGATGCCGGACGGCAAACTGTTTCGCGGCCGCCTGCAGGATCTGTCGCTCGGCGGCATGGGAACGCTGCTGGAAGGCACTCTGCCGGAAGGGCTGGAAGCGGGGATGCAGTTCTCGCCGCTGGAGCTTGATCTGCTGGAGTGGGGAAAATTTCGCGTCGACGCGCAGCTGTTGACCATCAGCGAGCGCAAAGTGGTGGACAGTAAAAACGAGACCATCGCCACGCCGCGCCTGAGCTTTCGCTTCTTAAACGTAAGCCCGGGCACTGAGCGCGAGCTCCAGCGCATTATCTTCGCGCTGGAGCGTATCGCCCGGGAAAAAGCCAGCCGGGTGCGCTGATTACATGGCGTTCATCGCCTGCTGCACTTTCCAGATATAACGCGGGGCCTGCGGCGCCGGATGATTTTTCGCGACATGTTCGACAAATTCATCCGGGCTCAGGTCGTTAATCTTCTCAATCGCCGCTTTGCGATCGGAGGAGAAGGTGCGCAGCAGCGCGCCCGCGCCATTCACATAAGAGACTACCAGCGCATACTGCATCGTCTCCGGCTCCTCAATGCCCTTCAGCACGCCGTGTTCAAGAATGCTTAAGTACGCGGTGCCGAGCGAAATATTGCGCTCCGGGTTTTTCAGCTCACTGGACGTCGGCTCGCCGCTCCAGCCCATATAACGGTAGACTTCGCGCCCGGCGGTGGACGCTTTAATCTGCATCAGGCCGACAGCGTTGGATTTACTCACGAGCGTCGGGTTGCCGCCGGACTCCACCGCGATAATCGCCGTCACCAGACGCGGGCTCACGCCCCAGGCGTTGCCGGCTTTTTCGGTAATCGGCATCCACTGCATTGCGCGTTTCACCGGCACCTCTGGGTTCCAGGGCGGGTTTTTATAATCCGGCGTGGAAGAACACCCGGCGAGGAACACCACTAACCACATCAACCATCTTAATTTCACGCAACTTTCCTTTCGATATCAGTGCTAAACGACGCATCACGCCGGGAGGCCGCGCAGGCATCCGGATGACAACCGCTAAGGTTAGCGGCATGATAGCGGTTTCGCCTGGTATGTCAGCAAGGATTTGTTATGGTCTCTGTTCATCTCATCGCCCCGTCGGGTTACTGCATTAATCAGGACGCCGCCTGGCGCGGGGTGCGCCGCCTGGAAGATGCCGGAATAACGGTAAAAAATCAGCAGGTTATCACGCGCCGGATGCAGCGTTTCGCCGGGTGTGACGATGAGCGTCTTGGCGATTTACAGGCCTTAAGCGCATTGTCTGAAAATGCCCCGATCGTGATGCCGGTACGCGGCGGCTACGGGATGACGCGCCTGCTGGAGCGCTTTGATTCAAAGCCCTTAATCGCCCGCCAGCGGGAAAATCCGCTGCTGATTTGCGGCCACAGCGATTTCACGGCGCTACAGATGCTCCTGCTGGCGCGCGGCAACACGATAACCTTCAGCGGGCCGATGCTTGCCGGTAATTTCGGCGCGCCGGAGATGAACGATTTTACCTGGCGACACTTCTGGCAGGCGCTGACCGAACCGCAGTTTACGCTGGCGTGGCGCAGCGACGGCGCGCCCTGCGAAACCGCAGGCACCGTCTGGGGCGGTAATCTGGCGATGCTGGCATCCATCACCGGTACGCCGTGGATGCCGGTCATCGAGGGCGGCATTCTGGTGGTGGAAGACATCAACGAACACCCGTTCCGCGTTGAACGTATGCTGCTGCAACTGCACGCGGCCGGGATTCTGGCGCGCCAGAAGGCGCTGATCCTGGGAAGCTTCTCCGCCGCCGCCGTGAACGATTACGACGACGGTTACAATCTTGAGAGCGTCGCCGCCCTTTTGCGCGAGCGGCTCGCGATCCCGGTATTGACCGGCCTTGCGTTCGGCCATGAGCAGGAGACCGTCACGCTGCCGCTCGGCGCGCATGGCGAACTGCGCCACGATGGCGAACGCGCGCAGCTGCGCCTCAGCGGTCATCCGGTGTTGCCTGTTGCAGCGGCAAAGGGGTTTATATACGGGCAGTGAATGGTGTGCCTGAGCCGCCGGGCGTCTTGTTTGCGCCGGGCGACAGCGAGAGGTATCGCAACATAATGGAGGGCAAATATGTTCAGAGCTGGATTCGTTACAAAAAAAGCGCTGGCTGAATGGCAGGATATTCCATCGTTTCTGCCCGTGTTTCAGTTCCATGAAAAACACAGCGCGGTTATCAGAACGTCTTACCCGAACAAAATTTTACCCTGCATTGCAGAGTTCGATATGCACCAGGACCCGGTCATACGCGCGTTAATGTCAGTACGTCAGTTGCCGCAGCGATGCCGGAGCAACTCATCCGGCAATGCGGGAGGCGACTTTGGATTGCATAGCTTTACGCCTTTGCGCAGTTCGGCTTCTGAACTCTGTTTTGGCCTACGGGGACAATTCTGGCGGGCTGACTTTGGCCTGGAAACGGTGCCGGATGTCGCGGCCTATGAAACGGCAGTGAAAGCAGGCAGCGCGAAGTTGTTGCTGCGCTACCGGGTAAGACCGCTCGCGGAAGGAGCGCATGAATTGAGTACGGAGACATTTATCTACTGTCCTGACGGCCCCACCCGCCGCAAGATGGCCCTGTACTGGCTGGCGATCCGTGCCGGAAGTGGGTTAATCAGGCAGAGAACATTAAAGTCGGTGCAGTTAAAACTTGAGCGAGAAAGCAATCATTAAAACCGGCATTGGGATGGTTTGAATCCTTGCAAGATTCTGGCACTCACCTCGGGCCGGAAGTCAGACGAATAAGAAAACGGAATATCAGCGCAACGCTTCAGCTTTCCCTTACAAAAAATATGCCCCAAGGCGTTCGCCTGCCTGCCCTTATTCACGTTTGATACTCTTGCTCATATTGATGCCCGTCACTCCAAACCCGCTGGCCTCGTAGACATGGCGTGCTCGCGCGTTATTGCCTGCCACGCGAAGCCTGATCTGCTCAACACCCCTGGCCCGCATTTCATCCTCAAACGCCCGAAGCGCGTCTTTACCCAGCCCCCGCCCCTGGCAGGCGGTGAAAATATGAAAATCATAGATGAAGACGGTTTGCATACCGGGGTCGGGTTTATACCAGAGGTAACCAGTATGCTTGTGGTTGCTCTCATCTTGCACCAGCAGACACAACAATACATGGCCCGGTGTATTCACGCCTTCGGGAAGCATGGCGGCAATCTCCTGTTTTGCGCTTGTCAGCGCCTCTTCCTCAGAAAGCCGATAGTTGGCGGCAATTTCTTGCGCATAGTCCGTAATGAAATACTCCAGATAAGCGGGATATTCTTCCTCACACATAGGGCGAAACGTCAGCATGGGTGCTCCTTTTTCTCAGCAGAGCGGTCGCCTCGTTTTCTCAGAGCAACCGCCGTCTTTCGTTATCGGCTGTCACAATAAAGCTTCCCGCTAATCCTGTCAGCATAAAAGCCCCGGCCCGGGCTTCGGTATGCGCGGCAAGCAACACCTTCTTAATGCTTCGTGGCCCACCGTAAAAAATGGATAAATCAAACCTCACCTTCTCGTTGAGTGCATTCTCTGCCATGAAAGCAATCCATCATGAAAACAAGGATGTTATTGAATTTATTATTTTTAGCCATGTCGTTTAAGAATGGCACATTAACTCAATGGTTTTACTCATCTGTAGCCTCAGCTAATAAGGATCATCATGATTCGGTTCTTATTTAAATCTCTCATTACGAAACGGAATATTTATGAGCCTGTGAAGTTGAATCTGACGAGTAAATATCTCTACCGTGGTGCTTTCCTGTAATGGCCAGGCCAGTTGCTGTGCGCGGACGGTAACGGGCAGCGGGTTTCAGCGCGGCGCACAGGAGATGAGTTCACTTCATCGTCGCCTGAGGCTGGCCGCGTGAGGAAACGGCACCTCCCCTCGTTTTGCACAGCCAGGGCGAAGATCACCGTCTGATTTCGCTGGCTCGTAAAGACTCTCCGTGCATTTTTAGGGCCGCAGAAACGCCGCGACGAATAGATTATGACAGCGGCGCCAGCCTTTATAGCGCGCTATCCGTTTGAATATACCCACAAAACAAAAAAGCCGGAAAGGATATATTCTCCGCCGTCTCTGCTTTTATCAATTTCAGTTAAAGCCAGAAAAGCCCGTGCCGATAACTTATCTGTTCACGGCGCTTCACGCGGCTCTGTCATCTTATTCAGGACGAGGTTTAAATGTTCAGGAATTTACCTATCACGAAAAAGTTCTTTTTTGCCTTTGGCGCTGTTTTAGCTTTGCTGCTGTTATTATGCGCAACATTTTATAATAACTTTTCCAGCATCGTTAATACCAACGCCTGGAACATTCATAGCTGGCGCGTCATTGATAAAAGCCGTGCTCTGACCCAAAGCCTGGTGAATATGGAGACCGGTCTGCGCGGCTATGCCATTAATGGTAAAGAGGAAATGCTGGCTCCGTGGAATGCAGGCAAAGAGGATTTTGGTAAACTCTTGCAGGAAACGAAAGGCTTAACGGCGGATAACCCTGCCCAGCAGACGCGCCTGAATAATTTGCTTAAACAGGAGCAAGAGTGGCGGGATAAGTTTGTCACTGAACTGCTGGAAAACCGTCGCGCGCTCAATGCCGGGACAATGACGCAGGCAGGTTTCAATGCCGCCTTTGAAGCCAACACGGGCAAGTCGCAGATGGATCAAATGCGTAAAACCATTGATGACATCGTCAATGACGAAAAAAGTCTGCTCGGCGAACGCCAGCACTCTGTCGACTCCGTTGAAACGAAGACCCAACTGACCCTGTTTATCGGCGCGCTGTTAGGTGTCCTCGTCGCTTCCGCTTTAGGCTATGTCCTTGCCCGCTCCATTACCCTTCCGCTTGGGGAAGCGGTAAAAGCGGCCCAGGCGATTGCCGCAGGCGATCTCTCAACCCGTATGGTGGCGCATTCAAAAGATGAGACCGGTGTGTTGATCGACACCCTGACCGCCATGCAGGAGCAGCTCAAAAAGGTGGTCGCTGATATTCAGACCGCCGCGTCCTCTATCGACAACGCCTCTAAAGAAGTCGCGATGGGCAATACCGATCTCTCTGCACGAACGGAGCAGCAGGCCGCCTCGCTGGAAGAAACCTCAGCCAGCATGGAGCAACTGACGGCGACCGTAAGGCAAAACGCCTCTAACGCGCAAAGCGCCAGCAGCCTGGCGTCCGATGCGTCCGAGGTCGCGAAACAGGGCGGCGAAGTGGTGGATAAAGTCGTCGTCACCATGGCGGCCATTTTTGACAGTTCAAAAAGCGTGGTCGATATTATCGGCACCATTGAAAGCATTGCTTTCCAAACCAATATTCTGGCGCTCAACGCCGCGGTGGAAGCGGCTCGCGCTGGCGAGCAGGGCCGCGGTTTCGCCGTGGTGGCAAGCGAAGTCCGCGCGCTCGCGCAGCGCAGTTCGACCGCAGCGAAAGAGATTAAAGCGCTGATTGAAACATCGAATTACCGCATATCGGAGGGCACCGATCTGGTCGCGCAGGCGGGCAAAACCATGACCGGGATCGTCACGGCGATCGGCAACGTCTCGACAATTATGTCTGAGATCTATACCGCCTCCGGCGAGCAGGTTAACGGTATTGAGCACGTGGGCATCGCTATTAATCAGATGGATGAAGTGACCCAGCAAAACGCCGCGCTGGTTCAGGAAGCCGCGGCGGCGGCCGCGTCGCTGGAAGATCAGGCGGCGCAGCTAAACCGCTCGACGGCGATTTTTAAACTCGCCTGATACACAGAACGGGATAAAGTTGATGTCCGCTTCCCTCACGAAGCGGACATCAACGCGCAATAAATTAAACCTCCGCCCCTTCCACTAACACCAGCGTGCCAGATCGCGGTCGACGGGCGGGAAATCGAAGGTGCTGCGGCGCGCATGGCGAACTGCGCCACGACGGCGAACGCGCACAACTGCGCCTCAGCGGTCATCCGGTGTTGCCTGTGGCGGCGGCAAAGGGGTTTAAGCAAGGGAAGTGAAGTAGAAGTAAACGAGTGCCTGAGCAGTGTGGCTGCCCAGGCACAGATCACTTTATACAGAATACGCACGGTGCGGAAATTATATTTTTTTAAATACAGGTTTCTGGCGCGGCTTAATCATACAACCATTTACCTGCTTCCGCTGATGCTGCAAACATTCTTATCGTAAGGGGCCGGCGGGTCAGCTCAACATCTTTTTTATTCAGCTTAAACCAGCGCTGTAAGCATGATTTATATTCCCATGGAAAATATAAAGACCAATTTAAATCGTCAAGACTAATATTAAATCTTTCCTTATACTTCCTGATTGCATCTTCCAAATCGTCCCGCGGGCAATCATATAAATCCGAGTCCAGATCTAACGGTACTTCTTTCCAGTTCTGATCAAGATAACCCGGTATTTCTTCACGAAAAAGCGCCAGTACTTCATCAGTAATAGCCATCAGAATGAAGTCCATAGAATGCGGTCTGCTGGCCGGGCAATCAGATTATACTTTTTCTGGGTTCGTGTGGATACCCGATAAAGACTCAGTGAAAGAGAAGCCCAGCCAATCCAGGGAACCCACCTGGCAATGACAGCAGCCAGTTTATTCGATTTCTGCATTCTGACGCCTACAGGCGTAGGAATCCTTATACCAAAAGGTAAACGTGCATCCCTCAGGATGATCCTCGCATATTTTGAAACAACACTGGTACCCAGCGTTGCACCTTTTGGCTTACCTTTCGTACTTAACCACGGCTGACCAGACAGGATCGCGGCGGCGGAAACGGAATCCACGCCTAATTCATTACAAAATTCTTCCAGAAAAATGATGCTCAAAAGCTCTCCATTAGAAAGATTGGTATGCCCTCGATAGAAATAAGTTCCATTGAGTTCTTCAGTAGTATCCATACACTCACCTCAATAGGCCATTTGTCGTCCATTCCAGATATCAGTAAAGATAATGTTTCCATCATTGTGTTTCCAGGTGATCTTTTCGTAGTGGAGTTCTGGAGTTTCGAGATGGTTATTATTAGGTTCTCTGGCGCAGCCATAGCTGGAGATAAGGAGCGTTACGAAAAGCTAGCTACACCCTAAAACCACTACCTGATGTTTATCCAGTAACTTATTCAGCCACAGATATTTTGATTATGCTGATCAATGTTATTTGATCAAGGCCAGAATATGAGTATCTATTTCATAAGAAATGTGTGCTGAGATATCAATCTAACATTGTGCATTATTCGCAACGCCCGCTTCCTTCACGAAGCGGACATTCCTCCTCAGCAGATCACACTTCCGGCCCTTCCACTAACACCAGCGTGCCGGTCGCAGCTTTTAAACGCATGGCTTTGGCAGCCTGATAGGCCGGGCTTTCGTAAAAGCGCTTCGCGTCGTCAAACGAATCAAATTCGAAAACGAGGTGCTTTTCGTGGGCCTCGCCTTCAAGGTTTTCATACTGCCCTGACCAGGCCACGATTTTTGGATTAAAGGGCTGCATGGCCTGTGCGGCGGCTTCAGCATATTCCGCGTAGGCAGCCGGATCGGTGATGGTGACGTGAGCCACCAGATAGCCTTTTTTCATTTTCCTTTCCTTATCAACAGTGGATTTTACGCACGCGCATCAAGCGCCTGACGGGTTAGTGATTCTCTGCATGAATGCCCGCGGGTTGTGGGTAGCGCTGGGCCTCCTGCCGCGCAATCATCCATGCCGGATAATGCGGCGGCAGCGCGCTTACCGTATCAAGACGCGCCCGTTCTTCAGCGGTAAGCGTAATGTTGCTCGCGCCAAGATTATCGGTGAGCTGCTCCTGCCGTTTTACGCCGATAATGACGCTGGTGACCGCAGGGCGGGCAAGGAGCCAGGCGAGCGCTATCTGGCTGACCGATACCGAACGCGCCTGTGCGATAACCCGCATTTCGGCGACGCATTGCCAGGCCAGACCGCGGTCGACGGGCGGGAAATCGAAGGTGCTGCGGCGCGCATCGCTCGCGTCGGGGGCGCCCGGCCCGAATTTGCCGGACAGCAAGCCGCCCGCGAGCGGTGACCAGACGAGAAGCCCCAGATTTTCCTCGCTGACCAGCGGCACCAGTTCGCGCTCAATGTCGCGGCTGGCAATGGAATAATAGGCCTGTAATGTTTCAAAGCGCGTGGCATGAAGCGCCTCGCTCAGGCCCAGCGCTTTACCGAGGCGGCCAGCGGCCCAGTTGGAGACGCCGACATAGCGAACCAGGCCCTGGCGGGTCAGATCGTCAAGCGCGCGCAGCGTCTCCTCAACCGGCGTGACGCTGTCGCTGGCGTGGATCTGGTATAAATCGATATGGTCGACCTGCAACCGTTCCAGGCTCCTTTGCACAGAATCCATAATATGCCCGCGCGACGCGCCCCGATCGTTAGGCCCTTTCCCCATCACGCCGCCGGTTTTGGTCGCGAGAATAATGTCGCTGCGCGCCACGCCGAGTGCCTTCAGCGCAATGCCTGTAATGCGTTCCGACTGGCCGAAGGAGTAAATATCAGCGGTATCAATAAAATTAATGCCGCCCGCCAGCGCCTGCGCGATGAGCTGGTTGGCCTCTTCCTGCGCGACCGCGCCGATGGAAGACCACACGCCCGCGTCGGCGTTGCCGCCGAGCGTCATCGTGCCGAGGCACAGTTCTGACACGAACATGCCTGTCCGTCCGAGTTGTTTATATTTCACACAATGGTCCTTTTTGCAGGAGCGCCTGACGCTCTGGTTGTCCGTCGGTGTGAAAACAGTCTATTAAGTATTAAAATCGGTATAAATACGCTAAAAAAGAACACACTGTTACTTGCGAGAAGAACAATGAAAAACCTTGAGCCGCTGATGATTTTTGCGCGCGTGGCGGAAATGAAGAGCTTTACGCAGGCTGCGGAAAGCTTAGGGATCCAGAAAGGCCGCGCCTCCGTGGTGGTGCGCGAGCTTGAACAGGAGATAGGCGCCACGCTTCTGAACCGGACCACCCGCACGGTGCAACTGACGCAAGAAGGACAGGCGTTTTATACCCGCGCGCGCGATCTGCTCGCGGAAGCCGACGAGCTGAAATCCATGTTTTCTCAGAGTAAGACGGCGCTTCGCGGGCGCTTACGGGTCGATATGCCTGCGGTGTTAGCGGAAAACATGGTGATCCCTGCACTGCCGCAGTTGCTGGACGCCCACCCGGAACTCGAACTGGAGCTTTCCTGCACCGATCGCCGGGTCGATCTGATTCAGGAAGGATTTGACTGCGTGATCCGCCTCGGGCCTGTCGTTGATGAAACGCTGGTTGCCCGGCCGCTCGGAAAATTACGCATGGTTAATGCCGCAAGCCCGGACTATCTGGCGCGCGTCGGCGTACCGCAGACGCTGGAGGATCTTACCCGCCAGGGGCACCGGATGGTGCATTACATGCACCGTTTTGGCTCAAAGCCGTATGGCTGGGAGTACCCGACAAAAGAGGGGTATGCCTCGCTGATGCTGCCGGGCGCGGTAAGCGTCAACAACGTACAGGCGTATCACCGGGCGGGACTGGCGGGCCTGGGCCTGATTCAGGGCGGCTATTCCACCCTCGCGCCTTATATGGCGCGCGGCGAGTTAGTGGAAGTCCTGCCCGAGCTCCCTCCCGAGCCGCTGGATGCGGCTTTTGTCATTGCGCACCGGCGCAATTTATCGCAGCGCGTCAGAGCCTTCATGCGCTGGACGGAAGAGCTCCTGCAACCATGCTTCGCGTGATGCCAGTCAGCGCGACAGCGGACCAGGCGCGTTCAGACGCCCGGCAGACGTAAGACAAATCCCGAACTGTCGATGAACATCGCATCCCGGCTTAAAACGTTGCGAAATGCTAACCGGCGGGTCGGCGCCATCTGTTACCCTGAAGATAACGATCCACTCGGAAACACCCGGAAAAGGTCATTCACCGTGCTAATTAAACCGATTGATTCATAATTAGTATGTTAAGTTTTTAAAAAACCCATCAGCAGAGGAGAGTGCGCACGTTGGACGCCGGGACGATAATTAGTCTTTTTATTCTGGGTTCGGTACTGGTCACCTGCAGTATCCTGTTAAGTTCATTCTCGTCACGTCTTGGTATCCCCATTCTGGTGATTTTCCTGGCTATCGGCATGCTTGCGGGCGTGGATGGCGTGGGCGGAATTCCGTTTGACAACTACCCTTTCGCGTATCTGATAAGTAACCTGGCGCTGGCCGTGATCCTGCTTGATGGCGGGATGCGTACCCAGGCAAGCTCGTTCAGAGTCGCCCTCGGGCCTGCGCTGTCGCTCGCGACCGTCGGGGTGCTGATTACCTCGGGGTTGACCGGCATGGCCGCCGCGTGGCTGTTTCATCTGGACATCATGGAAGGGCTGCTGATTGGCGCGATAGTCGGCTCCACCGACGCTGCGGCGGTCTTCTCGCTGCTCGGCGGCAAAGGCCTGAACGAGCGCGTCAGCTCTACGCTTGAGATTGAGTCCGGCAGTAACGATCCGATGGCGGTGTTTCTCACCATCACGCTGATTTCGATGATTCAGGAACATGAAACCGCGCTGAGCTGGATGTTCCTGGTACACATTATTCAGCAGTTCGGGCTCGGCATACTCATTGGCCTGGGCGGCGGCTGGCTGCTTTTGAAAACCATCAACCGTATTCCACTGCCTTCCGGGCTCTACCCGCTGCTGGCGTTAAGCGGCGGCATCATGGTCTTCTCGGTGACAACGGCGCTGGATGGCAGCGGCATTCTGGCGGTTTACCTGTGCGGCTTTGTGCTCGGCAATAAACCGATCCGTAACCGCTACGGCATTCAGCAAACCTTTGACGGCCTGGCGTGGCTTGCGCAGATCGGCATGTTCCTGGTGCTCGGCCTGCTGGTGACACCGTCACATCTGCTGCCTATCGCCATCCCGGCGCTGCTGCTGTCGCTGTGGATGATTTTCGTTGCCCGTCCGCTCTCTATCTTTACCGGACTGCTGCCGTTTCGCGGGTTCAGCCTGCGCGAACGTGTGTTTATCAGCTGGGTAGGCTTGCGCGGCGCGGTGCCGATTATTCTCGCCGTCTTCCCGATGATGGCCGGACTTCCGCGCGCGAATCTGTTCTTCGACGTGGCGTTCTTCGTGGTGCTGGTGTCGCTGCTCTTCCAGGGCACGACGCTCGGCTGGGCCGCGAAAAAGGCCAAAGTGGTGGTGCCGGAAGTGGGTCGCCCGCAGTCGCGCGTGGGGCTGGATATTCACCCGGAAAACCCGTGGGAGCAGTTTGTTTACCAGCTGAGCGCTGATAAATGGTGCGTCGGCGCGGCGCTGCGCGACCTGCATATGCCAAAAGAGACGCGCATCGCGGCGCTGTTTCGTGAAAATCAGCTGATGCACCCGACCGGCAGCACCCGCCTGCGTGAAGGCGATGTGCTGTGCGTGATTGGCCGCGAGCGCGACCTGCCTGCGCTTGGCAAGCTGTTCAGCCAGTCACCGCCGGTGGCGCTCGACCAGCGGTTCTTCGGCGATTTTATCCTCGAAGCGGACGCGAAATTCTCCGATGTGGCGTTTATCTACGGGCTGGACGACCAGTCGGCGGTGGATCAAAACCGCACCATCGGCGAGGTGGTGCTGGCGCTGATTGGCGCCGCGCCTGTCGTGGGCGATCAGGTGGATTTCGCGGGCATGACGTGGACGGTGGCGGAAAAAGAAAACAACCAGATCCGCCGCATCGGCCTGAAAGTGGCCGAAGACGACGACGAATAACCGCCTGCTGCAATACATAAAAGCAAAAGGGAAACCCGTGGGTTTCCCTTTTTTATGGCCTTCGTTACGCCTTTAGCGTGTGCTGACCGGCACGCGCGGCGCCAGCGCGCACATCAGCTCATACCCGACCGTGCCGCAGGCCGCGGCGACATCGTCAATTTTAATCTCGTTGCCCCACAATTCCACCGGACTGCCGATGCCCGCCTGCGGGCAGGGCGTGAGATCGACCGTCAGCATGTCCATCGAGACGGTGCCGATGATCCCGGTGCGCACGCCGTCCACCAGCACCGGCGCGCCGTCCGGCGCATGACGCGGATAGCCGTCGGCGTAACCGCACGCCACAATCCCGATACGCTGCTCGCCCGTGGCGCGGTAACGGCTACCGTAGCCGACGGTATCGCCCGGCTTGAGGGTCTGCACGCCGATAATCTCGCTTTTCAGCGTCATCACCGGTTGCAGGCCGCTGGTGGCGATATCGCGCCACTGCCCGCTCGGCGATGCGCCGTAGAGCACGATGCCGGGGCGCACCCAGTCGAAATGCGCCTGCGGATGCCAGAGCGCGGCGGCGGAGTTGGAGAGCGAGCGCGGCGCGTCAATGCCTTCCGCGGCCTGCTCAATGCGCACCATCGCCGCGTCGATGCCGTCCGGCCGGTCGGCGTCGGCGAAGTGCGCCATCAGGGTTATCTGCCCTACGTTGGCGATCGCTTTCAGCTGCTGCCAGATACTGTGGACCCGCTCCGGCGTGAAGCCCAGGCGGTTCATGCCGCTGTTGATTTTGAGATAGACATCCAGCGGGGCGTTTAGCTTCGCCCCGGCCAGCGCTTTTAACTGCCAGTTGCTGTGTACGCTGGTGGTGAGCCGGTATTTATCGAACAGCGGCAGTTCATCGGCGTGAAAAAAGCCTTCCAGCATCAGGATCGGGCCTTTCCAGCCGCGCTCGCGCAGCAGAATCGCCTCTTCGAGATTGAGCATCGCAAAGCCGTCGGTGGCGCCCAGCGCCGACCAGACGCGGTCGAGCCCGTGGCCGTAGGCGTTCGCCTTGACCACCGACCAGACGCGCGACCGGGGGGCTGCGCGACGCACCACTTCCAGGTTGTGACGCAGAGCCTGCAAATCCAGGCTCGCCTGTATCGGACGAGACATGCGGGTTCCTTATCAGGGGTGCGCGCCGTGCAGGCGATGGGAAGACGACGGCGTAAAGCCGGGCGCGTAACGGGCGACCGACAGATCCTCGAACGGAATCGCGGGCGTGCGACCAGAGATAATATCGCTCAAAAGCTGGCCGGAGCCGCAGGCCATCGTCCAGCCGAGCGTGCCGTGGCCGGTATTGAGCCACAGGTTTTTAAATTCGGTGCGCCCTACCACCGGCGTGCCGTCCGGCGTCATCGGGCGCAGGCCGGTCCAGAATTTCGCCTGTTCGATATGTCCGCCGCGCGGGTAGAGATCGCGCACGACCATTTCCAGCGTCTCCTGACGCGGCTTCAGCAGCTCGGTGTTAAAACCGACGATTTCAGCCATACCGCCGACGCGGATACGGTCATCAAAGCGCGTAATGGCGATTTTATAGGTTTCATCAAGTACCGTGGAGACCGGCGCGCCGGTTTCATCGGCAATCGGAATAGTGAGCGAATAGCCCTTCAGCGGGTAGACCGGAATATCCACGATACCTTTGAGCATGGCGGTGGAATAAGAGCCGAACGCCATCACATAGCCATCCGCCTTAATGATTTCCTCACCGCATTTCACGCCGTAAATCCGCTGGCCTTCAGAAAGCAGCCGGTCCACCGGCGTGTTGTAGCGGAATACCACGCCTGCCGCTTCCGCCATCTGCGCAAGGCGCGTGGTGAAAAGCTGGCAGTCGCCGGTTTCGTCGTTCGGCAGTTGCAGCCCGCCGGTGAGCTTATGCGCCACTTCCGCCAGCGCCGGTTCAACCTGCGCCAGTTCAGCGGCTTTCAGCAGGCGGAACGGGACGCCTTCGCTCTCCAGCACCGCGATATCGCGGGAGGCGTTTTCATACTGCTGCTCGGTGCGGAACAGTTGCAGCGTCCCGCCCTGGCGGCCCTCATACTGGATGCCGGTAGATTCGCGCAGCGCTTTTAAGCAGTCGCGGCTGTATTCCGCGAGCCGCACCATGCGGCCTTTATTCTGCATGTAGTGGCGGGTGTCGCAGTTGCGCAGCATCTGCCACATCCATTTGAGCTGAAAATGCGTGCCGTCAAGGCTGATGGCCAGCGGCGCGTGACGCTGGAACATCCACTTGATGGCTTTCAGCGGCACGCCGGGCGCGGCCCAGGGCGCGGCATAACCGGGCGAGATCTGGCCGGCGTTGGCGGCGCTGGTCTCCAGCGCCGGGCCCGGCTCGCGATCGATAACCGTCACTTCGTGCCCCGCCTGACGTAAATACCAGGCGCTGGCGACGCCGACAACTCCACTCCCCAGCACGACTACATGCATGTCCTCTTCCTTCTCAGGCTAAAGAATAATTAACTGATTACAAATTGATAACCCAGAAGAAAATATTATTCAACATATGGCTTTTTTATGGTGAAGCCACTCACAACTTTCCCCGCCACAGCGGGGATAGCGCTTTCAGGATCTCCTGCTTCCCTTCCCTGCCCGGCAAAATATAATGCTGTTGAGACCGCCGTTTACCGACAGGCTGGCTCAGAAAATCGCGCAGAAAAAATTTTTGCCGTGGCGCTGATAAGTCGGGGGTGATCTATGCTTGACATTAAGGCTCTCCCCGGATGAGAGCCGCTAACAATGAGGGCGCGCTGATGGCTACCGTAACTGATTCCCTGAAAAAGGATACCCAACGTCTGAGCGACGGGCCGGACTGGACATTTGAGCTACTGGATGTCTATCTCGCTGAAATCGATCGCGTGGCGAAACTCTACCGGCTGGACACTTACCCGCATCAGATTGAGATAATTACCTCTGAACAGATGATGGACGCTTACTCCAGCGTCGGGATGCCGATTAACTACCCGCACTGGTCGTTCGGTAAAAAGTTCATTGAGACCGAGCGGCTCTATAAGCATGGTCAGCAGGGGCTCGCCTACGAGATTGTGATTAACTCCAATCCGTGTATCGCGTATCTGATGGAAGAGAACACCATCACCATGCAGGCGCTGGTGATGGCGCACGCCTGTTACGGCCACAACTCGTTTTTCAAAAATAATTACCTGTTCCGCAGCTGGACCGACGCCAGCTCGATTGTCGATTACCTGATTTTCGCGCGCCACTACATTACCGAATGCGAAGAGCGCTACGGCGTTGATGAAGTCGAAAAGTTGCTGGATTCGTGCCATGCGCTGATGAACTACGGCGTCGACCGTTACAAACGCCCGCAGAAAATCTCGCTCCAGGAAGAGAAAGCGCGCCAGAAAAGCCGCGAAGAGTATCTGCAAAGCCAGGTCAATATGCTGTGGCGCACGCTGCCAAGACGCGAAGAGGAGAAAGCCGTCGAGGCGCATCATCGCTTTCCGGTCGAGCCGCAGGAAAACCTGCTCTATTTTATGGAGAAAAACGCCCCGCTGCTGGAGTCGTGGCAGCGTGAGATCCTGCGTATCGTGCGTAAGGTGAGCCAGTATTTCTACCCGCAGAAACAGACCCAGGTCATGAATGAAGGCTGGGCGACGTTCTGGCACTACACCATCCTGAACCATCTCTACGATGAAGGGAAAGTGACCGATCGCTTTATGCTGGAATTTCTGCACAGTCACACTAATGTGGTGTTCCAGCCGCCCTACAACAGCCAGTGGTACAGCGGCATCAACCCGTATGCGCTCGGTTTCGCCATGTTCCAGGATATTAAACGTATCTGCCAGAACCCGACCGAAGAAGACCGTCACTGGTTCCCGGATATCGCAGGCTCCGACTGGCTGCAAACGCTGCATTTCGCGATGCGCGATTTCAAAGACGAAAGTTTTATCAGCCAGTTCCTGTCGCCGAAAGTGATGCGCGATTTCCGCCTCTTTACGGTGCTGGATGACGATCGCAACAACTATCTGGAAATTGAAGCGATCCATAACGAAGAGGGCTACCGGGCGATTCGCAACGAGCTGTCGGCCCAGTACAATCTGAGCAACCTGGAGCCGAACATTCAGGTATGGAACGTCAACCTGCGCGGCGACCGCGCGCTGACGCTGCGCTACATTCCGCAACACCGCGCGCCGCTCGATAAGGGCCGCCGCGAAGTGCTGAAGCATGTGCATCGCCTGTGGGGTTTCGACGTGCTGCTTGAGCAGCAAAATGAAGACGGCAGCGTGGAGCTGCTGGAGCGCTGCCCGCCGCGGATCAACACGCTCTGACGCCCGCGGCAACAAAAAAGGCTTCCCGAAGGAAGCCTTTTTTATGCCTGCGCGCCGTCCATTACCGGCTGTGCATCGCCAGATCGCCCGGCAGGTTTTTCTGCATCCGGTGCCAAATCTCGCCGCTCTCGCGCCCGTAAGTTCGCACCACGTCGTAGACCTGATCGTGCTGCCCTTCGCGTGAAAGCGTGCCGAGCTTATGGTAAAAGCCCAGCGCCAGACTGCGCGCTTCCGGATTCGAGAAATAGTGGCGGCCGATGCGGGTGTAGAGCCCTTTCATGCCGTTGAGGATAAGCCCGTAAATCGGGTTGCCCGAGGCAAACGCCAGACCGCGGAAAATGTTGTAGTCCAGCTCCGCGAAAGCGTCAGCGTGATCTTCCACTTCATCCGCCGTTGCGAGCACTTCACGTGCGCGTTCCGGGTGCATACGCAGCGCGGTGCGAATAAAAATCGTCGCGATGTTGGTGCGCACGGACAGCAGATTGTCGATAAGTTGCGGCACGCTTTCGTGATCGAGACGCGCCAGCGTTTCGAGAATATTGAGGCCCGAAGTTTCCCAGAAGTTGTTTACTTTCGTTGGCTTACCGTGCTGGATAGTCAGCCAGCCGTCGCGTGCCAGGCGCTGTAACACTTCGCGCAGGGTGGTGCGCGTCACACCAATCAGTTCAGAGAGTTCGCGTTCAGCAGGCAGAATAGATCCCGGAGGGAAGCGGTTATTCCAGATGCTTTCAACAATGTACTCTTCCGCGAAACCCGCCGGGCTCTGCGCCTTAATTACCATAATGAGCTTCCAATACACCTAAGATGCAAAATTCACTCATCATACCAGACGCGCCGGGGCGCAGATAGCATGACGAAATGTAAAAAAAGGGATCGTGGTTCGGTTTTTAACAATCCCCACCGGCCCGCCATACGCGCCTGCGGCTTGATCGCCGCACCACTGCCGGGTACCCTGACATGTTAACGAAAAATAACCGTAAAGGATCATGGCATGGAAATTTCATATGGCCGGGCGTTGTATCGTAACTTTTTAGGACAATCTCCGGACTGGTACAAGCTTTGTTTACTTGGCTTTTTGATTATTAATCCTTTGGTTTTCTGGGTAAGCCCCTTCGCGGCGGGCTGGCTGCTGGTGATTGAGTTCATCTTCACGCTGGCGATGGCGCTGAAGTGCTACCCTCTGCTGCCGGGCGGGCTGCTGGCGGTAGAGGCGCTGTTTATCGGCATGACCAGCGCCGAGCATGTGCGCGAAGAGGTGGCGAATAACCTCGCCGTGGTGCTGCTGCTGATTTTCATGGTGGCGGGCATCTACTTTATGAAGCAGTTGCTGCTACTGATTTTTACCCGTCTGCTGCTGGGCATCCGTTCTAAAACCCTGCTCTCGCTGGCGTTCTGTTTTGCGGCGGCGTTTCTCTCCGCCTTCCTCGACGCGCTGACGGTGGTCGCCGTCGTTATCAGCGTGGCGGTAGGTTTTTACGGCATCTACCATCGCGTCGCGTCTCATGGTGAAGAGGAACAAGAGCTGGTGGACGACGCGCAGCTTGATGAAGAACGTCGCGCCACGCTTGAGCGCTTTCGCGCGTTTCTGCGCAGCCTGATGATGCATGCGGGCGTCGGCACCGCGCTTGGCGGCGTGATGACGATGGTCGGCGAGCCACAGAACCTGATTATCGCCCACGCAGCCGACTGGGGCTTCGGAGACTTCCTGCTGCGCGTCGCGCCAGTGAGCGTGCCGGTGTTTATCTGCGGCATCCTCACCTGCATCCTGGTGGAAAAAACCAAATCCTTCGGGTACGGCGAACCGCTGCCGGAGCCGGTGCGTAAGATCCTGCGCGAGTATGACGACAAGAGCCGCCAGAAGCGCACCCGTCAGGACACCATGAAGCTGATTATTCAGGGCCTGATCGGCGTGTGGCTGATTGCCGCGCTGGCGCTGCATCTGGCGGAAGTGGGTCTGATTGGCCTGTCGGTGATTATTCTCGCCTGCTCGCTGTGCGGCGTAACCGATGAGCACGCTATCGGCAAAGCCTTTACCGAAGCGCTGCCTTTCACCGCCCTGCTGACGGTGTTCTTCGCCATTGTGGCGGTGATTATCGACCAGCATCTGTTCGCGCCGATTATCGCGTATGTGCTGGAAGCCACGCCGCATAATCAGCTGTCGCTGTTCTATCTCTTTAACGGCCTGCTGTCGTCCATTTCCGATAACGTATTTGTCGGCACGGTCTATATCAACGAAGCGAAAAGCGCGCTGCAACAGGGCGTTATCGACGCTAAGCAGTTTGAAATGCTGGCGGTGGCGATTAACACCGGCACCAATCTGCCGTCCGTCGCCACCCCGAACGGCCAGGCGGCGTTTCTGTTCCTGCTGACCTCCGCGCTGGCGCCGCTGATTCGCCTCTCTTATGGCCGCATGGTCTGGATGGCGCTGCCGTATACGGTGGTGCTGACGCTGGTGGGCCTGGCCTGCGTGCAGTACACGCTGGTGCCGTTCACCGACTGGCTGCTGCAAAGTGGCTGGGTCAGCACGCCCGGCGTGACGGCGCTGCTGCATTAACCGCAAATCGGGCCCGCGAGGCCCGATTTTTTGTTTATGCGCATAGGTTTAATGGGTTATTTTTGATGTCGCTAGTGGCGTCAAACAGGTTTTCGTTTACACTGCCGGTTCAACGCAGATTGCAGAGATAATCATTATGTTGCGATATTTAAACCAGTGTTCGCGTGGGCGCGGCGCATGGCTGTTGCTGGCGCTCACCGCTTTCGCGCTGGAAATGGTGGCGCTGTGGTTCCAGCATGTCATGATGCTGAAGCCGTGCGTGTTATGTATTTATGAACGTTGCGCGCTGTTCGGCGTCATGGGCGCAGGGCTTGTGGGAGCCATTGCACCGAAAACCCCGTTACGCTTTGTGGCGATGGGTATCTGGATCTACAGCGCCTGGAAGGGCCTGATGCTCGCGTGGGAACACACGACTATCCAGCTGCACCCCTCGCCGTTTGTCACCTGCGATTTCGCGGCACGCTTCCCGTCCTGGCTGCCGCTCGATAAGTGGCTGCCGCAGGTATTTGTCGCCAGCGGCGACTGCGCTGAGCGCCAGTGGTCATTCCTGACGCTGGAGATGCCGCAGTGGCTGGTCGGCATTTTCGCCGCCTATCTGCTGGTGGCCCTGCTGGTGCTGCTCGCGCAGGCATTCAAACCGAAAAAACGCGATCTCTTCGGCCGCTACTGAGCCCGTCTCTTTAGCGACGCACCCCGCCCACCGCGCTCCGGCCGGTGGGCGTTTTTTTTAGGTCACGCGCAGACAATCCCTGTGCCGCCTGGCTTGTTCCGGGCTGGAGCACCTATACTGAAAAGGTGTTTGATTAACGACAGGAGAACGTGATGAATAAGTATCCACTTAACGTCGAAAAAGATGATCCGAACGAAGCACCGGAATCTGGCGATAAAAGACCCAGTCCGAATCAGAAGTAATCATAAGGTCGCTCAGGCGGCCTTTTTTTAACCCGTTTTCTTACAATTGCTGGATTATCAACCAAAAACCGCTTACGTAACTTTACGGTTAAAAACAAAGCCTTAATTACCACTACAATAGATATAGACTATTGGTTCAATCACTATAAAAAGGTGAATTGTATCAAGCAGACAGATGTGTTATTTCTGTGGACAGATGATTTTGCTAAGCCCTTTCAGCCCTATGAACCCACTGATTCTTCGCAACGATGTTTACATCAAAGCCGTACTCACCCCATCCGGCGCCTTGCGTGGCGTGTCGATTATTCGACAGCCGGGTAATGAAACCTGGATGACGATTATCGCGCAGCCGTGTGAACATCTTGAGGAACAAATTGCGCGTTTTTTATCCCTCAATGCCGATGAGCACGCTACGCTGCGTCAGTTCCTTGAACCTTTATGCGAACCAGAATGATCGGTTATTCATCTTCAATTAATGAAAATGCAATTATTCAGTAATGCTTAAGAAATATCTCAGAGAAGCCTGAGCGAATAATCTGATTTTTAAAAATTGCAGATGCGTCGCAATAAACAATAGCTATACTCCCTGTGTCTTAAAAACATGTCCGGAGTATTGTATGGAGATTTCAAGCAGAACTGCGGTTTTACTTAACCTGTTCGCCTTTGCTGGTCTACTCCTTTCCTTATCCGTCAGGTTTGGCTGGCTCTGAGAGGCGACCTGAGCCTCACCGCCGTCAACAGTCTCTCGCGCGACGTGTCCCCCGCTCCGGCGGTGAAAAAACATACCACGTTAACGGCTCGGATAAAAAAAGCCGCTAATTAAGAGCGGCTTTTTTATGCGTATTATTTAGTGCGGGGATATTCCCTGCGGTCAGAAAATATCAGCTGAGATTATTCCGCCCAA
The DNA here is from genome assembly GCF_963888145.1 of Cronobacter sp. EKM101R. Taxonomy (NCBI): domain Bacteria; kingdom Pseudomonadati; phylum Pseudomonadota; class Gammaproteobacteria; order Enterobacterales; family Enterobacteriaceae; genus Cronobacter; species Cronobacter sp. EKM101R. The sequence goes on along the minus strand of NZ_CAWPHW010000001.1, from coordinate 600,973 downwards.
TCCGGCTTATTTAAGATATGGTCCTGCCAGTCGCGCACTTCCGATTCTTTCACCGCAATATGGCGCACCGAAATACGTTCGGCGTGCATCGCGGCTTTTGAGCCGGCGCGCAGCGGGTGCCACTGCGGCAGGTTTTTCCCTTCGGCCAGCAGACGGTAAGCGCAGGTGGGCGGCAGCCACTCGAAGGTCGGCAGGTTATCGCGTGTCAGCTTGATGCAGTCCGGCTCATACTCGAAGCGCCGTTCATAGTTGCGGCACTGGCAGGTTTTGATATTAAGCTGACGGCAGGCGACGTTGGTGAAGTAGATTTCGTCGGTGTCTTCATCCATCAGCTTATGCAGGCAGCACTGACCGCACCCGTCGCAGAGCGATTCCCACTCGGCGTCGCTCATCTCATCCAGGGTTTTACGCTGCCAGAAAGGGGTTTCGGTCATAACAGTGTCCGCGCATCAAAAATTAAGCTGCACCTTATAAACACTCTGGCGCCAGGATGCAAGTTTTGCCGCCCCACGGGCGGCATCTTTACAGAACCCGTGTGGTCAGGGTGTGATCGTCAAAGGCGATGTCCAGCGCGTCGCCGCTGTTGAGCGGGCCGACGCCTTCCGGCGTCCCGGTGAGGATCACATCCCCCGCGCGCAGCGTGAAGAAACGGCTCATATAAGCGATAAGCGGCACGATCTTATGGATCATATCGGCGGTGTTGCCGCTCTGGCGCACCTCGCCGTTCACGCGCAGGCTGAGCGGCGTGTTTTGCGGATCGCCTGCAAACTCCCCTGCCGGGATAAACCCGGAAATCGGGCAGGCGTTATCAAACGCTTTCGCCTTCTCCCACGGCTGCCCGGCCTTTTTCATTTTGCCCTGAATATCGCGAAGCGTGAGATCGAGCGCAACACCATAGCCCGCTATCGCTTTGGCGACATGCTCTTCGCTCGCCTGACGGAGCGTTCCGCCAATCAGCACCGCCAGTTCGACCTCGTGATGCACCGAGCCGAGACCCTGCGGCAGCACGAGCGGCTGGCGCAGATCGCACAACGCGGTTTCAGGTTTGATAAACAGCACCGGCTCTTCCGGCGTGGCGCTGCCCATCTCCTGAATATGCTTTGCGTAGTTGCTGCCGACGCAAACGACTTTGCTGACCGGGTAGTCAAGTAGCGCGCCCTGCCAGTGATGATGTTGATACATAGCGTCCCTCTGGGTTCGATGGTAAGACAGTACGTAACTATTCGTCCCGGCCGCGCAAAAAGTCAAACCGCGCGCGTCGCTACAAAAAAAGCGCCGTATGAAACGGCGCCTGGGACTATTTTTTACCGAGCGATTCGAGATGCTGTTTTAGCAAATTTTCCGGCGGCGGCGGCATCTGTAAATAATAGCCCTGATCTTTTAACGCCTGTTTCACTTTTTCGAGATCGGCGTTGGCTAATTTTTTACGACCGTCCAGCGGAAGCATCATGGTCATAATTGGCTGGCCGAAACCGGCCAGCAATTCTTCCGGCACTCGCGAAAAATCGTCTTTTTTTTCAACATAAAGATAAGTTTGTTCGCGGCGCGCGCTTCGATAGATCACACAAAACATGTTTTTACTCTAATTTAGCCAGATGGTTACTTGCCTGAATATAAGGCTGACTATAACATGCCTGATGTGCTTCGGAATATCATCCCACTGCGGTGGGGATTTAAACTGAATTGAGTAAGGCCAGGATGTCAAACACGCCCATCGAGCTAAAAGGCAGTAGTTTCACCTTATCAGTGGTTCATTTGCATGATGCTCACCCCGAGGTTATTCGCAAGGCGCTTGAAGAAAAAATTGCTCAGGCGCCGGCCTTTCTCAAAAATGCGCCGGTGGTAGTGAATGTTGCAGGGCTTGACGGGTCGATAAACTGGCAGCAGTTACATCAGACGTTTATCGACAGCGGCCTGCACCTGGTCGGCATCAGCGGCTGTCAGGATGACGCGCTGAAAGCGGAAATCGCTCGTGCGGGCCTTGCGCTGCTGACCGAGGGAAAGGCCAGCGCGCCGCGCGCCGCAAAGCCCGCTGAAGCGCCTGTACCGCCTGCCCCGGCGGCAGCGCTGCGTACCCGGTTAGTGGATCTGCCGGTGCGTTCCGGCCAGCGGATCTACGCGCCGGGCGCCGATCTGGTGGTCACAAGCCACGTCAGCGCGGGCGCGGAGCTTATCGCTGATGGCAATATTCACGTCTATGGCACCATGCGCGGGCGCGCCCTCGCCGGTGCCAGCGGCGATAAAGAAGCACAAATTTTTTCAACAAATCTCGCGGCGGAACTGGTTTCCATCGCCGGGGTTTACTGGCTGAGCGATCAAATCCCGGCCGAGTTTTACAACAAAGCGGCACGCCTGCGTCTGGCCGACGGCGCGCTGACGGTTCAACCATTAAATTAAGCCCTTTTAACAAGGAATTCCTTTATGGCACGCATTATTGTAGTTACATCAGGTAAAGGGGGCGTTGGCAAAACCACCTCCAGCGCGGCCATCGCTACGGGTCTGGCCCAGAAGGGAAAGAAGACCGTAGTTATCGATTTCGATATCGGCCTGCGTAACCTTGATCTGATCATGGGTTGTGAACGCCGTGTCGTATACGATTTCGTGAACGTCATTCAGGGCGATGCCACACTGAATCAGGCGCTTATCCGCGATAAACGTACCGAAAGCCTCTACATTCTGCCCGCATCGCAGACGCGCGACAAAGACGCGCTGACCCGCGAAGGCGTGGAAAAGGTACTGGATGAGCTGAAAAAGATGGAGTTCGACTTCATTGTCTGCGACTCCCCTGCCGGTATCGAAACCGGCGCGCTGATGGCGCTCTATTTTGCTGATGAAGCCATCATTACCACTAACCCGGAAGTCTCCTCCGTGCGCGACTCCGACCGTATCCTGGGTATCCTCTCTTCCAAATCTCGCCGCGCCGAAAATGGCGAAGCGCCGATTAAAGAGCATCTGCTGCTGACCCGCTACAACCCGGGCCGCGTCAGTAAGGGCGATATGCTCAGCATGGAAGATGTGCTGGAGATCCTGCGTATTCCTCTGGTGGGCGTTATCCCGGAAGATCAGTCCGTGCTGCGCGCCTCCAACCAGGGCGAGCCGGTTATTCTTGACGATACCTCTGACGCCGGGAAAGCCTACGCCGATACCGTCGATCGCCTGATGGGAGAAGAACGTCCTTTCCGCTTCATTGAAGAAGAGAAGAAAGGTTTCCTCAAACGCCTGTTCGGAGGATAAGTTATGGCATTACTCGACTTTTTTCTCTCCAGAAAAAAGAACACCGCGAATATCGCTAAAGAGCGCTTACAAATTATTGTTGCTGAGCGTCGTCGTAGCGATGCTGAACCGCATTATTTACCGCAGCTGAAGCGGGATATTCTGGAAGTGATTTGTAAATACGTTCAGATTGATCCGGAAATGGTCACCGTTCAGCTGGAACAAAAAGGCGACGATATTTCGATTCTTGAACTTAACGTCACCTTACCGGAAGCGGAAGAGACGAAATAACGATAAAAAATACCCCGGCATGCCGGGGTATTTTTTTCGCCGCCTCACTGTATATATTCTCAGTGAATCTCACTTTTGCTGTAAATAATTACAGGTATTGTATTAATAATTCTGCAGCAGCGTTTTTAACGCCTCGCCTAATAACTCGCCGCGCCAGCCGCTGATTAATTCCGGCAGCTGATTCTGCGGTTTCAGCTTCCAGTGCCAGTTCAGCAACTGGTTAATCTGGCGGCGCGACGCCATCAGCTCGGCGCTGATCTTGTGCGCCTCGCTCGTCTCCTGCACCAGCGCTTTAATCTCTTTAAACACTTTGCGATAACCCGGCATGTCGACCAGATTCGCCAGCGGCTCCGGCAGCGCGTCTTCCGGCAACGCCTGCGCTTGCGCGACCAGCGCCAGCAGCGTCTTGCCGTGGAAGCGGATTTCGCTGCCTGACAGCCCCAGGCCGTCGAGTTCGCCAAGCGAGCCCGGCATATGGCGCGCCACCTTCCAGAGATTCTCTTCGCGCACCACGAAATTGACCGCCATATCGCGCTCGCGCGCTTTACGCAGGCGCCAGCCGGCCAGCAGCTTCAGGCACGCCAGCTGACGCGGACGCAGCTGCCAGGCGTTGGTGATTTCACGCCAGGCTTCGTCTGGATCGAGAACCTCGCCGCGGCGCTGGGTCATCAGGCGGCATTCGTTGATGGCGGCGGTGAGCCAGCCTGCTTCGCGCACCTGCTCCATCAGTTTGTGGGCGATCGGCAGCAGATACCAGACGTCCGCCGCCGCGTAGTCGCACTGGCGCTCCGTCAGCGGCCGCGCCAGCCAGTCGGTACGCGACTCGCTTTTATCCAGCGCCACGCCGGTGTGATGCTCCACCAGCGTCGCAAAACCGCAGGAGAGCGGATGACCAACAAACGAGGCCAGCACCTGGGTGTCGATAAACGGATCGGGCATCATGCCGAACGCGTTCTGGAACACTTCCAGATCTTCGCTGCCTGCATGGAGAAATTTGGTGACGTTCTGATCCTGCAACAGCGCCTGAAACGGCGCCCACTCGGTGATGGTCAGCGGATCGATCAGCGCGACGTTTTCGCCGTCATACAGCTGGATAAGCCCCAGCTGCGGGTAGTAAGTGCGGGTACGGACAAATTCGGTGTCCAGCGCCAGGGCGCGCTGCGTGCGTGCGGTTTCGCACAGCGCCGCCAGAGCGTCATTGGTGGTTATCATCTGGTAATTCAAATCGCTCTCTCTTTGTCTGCGCCCATAAAAAACGCCGGTAGAACCGGCGTCAGGGCGACGTGATTGCAGCTCAGGCAGTATTGTCACCTGCCCGGCGCGCTTCGTCACGTAGTTCTCGTCGTAAAATTTTCCCGACGTTGGATTTTGGCAGCTCGGTGCGAAATTCCACCTTTTTCGGGACCTTATAGCCCGTCAGGTGCCGACGGCAGAAGGTGATCAGCGCTTCTTCCGTAAGCGACGCCTCTTTCTTCACCACGAAGATTTTCACCAGCTCGCCGCTGGCTTCCGACGGGATACCCACCGCCGCGACTTCCTGCACGCCGCTGTGCTGCATCACCACATCTTCGATTTCATTCGGGTAGACGTTAAAACCGGAGACCAGAATCATATCTTTTTTGCGATCGACGATGCGCAGGAAACCTTCTTCATCCATTACCGCGATATCGCCGGTGCGCAGCCAGCCGTCCTGGATAATCTCATCGGTGGCATCCGGGCGCTGCCAGTAACCCAGCATCACCTGCGGGCCTTTAATGCACAGCTCGCCAGGCGCGCCGGGCGCCACTTCGTTGCCTTCATCGTCAATCAGTTTGACTTCGGTGGACGGCACCGGCAGGCCGATGCTGCCGCTGTGGTAGTCGATATCGTGCGGGTTGACGCTCACCAATGGCGAGCATTCCGTCAGCCCGTAGCCTTCCAGCAGGAACTGGCCGGTCAGTTTCTCCCAGCGCTCCGCCACGGCCTGATGCACCGGCATGCCGCCGCCCGCCGAGAGGTGCAGCGAGGAGAAATCGAGCTTGTGGAATTCTTTATTATTCAGCAGCGCGTTAAACAGCGTGTTCACGCCGGTCATCGCGGTAAACGGATATTTGCCAAGCTCTTTCACCAGCCCCGGAATATCGCGCGGGTTGGTGATCAGCACGTTCTGGCCGCCGAGTTCGATAAACAGCAGGCAGTTCATGGTCAGCGCGAAAATGTGGTACAGCGGCAGCGCGGTGATCACCAGCTCCTTGCCGCGATGCAGCAGCGGACCGTACGTGCCGAGCACCTGCTCCAGGTTGGCGAGCATATTGCGGTGGGTCAGCATGGCGCCTTTCGCCACCCCCGTGGTGCCGCCGGTGTATTGCAGGAAAGCGAGATCGTCAGGCGTCACTTCCGGTTTGATGTACTGCATCCGGTAGCCATTATGCAACGCGCTGCGAAACGAAATGGCGTCCGGCAGGTGATACTTCGGCACCAGGCGTTTCACATACTTCACCACAAAGTTCACCAGCGTGCCTTTGGCGGTGGAAAGCTGATCGCCCATGCGGGTCAGAATGACATGCTTTACCGGGGTTTTATCGACGACTTTTTCCAGCGTGTGCGCAAAGTTGGACACAATCACAATGGCGCTGGCGCCGCTGTCGTTCAGCTGATGCTCCAGCTCGCGCGGCGTGTACAGCGGGTTGACGTTCACGACGATCATCCCGGCGCGCAGAATGCCAAACAGCGCCACCGGGTATTGCAGGAGGTTGGGCATCATCAGCGCCACGCGATCGCCTTTTTGCAGGCCCAGGCCCTGTTGCAGCCAGGCGGCGAAGGCGCGGCTGCGCTCTTCCAGCTTACGGAAGGTCATCACCTCGCCCATGTTGGTGAAGGCGGGTTGATCGGCGAAGCGTGTGCAGGATTGCTCAAACAGATCCACCAGGGAGTGATAACGGTCCGGGTTTATCTCCGCCGGAACATCCGCCGGATAACGGTTAAGCCAAACCTTCTTCAATGCGTCACCTCTGAATGTATTATTCGTCGTCATCACAACCCCAAAACAATAAACACGGCGTTAACATAATATTAACTCATTGTACCAGTTTATTAATTCACCTGATTTAAGGTTGCGAAGCGCGTCACTAATTATTTTTGTTATGCCGATAAAACAAATAAACAGCGGACCGGCCGCTGTTTATTTTATTTACTAAATCAATGCGTTACTCAGTTACTACGTTCTGAACCTGTGCCGGGCCGGGATTATACCAGCCCCACGGGCCATAGCCATATCCCCAGCCGGGGCGCGGCCCCCACATCCACGGGTCGATGGGCTGCGGCGGCATCATCACCTGCTGCGTTACGCGCCAGCGCTTGAAGCCGTTCACCTGCATCACCATGAACTTATACGGGCTGGAACCGATTTTACCTTCCACCGTGCCGGTAATGGGGCCTACGACAGTAACGAGTTGATTACGGAAGTCGACCGGGTCGAGAAAGCCGTTCACGTCGGCATAGATGCGCCCGCGCGACGGCTGGCCCAGCAGCGGTCGTGCGGCGCTGTCGAGCGGCAGCGTGGCGATTTCCAGGCGGGTTTTCCCCTGCTGATTATCGACATTCACCACCCGCCCGCCGAAGCGCGCTTCCTGCCCGATGTAAAGCTGCGGCGCGTTCATCACGCGCACCAGATCCTGTTGCGGCGTCGGGCTGGTGCCTTTAATCGCGTCGGGTACGCTGACGCACCCGCCGAGAAGCAAAACGCTCAGCGCCAGAAACCCGCAGCGCATCATTGATTGTTGACCCACCATAAGCGACTCCTTAAACCCGCCCGCGGCTTGCGTCGGGATGTTATTCCCGGCCTGGCAATTTTTTCCACGCCACTTCGTTGCGCAGATAGACCGGTTCTGCTTGTTCGACCGCGACAACGCGCTGTTGTTCGAACAACCGGCACGCCAGCGGCAACATATCTTCCGCCGCCGGGAGCGTTACCTGCCCGTCGGTAAGCGTCAGTCCACTCTCCTGGGCCATATCCGGCCACGCCTGCCAGCCGGTGCCGACCGTCGCCCATTCGCCGCTGAGCGTCTTCAGGCGCTCCGCGACCGCGTCCGGCTTAAGCACCGCCTCGGTCTCTTCGCCGTGCCAGACGCCCTGCGCGTCGCGCTGATACTCAGCCCAGTAGACCTCGCCCATACGGGCATCGATCGCCGCCAGCACGCGGGTCGCGCCGCTGACGCGCCATGCGCCCTGGGCCATGGTCATCAGCGTCGAGACGCCAACCATCGGCAGTTCTGCGCCGAGCGCCAGCCCCTGCGCGATGCCAATGCCGATTCGCACGCCGGTAAAACTTCCCGGCCCGCGGCCAAAGGCCAGCGCGTCCATCGCCGCCAGCGCAACGCCGCTGTCGGTGAGGATCTCACTGACCATCGGCAGAATACGCTGGGTGTGCTCGCGCGGGCAGAGTTCAAAGAGGGCGGACGTTTTACCGTTATCCCACAAGGCGACGGAACAGGCCTCGGTGGCGGTATCAATAGCCAGAATTCGCATGGATCAATAACACTCTTACGCGTCGTGGTGGTTCAAAAAGGGGCGCATCTTATCACAGTCTGGCATAAATTACTGCCGCGCCGCGTCGGTGAGAAAGCGCGCCGCCTCGCCGATATCGCGGGTGCGCGGCGTCGGCGGCAGGCTTTTCAGGAACACGGCGCCGTAGGGGCGCATCACCAGGCGGTTGTCGCAAATCACCAGCACGCCGCGGTCGTCGACGTCGCGGATAAGCCGCCCCACGCCCTGCTTGAGCGTGATCACCGCGTCCGGCAACTGGACTTCATCGAACGGATCGCCGCCGCGCAGGCGGCAATCTTCCATGCGCGCTTTCAGCAGCGGATCGTCCGGCGAGGTAAACGGCAGTTTGTCGATAATGACCAGCGACAGCGCGTCGCCGCGGACGTCCACGCCTTCCCAGAAACTGCTGGTCGCCACCAGCAGCGCGTTACCCGCGCTGATGAACTGCTCAAGCAGCTGGCTTTTGCTGGTTTCGCCCTGGAGCAGCACCGGCAGCGTCATGGTGGCGCGGAATTGCTCCGCCAGCTCGCGCATCATGGCGTGCGACGTGCAGAGCATAAAACAGCGGCCCTGGTTGGCCTCAATCAGCGGTTGCAGCATTCGCGCCAGCGCCTTCCCGGCCTGCGGCTGGTTGGTTTGCGGCAGGCCGCGCGGCACGCAGAGCAGCGCCTGGCGGGCATAGTCGAACGGGCTTGGCAGCAGCAGCGTTTGCGCGTCGTGAATGCCGAGGCGCTCCGTGAAGTGATGCAGTTCGTCATTCACCGAGAGCGTCGCGGAGGTAAAGATCCAGCTGCCGCCCTTTTCGGCGATAACGTCCTGAAATTTATCCGCGACGGTCAACGGCGTGAGCGCCAGCGTGAAGTGACGCGAGTTGCATTCATACCAGTAGCTGTAGCCCGGCTGATTGATCTCTTTTAAGCGTTTGAGGCGCGCGCGATAGAGCGTGGCGCGCTCAAAGGCGGCGTCCAGCAGCGCCGAGCGGCCAAGCGACAGCTTCGCCACGTCGTAGCAGAGCTCCAGGGCGTCATCAAGCAGCAGCAGCGCGCGGCTGATGGAGGTGTCCGCCAGCAGTTCGCGCAGGTTGCCGCGAAAGCCGGGGTCGCCCAGCTGGAGCCTGAAATCCTGGGTGCTTTGCGCCAGACGGTCGGCGCATTTTTGCAGCTGCTGGGTATCTTTCACCTCGGTGCGGTAGGCGATGATAATGTCTCTGGCGAGGTCAAGCAGCTGGCGGCTGGAGAGCGACTGGCCGAAATACTGGCTGGCGATATCGGGAAGCTGATGGGCTTCGTCGAAAATAATGACTTCAGCCTCCGGGATAAGCTCCGCAAAGCCACTCTCTTTGACCACCATATCGGCGAGAAACAGGTGATGGTTCACCACGACGACGTCAGCTTCCATCGCCTTTTTACGCGCTTTCACGACAAAGCAGTCTTTATAGAGCGGGCAGTCGCTGCCGAGGCAATTATCGTTGGTGCTGGTGACGAGCGGCCAGACGGGGGCGTCTTCCGCCACGCGCCCGCAGGTGCTGATGTCGCCATCCACGGTTTCGTTGGCCCAGCCGCGCAGATGGATAACGTCGCTTAAGGTTTGTACCGGCAGATCGCCGCCCGCCAGCGCCTGTTGCTCCAGGCGCTCAAGGCACAGATAGTTGGAGCGCCCTTTTAAGAGCGCCAGGCGGCCTTTGTACTCCAGCGCTTTGGCGACCGTGGGCAGATCGCGGCCGTAGAGCTGATCCTGCAGCGCCTTCGAGCCGGTGGAGACAATCACTTTCTTACCGGCGCGCAGCGCGGGCGCCAGATAGGCGTAGGTTTTCCCGGTCCCGGTGCCCGCTTCCACCACCAGCGGTCTGGCGGCCTCAATGGCGGCGCTGACCGCCTGCGCCATCTGACGCTGCGGCTCGCGCGGTTTAAAGCCGGGTATCGCTGTGGCTAGCTGGCCATCTGCTGCAAAATCGTCCGTCACACTGCCCCCTGGTTAAATTGCCAGTGATTATGTCAGGGCGGCCACGCTTACGCCAGCCGAACAGATGACGGCGGGCGCGCTTTATGGCAGGCTTGCGTTTTGCTGAACAGAACAGGAAAAGGAAACAGCGATGACAATCGTGCGTATCGATCCCGCAGATCGTTGGTCTGACGCGGTGATTCACAACCAGACGATTTACTACACGGGCGTGCCGGAAAATCTGGATGCCGACGCTTATGAACAAACCGCCAATACGCTGGCGCAAATCGACACCCTGTTAACCGCGCAGGGCAGCGATAAATCCCGCATTCTTGACGCCACGATTTTCCTGGCCGACGGCGACGATTTCGCGCTGATGAACAAAGCGTGGGACGAGTGGGTAGTGGCAGGCTCCGCGCCGGTACGCTGCACTGTGCAGGCCCGCCTGATGAATCCGCGCTATAAAGTAGAAATCAAAATTATCGCCGCCGTGTGATCCCCGCCGCCACCGTTCGCCGGTGGCGGTCACTTCAGGTTTTTCCCCATACGAATCAGATGTTGCCGCTGCAGGCGCAGCAAATCGCGCACGGACAATAACGGGTACGGCAGGCCGTGTTCGCGCGCCACCTCCGCAATAATGGCGCTCAGCGCCGGAAAGTGCCGGTGGCTCCAGTCAGGAAAGAGATGATGCGTCAGATGCAGGTTTAAACCGCCGAGCCAGTACCCTATCTGGCGTGGCCGCGTACGCCAGTCAAACGTGGTGGCAAACGCATGGTGATAAGGGCTGTTCGGCATGACGTTATCTTCCGGCGTCGGATAAAAATGCCCTTTTGCCCAGTGCGTACCGATAAGCAGGGAGACAAACATCCCTGAGACCAGCATCTGGCTTACCAGATAGACCGCGAGAACAGCAGCCCAGGAGCGTGTCCCGGCAAGGGCCAGCGCCGGTATTCCCAGCGCCAGCATAAAATGCCCGGTTTTCAGCAGCAGAAAGAGCGCAACGCCTCTTGCGCCCGGATGGGGCAAATGGCGCGTGAAAGGCGTGTTTCCCAGTCGGTCACGCCAGTCCATCCACCAGCCATACCAGGGAAAGGTCAGCGCCGCCACCAGCGGCCAGTAGAGATATTGCGCGCGCATAAAGGGCTTCCAGCGCTGGAACGGCGTCTGGCAGAGTACGCCGTTTTCATCGATATCCGGATCGTAGTGCTGAATATTGGTGTACGGGTGATGAAACTGCACGTGGCGGACCTGCCAGCTGTCGGCATCCAGGCCCAGCGGAAGACTGATCGCACGCCCGAGCCAGGCGTTCGCCGCGCCGGTGCGACAGAATGCGTTGTGGCTGGCATCGTGCAGCACGTTCACCACCAGCAGCATGGCGAAAAAGATAAAGCCAAAATACCAGAGCGCGAAGCCCATCGTTGCCGATGCCGTCAGGCTCAGCAGATAACAGGCCGCGCAACAGAGCGCGAGAAAAGCGAGCTTCGCCCACATGCCTTTATCAGCAAAGCGATGCTCCTGTTGCGTCGCAAGATAGTGCCGGCAGGCCGTGCGAAACGCTTTATGCAGCGCCGGATCGTGGCGTTCCACACGTAACGGCGGCAGGTTACGCTTCATGCGGGAGCCCCATCTGTGTCAAGAATGCCCGCTGCGCGGCGCGCAGTTCGCGATAGCTGATGCAGCGGTACGGCAGGTTATGTTCCTGGGCCAGCCGCGCTACGATCCGCGCGAGCGCCGGGTAATGGCGATGGTGCCAGCCAGGAAACAAATGGTGCGTCAGGTGGTAATTCAGCCCGCCGGTAAAGGCCTCCTGCCAGCGCCGGGGCGTGCGCCAGTCGCAGGCGGTGGTGAAATTATGGTGATACCAGCCATGCGTCATCTGTTGGGTTTCGCCTTCCGGCGCCTGATAAAACGTCGTCCCGGCCCAGTGCGTGCCCAGCAGTAAAAACACCACCAGCAGCGAGGCGCACATCTGGATCAGCAGATAAATACCCGCCACCATCCAGAGGTTATGGCCCGCCATGATCGGCACGCCCAGCATCAGCGTCAGATGCGCTATTTTGCTGAAAATAAAAGCTCCCCACCCTCTCACGCCAGGCAGCAGGCGCTCCGCCTGCAGCGGCGTGCGGCCCAGCCTGTCGGCCCAGTCAAACACGATGCCTATCCAGCTCAGGGATAGCGCCGCCACCAGCGGCCAGTATAGATGCTGAAAGCGCATCCAGCCGCGCCAGCGCTGAAACGGCGTCTGGCGTAAAATCCCGTTCTCTTCGGTATCCAGATCGTAGTGTTCAATATTCGCGTAGCGATGATGAAAACTGACGTGACGGGCGCGCCAGTAGACGGGCTCAATACCGGTTGAGATCGTCACCGCACGGCTGATAAACGCATTCCAGAAGCGGCTGCGGGTAAAGGTCTGGTGAGAGGCGTCATGGTTAACGTCAATATTCAGCCACATCATCAGCATGGCAAAGGCCGCATACCCCGCCACAAATACCACCGGCTGCGACGCCGCCAGCGCCTGGGTATAACACGCCACGCTCGCCAGCAGGATCAGGGCCGCCTTGACGCGCGCCCGCCGGTCGGCGAAACGATGGTCGCCGCGGCGGCGAAGATAACCATACGCCTCCCGGTGCAGCGCCCGGTGAAACGCGCCCTCTTCTGCCGGGCTGAAGCGCAGCGTAGCGAGCGTGTTAGCCATGGTCCAGCGCCCTCGTTTTCACTACAGGCATGACCAGGACTATCAGACCGTGCAGCGCCAGCGCGGGCAGGCTGACCTGCCAGATAAGCGCCTGCCAGCCAAAAACCGACAGACACAGCAGCGGCATCAGGCTGGTCACAACCGCCCAGCCGATGCGACTGGCGGGATGCCCGTCGCTCATCAGTCCCATCATGACTGACGCGGCCACCAGCAGTAAAAACAGCGTGATTTGCTCCCCGCCGATATCGTCATAGCCATACCCGTAACGTTGTATGTAGCCGATAACCGGGATAAACAGCAGCAGCGTACCGCTCACTATTATCAGCGGCGCGGGGCCCGGCCTGGCGGGAGACGGCTGCGGACGAAAGCCAAGCAGGCGAGCGAACGGCGCGTTGCTCTCCCGCAGCGGATTGGCAGAGGCGCTATAGTCTTTTACGCCGTACTGATGCTCATCCCGCGCGGGCGGCGTCTGGCAAAACGATCCGAAAAGCTTGTCCCAGACGATCAATGTGCCGCCGTAGTTACTGTCGGAGAAACGCCGCTCGCGCAGGTGGTGAACACGGTGATGCGACGGCGTCACCAGCAGCCGCTCCAGAATGCCGAGCCGTCCGGTAAAGGCGTTGTGGTTAAAAAACTGAATACTGTAGTGAATGACGGAGACTGCAAGAAACACCGACAGCGGCACGCCCGCCACCGCCAGCAGCATAAAAAAGGGCACCGAGGTCAGCGACGAATACCAGGAATTGCGCACGCCAAGCGAGAGGTTATAGTGCTCGCCGTGGTGATGCACGCTGTGAACCGCCCAGAGCAGCGGCCATTGATGATGCAGCCGGTGCAGCCAGTAGAACCCAAAATCCCAGGCGATAAAGGCGAATACCCACACCGCCACGGCAGGCAGCGACTGGAACAGATCGAGACTCGCCGTGCGGGACACCAGGCTGTAGCACAGCACTTCGAGCCCGCGAAACAGCCACAGCATCATCTGGCCTGAGTTGACGTTAAACACCACGTCGCGCCAGTTAACCGCCGCCTTGCCGCGCCACTTAAGCAGCAAGGCCTCCCCGAAAACCAGCCCCAGCATCACCACGATGGGCAGCGTTAACTCATTCATGATTCAATTCCTTTTGTATCATCCGGTAATACAGCATTTTACGCGCCAGCATGCCTGCCAGCAGCGTGAGGGCGACGCCCCCGACGAGATCGATAAACAGGTGTCGCCGCAGTTGTAAAATCGAGACGCTGAACGTAGAGGTTGAGTTGCAATTCAGTAATGTTAGCATGTACTCTAAAAAGCATTTAGAAGAGATAAGCCAATAAAATTATTGCATTAATGCCAACTATATCATTTCTCTGCAATCATCCGTTATTCAGTAGTGCAACGCGAATCGTTTTTTAAGAAATTTTACTTTTAACTCAACCCAAAATTTTTTAGGCTACATAACAAGTTATCAAAAGGATTCTTTCTTAAATTCCTAAATACTGAAATGAAAATTTCATAATGAAATTGATCTCATATATTTGTGATAGAAATCAAACAATTAGATAAAGATAATCAGTAAACTACGAAAATTATAAGCACCCCACTATAAATGGTAGTTTGCTGAAAGAACTTATTTCGTTAAAAGTGATGTAAGAGTTAAGTCTGCCATATCATTGTATTAATATATGATATATTAAAAATCTTCGCGAGTAAATCGCCACTATTCAATTCAGAGTTAAACTCAAGGAGGTCACATGGAATATTATTTAGATATTGAAAGTTTAAAAAAACAAGCAAAGCTAGTAAAAAGATATGAAAAACAACTATTTAGATTACACAATGACAATCGCGCAACTGGAGCTATTGAGCAAACAGTCGAAGGGACTATAAAAAATCTCAAAAATAGTCAGACATCATCTCTAGTTATTTACGGTGATCCTCAGAGTGGTAAAACTGAAATGATGATTGCCTTAACTGCACGTTTATTTGACGAAGGCTATCCAGTTATCATTCATTTAATGAATGACAGTGTAGACTTGTTAACTCAAAATTTAAAAAGATTTAAACATAGTGGTATCGCCCCTACACCCCGAACTTATTCCGAGCTACCACAAGATCCTAACAAGTTACCCGCTGAGCTTCTTATTTTTTGCAAAAAAAACACACATGACCTACAAAAAATCATTACATTAATTGCTAACAAAGATATAAACTCAATCGTCATCATTGATGATGAGGCGGATTATGCGACCCCAAATGGGAAAATTAATCAAGGTTTAGTAACAAAAATCAATGGACTTGTTGCAGAGATTTTAGGAGATAATGGTTTTTACATTGGTGTGACAGCAACACCGGCAAGGTTGAACCTTAATAAAACATTTGATAATAAAACGGAAACATGGGTCCAATTTCCATCTCATGATTATTACACAGGACAAGACACCTTTTTCCCACTTGATATGCGTAACCTTTCATATCGGCTTCATCTTATAGGTTCAGACGATCCAAAAGAAGAAGCCAGGGACGCGATTATAAGATTTCTTGTAACGGCAAGCTACTTAAATTCTTTTAAAAATGGCGTAGAGCAATATTGGACAATGCTAATTCACACTAGCGGGCATAAAAGCGATCATAAAATAGACTTAGAAAATCTTGAAAATTTCGTATCAGCATTATTGGCCCCCGAAAGTGATGAATTTGTATTGCTAATGTCCTTGATTTTTTCAAACTCGTTAAAGCTATATCCAGACGCAGATCCTAATATTATTGCACAATATATTCTTGAAAATGCTTCACGAATTACTTGGGTAATATTAAACAGTGAGAGAGAACGCAATGGTCCATCAGATAGTGCATCAGACCCAACCTCACCGTTTACTATTATTATAGGCGGTAATATAGTATCTAGAGGGGTTACTTTCCAGAACTTACTTTCAATGTATTTCACAAGGGATGTTAAAACAAAGCTCCAACAAGATACTTATATACAAAGAGCACGAATGTTTGGTGCAAGAGGCGCTTACTTACAACATTTTGAATTGACAATACCTCCTATGTTATATTCTGATTGGAGGAGGTGTTTTATTTTTCACAGGCTAGCCTTACAAACAATTAATAATCAATTAGGCGCTCCTGTCTGGCTAGGCGATAGCAGGATTTCCGTTGCATCAAATGCCAGTATCGATAAAACCACCGTTCAGTTAGATAAAGGCGAGATGTCGTTTCCTTTATTTTTGCTCAGTGACGAGGCTGATATTATCATCGAACAGGGGCCAACTGAACCTCAAACATTAAAAAAATTACAAAATCTACTTGGTAAAGAAGTATTGCCGAGTTATTTAATTGAATATATACAAACAATGTGTAAAGCTGAACCCCCACAAAAAGCAATCTTAGCCATCCATAAATCATCGACAATCGACGGATATAAAGAACAAGAAGGTATTAATAAGGAAAACATTACTCGTAAAAAAGGATTCATGGGTAAAACTCAGCTTGAAAAAGAAAAATTCCCTGACGCGAAACATCACATCAAAATATTTTACAATAAAAGCAAGAAAGCAAGAGTTTTTTATAAATATACTGAAGGTATTCAATTCATTCAAAACTTTGAATACTAATTCATTGGCCGGGTGTTTTTTAAGCACCCGACTTTAAAAGATTAGGAAATAACTGATAAGATAGTTTCAGTTCTCATACGATTGAACAATGCACTTCCTTTCGTTGTAGGTAAGTAACGACTACTACTTGGCAAATCTCTCTCATAAGATTCCAAGAAAGATAATCCCACCAATTCTGCAGCTTTGGCTACTGCCTGTGAGTTATAAATAAAAACACCTTTGAGGCACGAATTCCCAACAACAAATGTAGCCTTTCCTTTAGGGATTAAAACTCTTTTTATTTCACTCATCATTTTTATTAAATCAATGGCATATCGATCAATCATTGATATATATTTTTGGGGAAGCTCATCTATATTTCCAAAACTTTTTCGGAACTCAAGCATGTCAGCTGCTATATCGGGAGCTCTTTCAGCTCCTATTGAATTAGAACGAACAGCTCTAAGTTCTAAAACGGTATATCCCAGCCATACTAGTGATAGACGATGCCCCCTCATATAGTCAATAGCATTTAAGTAAGGAGGAGAAGTGAGGACACCCGCAATGCTCTCATCGGGAAGACTCAAGGAGCGAGCATCCCCCGTATTAACTGTCACTCCCCCGCGAGGGGGGTAATTACAGAGCCTTTTTCGTACCAGAGAGACAGATTTTTGCATGCCCAAGTGAACAGAGTAGTCAGATTCAGTGACCACACGATGGGGGCGACTATGCGATGTATCTCTTGCTAAAGAAGCACATTGTTCTTTGGTAATAATTATGCGACTTAAACAAATCTTGATAACATTCAAAGCTGCTATTTCATCTTCATTGACTAATTCATTATTTAAAAGATAAAAAGCAAACGCCCATAAACGTAACTCTTTAATCTGCTTACCGCCAAACCAATATTTTATAAAGTCATTAGTAGTGGGTTCTTTATCTATCCACGGCAAAAAAACCTCAAATTCACTAGTGGTACTTACAATATTTAAACATTTATTGTAAATTTTTTCAATTATTTTATCTGGCACATATTGAGTCCACACTTTACTCATTAAAACAGCTAAGGGATCCATGTCGAAACCTACAGCCGGAATGCCTAAATCACTGGCTTGCCGCAATACCATACCAGAACCAGCCATCGGATCGAGTATTACCCCTTTAAGCGGTTGGTTCTTTAGGCTTTGAAGCGCAAGCTCAGGTGCCATCCGGGCAGGAAAAGGATGAATGTTAGCTGACATTAAATACTCCATATTTCTTTTTAGAAATCATTAACTTCTCCTGCACATACAGAAACTTACACATATCTATGATAATACGAAGGAAGACACAACCGAAAATTTATAAACTTATATACCTGTGATGCTCTATTGTATCATAGGTATATAATAAAAATCCAATTTTTAATGATTAAATCTCCATTATCCATATTATCTAATAGCCTACTTGTGCTAGCCTGTTGCTATTGAAGTAGCCTTATAAAAAATGATGCGCAAAAAAAAATGGGAACGTATTATTTTAGTTTATTTAAATGCAACACTGCACTTAACCCTACTTTTTTTATGTAAATTCCTTAGGGTATTAATAGCTTTAAGTTTCACACTTTACTAAGACATTTACTCAATCTAAAATTTGCAGGCACTATCTTTCATTTCAAGCAACCAATTACTTTTTATTTGTTATCACCATTCTTTTTTAAGAAATTTTTCTTAAGGCTTTAGGCAACTAGATATTTCTTTAGCACGCGCGCTTACATAATTCCTTAATTCCTATTCGCACATAACAATTCACTAAAATAATGGTGACATCCTTTCATAGCCTGTTCATAACTTAGTCCCGTAAAAAGGATTTCAATCAGCGCCTCTCCGAAAACCAGCCCCAGCATCACTACAATGGGCAGCGTTAACTCATTCATGATTCAATTCCTTTTGTATCATCCGGTAAGACAGCATTTTACGCGCCAGCATGCCTGCCAGCAGCGTGAGGGCGACGCCCCCGACGAGATCGATAAACAGGTGTCGCCGCAGTTGTAAAATCGAGACGCTGATCGCCGCGCCCCAGAGCACGGCGGTGAGCGTGTAGCGCCACTGCCCGCGTTGGCTGATGCCCCAGACCATTAACAGGGTGAGTGCCATATGGAGCGACGGGAAACAGTTTTGCGGCGAATCCACCGCCAGCAAAAGACGCAGCGCCTCGACGCTGATCCCCGCGCCGCTGACCGCAGGGTACGCCATCGTCGTCGGCCAGGCCAGATAGATAACCCCGGCGCACAGCGCGGCCAACTGGGTCGCGCGCATCAGCCATTTCACCTGCGACAGCGGCGTCAGCCAGTAGCCCGCGGGAACGAGCAGGAAAAACGACATATAGAGCCAGATGGCCGAGGGCGTGAAATCTGTCAGCGTATCGAACCACAGCGGCGGCAGTTTATGCCCGGCACGCTGAAGCAGGTCGGTCGTGGAATAGACCACGCCGACGCTTCCCCACCCCAGCAGCAGCGCTCTCAGGCGATAATGCGTTTCCTTCATGCGGTCTCCCTGATGCGCACGATACGCCGACGCTTGGCCCCGGCGGCCGTCTCGGGGATCTGTGTTAAATGCGTCCAGCGAATGTCGCCGCACGCCACGCCCTGTTGTTCAAAAAGCGCCATTAGCGCGGCCTGCGCCTGCGCGCGTTGCGCGTCGTCAGCCTCAACGATAAGCGTCAGGCTCTCCGCGCCGTGCTGGATCAGCCGGTAATCCGCCGTGAGTGGCAGAGCGCGCGCCAGCGCCCGGTTGCAGAGATCGCCGAAGATTGCGCGCTCGCCGCCCTGGCCGTCCGGCAGCAGGAGCTGATCGTCCTGACGCCCTTCAATATGCGCCAGCGCCAGCGACGGATCGCCGCAGGCGCAGGGCGTGTCGCGCACCGCCAGCACATCATCCAGCCGGTAACGCACGATGGGCTGCGTGGTACGGGTGAAATCGGTGATGACCGGGACAAAGCGCCGCGCATCCAGCCATTCTTTTTCAACAAAGATAAACGCCTCGTTCAGGTGTAATACCCCGTGCGCGCAGGTGGCGGCGAGAAAACCTTCGGTCGCCTGATAGACTTCGCCGACGTCAGGAAAGACCTGCGCCAGTAGCGCGCGATCCTGCGCGTCGAGCACCTCCGCCACCGATATCACCTTCTTCGGCGCTATCTTCAGCTCGCCTGCCTGTACAGCCAGCGCCAGCGCGCGCAACACCTGCGCAGGCGCAACGACTATCGACGGCGATTCGGCTGCAAGCCGCGCCAGTAAGGTGTCGAAGGGCTGAAAGAGATCGTAAAAACCAAGACTCAACCAGCGGCTGTTCACGCTCTGGTAGAGGTTATTATCCGCGCGTAAAAAGAGCGCCACCCGCTCGCCGGCGAACAGGCCGTCAGGCAGCATCTTCGCGAGCATGGCGCCTGCCCACAGCGCCTGCTCCTGCGGGCTGACGGCAAAAATCCCGCGCCGCCCGGATGTGCCGCTCGACAGCCCCACGCTGTAGCGCCCGACCGTCGGCGTAAAGTTTCGGTCATTTTCACTCTGCAGCGCGCACGCCATGACCACATCGGCTTTCAGGCCGCCGGTGTTCATCTCATCGAAATGCGCCATCATCCGCGCCTTGTCCATGGTCGGCCATTCGCTGAACGGCAGCGAGCTGTAGCGCCTGAACCACGGGCTCTTCGCCAGCACGCGCGCCGCAAACCGCCCGAGCTGTTTTTGCTGGTAGCGCTCAAGCGCCGCGCGACTGTGAAAACGCAGACGCCGCACGCGGAAATAGTGCCAGAGCATGGCAAGCTTATTCACAAATCGCCCTCATGCGCGAGACGGATCTCCGCGCCGCCATCGCGCCAGAGCTGATGCAGTAGATCGAGCGTGCGCGTGGCAGCCGCCGGATCGGCAATCACCAGATTCGCCAGCCGCGACGGGCCGCGCTGTTCGCGATAGCTGACCGGCGACCAGGCCGCGTCGGCGGCGAGCAGCACCCAGCCGTTATCCGTCAGCACAAACGCGCCGATATGCCCGGCGGCGTGTCCCGGCAGCGGCACCAGCAACACCTCGCCGTGACTGTCAGGCAGTAAAAAGCCGGTGTCGAATGGCGCGAGCGCGGCGGGCAGCGCCACGCGCTCAAAGCGCTCAATAAAGCTGACTGCGCTTTCGAAATTCTCAGGGATCAGCCCCGGCACGAACGCCTGGCGCAACGCGGCAAATCCGCGCAGCGTGCGCGTTTGCGCCCAGCCCTCGCCGGAGCAAATAAAACGGTTGTCAGCGAAATCGCGCAGCCCGGCAATATGATCGGCGTGAAAGTGCGACAGGATCAGCGCGTCGATGTCATCAGGGCGATATCCTTTCGCCGCAAGCTGGCGTACCAGCGACTGTTCCGGGGAAAAGTAAACCGGCGTGACGCGGCGGTAGAGTTGATAGATCCCGCGACGGGTGTAGTCGTCAAACCACGACGCGTAGCCGGTATCCCACAGCCAGCGTTTGCCGCCCGCTTCAATAAGGCTCGCCCGCGCCGGGAATTTGCAGACTTTCCATGCCGCGCCCTTCAGCGCGATACAGCCTAAATGGGTGCAGTAACCCGTTTCAAATGTCGTGATCGTCGCCATTCAGCCTCTCCTTTCGCGCAGCCATGCGCCGGTAAGCCGCACGCCTTCCGCCAGCGAGATCGGCGGGCGATAGCCGAGACGGGTTATCGCCTTCTCCTGGCTTAACGTCATATCAAAGCTGACGGTGCCCGCGCTGTAACGCGTCAGGCGCGGTTCAGCGCCGGTGAGATGTCCGTGGATTTCCATGCCCTGCGCCACAGCCGCGAGCAGCGGCCAGGGCACCGACTGTACCCGATACTGCAACTGAAGCTCGTCGCCAAGCAGGCTGTCGAGCATCTCCACCAGCCGCTGCGGCTGGTGGTTGGTAATATTGAACGCCTCGCCGGAGACCAGCCCCGGCTGCCCGGTGGCAAGGCGCATCGCATGCACCACGTTGCCCACCCAGGTTAAATCCAGCAGCGCCTCGCCGCCGCGCGGCAGACGCAGCACGCCGCGGTCGGCCTCAAGCTGACGCAGCAGACGCGGAATGATCACCCGATCGTGCGCGCCGAACAGCCCGCGCGGGCGCAGAATAATAAATGTGACATGCGTAAATCGCCTGGCCGCCGTCTGAATCACCAGTTCGGCCGCATATTTACTGCTGGCGTAATGGCAGGCGAAACGGGCGGCCCGGTACTGTTCATCGACATCATGATGATGTTGAAAATCGAAGTAGATAGCGGGCGTGGAGATATGAATAAAGCGCGTGACGTCCGCCCTTGCTGCGGCGTGGGCCAGCCTTTCGGTCGCCGCGACATTCACCGCATGAAACGCCTGCGCGCTGCCCCACGGGGACGACTTTGCCGCGCAGTGCCATACCACATCACAGCCCTGCATCAGCGCGTCGCAGCGAGCATCGTCGGCCTGCGAAAGCTCCAGCGGCACGAAGTGCGCGCCGCGCGCGGCAAGTTCGGCCCCGGCCTTCTCGTCACGCCCGGTCGCGCGCACGTCACACCCCTGCGCCAGCAGCGCCTCGACCGCGTTACGCCCAAGCCCGCTGGTCGCGCCCGTCACCAGATATTTCATGGCAGCAGCACCATACCGGCGAGCGTTAACCCGGCGGCCGTGCCGACCAGCATCAGCGGCTCGCCCGGTTTCACGCGCCCGGTGATGAACGCCTCGTGAAGCGCGGTGGGAATCGAGGCCGCGACCTGGTTGCCGTGCAGGCGGTAGATATCCACTAACACCTCCGGTTTCACCTTCAGGCGTTTGCGCATATGTTCAAGCGACAGATGGCTCGCCTGGTGCGGCACCACGGTGGCGATATCATCAAGCGTTAGCCCTGCGGCATCGAGCAGCCGCTGCCAGAACCCGTCAATCAGCGACGAGGCCTGGCGGAACAGCGCCTTGCCCTGCATATGAAACAGAAAGTCGCTTTCCTCCATGCCGGCGCGGGGGTTTTTCCGCGTGCCGCCTGCGCGGATCTCGCACAATTCGCTGCCCTGCGGGTAGGTTTCCGCTTTCATGGCCAGGATCCCCGCGCGCGCATCGCCCGCCTCGACAATCGCGCAGGCCGCGCCGTCGCCGAAAATCAGCGACGACTCTTCATGCTCCCAGTCAATCCCGCGCGAGGCGATATCGGCCGACACAATGGCGATACGTCGATAGCTGCCGCTCGTTAACAGCGCCGAGGCCACCTGCATGGCGCTGATAAAGCTCACGCAACTGCTGTTGATGTCAAACCCCGCCGTACCGGCCGGTAAGCCCGCGGCTTTCATGATGTGTACCGCCGAACAGGGCAGCGCCTGAACGGCGATGGCCGAGGCGGAGATGAGCAGATCGATGGAGGCCGGATTAATCGCGTGACGACGGCAGGCGTCGTGCAGCGCGGCGGCGGCGAGCGCAGCCTGGCTGTCGTCGTTCGCGGCATGGTAGCGGTGCAGAATGCCTGAGCGGCGCTCGACGTATCCCTCCCGCTTGCCGAGGCGGCGATCCAGTTCGGCGGACGTAATAAGATGTTCAGGCAGCGCCTTGCCGGTCGCGATGAGATTCAGCCGTGAGGCTGGCGGGGAGTGAGGTGTAAAGTCCATGAAGCGCTGTCCCTAAGCTAAACGCCCCCGCCGGGCAGGGACGTAAACGGAAGTGATGTCTGGCGTTGTTATGTGTGGTGCGCACGATAACACGTCAGCAGGGACAAAAAAATTCTCGCTACCTTTTCCAGGAGTCGGACGCTTATTCCTCTTCATCCTCGTCTTCAAAGCGCGCGACGATGCGATCGCCTGTATGGGTGGCGCGGATCTCCTGCGCGACCTGTGTAATAGCCTCGCCGCTGCTCATGCCCTGCGACATCAGCTCCTGAATACGTTCGACCGCTTGCTGTTGTTGTTCATGGGTGAGAGAAGGTAAACCTGCAAACATCGCTGACTCCTGTTACATTGATGAGTTCAATTATTTCACGCCGCGCGCGCAGGCGCCAGACGCCCCGCGCCGTTGTTAGCTGTCGTCCTGATGAATACGAACCTGACTCCTGAACTGATCTCCCTGCCCTGGCGCGCCGATGCGCTGCAACAGACCTTTTCTGCGCTACAACATCAGCCCTGGGCGATGTTGCTGCACTCGGGTTTTGCCGAGCACGCCCATAACCGTTTCGACATTCTGGTGGCCGACCCGCGCGTCACGCTGACCACGCGGGGGGCGCTCACTATGACGCAAGATGCAGAGGGTTGCCAGCACAGTGAAGACGATCCGCTGCGTCTGCTGCACGCGGCGCTGGCGCGTTTTCCGTTTACGCCCGCGCCAGCGGACGATTTCCCGTTTCAGGGCGGCGCGCTCGGACTGTTCGGCTACGATCTCGGACGACGCTTCGAGCGGCTGCCCGCAAAGGCCAGCGCCGATCTCAACGCGCCGGACATGGCGGTCGGCATTTATGACTGGGCGCTGATTGCCGATCATCACCGCGAGCGGCTGACGCTGCTCTGCTATGGCGACGCCAACGCGCGCCTCGCCTGGCTTGAAGCCCAGCAGCCTGTTAACACCGCGCCGTTTCGCTTAACCACGCCCTGGCGCTCGAACATGACGCGCGAAGAATATGGCGAGAAATTCCGCCAGGTGCAGGCGTATCTGCGAAGCGGCGACTGCTACCAGGTCAATCTCGCGCAGCGTTTTCGCGCGCAGTACGAGGGCAGCGAATGGGAGGCGTTTTTAACGCTCAATGCCGCTAACCGCGCCCCGTTCAGCGCCTTTCTGCGCCTGCCGGATCAGGCGATTTTAAGCCTGTCGCCGGAGCGGTTTATCCGCCTGCATGACAGCGCGATTGAAACGCGCCCGATCAAAGGCACGCTGCCGCGCCTGGCCGACCCGGCTGAAGACGCCCGTCAGGCCGCGCGGCTGGCGCACTCGCCTAAAGATCGCGCCGAGAACCTGATGATTGTCGATCTGCTGCGTAACGATATTGGCCGCGTGGCGACGCCTGGCAGCGTGAAAGTACCGGAGCTGTTTGTGGTCGAGCCGTTCCCGGCGGTGCATCATCTGGTCAGCACCATTACCGCGACGCTGCCGCCGCAACTACACGCGACCGATCTGCTGCGCGCGAGTTTTCCCGGCGGCTCTATCACCGGCGCGCCCAAAGTGCGGGCGATGGAAATTATCGAAGAGCTGGAGCCGCAACGGCGCAACGCCTGGTGCGGCAGCATCGGTTATCTCAGCTTCTGCGGCGCGATGGATACCAGCATTACCATCCGCACGCTGACCGCTGACGGCGGCGCGCTCTGTTGCTCTGCGGGCGGCGGCATCGTGGCGGACAGCGAGGAAGCGGCGGAATATCAGGAAACTTTTGATAAAGTTAACCGTATCCTGCACGCATTAGAGAGGTAATGATGGAGAATACTCCGCTGACGCTCGACCGGTTTTTATCGCGTTTCCAGCTCCTGCGCCCGCAGTTGAGCCGCTCCAGTCTGAATCAGCGCCAGGCCGCGGTGCTGGTGCCGGTGGTGCGCCGCCCGGAACCGGGCCTGCTGCTGACGCAGCGCGCGGCCACGCTTCGCAAACACGCGGGCCAGGTGGCGTTCCCCGGCGGGGCCGTGGATGCCACCGATGCGTCGCTGATTGCGGCGGCGCTGCGCGAAGCCCAGGAAGAAGTGGCCATCCCGCCCGAGGCGGTAGAGGTTATCGGCGTGCTGCCGCCGGTAGACAGCGTGACCGGGTTTCAGGTGACGCCCGTGGTGGGCATTATCCCGCCGGATCTACCTTATCACGCCAGCGAAGATGAAGTGGCGGCGGTCTTTGAGATGCCGCTTGCCGAGGCGTTACGGCTCGGTCGCTATCACCCGCTCGACATCCACCGGCGCGGCAACCATCACCGCGTGTGGCTCTCCTGGTATCAGCACTATTTTGTCTGGGGCATGACCGCAGGCATTATTCGTGAGCTGGCGCTACAAATCGGCCAGAAACCCTGACTATTATTGTGGGTGAAAAGTGCGATCCGCAGCACTTTATTAGGCGGCCTCGCCTTATTCATTAGTTTAATTCATGTGAATAGTTAACTGCGCAGCACAATAACCTTTTACACTATGCGCTGTTTTCACACCGTCATTTGCCATGCAAATGACTCTGTCAGGAGTTACCACGTGATTAGTCTATTCGACATGTTTAAGGTGGGCATTGGCCCCTCCTCTTCCCATACTGTAGGTCCGATGAAGGCCGGGAAGCAGTTCGTCGATGACCTGGTCGAAAAAGGATTATTGCAGGACGTGACCCGCGTCGCGGTGGATGTCTACGGCTCGCTCTCATTGACCGGCAAAGGCCACCACACCGATATCGCCATTATCATGGGCCTGGCGGGCAACGAACCCGCCACGGTGGATATCGACGCCATACCTGCGTTTATCCGTGATGTCGAAACCCGCGGTCGCCTGTTGCTCGCGCAGGGCGCACATGAAGTCGATTTTCCGAAAGACAACGGCATGCGTTTTCAGAGCGACAATCTGCCGCTGCATGAAAACGGCATGACCATTCACGCCTGGAGCGGCGAGAAAGAGATCTACACCAAAACCTATTACTCCATCGGCGGCGGTTTTATCGTCGACGAAGAGCATTTCGGCAAAGCCGACAGCAATGAAGTGAGCGTGCCGTATCCGTTCCACTCCGCCAAAGATCTGCTGGCGCATTGCAAAGAGACCGGCCTGTCGCTCTCCGGCCTGATGATGAAAAACGAGCTGGCCCTGCACAGCAAAAAAGAGATTGAAGACTATTTCGCCGATGTCTGGCAGACCATGCGCGCCTGTATCGATCGCGGTATGAATACCGAAGGCGTGCTGCCTGGCCCGCTTCGCGTACCGCGTCGCGCCTCCGCGCTGCGTCGTATGCTGGTTTCCAGCGATAAGCTCTCCAACGATCCGATGATCGTGGTGGACTGGGTAAATATGTTTGCGCTCGCCGTGAACGAAGAGAACGCCGCGGGCGGCCGTGTGGTCACCGCGCCGACCAACGGCGCGTGCGGCATCGTACCGGCGGTACTGGCCTATTACGATCACTTTATCGAGTCGGTGAGCCCCGATATTTACATCCGCTACTTCCTGGCGGCGGGCGCTATCGGCGCGCTGTATAAGATGAACGCGTCTATCTCCGGCGCCGAAGTGGGCTGCCAGGGCGAAGTGGGCGTCGCGTGCTCGATGGCGGCAGCGGGCCTGGCGGAGCTGCTGGGCGCGAGCCCGGAGCAGGTCTGTGTGGCGGCGGAAATCGGCATGGAGCATAACCTGGGGCTGACCTGCGACCCGGTCGCGGGCCAGGTGCAGGTGCCGTGCATCGAACGTAACGCGATTGCCTCCGTGAAGGCGATCAATGCCTCGCGTATGGCGATGCGCCGCACCAGCGAGCCGCGCGTTTCGCTCGATAAAGTCATCGAGACCATGTACGAAACCGGCAAAGATATGAACGCCAAATACCGTGAAACCTCACGTGGCGGCCTGGCCATTAAGGTCCAGTGCGATTAATGCCTTAAGCGCCGCCCTCGCGGCGCTTTTTTTATCCCTGCCCGCCTTTTATTTCTCCCGTCGCGTCAACGCCCACTACACTCTTAACATTCGCCTTCATAACTCAGATGAGTCTGAGAGACCGAGCCTATGCAAAAAGCGCAGCGCATTATTCGTGCTTACCGCCGTCGGCGGTTGATCCTCTGTTTTGCCCTCGCCCTTCTGGCGTTGTTGCTGACGCTGGGAATACGCTATCTTGCCGACCGTAAACAGTATCAGCACGACACCACGCGCTACGCCGCCCGCGCGGTAGAAACGATTGAAGAACTGCTGGTGCCGCTCGATGCCGCCCGCGCCGCGCTGCTGCCGCTGGTGGGCATGCCGTGCCTGCAGGTGCATCGCCAGCTGCGCGAGATGGCCGCCAGCCTGCAGACGGTTCGATCCATTGCGCTGGTTAATGACGGCATCCTCTATTGCTCCAGCATTTTCGGCGAGCGCAACGTGCCGGTGCATCAGTTACAGCCCCATCTCCCTGCGCCAAATCCCTTAATGCGCTTGTCGCGCGACAGCTCGCTGATCAAGGGAAGCCCGGTGCTGATCCTCTGGACCCCTTCTCTGGATAACAGCCAGTCGGGCGTATTGCAGTCGGTCAATATTGAGTTCATCGCCAGCCTTCTGCTGAACCCGGACCCGCCCGTTATCGAGCATGTGCTGTTCGACGTGGCGGGCAAACATCTGGAATATGGTCGCGGTCTGACCGAAACGGCGCACGCGAGCGAAGGGCTGACGCAATATCAGCAGACCTCAGAACGCTACCCGTTCTCCGTGACGCTGCTGGGCCCCTCGCCAGACGCGCTGGCGCTGAAAAATCTGCCGGGCCAGTTGCCGCTTGCGGTGCTGCTGAGCCTGCTGATTGGCTATATCGCCTGGCTTGCGACCGCCCGACGCATGAGTTTCTCCTGGGAGATTAATCTCGGTATCGCCAACAATGAGTTTGAAGTCTATTGCCAGCCGCTGGTGAGCGGGAAAACCGGCGAATGCACGGGCGTGGAGCTGCTGCTGCGCTGGAACAACCCGCGTCTTGGGCCGATTGCGCCGGATGTGTTTATCCCGCTTGCCGAACAGCTCAAGCTGATTAACGCGCTGACGCGTTATGTGCTGATAAAGACCGTCGCGCAGCGCCACTATTTTCCGGCGTCTGCGGATTTTCACATCGGGGTGAATATCGCCGCCAGCCATTTTCACGAGGGGGTGATCATTGACGATCTGAAACGCTACTGGTATCCCTCCAGCCCGGTCCAGCCGCTGTTTCTGGAGCTTACCGAGCGCGACGCGCTGCCGGAGGTGGATTATCGCGTGGCCCATGATTTACGTCAGCTGGGCGTAAAACTGGCGATCGACGATTTCGGCACCGGTCAGAGTTCGCTCTCGTATCTGGAAACGCTCAGCCCGGATGTCCTCAAAATGGATAAACGCTTTACGGCCGCTATTGGCACCGACGCGGTGAACTCGACCGTTACGGACATTATTATCGCGATGGCGAGAAGGCTGAAAATCGAACTGGTGGCGGAAGGGGTGGAGACCGAAGAACAAGCCGCATATTTGTGCCGCCTCGGCGTGCCGGTATTGCAGGGGTATTTATTCGCGCGCCCGATGCCGCTCAGCGAGCTGCCGCAGTGGCTGGAACAACGGCGCGCCCATCCGGGCACGCCGTTCTGGCGCCGGAGACTTCCGGCGCCGATGGTCTGACGGTTACTCTTCTTCGTCGTGGTGCGGCGTGTCTTTCACCACACGCACCAGATCGACGCGGTAAGGGTTAGCCTCGACGATAGTAATACGCAGCGGCGGCATCGCCAGTTCATCGCCCACGCACGGGATCTGCCCGTTGATGGCGATAACCAGCCCGGCGACCGTCGCGATATCCTCTTCGTCATTAACAAGCGACGGGAGATCCAGCGTCTGCTGCAGCGCATGGAGGTCGGTTGAACCTTTCACCAGCCAGCCGTCGCCATCGTTGACGATTTCCGGCGTTTCGTCGGCGTCCGGGAATTCCCCGGCGATGGCCTCCAGCACGTCCAGCGGCGTCACCAGCCCCTGCACCACGCCAAACTCGTTATTAACGATAACAAAGCTGCCGCGCGCGCGGCGCAGCACGCCGAGCAGGTTGATGGGGTCCAGCGTCTCCGGCACGACAATCACCGGCGTCGCCGAAGCGATAGCCGCGACGTCAACGCCTTCTTCCAGCGCCACTAACAGCTCTTTCGCACGCACCACGCCGATGATTTCATCCAGCTCGCCGCGGCACACCGGGAACAGGCTGTGCGGTGAGGACAATAACTGCTCGCGAATTTCATCCACGCTGCGGTTCGCATCCACCCAGCTGATTTCGCCACGCGGCGTCATGATGCTGCGAAGCGAACGGGACGCCAGCGTCAGCACGCCGTTGATCATGTAACGCTCTTCTTCGGCAAACGCCTCGGCATGAACCGGCACCACGGTATGATGCTCCGTTTCACTGACCGGCGCCGGACGGCGACGATTGCCCATCAGACGCAGGATCGCTTCCGCCGTACGCGCGCGCAGCGGCAGGTTAGACTGATGCTTCAGGAAGTTGCGACGCGCCACCTGGTTGAAGAACTCAATAATGATTGAGAAGCCAATCGCCGCGTAGAGGTAGCCTTTCGGAATATGGAAACCAAAGCCTTCCGCCACGAGACTGAGACCAATCATCAGCAGGAAGCTCAGGCAGAGCACCACGACGGTTGGATGCGCGTTGACGAAGTTCGTCAGCGGCTTCGAGGCGAGCAACATGACGCCCATCGCAATCACCACCGCAGCCATCATGACCGGCAGATGGTTCACCATGCCCACGGCGGTAATCACAGCATCCAGCGAGAAGACAGCGTCCAGCACCACAATTTGCGCCACGACAACCCAGAAGCTGGCATAGCCTTTACCGTGGCTGTCATTATGCTGACGGTTTTCCAGCCTTTCATGGAGCTCGGTCGTGGCCTTGAACAACAGGAACAGCCCGCCGAACAGCATGATCAAATCACGGCCGGAGAAGCTCAGTTCCCATACGCTGAAGAGCGGACGGGTGAGCGTCACCATCCAGGAGATCAGCGACAACAGACCCAGACGCATCACCAGCGCCAGGGATAAACCAATCAAACGCGCTTTATCGCGCTGCTTCGGCGGCAGTTTATCCGCGAGAATGGCAATAAACACCAGGTTGTCGATGCCGAGGACTATCTCCAGCACCACAAGCGTTGCTAAGCCCACCCAGATCGAGGGGTCCATTAAGAATTCCATAACAGGCTCCTGCACAAGGAATGACTAAACGGCACCCCAACGATGTCGGGCGCTTTGACATGATTTATCAGAGAGTTAAGGCGAAAGCCTTGTGACATGACGGCTGATGAAAGCCTGGAAAAGAAAAGACGTCGGTGACGGTCCATACGGTGGGCTGCTGCCCGCTACTCCTGTAAGTTAATCGGAAATCTACCTTAACAAAGCGTAATAGCCTTTGGCAAAGATTTACCAGAATTTGCAATCGATGTGACATAAAAAACGCGCATATTTTGCGCTTACGCCGAATGCCTTGTTTTGATGGCAAAATTACTGACCTTCATCACAAACATTATTTTTTCGCGTTCTAAAATAAATCGTGCTTGGGTTTTGAAAGCTTACAAATCCTTATCTGAATCGATTCGATAAGCGAATCACTGTTAGCGGTGCCTTTAGGGGCATTGACAATAACCACGGAGGTAGCAAGTGACCATTGCTATTGTCATAGGCACGCATGGCTGGGCGGCTGAACAACTGCTCAAAACAGCAGAAATGCTGTTGGGCGAGCAGGAAAACGTAGGCTGGATCGATTTCGTCCCTGGCGAAAATGCGGAAACCTTGATCGAAAAATATAACGCACAGCTCGAAAAACTGGACACCAGCAAAGGCGTTGTCTTTCTGGTCGATACCTGGGGCGGCAGCCCGTTCAACGCGGCGAGCCGCATTGTTGTGGACAAGCCCAATTATGAAGTCGTCGCCGGGGTGAATATCCCGATGCTCGTCGAAACCTTAATGGCGCGCGATGATGACCCCTCTTTCGATGAACTGATAGCGATTGCCGTTGAGACCGGCCGCGAAGGCGTTAAGGCGCTGAAAGCCAAACCCGCTGTGAAAGCCGCTCCCGCAGCTCCTGCCCCGAAAGCGGCGGCGCCTGCCAGACCGATGGGGCCGAACGATTATATGGTCATCGGCCTCGCCCGTATCGACGACCGTCTGATTCACGGCCAGGTCGCCACCCGCTGGACCAAAGAGACCAACGTTTCGCGCATTATCGTGGTGAGCGATGAAGTCGCCGCCGACAACGTGCGTAAAACGCTGCTCACTCAGGTGGCTCCGCCAGGCGTTACCGCGCACGTGGTGGATGTCGCCAAAATGATCCGCGTTTATAACAACCCGAAATATGCGGGCGAGCGCGTCATGCTGCTGTTCACCAACCCGACCGACGTTGAGCGCGTCGTGGAAGGCGGCGTCAAAATCACCTCCGTCAATATCGGCGGGATGGCCTATCGCCAGGGCAAAACCCAGGTGAATAACGCGGTGTCTGTCGATGAGAAAGATATCGAGGCCTTTAAGAAACTCAACGCGCGCGGCATTGAGCTGGAAGTGCGTAAAGTCTCTAACGATCCCCGTTTAAAAATGATGGATTTGCTCAGCAAAGCCGCGAAATAACGGCATTGCGGGTTCACGATTACTCAGTTTTTACACGTAAGTTTGATATCACAGGAGAAGTACAATGGAGATTACCACTCTTCAGATTGTGCTGGTGTTCATCGTCGCCTGTATCGCTGGTATGGAATCGGTGCTTGATGAATTTCAGTTCCACCGCCCGCTGGTGGCCTGTACTCTGATCGGTGCAGTACTGGGGGATATGAAAACCGGCATTATCATCGGCGGTACGCTGGAAATGATAGCGCTCGGCTGGATGAATATCGGTGCTGCCGTGGCGCCTGACGCCGCGCTGGCGTCCATCATCTCGACCATTCTGGTTATCGCCGGGCATCAGAGCATCGGCGCCGGTATCGCGCTGGCGATTCCGCTGGCCGCGGCAGGCCAGGTGCTGACCATCATCGTGCGTACCATTACCGTCGGCTTCCAGCACGCGGCGGATAAGGCGGCGGAAAGCGGCAACCTCACCGCGCTGTCCTGGATCCACGTCTCGTCCCTCTTCCTGCAGGCGATGCGTATCGCTATTCCGGCAGTCATCGTGGCGATTTCCGTCGGCACCAGCGAAGTGCAGAGCATGCTGAGCGCTATCCCGGAAGTCGTGACCGGCGGCCTTAACATCGCCGGCGGTATGATTGTGGTGGTCGGTTACGCGATGGTCATCAACATGATGCGCGCGGGCTACCTGATGCCGTTCTTCTATCTCGGCTTCGTTACCGCCGCGTTCACCAACTTCAACCTTGTGGCGCTGGGCGTCATCGGCGCCGTTATGGCGGTGCTCTATATCCAGCTGAGCCCGAAATATAACCGCTCCGCAGCGGCACCCGCGCACACTGCTGGCGCGAACGATCTTGATAACGAACTGGATTAACAGGTGAGCGACATGGTTGATATGACTAAAACAACTGGTGAGAAAAAACTGACCCCGGGCGACGTGCGCGGCGTGTTTATCCGCTCCAACCTCTTCCAGGGATCGTGGAACTTTGAACGCATGCAGGCGCTCGGCTTCTGCTTCTCGATGATACCGGCGATCCGCCGCCTCTATCCGGAAAACAACGAGGCGCGTCGTCAGGCCATTAAACGCCATCTGGAGTTTTTCAACACGCATCCGTATGTGGCGGCCCCGGTGCTCGGCGTGACGCTGGCGATGGAAGAGCAGCGCGCCAACGGCGCGGAGATCGACGACGGCGCGATTAACGGTATCAAAGTGGGCCTGATGGGGCCGCTGGCAGGCGTCGGCGACCCGATTTTCTGGGGTACGGTACGTCCGGTGTTCGCCGCGCTCGGCGCAGGTATCGCCATGAGCGGCAGCCTGCTCGGCCCGCTGCTGTTCTTCGTGCTGTTTAACCTGGTGCGTCTCGCCACGCGCTACTACGGCGTGGCGTACGGCTACCGTAAAGGCGTCGATATCGTTAAAGATATGGGCGGCGGCTTCCTGCAAAAACTGACCGAGGGGGCGTCAATTCTCGGTCTGTTTGTGATGGGGGCGCTGGTTAACAAGTGGACGCACGTGAACATTCCACTGGTGGTATCGCGCATCACCGACCAGAACGGCACGGAAAAAGTCACCACGGTGCAGACTATCCTTGACCAGCTGATGCCGGGCCTGGTGCCGCTGCTGCTCACCTTCGCCTGTATGTGGCTGCTGCGCAGGAAAGTGAACCCGCTGTGGATTATCGTTGGGTTCTTCGTGATTGGTATTGCCGGTTACGCGGTCGGCCTGCTCGGCCAGTAACGGTTAATGTTATGCGCCGGGGGCCAGTGGCTCCCGGCTTTTTTATTTAAGGGAGACGGCATGACGCTGACTGATGGAGTTCTGGTCATTTTTATTATCGCGCTGCTGGGCTGGGCCATATATGACCAGTGGGGAACCGAGCGTCGCCACGGGAATACCCTGCTGCGCGTACCGCTGCTAAAACGCGGGCGTGCCGACAGCCTGATCTTCACCGGCCTGGTCGCCATTCTTATCTGGCAGAACATCGCCTCGCACGGCGCGCTGCTCACCACCTGGCTGCTGGGTGCGCTGGCGTTAGTCGCGATTTATCTTTTCTGGCTCAGAGAGCCGCAATTACGCTTTAAACGTGAAGGTTTTTTCTTTGCCGGCGGCTGGGTGAAATATGACCAGATTAAAGCGATGAATTTATCTGAAGACGGCATTCTGGTCATGCAATTAGCAAGGCGCAGATTGCTTATCCGCGTTAAAAATATCGATGACCTGGAGAAGATTTATCAATTTATGATTAACAATCAATAGGTTAAAAAATATAGCACAGGCTATTTTTGCGGGTAAAAAATAACCATGCTTATAGCCCGTGCTATATTTTTATACGCTGCTTTTCTTTAATTCTTAACAACTCCGTCACGTCCTGCCATTAAGCGAAAACCATTCTCATTTATAACCAAAAGGTTATTCGCTCATTATTGTCTTTGCCGTCTGGAATATGGTAAGGTTGCGCCCGTCATTGGGGAGTAGCCAATTTCCTTAAGGAAATGTACGCGTCAACATACTCGTTGCAAAACGTGGCGCGTACGGACTGAAGCCCTTTCAGTCAGGCGAGACCATAGGCACGCGGCCGCTGTTTACTGGGGGCGGTCGGCGTGTATATGGTGATCCCGGTCAGGACCTCAATATGAATCTTTCCGCAACCCTGCTTCTCGCCTTCGGCATGTCTATGGACGCGTTCGCGGCCTCCATCGGCAAAGGCGCCACGCTCCATAAACCGAAATTTTCCGAAGCGCTCCGTACGGGCCTGATCTTTGGCGTTATCGAAGCGATCACGCCGCTGGTAGGCTGGCTGCTGGGCTTGCTGGCTACGCAGTTTGTCCTCACCTGGAACCACTGGATAGCATTTGTACTGCTGGTATTTCTCGGCGGCCGAATGATTATCGAGGGCGTGCGTGGGTGTGATGAAACGCCTGAAAAAATCCGTCGCCACAGCTTCTGGCTACTGGTGACCACGGCGTTCGCCACCAGCCTTGACGCGATGGCGGTCGGCGTGGGCCTCGCCTTTCTTCAGGTCGATATTGTGAAAACCGCGCTCGCCATCGGCTGCGCCACGCTGATTATGTCAACGCTCGGTATGATGGTCGGTCGCTTTATCGGCCCGCTGCTTGGCAAACGGGCCGAAATTCTGGGCGGCGTGGTGCTTATCGGTATCGGCTGCCAGATCCTCTGGAGCCACTTCGCGGGCTAAACCTCGCGTCGCCAGACCCGCAGGCAAAAATCCGTTTCACAGCGAAACGCGCCCTGCGCGCGCAGCGTCTCCCACACTTCCGGGCGCGCGCGCCACGCGAATGGCGTCATCTGCAAAAGCGTCGTCGCCTCTTCGCCGTTCAGGCTCATCTCATAACGTAACGCCTGCTCCTCAGCGAGCGTAAAGCCGTGGAGCGACTCCTCATTCGGCGCATGCAACCGCACCTCATCATAGATAAGCCCTTTGAGCTGGATAAGATGGCGCGGGCCAGGCGTGACGGTCACTACAACGCCACCGGGCTTCACCACGCGCGCCAGCTCTTCGGCTTTGCAGGGCGCGTAGATCCGCACGACGGCATCGAAAAAACCATCCGGAAACGGCAACCGGTGGCTGGATGCCACGCAAAACGCGATATCGGCGTAACGCTTCGCGGCAAAGCGGATGGCGCTGCGCGACACATCAAGCCCAAAGCTCTGCCCGCCGTGGGCGGCGGTAAGCGCCGCGAAGGCGCTGGTGTAGTACCCTTCCCCACACCCAAGATCCAGCAGCGTCGCGCCGCTTTGCGGCAGATTCTCAGCCAGCCGTTGTGCGGTATGCTCGCGCAGCGGCGCGTAGTGGCCGGCGTCAAGAAACGCGCGGCGCGCCTGCATCATTTCGGTACTGTCGCCCGGATCCCGCGAGCGCTTATGCTGCACCGGGAGAAGATTCACATACCCTTCCTTTGCGATATCGAACTGATGGTTGCTGGCGCAGCGGAAGCTTCTGGCTTGCGCCTGTAATGGCAAATGGCAAAGGGGGCAGATAAACGACATGACGACTCCGGAACAGCGCAAAACGCGAAGTTTAACGTGATTCGGCGAGCGGGGAAACGCTGATACGCGTCATGAATGAAAAAGCCCCGCCAGTGGGCGGGGCTTTAAAATAGCTGGCCGGTGGAAACAAGGCACCGGGTCAGTTTAAGTGCGATTAGATAGCAACTACGTTAACAGCTGCCGGACCTTTCTGACCGTCCTGAATCTCGAACTCAACGTTCTGGCCTTCAGCCAGAGTTTTGAAGCCATTACCCTGGATTGCAGAGAAGTGTACAAACACATCTTTGCTGCCGTCAGCAGGAGTAATGAAACCAAAACCTTTAGATTCGTTGAACCACTTAACTTGACCTTTAATCTTTGCCATTTCGCAAATTCCTTCAATTGTTTTGTTCGCCCGCAGGCGCTGACTTAGATAAAACAGAGACATTACTGCTTGAGGCACTAAAATAAGGTTCGGCAGAGAAGCGGTATTCAACGACAACGTGTTTACTCAGGACTTCTTTACTGAAAATGCCACACATAAACAGAACTGTACCTCGTTTAACCCAAAACTTGTTATCACATACAACGTAACCAATGGCAAGCCATTTTTATACGCTGCACGATCTGTCGCACAGATTCCTCAACAGATCGCTATGTCACTGACAATAAAGCACAGAACGGGCACGCGAAGCCCTGTAGAGGTTACCTCGCCGCCCGGTTCTGGCTTACAGCCAGAATGCACTTTTTAACAGTAGCTCAATAACTTCGGTTCGTCCAGGCGACACGGGAAAGCAATCGGGTTATTTTCCGCGCTGTTATTATTTCTGCAAAAGCTTATTCATAAATGTGGTTAAACTTCATTTTAACGAGGCTTTATTACAGCCTGACGGCAGTAAACAATGTACAAATCAAAAAAGCTTGTACAAGATAATTTCTTTCTGCACCAAAATAATGACATTTTAATGAAAGTTGCCTCAAAAAGAGGCAAGCGGAATAAGGCAAAGTGATTAATAAATCATCTTGCAGAAGCGACTTTAACCCGCCAGATATATTCTTACTCGGGCTTATTCGTCGTCAGCGATAAATATTGTCCGATACGGCGCGGCGCGAACGTTTCCGCTTTTTCGCCTCGTTCGGCAAGGGCGCTTATCAGCTCGGCAGGCGGCGCATCCAGCGATTCATCCGCCAGCTCAAACACGCCCCAGTGGATGGGAATGGCGAGCGGGCGCCCAACATCCTGCCAGAGCCCGACCGCCTGCTGCGGATCCATATGGTGCGGCGCCATAAACCAGCGTGGCGCATAGGCGCCGATGGGAATGGCCGCGCCCGTCAGCGGCCCCAGACGGCGCGGAATTTCCAGCAACTCAGATGTATAACCGCTGTCGCCGCTGAACCAGAAACGCTGCGAGACGCTTTCAATGACCCAACCACACCACAGTGAACGGTTTCGGTCCCACGGGGTGCGCATGCTCCAGTGCTGCGCCGGCACGGCGGTCATGCGCAGGTCACCCCAGGACTGGCTCTCCCACCAGTCGAGTTCAGTAACGTCACGGATGCCGCGCTTCACAAACCACCCTTTCAGGCCCAGCGGCACAAAAAACGCCGCGTCAGGGAAGCGTTTCACAAGGCGGCGTACCGTGTTGTTGTCCAGATGATCGTAATGATTGTGTGAAATCAGCACCGCGTCGATACGCGGCAGGCGGGCAAGCTCCAGCGGCAACGGCGTTTTACGGACGGGGCCGTAAAAGCTCACCGGCGAAGCGCGGCGGGAAAACAGGGGATCGGTGAGAATATAACGGCCATTGAGACGAATCAGCAGCGTGGCGTGGCCGAGCCACCAGACGCCGTCCTCTTCGCCCTCAATAACCGCTGGCTGCCACCACTGTCGGATAAACGCGTCGTACCCGCCACCGGGCGGGTGCGGCAGCCCCTGGGCTTTGCGTTCATCCTGCCAGCGGCGCAAATCGCCGGGCTGATGCCCGACCTCCTGCGTGTTGCAAAAGCCGTCAGGGCGGTGATGCGCTTTCGTGGGATCGTACCAGGGATTCTTCCAGACCATGCTCATCACCTCCGGGGCGTTGGCGATTAGCGCTCAGCCACCAGGCGGACGAAACCGTCGTCGTCATCCTGCGTCGCCGCGGGCGTGGCGGCAGGCGTCTGCGCCTCCGGCTCGTTCGCGTCGCACAGACGGCGCAGCAGCGCCGTCTGGCGCTTTTCCTGCTCAAGCAGCGCTTCCAGCAGTTCAACCTGTTGGTTTGCGCGCACGCTTGCACGGTTAATAAAAAACCAGGCCACCAGCGCCACGAGAGCGCCAAAGAGAGAAATCGCCAGGGAGGCGACGTTTAAAGCACCAGAATTTACAATATCGTTCATGCTAACCACCTCAAGGAAACGCGCTATCTTACCACCGCTGCGGCGTAAGGGCATCGCCTGACTGACGCGTTACCAGGGAATGAACTTATTGATGGTGCAAATGCCGCTGAAAAACTGAACGTCCTGATCGCACATCACATTGATAGTCTGCGTCCACAGCAATAAACAGGCCACCAGCACGGCCAGCAAAATAGCCCATCTGAATTTTTTCACTACCTTCTCCGTTACGGCATCTACGGGGCCAAATTATCACGGAAACCTTAAACCAAATATCACTGTAACGTTAAGTCACCTAATACGGAATCCTCTCCTTGCGACGAAGCGGCAGGCGCGGCAGGCTGTACGCCTGAACGTAAACAAACGGAGCCGTTATGCGCTATTTGATTCGTATCGCCGCACTCGTCGTCGTGGCCTGGGTTGCGCTGCTTTTTAGCGGTTATGGAGTGTTGATTGGCAGTCATGAGAATGCCGCGGGCTTAGGATTGCAGTGCCGCTATCTGACAGCGAGACAGGTGGTCAACGCGCAGTTCATCCATTCTGACACCGGGATCATCGGCATTACCGCCTGCCCGGTGCTGCGTAAAAGCGAAACCGTCGTGGATAACAGCTAACGCGACACAGTAAAACGCCGCAGACCCGCTGCGGCGCTTTTATCAGAACGGGTAATCGTTATAACCCATCTGTTCGGAGATTTTCCGCGCGGCGGTATGCAGAATTTCCACATACTCGTGCAGACGCTCCTCGGAGAAACGCAGCGTCGGGAAAGAGATACTCAGCCCCGCGATCACCACGCCAAAGCGGTCGAATACCGGCACCGCGATGCAGCGCAGCCCTTCTTCCTGCTCTTCGTTATCTTCGCCGTAACCGTGTTCACGGACCTGATCCAGCACCGGCAGCAGCGCCTCCGTGGAGACAATCGTGCGATCGGTGCTGCGTTTATACTCGACGCCTTCGAGGATCTGTCGTACCTCGTCGCGGTCGCGCCAGGCCAGCAGCACTTTACCGATAGCGGTACTGTAGAGCGGATTGCGGCGACCGATGCGCGAATACATGCGCAGGTTATACATCGAGTCGATTTTATGGATGTAGACAATGCTGTCTTCGTCCAGCGCGCCCAGGTGAATCGTTTCCTTTGTCAGGCGTGACAGTTCACGCATCTGGATATCCGCGCTGCGGATCAGATCGACATTCTGTAGCGCACGGGCGCCAAGCTCAAAGAGCTTGAGCGTCAGAGAATACTTTTCTGACTCCCCTTCCTGAGCGACATAGCCCAGAGATTTCATGGTCTGCAAAAAGCGGTAAACCGTGCTTTTTGACATCATGACGCGCTGCGACAATTCGGTGATACCAATTTCCCGCTCTTCACCCAACGCCTGCAAGATACCAAAGACCTTGAGCACCGAAGAGACGGAGTCAGGCTGTTTATCTAAGTCTGCGATTGCCATTGATCACCTCGATCGCATTTGTTTTATAAAAATCAGAACCGGTTTTTATTATAAATTCCGGGCGACGGCGCCGCAATGTATCTGTGCTCGCGCATGAAAATTCTGCGACATAAAACCTGATTAGCGCTCAGGATATATCTTCAGCGGCGGATCAAGCGCTTAGCGCCTGCCGGACAGACGTAAAAAAAACGCAAGCGGCTTCTGACGCCCAAAAAAAAGCGCGCCCTCAGGCGCGCTTTCGACGTTATCAAGTATGCGATTACTTCAGGTATTCACCGCTACGCAACGCTTCGATACGTTTATCCAGCGGCGGGTGCGTCATGAACAGTTCGCTCAGCGATTTCGATTTACCGTTGATGCAAAACGCCATCATGCTGCTCGCTTCCTGCGGCTCGTAGCTGGTTTTCAGGCGCTGGAGCGCCGCAATCATCTTCTCGCGGCCCACCAGTTTCGCGGAGCCGGCGTCAGCGTGGAATTCACGGTAGCGCGAGAACCACATTGTGATAATGCTCGCGAGGATACCAAACACCAGTTCCAGCACGGTCGCCACCGCAAAGTAAATCAGCGGGTTGCCGTTGCTCTCTTCGCCTTCGTCGCGGTTGCCGCCGAGAAAACCTGCCGCCACCTGCGCGATGATACGCGAAATGAAAATCACGAAAGTGTTCACCACGCCCTGAATCAGCGTCATGGTGACCATGTCGCCGTTGGCGATGTGGCTGATTTCATGCGCGATAACCGCTTCCGCTTCATCGCGGCTCATGTTCTGCAACAGGCCGGTACTCACCGCCACCAGCGAGGCGTCGCGACGCGCGCCCGTGGCGAACGCGTTGATATCCGGCGCATGATAGATAGCTACCTGTGGCATGGCGATGCCAGCCTGGCGCGACTGCTGCGCCACGGTATCCATCAGCCAGCGTTCCGTTTCATTACGCGGCGCTTCAATAACTTCACCACCCACCGATTTCAGCGCCATCCATTTGGACATCAGCAGCGAAATAATCGAGCCGCCGAAGCCAAACAGCAGCGCCATGATCAGAAGGCCCGTCACGCTGCTTGACTGGATCCCTGTCAGGCTGAGCACCAGACCGAACACCATCATGACGGCCAGGTTAGTCAACAGGAAAAGCGCAATTCGCATCATAATTTTCTTTTTACCTCGGTTTAACAATACGCAGTATGCGATTACACACATCGTAGGGGCGCGCACGGCGTTTTCAAGCATCAGAGGCTGGCAAGTCTCTAAAAATACGAAACTTTACATTTTGTAGCATTTCGCTGACGGGGCTAAACACGTCGCTAAAAAAACCGGCGCCTCAGAGGGCGCCGGTTGGGGAGTTTTACTTCTGCGGATCAGCGGGCTGCGCCGTTTTCTCTTTGGTCATCTTCGCCAGATCAAGGGCAATATGCACCGTTTCATCGAGATACGGATCGGGCTCCTGATAATCCTTCGGCAGATCCTCAAGCTTCGCCAGCGGCGGTTTGCCCGCACGCTTCAGACGATCGTTGATACGCGCCAGTCGGGTTGCATCATCTTCATGGTTCTCTTTTTCACGCTGGGCAAGGTTAAGCGAAACCATATTACGCTTATCTTTCATGGCGTTATAACGAGCAATATCCTTGATGATGTACTGGAACTCTGGATCTTTCGCGATACGTTCGTTGTGGTCTTTCAGCAGCTCAGGACCGAGCGGCTTCAGATCGCCGGATTTCTCATACGTCGCCGCATTGATGCTGTCCCACGGCAGTGCGTTATCCTCGAATTTCTCGCCGGTTTCCGTCTCTTCATTGCCGGTTGGCATGATGATATCCGGCGTGACCCCTTTACGCTGGGTACTGCCGCCGTTAACACGGTAGAATTTCTGGATGGTGTACTGCACGGAACCCAGCGCCGGCCATTCAGGACGCAGCATCTGATCGTAGATGCGGTTCAGCGAACGGTATTGCTGCACGGTGCCCTTGCCGAAGGTCGGTTCGCCGACAATCAGCGCGCGGCCGTAATCCTGCATGGCGGCGGCGAAAATCTCAGACGCCGAGGCGCTGAAACGGTCGACCATCACCACCAGCGGACCTTTGTAATACACCACGCCGTCGGTGTCGCGATCTTCACGCACCTTGCCGTTGTTATCACGCACCTGCACCACCGGGCCAGACGGAATAAACAGACCGGAGAGCGAAACCGCTTCCGTCAGCGCACCGCCGCCGTTTGAGCGCAGGTCGATGATCACGCCCGACACATTCTGCTTCTCAAGCTTCTGGAGCTGCACTTTCACGTCATCGGTCAGACCAACATAGAAGCCAGGGATATCCAGCACGCCGATTTTTTCTTTACCGACATTTTTCACCGACATCTTCACCGCGCGATCTTCGAGACGAATGCGCTCGCGCGTCAGCGTCACGATGCGGGTTTTGGTGCCTTTACCGGCAGGCAGAACTTCAAGGCGTACTTTACTGCCCTTTGGCCCTTTGATGAGCGCGACGACGTCGTCCAGGCGCCAGCCGATCACATCCTGCATCTGCTGACCGACCTGGCCTACCCCGACAATGCGATCGCCAACGCTTATCGCCTTGCTTTTCGCGGCCGGGCCGCCCGCGACCATGGAGTTGATGACGGTATAGTCATCGTCCATTTGCAGAACGGCGCCGATGCCCTCAAGCGAGAGGCTCATTTCGGTGTTGAACTGCTCGGTGCTGCGCGGCGAGAGATAGTTGGTATGCGGGTCAATCTCATGCGCGAAGGCGGTCATCGCCAGCGAGAACACATCTTCGCTGTTGGTCTGCGCCAGACGGCGGATCGCGAATTTATAACGCTTGGTCAGCGTTTCACGGATTTCCGCATCGGTTTTACCGGTCAGCTTCAGGCTCAGCTCGTCATATTTGACTTTGCCGTCCCAGAGTTTATTCAACTCCGCTTCGCTGGCAGGCCAGGGCGCCTTGCTGCGATCGATATCAAACGTATCGTTACCGGTGAAATCCATCGGTCTTTCCAGCACTTTCAGCGCGTACTGATAACGCTCAAAACGGCGCTGCTGTGCCAGATTGTAGAGATCGTAAAACACATCAAGCTTGCCGCTACGCAGTTCATCGCCAATCTGCCCTTTTT
The DNA here is from genome assembly GCF_963888145.1 of Cronobacter sp. EKM101R. Classification (NCBI taxonomy): domain Bacteria; kingdom Pseudomonadati; phylum Pseudomonadota; class Gammaproteobacteria; order Enterobacterales; family Enterobacteriaceae; genus Cronobacter; species Cronobacter sp. EKM101R. The sequence goes on along the minus strand of NZ_CAWPHW010000001.1, from coordinate 558,594 downwards.
TCTTCGCGAACTGCTCAACGTCCCCCGCCAGCAGCACGTTATGGCTGTAGTCGAGAAGGTTGAGGTAACGATCGAAGATTTTGGCGGAGAAAGCTTCGTTAAGATCGAACTGGCGGTAGTGAGAGCGGGTGAACCTTGAGGTCACGCGCTCGCTAACAGTGGCATGCTGCGGCTCTTCTTTCAGAACCGGGATCTGGTCAGGACGGGTAATGTCATCCACGGCCAACGCCTGACCCGCCATCAGCAGCAGGCCGGCGACGGCGGTAAGCTTAAAAAAAGTGTTCATGCCCTGGTTGACCTCCGTTTCAGAACAATAAATGTTCTGCGCGTACAATCATCGACATACCAGAAGTCAGCTGTACACGGACGCCATCTTTGGTAATTTCCTGCACGGTGGCGTCCATCGCGTTGTTGCCTGCTTTGACCTTGATGGCCTGGCCGACGCTGAGCGCCGTAATGTCAGACACCGGAGTATGGCGCTCTTCACGCGCAGGGCGCGATGGTTTGGCGGCGGCAGGTTTAGCGGCGCGAGGTTTGCGCTCGGCGTTTTCCTGGCGACGCGGAGCCGGACGCGGCTTACGTTCACGACGCGCAGCGCCGTTCTCTTCGCCTTCAGCGCCTGCCGCTTCGCGTTTCTTCGCCTGCTGCTCGGCGCGCTGCGCCTGAACGCGGGCTTTCGCTTCTTCAAGCTGCTTGCGGGCGTGTTCTACGTGCTGTTCTTCCAGAACGCCGCACGGGTTGCCGTCGAGATCGACGCGCGTGGCACCGGGTTTGATGCCGTAAAGATAGCGCCAGCTCGACGTATAAAGACGTAATGCGGAACGAAGTTGCGTTTTGCTGAGGTTCATTTCGCCCTCAACACGCTCCACCAGATCCTGAAAAATGCCGATCTTCAGAGGACGCGCTTCGCCTTCAGCACTAAAACACTGCGGAAAACGTTCGGCCAGAAAGGCGATAACTTCTTTACTGCTATTCAACTTAGGTTGATTTTCCATGAAATTTCCTGATTACAACGGATGTTGCCAACAAGCCGCAGGCATGAACAGGCGTCATTATAATGACGCCATCCGTAAATGCCACGTTATCCGTTGCTTATCATGCGACTGGCGCAAAGAATTTTTTAAAGTCAGTGGCGGCGATAACGGCTTCAAGCTGTTCTGTCAGAGTACGCAGCCCCTGCTCGTCCTCAGCGTCGAAGCGGTTAAAGACGGTGCTGTCGATATCCAGAACGCCGATAACCTGTCCGCCCGCGCGCAGCGGCAGTACGATTTCAGCATTGCTGGAGGCGTCGCAGGCGATATGGCCGTCGAACGCATGCACGTCATCCACGCGCTGCACCTCACCGGTGGCGACCGCTGTACCGCATACGCCGCGGCCGTAAGGGATACGCACACAGGCGATTTTGCCCTGGAACGGGCCGAGCACCAGCGTCTTGTCTTCGAGCAGGTAAAAACCCGCCCAGTTCACGCCCTCAAGGCGTTCGAAGAGCAGCGCGCTGGTATTCGCGAGCGTCGCGAGAAAACTGGTTTCCCCTGCCATAAGGGATTGAAAATCGCGATTGAGTTCCGCGTAAAATTGTGTTTTGTTCATTAATCCGATCGCTTTGTTGTCTTACTTACTCTGCCAGCCTACTAAAATAAGCATTAAATGCGCTCATGCTCAAGATTAATCATTTCATGAGTTACGATAACAGAATCATATAAAAACATGCTTCGCACATGGCACTCAAAACTCAACAGCTTTCTTCTGGCAAAAAACTGAACATTCACGCCATCGGCGAGCCGTTGCCGATGGCACATTATCAGCGTTGTCCGCAATGCGATATCCTTTTTATGCTGCCCGTGGTGAAGTCGAACCAGACTGCGCACTGCCCGCGCTGCGATGCAAAAATTCGCGACGGGCGCGACTGGTCATTAACCCGGCTGGCGGCGATGGCCATCACCATGCTGCTGTTGATGCCCTTCGCGTATAGCGAACCGTTGCTGCGCCTGTATCTGCTCGGCACGCGCATCGACGCCAACCTTTTCCAGGGCATCTGGCAGATGACGCGCCAGGGCGATACCATCACCGCCGCAATGGTGCTGTTCTGCTCGGTGGGTGCGCCCGCGACGCTGGTCGCCGCCATCGCCTATCTCTGGTTCGGCAATATTCTCGGCATGAATCTGCGCCCGGTGCTGCTGATGCTGGAGCGACTGCGGGAATGGGTGATGCTGGATATCTACCTGGTCGGCATCGGCGTCGCGTCCATCAAAGTCCGCGAATACGCCTGGCTTGAGCCGGGCATCGGGCTGCTCGCGTTTGTGGCGCTGGTGGTGTTGAGCGTGCTGACGCTGATTCATCTGAATGTTGAAGAGCTCTGGGAGCGGTTTTATCCCCAGCGCCCCGCCACGCGCTATCACGAGGATCTCCGCGTCTGTCTCGGCTGCCACTATACTGGCGTGCCGGATAACCGCGGGCGCTGCTCGCGCTGCCATATTCCGCTGCGCCGCCGTCGCCGTCAGAGTTTGCAGAAATGCTGGGCGGCGCTGATTGCCTCGATGGTCTTTCTGCTGCCCGCTAACCTGCTGCCGATCTCCATTATCTATATCAATGGCTCGCGCCAGGAAGATACGATCATGTCGGGTATCATCTCGCTGGCGCAGAGCAATATTCTGGTGGCAGGCGTAGTATTCATCGCCAGTATTCTGGTGCCGTTCACCAAAGTGCTGGTGCTGCTGACGCTTTTAGTCAGCATTCATTTTAAATGTCAGCAGGGCCTGCGTGCGCGCGTGCTGATGTTACGCCTGGTGGCCTGGATTGGCCGCTGGTCGATGCTCGATCTGTTTGTGATTTCTCTTACGATGTCGCTGGTCAACCGTGACCAGCTGTTGTCGTTTGTCATGGGGCCGGCGGCGTTTTATTTCGGCGCGTCGGTGATTTTGACTATTCTTGCTGTTGAATGGCTGGACAGCCGCTTACTTTGGGACGCACATGAGTCAGGAAACGCCCGCTTCACAGACTGAAGCGCGAATTAAAACAAAACGTCGCATCTCCCCGTTCTGGATCCTGCCCGTTATCGCGTTGCTGATAGCGTGCTGGCTTATCTGGACCACCTACGAGGAGCGAGGCACCACCGTGACTATCGACTTTATGTCCGCCGACGGCATCGTGGCCGGGCGCACGCCGGTGCGCTATCAGGGCGTCGAAGTCGGCACCGTACAGGATATTCGCCTGAGCGAAGATCTGAATAAAATCGAAGTCACGGTCAGTATCAAGAACGACATGAAGGACGCGCTGCGCGACCAGACGCAGTTCTGGCTGGTGACGCCCAAAGCGTCGCTGGCAGGCGTGTCCGGGCTGGATGCGCTGGTAGGCGGTAACTATATCGGCATGATGCCGGGCGAAGGCGAGCCGCGCGACCACTTCCGGGCGCTCGATACCCAGCCGAAATACCGTCTGAATACCGGCGAGCTGATGATTCATCTGCACGCGCCGGACCTCGGCTCGCTCAACAGCGGCTCGCTGGTTTATTACCGTAAAATCCCGGTCGGCCGGGTGTATGACTACTCGATTAACACCGATAAACAGGGCGTCACCATCGACGTTATCATTGAGCGGCGCTTCACCAATCTGGTGAAAAAAGGCAGTCGCTTCTGGAACGTCTCCGGCGTGAAAACCAACATCGGGCTTAGCGGCGCCAAAGTGGAGCTGGAGAGCCTGGCGGCGCTGGTCAACGGGGCCATCGCCTTTGACTCGCCGGCGGATTCCGCCCATGCCGATCAAAACGACACCTTCGGGCTGTATGAAGATCTCGCCCACAGCCAGCGCGGCGTGCTTGTGAAGCTCGATCTGCCCGGCGGTCAAGGTCTGAAAGAGAACGCCACCCCGCTGATGTATCAGGGGCTTGAAGTGGGCACGCTCACCAAACTCAATCTCAATCCTGGCGGCGCGGTCACCGGCGAACTGACGGTCGATCCGAGCGTGGTGAACCTGCTGCGCGACGGCACACGCATTGAGATGCACAGCCCCAAAATTTCGCTGAGTAATCCGGAAATCAGCACGCTGCTGACGGGCAGTACGCTGGAGCTGGTGCCGGGCGAAGGTCAGCCGCGTAATCATTTTGTCGTTCTGCCGGATGACAAAACGCCGCTGCAAAAGCCGGGCGTGCTGACGCTGACGCTGAACGCGCCGGAAAGTTACGGCATCGACGCCGGCCAACCAGTGATCCTGCACGGCATTCAGATAGGCCAGGTGCTGGAGCGCTCGCTGACGGCCAAAGGCGTCAGCTTCGCGGTAGCGATTGATCCGCAGTACCGCGAGCTGCTCAAAGGCGACAGTAAATTTGTGGTGAACAGCCGCGTGGATGTGAAAGTCGGTCTCGATGGCGTGGAGTTTCTCGGCGCCAGCGCCAGCGAATGGCTGAGCGGCGGTATTCGCGTGCTGCCGGGCGCTAAAGGCGAGATGAAAAACGACTATCCGCTCTACGCGAATCTGGAGAAAGCAGTCGAAAACAGTTTAAGCGACATGCCAACCACGACGCTGACGCTGACCGCCGAAAGCCTGCCGGACGTGCAGGCCGGGTCGGTGGTGTTGTACCGTAAATTCGAGGTGGGCGAAGTCATTACCGTGCGCCCGCGCGCCGACGCCTTTGATATCGAAGTGCATATCAAACCGGAGTACCGCAAGCTGCTCACGCCGAACAGCGTCTTTTGGGCCGAAGGCGGCGCGAAAGTGCAGCTCAACGGCAGCGGATTGACGGTACAGGCCTCGCCGCTCTCCCGCGCGCTCAAAGGCGCCATCAGCTTTGATAATCTCAATGGCGCCAGCGCAGGCCTTGGCGAAAAAGACAAGCGCACGCTCTACCCGTCGGAAACCGCCGCCCGCGCGGTGGGCAGTCAGATAACGCTGCACGCGTTTGATGCCGGGAAGATCGCGCCGGACATGCCCATTCGCTATCTTGGTATTAACATCGGCCAGATTGAATCGCTGAAGCTCCTCACCGATCGCAACGAGGTGCAGGCAACGGCGGTGCTCTACCCCGAATATGTAAATACCTTCGCGCGCGCCGGCACGCGGTTCTCGGTCGTCACGCCGCAGATCTCCGCCGCGGGCGTCGAGAATCTCGACACCATCCTGCAACCCTATATCAACGTTGAGCCAGGCCGCGGGCCGGGACGTCGTAGTTTTGAACTGCAGGAAGCGACGATAACCGATTCCCGCTACCTCGACGGCCTGAGCATTACTGTGGAAGCGCCGGAAGCCGGTTCGCTGAATATCGGCACGCCGGTGCTGTTCCGCGGCATCGAAGTGGGCACGGTGACCGGGCTGTCGCTTGGCAGCATGTCTGACCGCGTGATGGTGGCGATGCGCATCAGCAAGCGCTATCAGCACCTGGTGCGCGAGAATTCGGTGTTCTGGCTCGCCTCCGGCTACAGCCTGAACTTCGGGCTGGTGGGCGGCGTGGTGAAAACCGGCACGTTTAACCAGTTCATTCGCGGCGGCATCGCGTTCGCCACCCCGCCCGAAACGCCGCTCGCGCCGAAAGCGCAGGCCGGTAAGCACTTCCTGCTGCAGGATGGCGAGCCGAAAGAGTGGCGTCAGTGGGGCACCGCCCTTCCCCGTTAACGCCCGCGCCCCGGTGTCACGCCGGGGCGTTTGTGTTACACTTCGCGCCCTCTTTTTCTGCCCGCTGAGGTATCCCGTGGCGCAACCCGGTTCTGTCTGCCTTCCTGAAGCTTTCCTTGATGTTATGCGTGACGCGATGCCCGCCGGGCTTGCGATGGACGATTTCATCGCCGCCTGCCAGCGCCCGCTGCGTCGCAGCATCCGCGTCAACACGCTGAAAATCAGTGTTGAGGCGTTTCTTGCGCAGGTCGCGCCTTATGGCTGGCAGTTAACGCCGGTGCCGTGGTGCCCGGAAGGCTTCTGGATCGAACGCGAGGACGAAGACGCGCTGCCGCTCGGCAGCACCGCCGAGCACTTAAGCGGCCAGTTTTATATTCAGGAAGCAAGCTCCATGCTGCCGGTGGCGGCGCTGTTCGCCGACAACAACGCGCCCGCGCGGGTGATGGACGTGGCGGCGGCGCCCGGCTCAAAAACCACGCAGATCGCCGCGCTGATGCAAAACCAGGGCTTTATTCTCGCCAACGAATACTCCGCGAGCCGGGTTAAAGTGCTGCATGCGAATATCAGCCGCTGCGGCATTCGCAATGTCGGGCTGACTCATTTTGACGGCCGCGTTTTCGGCGCCGCGCTGCCGGAACAGTTCGACGCCATTCTGCTGGATGCGCCCTGCTCCGGCGAAGGCGTTGTCAGAAAAGATCCGGATGCGCTGCGCAACTGGTCGCCGCAAAGCAATCAGGAAATCGCCGCCACCCAGCGCGAGCTTATCGACAGCGCGTTCCATGCGCTCGCCCCCGGCGGCACGCTGGTCTACTCCACCTGCACGCTAAACCGTGAAGAGAACCAGGAGACGGTGCGCTGGTTGCTGGCGCGCTACCCGCAGGCCGTGGAAGTGCTCTCGCTTGAAGCGCTCTTCCCGGGCGCCGACGCGGCGCTGACTGAAGAAGGCTTTCTGCATGTCTTCCCGCAGATTTACGACTGCGAAGGTTTTTTTGTCGCACGACTGCGTAAAACCGCGGGCGTCGAGCCGCTGCCCGCGCCGACCTACAAAGTGGGCGCCTTCCCCTTCGCGCCGATGAAAACCCGTGAAGCGCAGGCAGTCATCACCGCGGCGAGCAAGGTCGGGCTCGCCTGGGACGAGACGCTGGCCCTGTGGCAGCGCGATAAAGAGATCTGGCTTTTCCCGCAGGCGTTTACGCCCTTCATCGGCAAGGTGCGCTTTTCACGCACTGGCATTCGGCTGGCTGAGGTCCATAATAAAGGGTATCGCTGGCAGCATGAAGCCGTGGTGGCGCTGGCCGGAAGCGATAACCCACTGGCCTTTGAGCTGACCGCCGAAGAGGCTCAGGAGTGGTATCGTGGGCGCGATGTCTGGCCGCAGACAGTGCCGGACACCGATGACGTGATTGTCACTTTCCAGCATCAGCCGCTGGGGCTTGCCAAAAAAGTGGGTAGCCGTCTGAAGAACAGTTATCCGCGCGAGCTGGTGCGCGACGGCGTCTTGTTCGGCGCGCCGCTGTAAGGCGTGCAAAAAATCATCAACGCATTTTTGGCATTTCTTGCGCTTTGGACTACGCTTAACGGTGGGGCCTGACTGGTCATACCACCTGTGTACTGTCTGAGGGAGAACGTTATGTCAAAAACCAGCGTAAAAATCGGCACTTTCGAGATAGATGATGCAGAGTTGCACGGCAACGCGCCTGGCGAGCGCAAACTGAGCATTCCCTGTAAATCGGATCCGGATCTCTGCATGCAGCTTGATGCCTGGGACGCCGAAACCAGTATTCCGGCCGTCCTGAACGGCGAACACTCTGTGCTATACCGCGAACATTACGACCAACAAGCTGATGCCTGGATCATGCGCCTTGCCTGATTCAAAAAGAACCCGTCGCTGAAGGCGGGTTATTTATTTACGCCCTCTGATTCAGAACCTTCGGTTTTCCCTTCCCCCTCGCTTCTCCTACACTTATACCAAACGTTGTCACTCAGAGGACGCCATGTTCGCTCTGGTTTTATTTGTTTGTTATCTGGATGGCGGTTGCGATGACATCGTCGTGGATGTGTTCAATACGGAACAGCAGTGTCTGAAAGCGATGGATGAGCAACGGATGCGCCATGGGGGTTGCTACCCTGTTGAAGATTTTATTGATGGCTTCTGGCGCCCGGCGCGGGAGTACAGTGATTTCTGATCACTGCACGCAAATCAGCGTTAGTGGGTTGCCGAAGACCGCGCCGGTATCAATGTAATGCAGATTGCCGCTGCTAAGGGGCTCACGCAGCGGCGTGTGACCAAAATAAAAAGCGTCCGCGCCCTGGATATACGCTTCTTCCCCCGCCGATACCCGGTTTATTCTCGTCCGGCTCCAGACCACGGCGTGCTCATCAAGCGTTTGCTCCCATACATAGTGCGACGCGGGATAATCGGCGTGCGCCACTACGATTAGCCTGTCGTGACTTTGTAGCTCAATCACCAGCGGCAGTTCGCGCGCTTTGGCGAGCTGCGTCTGCGCCTCCTGTTTCGCCACGTCAGAGAGCCCGAAATACCAGCTGCCGCCGTTGATCGCCCACAGCGCGTTATCGCCGGTGTCGAGCGCCTCCAGCGCCATCGCTTCGTGATTGCCGCGCACCGCAAAAAACCAGCGTTTACCGATAAGCCGCAGACAGCCCAGGCTGTCGGGGCCGCGATCGATGACATCGCCGACCGAAATCAGCGCATCGACGCGCGGGTCAAAACGTTCGCGCCTGAGCGCGCTGACCAGCGCCTGCAAACAACCGTGCAGATCGCCCACGATATATATATGCCGCCACGCCGCGCCGTCGATTCGCTGATACATCGCCTGCTCCTCTGGTTATCAGGCAAGTATAGCGCTGCGCGCCATGCCGTATGGCACTTTACCCGGCGATCCTCTCGCTGACGTGTTGTCCCTGCGCCCATCGCACCAACCAAAAGTATGTTGTAACTAAATACCGCATGTAAAATAGCCGTTGTCTCATTAATTCGTGGCAGAACGCTTACCCGGCTACGGATGTTCTATGCTTAAGAGAAGCAACGTCGGGAGGTGTCCTGTGAACATTTTTACTCACGAAGCTATCGTCAGTTTTATCGGATGCGTGGTGGCGGCGATTTTTATGCTCTGGCTGTTTAGCTGCAAGCACGATAAATAGCCCTGCACGCGTCAGGCCGGTTTACCACAGCCCCATAACGGATGAGGCGCCGGCCAGTTCACGCAGCGCGTCGAGTGTCAGAAGCAGGCCAAAAACGTAGATAAACGGATTCATGGGATTAACTCCTTGTTTTCCTTCTCCCACTATACTCCATCCCTTAGCGTGCTACCGGTTCGCTCTCACAAATCCACCAGATTTGGTGGGCAAAAATTCTGCGCACTTAAGAAAGGATGGTCGCTTCCTTCACGAAAGAGCGGGATGACCTTATTCAACATGAATTCATGATTTAGAGATAGTTCTGGCTGATATTGAGAAGGGAGCAGAAAGTAACAAGCACAACCAGAGCGTGAATAAACGTTATGCTGAAGACTTGACGCGAAGTCATTAACTGGCGACATCCCGTTATATGATGTCGCCTCAGAAACGCAGGCGAATAATACTATGCGAGTACGCTCATTCAGAGATCGTACTTAGCAAGAATTTGTTCTACCTGATGATTTCCCTTATATTTTTTCTTTAGTTGCTCTTGTTGCTGACGCGCCGCTGTACAATATTTATCTACGCCTGCCTCAATTTCCTTTTGCCGGCTTTTAGATAACGTGCTGTCCCATTCACCAGCAAAGTGCTGGCATTCATCAGCGTTATCCTGAAAAGCTTTCACATCCGCTTGTACGGGTTCAGCCTGTACTGCGGTACATCCTTCTATCAACAAAAAAGCCATTACCATCATCATTATTTTTTTCATGTTATCTCCCATCAGATGACCAGTGAGGCTTGTCCCGAGCACCACCATGATATTTTATCACGTTATAATTTCTGCCTACCTGATGGAGTTCTGTATTCATTCCATCTCGCGGCGGTGTTCTGATAATGACAGCGTTATTATCTTTGTCGATGATATGCAGATCGCCTGACCACGAAATGTTCATATCAATCGCATTCCCCTCAGTATGACGGCTTTGTAACGCTGGAGCCACATGCAGCCCGCTCATACCATAGGCCGCCACCATCGCATTCGCTTCACGCAAACTCTTGGCGTCATTGCCATGATCCCATTCAATATCATCAAAACTTTCTTTTAAATCCATTTAAGCTCAAAACATTGTCATCTATTTGTTTCCCAGTATTCTGTGTAAGTTGAGATAGCAACCTCACCTCTCCCACATTAATATGTCATATCACTTGGTGAAAGAATCAATTTTTTTTGTAATATTCTTACCAGCCTTTATAAAAGGGCTTTCAACATACTTATATAACATTTTCGATATAAAGTATGCAGCAAAAACCGTTATCAAATACATAACACAAAAAGAAATAGCACCATTTACGTAACCTTCAATTTCCCTGGAAAGGACAGGAACAAAGAACCAGACCAGGACAAAATGAGAAATATACATGGAGTATGATACAACTCCAATATTCTCAATAAGTGAAACCCTAAGATTTAATTTACTCACTACCAGAATAATCATGAAGAAGGCCGATGAAGCTATGGAAATATTCAGCCAAATCAGTGCGCCATTTTTTTGAGCATTAAAAATACAAATAGACACAACAACTAATAAAGCCATCGCACAATATAATTTGCTGTTAATTTTAAAGTTTATTTTATACAATGTGATATACAACAGCATACCAAACGCAAACGCTGGCAGTTGAGAAAGAACGTTATAGTACCAATAACTATTTAATATATAACTCCCATGTCTGGTGCTGACATACAAAAACCAACCCAAACTTATTATGAACATACACAGTGATATTTTTAAAAGACCATTCCGCTTAAAAACTACAGTTGATGCCATCATGATAATTGGGAAAGAAAAATAGAACAAAAACTCGGCCCCAATAGACCACCCACCAGGAACAATATTATTGTTAGAGCGCTGAGATAATCCATGCAGGAAAAACATATTATCCATCACTCTTGATGGCGTATAGTTAAAGTTCCTGGCAAAATAACCTTCCATATACCTGGAATCCACCCATGACAGAGCAAAATAAAAAACGATTCCCAAATAATATAAAGGGGCAATCCTAAAAAACCTTCTTATAAAGAATTTCAACCCTTTCCTTCTCTCATTCCCCCTTGAATGCCAGCTTATGCAAAGAGTAAGAGCAGAAGCCACAAAAAATAACTGCACTCCCATTTGCCCCCATGAGGTTATTTTTTTTAAAAACCCATCGAAACCGCTAACATGCTGACCTGTATGTACCATGATAACAAGCAGGATTGCCACGCCTCGTGAAAAATCTATATAATTATAATGACCAAGCTTAATCATACCCCCTCCATTTTTGAAGAGGAATATAAACCAATAGCAGTAATTAATCTATCGCTACGAAAAGATTATTCCTCACCATTTTTATGTCCAAAAAATGTCATCCGCACTATCATGTGGCGGTTAACTAAAACTTACACCGCTTTTGAGTTCTTCCGGTATCTTTTTTCCGATGCGTTTGGCGGTATCCCCTCTATTCGTGTGGCTTCAGGATGCTGTAATACACAATGATGTAATCCGCTATTGCGTGGGCTGCATCACTGACGCTTATGCACCATATTACCGGCACCCACGCATTCTTCAGTGAGTCTTCCAATAAGCCAGAGCCCTATCTGATAGCCTCGCCAGGTTGCATGGTGGCAACGCGCCTTCTGCCGGCTGTACTCATGGCTAATGCCATGCAGCTCAGTCATCTGGCTTCGTAATACGGTCCGTCGGGTTTTCAGATCAGTTTTTTCATTGCTTGTAGCTGCCGGATGAACCCCGAAGACATAGCAGAGAATGGCTACAGGATTATACGCCTGGGTATCCCGATTAATGGGAGCTGTTCAGAGAAGCCGATAACAAGGATGCGGTAGTTTTTTTAATATTGCTTTCCGTTTCAGCACATTGCAACTTTTCCCGAAGTGCACATATTTCAGTTCGTTCCGGAGTAACAAGGAGAGGCTTAAAGTGTTTTCCCTCCCGCTCATCACTTAATTGCTTCACCTATTCCGTTATTATGGAAAGGCCTGCGGCCATAGCGCAGATTGCATCTGTATCGTTCTGAGGTGAGCCTAATACCTCTGTTCAGGCGGCCAAGCTGAGTGTGCCACCAAGGAGTCTCGCAGGCAGGCGAGATGAAGTTGAGTATGGGAAGGAATTTGCACAGAGGTTGCTCGGCCATAAGAATTTAACAATGACCAAAAAATACCTGGACGCGCGCGGTGCTGAGTATGTTATGGTTTAGACAGGATATGGAATGTTCGAGTAATTTTCGGGAGTTTTCGTGTTAATCGCGAAAAACACCTTTTAAAATAAGCATATAAAAAAAGACCGAATACGATTCCTGTATTCGGTCCAGGGAAATGGCTCTTGGGAGAGAGCCGTGCGCTAAAAGTTGGCATTAATGCAGGCTCAGTCGCCTTGCCTTTTAAGAATAGATGACGACACCAGCTTTTCCAGTCTGCGACCAAACTCGCAGCAAAAAGCGGTAAGAACGTCATAAAAAAGAAAAACCGCAACGCGCCTTGCTGCGCTGTTGCGGTTTTTTTATGCGTGGCAGGAAATTAGCAGAGTTTCTGCGCGCGCTCGATAAACGGCGCCAGGCTCATCTTCTGCCCAGGATGCGCCGGATCGTCAATCTGAATGACTGAAATCGGCTGGCCGGTCACTTTCCCCTGCGCCATCTGCTTTTCAGCGATGTCGTTCAGCGGATACTGCATCAGCGTGCTGGGATTGATAGCAAACAGCGCATCGCCCGGACGGCACGCGAGCATCACCTCTTCACGGTTGAACGCCCATTTGTCTTTGCCTATCTCATAGCGGCTGATCGTAATAATCTGCGGCGCGGCGAGAGCCATGCCGGAACAGGAGAGCATCAGCAGCGCAAGCAGCGATTTCTTCATTTCTTTCTCACCAGTTAAAAAGGTTCCCAGGTGGCGAACAGGCTGACGCTTAGCAGCACCAGCGCACCGAGCGCCACCTCCAGTTTTGTCATCAGGATAAACCGGCGCTGCGCCGTCGCCTGACGTGAAAATTTCGGCACCAGAACATAGCGGTTAATTAGCGCGATAGCCACCATCACCGCCACCAGCGCAATCTTAAGTGCCAGCATCCGGACATAGCCGCTCTCAAAGGGCCAGACCATGCCGAGGATCAGTATGCTGTTGATGATACCTGTCGCGATAACCCCCGCCACCGCTACGTGCCCGTAGCGTGAAAAACGCATCATGGCGGTGATGGCGTCCGCGCGCCACGGCGCATCTTTCGCAACGCGCATCAGCATCAGGAGCGGCACGAGCCCGCCAAACCACCAGGCGGCGCACAGCACATGCAGCGCATAACAGAGCCGCTGGAGCGCGCCGGTCAGCCCCTCGTACATCGCGCCATGCCCGACGCCCGCAAGCAACACGAGCTGCGCGCAAAATAAGACAAGCAGCAGTCCACTGCGCCGCGCCGCCAGCCAGACGCAAGGCAGCGTCACGATCGCCAGCAGGATTTGCCACAGCCACACCGCGCCAAAGCGCGTCGATAGCATCGCCAGCCAGATAGCCGGGCGCAGACTGTCCGCCGCGCCGTCGCCCATCAGTCCCGCCTGAACCGCGAAAATCGCTACGGCGCTGATTACCGCCGCCAGCGCGGCACTGCGCCAGAGCGCGCGCAGGCGCTGCGCGAGATGCCGTCCGAGCGCGTCAGGCGCCAGCCACGCGCAGAACAGCGCTCCGCCCGCGCCGAGCATCAGCGCGGCAACATGGACGAAACGCAGCGCGACATAAACGCTTTCCAGCACGGCGTTACTTCACGCTAAACCGGTAGCTGCCTTTGGTTTTATGACCGTCCACCGACACCACGTGCCACTGCACCTGGTACTCGCCGCTCGCGAGCGGCGCGGCAAGCGGCGCGACCAGCTGTTTATCATCATTCGGCGCGCGTTTGACCGCGCCGGTATCCGTTTTTTTGCCATCCGGTCCGGTCAGCGTCACGCCGCTGAACGCAGGCTCGATGCCTTCGGAAAAGGTTAAGGTCAGCGCCTCGGGCGATGCCTCAACCGTCGCGTTCGCGGCGGGCTGTTGCGTTTTAAGGTGCGCATGCGCCAGTACGGCGGGCGTGGTCATGACGGCGGCGACAAGCGCCAGCGCACGGCAAAAACGTGCGGCAAAAGGTGCCATATTATTCATTCCTTTTTATTATAAATCAGTCGCAAGAATACCCTCGCGCTAATGGCAAGTCGAGCCGGGAAGGCACATCCCGCCACATAAGGCTTGTCATCCGGCGCGCGGCGCAGTACCTTCACGGCGATTAAGAGGAGCACACCATGAACCAGAACCTTGCCCTACTTCCGCAGGAAGAGATGGATAAAGTGAACGTCGATCTGGCGGCTTCCGGCGTGGCGTTTAAAGAGCGCTACAATATGCCGGTCATCGCCGAAGCCGTAGAGCGCGAACAGCCTGAGCATTTGCGCGACTGGTTTCGCGAGCGTCTTATCGCGCATCGCCTGGCGTCGGTGAACCTCTCCCGCCTGCCTTACGAGCCTAAAATGAAATAATGGCTTTCTGCCTCGCCCGCGGTCATCACTGATGACGGCGGGCGTCTGTTTTCCCTTCCGGCGGAGCGCATATGCTACGGATTATTGATACCGAAACCTGCGGACTGCAGGGCGGCGTTGTCGAAGTGGCGTCGGTGGACATCATCGACGGCGCGATAGTCAACCCGATGAGCGATCTGGTGCGCCCGGACCGCCCTATCAGCCATCAGGCGATGGCGATACATAAGATTACCGAGGCGATGGTCGCGGATAAGCCGTATATCGAAGACGTTATCCCGCGCTACCACGGCAGCCCGTGGTATGTGGCGCATAACGCCAACTTTGACCGTAAAGTTCTGCCCGAAATGCCGGGCGAGTGGATTTGTACCGTCAAGCTGGCGCGCCGCCTGTGGCCAGGCATTCGCTACAGCAATATGGGGCTGTATAAATCCCTCAAGCTACAGGTTGAAACGCCTGCGGACCTGCATCATCACCGCGCGCTGTTTGACTGCTACATTACGGCGGCGCTGCTGCTGGAAATCATGAAAGTCTCCGGCTGGACGCCGGAAGAGATGGTCAATATTACCGGGCGTCCGCAGCTTATCGCCACGCTGCCATTTGGCAAATACCGCGGCGAGCCGGTAGCCGACATCGCCGGGCGCGATCCGGGGTATCTGCGCTGGATGCTAAATAACGTCAAACAGCTCAACCCGGATTTACGTCTGACGTTAAAGCACTACCTCGATAACGATTAATCCGCGAGCGGGTCCGGCGGCAACGTGCCCTGGGCCAGCCCAATCAGAAACGCATATTCCATCGCCACGCCCTCGTAAGATTTAAATCGCCCCGATTTCCCGCCGTGCCCGGAATCCATATCGGTACACAGCAGCAGCAGATTGTCATCGGTTTTCAGTTCACGCAGCTTCGCCACCCATTTTGCCGGCTCCCAGTACTGCACCTGCGAATCGTGCAGGCCGGTCGTCACCAGCAAATGCGGATAGCGCTGCGCGCTCACGCAGTCATAAGGGCTGTAACTCTTCATGTAGAAGTAATATTCCTTATCCGCCGGATTGCCCCACTCTTCAAATTCACCGGTGGTCAGCGGAATGGATTCGTCGAGCATAGTGGTGACGACATCGACGAACGGCACCTGCGCAATCACGCCACGGAAGAGTTCCGGGCGCTCGTTAATCGCCGTGCCCATCAGCATACCGCCCGCGCTGCCGCCCATGCCGAAGAGATAATCCGGGTCGCCATAGCCCTGCGCCAGCAGCGCGTCGCACACGTCGAGATAATCGTTGAAGGTATTTTTCTTCTTCAGAAATTTCCCTTCTTCATACCACTGCTGGCCGAGCTCGCCGCCGCCGCGCACATGGGCGATAGCGTAGACGAAGCCGCGATCCAGCAGGCTCAACCGGCTGGCGCTGAAATCGGCGTCGATACAGGTGCCGTAAGAGCCGTAGCCGTAGACCAGCAGCGGGTTTTTCCCTTCGCGGAAATGGTCTTTATGCCAGACGAGCGACACCGGCACCTCGACGCCGTCGCGTGCGGTGATCCAGAGGTGCTCGCTCTGGTAGTTGGCGGCGTCAAACCCTGCCACTTCGGTCTGTTTCAGCACGCGGCGCTCGCCGGTTTCCATGTTCAGCTCAAAGAGCGTGTCCGGCATGGTCATCGACGAGTAGCCATAACGCAGCTTGCAGGTTTCCGGCTCCGGGTTAAAGGCAACCCAGGTGACATACGCCGGATCGTCAAAGGCGATGCCTGTTGATTCATGCGTTTTGCGGTTGATTTGCCGCAGGCTGGTGAGGCCGCGCTGGCGCTCCTCTACAACCAGCCAGTCGGCAAACAGCGTAAAGCCCTCCAGCATCACGTGCTCGCGCGCCGGGATTATCTCTTCCCAGCGCGCTTCATCACGCACGCGGCTGCGGTACAGCCCGAAGTTTTTCCCGGCGCGGTTAGAGCGGATATAAAACATATGCTGGAAGTGATCGACGCTATATTCGTGATCTTTACGGCGCGGCAGGAAGCTTAACGGCGGCGCGTCCGGGAGATCGGCGTTCACCAGCAGCACTTCCGTCGTGGTGGCGCTGCCGAGGAAAATCAGAATGAAATTCTGCGACGTGGTTTTATAGAGGCTGACGTAAAACGTCTCGTCTTTTTCTTCATAGACCAGCTCATCCTGATCGGCGGCGGTATCGAGGGTATGACGCCAGATCTGGTACGGCAGCAGCGTCACCGGATGTTTACGCACGTAATAGAGCGTGCGCGAGTCGTTGACCCAGACAAAGCTCGCCGAAACATTTTCCAGCACCTCCGGGTACCACTGCCCGGTGTCCAGATTACGAAAGCGCAGCCCATACTGTCGGCGCGAAAGAAAATCTTCCGCCACCGCCATCACGGTGTTATCCGGCGCGATATCCATACCGCCGAGCGTATAAAATTCGCTGCGCGCGGCGCGCTTATTGCCATCCAGCAGAACGTCCCACTCTTCCCACTCGCTGTGTATCACCGACTGGCGCTGATAAATCGCATATTCGCAGCCGGTTTCGTAAATCTGCCGGTAGCGATAGCCGTTTTTGACGTAGGGCGCCGAGACATCGCGCGGCGGAATACGGCTGACCATTTCAGAGAGCAACCGCTCTTCCAGCGCGCTTTGCGTGGACATCACGCGTCGCCCGTAGTCGTTCTCCTGATGCAGGTAATCCAGCACATCCGGCTGCGCGCGCGTGTCGTCCCGCAGCCAGTAGTAGTTGTCGATGCGGGTGTCGCCATGCTGTGTAATGGCGTAGGGGATCTGTTTCGCTTTCGGTGGCATGTCGCTGTTCTTTTTGTTTAACACACTGTAAGGGTGGCAAAACCCACGCGCGTTGCAAGCGAAACATGCCTGTTTATGGCATTATCTGCTTATCCAGGCAGCGCTTTTTTCTCCTGCTGGATGTCGCGTTCAATCTCGTCACGCACGTCCTGCGGGATTTTCAGAGCGTCGCCGAGCGCCTGCAGATAGCTGCGCTCCATAAAGTGGTCGATGTCGATTGCCGCACAGCTCAGGAAGTAAAGCTCCAGCGCCTCTTCTTCGTTTTTCACGTCGGCGGCAAGACGCATCGGGTCGAGCGGCTGATTAATCGCCTGCTCCACCAGCACGCGCCCCTGCGCTTCAATACCGGCTTCGCGCAGCTGACGCTCAATGGCCGCGCGCTCGCTGTCATCAATGTGCCCGTCGCTTTTAGCGGCGAACACCAGCGCCAGCACGAGACGCTCTGCGCGGCGATCCAGCGGCGTCTGCTGCTGGCCGTACTGCGGCTCGTCCTGATGCGCGGCGCGAATTCTGTCTTTGTACTTGTTCCACAACACCGTCCCGGCGACAGCACCGCCGCCCACCAGCAATGCGCCGCCGCCATATTTCGCCAGCAGTTTGCGCGACGATTTGCTGGCCACCAATAAACCCGCGAGACCGCCGAGCGCGCCGGGGGCGATCAGATTACTGAGTCCTTTGGAGCGCAATGCGTCCTGAATGCCGGACTTGCCGGATGCGGCTGCGCCGCTTTGCCCCAGCATTGACTGAAGCTGTGTTAACCAGTTGCTCATTATGTTCCTCTGCGCTGATGAGTGATAACCCAAGCGTAAGCGAGCGGACGTCAAGATGTGTCGGGGAACCGCAAGGAAGGGAAAAGACGCGGCCCCGGTAAGGGCCGCTGAGGATCAGTGCTGATAGTGCGCCTGGCCTGCGGCGCAGTCGACCATTACCTGGTAGTGAATATCGGTGTTTTTACCGCGCACAGTCAGCGGCACTTTCCATTTATCGTTTTTGCCCACGATCTCTTTGCTGTTGATCCAGGCGACCGGATCGGCCTGCCCCAGCGTTTTCTGATCGTCAGCCCATTTCACAATACGGTTTTGCAGATAGTCGCGCTTGACGCTCGCCGCGATACCTTCCGCCGTCATGCCTTCGCATTTCGGGAAATGCACCTGGCGCGGGTCATCCGCGTGCGCGGCGCTTGCCGCGGTGAGTAATGCAAAAGAAATCAGGGCTCCTGCGATTTTTTTCATCGTACTTCTCCGAAGACGGGTGATGAAAAAAGCCTGGTACAAAAACAGCGAAGCGCAAGGGAACCCCACAAAATGAGGGGATAAAACTGAGGGGGGAACTTGAGAGGGGATAGCGGATAGCGAACAATGAACAGCAGACAGCAGACAGCAGACAGCAGACAATGTAACCGTAGTCACACCCGCCACACCCGCTAACGTGAAAATGGTGCTCACGTTGAGCTAACGCGAACGATCAGCCGCAAGAACCCGGCGCGCGAGAAACCGCGCCGCTGACGCGATAATGCCGCCAGCGGCACAGGGAGAAGACGATCAGGCCGCTTTGGTGCGTTTACGCGCGCTGTGCAGCGCGACGGCGCCCTCTTCACCTTCAGCCGTCTCTTCCGGGGCAGCTTCTGCCGCGCCGTCAGTGTGCTCGCTGGTTTCCTGCGGCAGACGACCGGTGCGCACGATAGTGCTGAGGTTGTCTTTCTGCTCGGCCATCCACAGCGCCAGCTGCTCGACCTGACCTTCCGCGAAACCGACAGGCGCCTGTCCCAGCCAGCCTTCCAGGGCTTCGGCTAAGTCCAGCATTTTGTCCCAGGCGTCGGCTTCCTTCTTACTGGCAAATGACATTTTTTCCACACCCTCACGGATAACGACGTATTTAATTTCTACCGCCATGATGCAACTCCCGTTACTGTATTTATATACAGTATAAGCCTGTAAAAACCGAAATGCAACCTGCGCGCAATGCGCAAGGCAAACGTTTTCGTTATACTGCCGCCAGAATTTCACACAGCAGGAATACCGCTATGGCTATGTTAGGAACCGCACTGCGCCCGTCAGCAACCCGCGTGATGCTGCTTGGCTCAGGAGAACTCGGAAAAGAAGTGGCGCTTGAATGCCAGCGTCTGGGCATTGAGGTGATCGCCGTCGATCGCTACGCCGATGCGCCCGCCATGCAGGTGGCGCACCGCAGTCACGTTATCAATATGCTCGACGGCGCGGCGCTGAAAAAACTGGTGGCGCAGGAGATGCCGGATTTTATCGTGCCGGAAATCGAAGCTATCGCCACCGACGCGCTCGTTGAGCTTGAACAGCAGGGCCAGCGCGTGGTGCCCACCGCCCGCGCCGCGCGTCTGACCATGAACCGCGAAGGCATCCGTCGCCTCGCCGCCGAAGAGCTTGGCCTGCCAACCTCAATTTATCGCTTCGCCGAAAACGAGGCGGAATTTCGCGAGGCGGTGGCGGAAATCGGCCTGCCGTGCATCGTCAAACCGGTCATGAGCTCCTCCGGCAAGGGCCAGAGCTTTGTTCGTAGCAGCGATGCGCTGGACGGTGCCTGGCAGTATGCGCAGCAGGGCGGACGCGCCGGTGCGGGGAAAGTCATCGTCGAAGGCGTGGTGCAGTTCGATTTTGAAATCACGCTACTCACTGTCAGCGCCGTGGACGGCGTGCATTTCTGCGCGCCTGTCGGTCATCGTCAGGAAGATGGCGATTACCGCGAGTCCTGGCAGCCACAGCAGATGAGCGAGGCGGCGCTGGCGCGGGCCCAGGAGATTGCACAGAAGGTGGTGCAGGCGCTAGGCGGGTACGGCCTGTTTGGCGTCGAGCTGTTTGTCTGCGGCGACGAGGTGATATTCAGCGAAGTGTCGCCGCGCCCGCACGACACCGGGATGGTGACGCTTATCTCTCAGGATCTCTCAGAGTTCGCGCTGCACGTGCGCGCGTTTCTCGGTCTGCCGATCGGCGGTATTTGCCAGTACGGCCCGGCCGCCTCAGCGGTGATCCTGCCGACGCTGAAAAGTGATGATGTGAAGTTTGGCGAGCTCTCCGGAGCGCTGGGCGCGGGTCTGCAACTGCGCCTCTTCGGCAAGCCGGAAATCGACGGTTCACGCCGCCTCGGCGTGGCGCTCGCCACCGGCGAGACGGTCGATGACGCCATCGTGCGCGCGAAGACCTCCGCCGCCGCCGTGACCGTAAAAGGCTAAAAAAAACGCGCCGCCCGTGAAGGCGGCGCGCTGCATTTCAGGTCGCGTAAAAAGTTACTGCGCGCCTTCCACCGCTTCGCGGGCAAGTTTCGTAATGCGATCCCAGTCGCCCGCTTCCATCGCATCCGCCGGCACCAGCCAGGAGCCGCCGATGCACAGCACGCTTTTCAGCGCCAGGTAGTCACGGTAGTTGGCAGGCGAGATGCCGCCCGTCGGGCAGAAACGCACCTGGGAGAACGGGCCTGCGATAGCCTGCAGCGCTTTGGTGCCGCCGTTGGCTTCCGCCGGGAAGAATTTAAACTCTTTCAGGCCGTAATCCATGCCCAGCATCAGTTCGGAAACGGTGCTGATGCCAGGGATCAGCGGGATGGTGCCTTCGGTCGCGGCTTTCAGCAGCGGCTCGGTGAGGCCCGGGCTGATGGCGAACTGCGCGCCAGCCTCAGTCACTTCTTTGAGCTGCTGCGCGTTCAGCACGGTGCCCGCGCCGATGATGGCGTCCGGCACTTCTTTGGCGATAGCGCGGATAGCGTCCATCGCGCACGCGGTGCGCAGGGTCACTTCCAGCACGCGCACGCCGCCTGCCAGCAGCGCCTTCGCCATCGGGACCGCGTGCTCCAGCTTGTTAATCACAATCACCGGCACGACCGGACCGCTTTTCAGGATCTGTTCGGCACTCGTTTTCCAGTTTTTCATCTGTGGATCTCTCCCGCCATTTTTAAAGAATGTGGCGCGCGCCTGCGCACCTGATAGTTAAAAGTCGATGCAGGTCGCGCCCTGCTCCGCCCCGGACAGTTTTTCACGCAGCGCACCGAACAGCTCGCGCCCCGTTCCCACCCGCTGGGCGCTGAGATCCGGGTGGTAAGGCTCACGCCGCGCCAGCTCGTCTTCATCCACCAGCAGCGTCAGTTCGCCGGTCTGTCCGTTGACGCGGATGATATCGCCGTCGCGCACTTTCGCGAGCAGCCCGCCGTCGTAAGCTTCGGGCGTCACGTGGATGGCCGAAGGCACTTTCCCCGACGCGCCGGAGAGGCGACCGTCCGTGACCAATGCAATTTTGAAACAGCGGTCCAATAATACACCAAGCGGCGGCATAAGTTTATGTAATTCTGGCATCCCGTTCGCTTTTGGCCCCTGATGACGCACCACCACGACGCAGTCGCGGTCCAGCAGGCCGGCCTCAAAGGCAGGCAAAACGTCGTGCTGGCTTTCGAACACCACGGCGGGCGCTTCGACGACCTGGTTTTCCACCGGCACGGCAGACGTTTTCATCACCGCGCGGCCAAGATTGCCGCTCAGCACTTTGGTGCCGCCATGCTTCGAGAACGGGTTGTCGAGGGTCGCGATAGTGGCGTTATCCAGCGAGGCTGGCGCCCCGTCGCGCCAGGAAAGTTCGCCGTTGTCGAGCCACGGCTCCTGGGTATAGCGCGCAAGACCAAAGCCCGCCACCGTGTTGACATCTTCATGCAGCAACCCGCCTTTCAGCAGCTCGCGCATCAGCACCGGTACGCCGCCCGCGGCCTGGAAGTGGTTGATATCCGCCGGGCCGTTCGGGTAGAGACGCGCCAGCAGCGGCACAATGTCGGAGATCGCGGAGAAATCATCCCAGTTAATGATGATGCCCGCTGCACGCGCCATCGCCACCAGATGCATGGTGTGGTTGGTGGAGCCGCCGGTGGCGAGCAGCGCCACAATGCCGTTCACCACCACTTTTTCATCCACCAGTTTGCCAAGCGGCATCCAGTCGTTGCCGTTGCCGGTAAGGCGCGTGACCTGACGCGCGGCGGCGGCGGTCAGCGCGTGGCGCAGCGGCGCGTCCGGGTGAACAAAGGAGGAGCCTGGCAGTTGCATCCCCATAAATTCAATGACCATCTGGTTGGTGTTGGCGGTGCCGTAGAAGGTGCAGGTGCCGGGCTCGTGATAAGACGCGGCTTCGGATTCCAGCAGCGCCGCGCGATCCACTTTGCCTTCGGCGTAGAGCTGGCGAATGCGTACTTTTTCTTTGTTCGGCAGGCCGCTCGACATCGGGCCGGATGGGATAAATACGGCGGGCAGATGCCCGAAAGAGAGCGCCGCCATCACCAACCCCGGCACGATTTTGTCGCACACGCCGAGGTAGAGCGCGCCGTCAAACATGTTGTGCGACAGCCCCACCGCCGCCGACATGGCTATCACTTCGCGGCTCAGCAGCGACAGTTCCATACCGTCCTGCCCCTGCGTCACGCCGTCGCACATGGCAGGCACGCCGCCGGCGACCTGCGCCACCGCGCCGACGCTGTGCAGCGCCTCGCGGATCTGCTGCGGATAGTTTTCGTAAGGCTGGTGCGCGGAGAGCATGTCGTTATAGGAAGTAATGATGCCGATATTGTTACGCAGCATACTTTTCAGCGCCGCTTTGTCATCCGGCTGGCAGGCGGCGAAGCCGTGGGCCAGATTGCCGCAGGCGAGGCTGGCGCGATGCACGGTCTGGCTTTTCGCCTCTTCGATGCGGGCCAGGTAAGCGTCACGCGTGGCGCGGGAGCGTTCGGTAATACGTTTTGTTACCCGTAACAATTCAGGATGCATAAAAAGTCCTCTCTGGTTTTCTGCCTGAGGCCGCCTTTCCAGACGTTGCGCAACATACCGGAGTTGTCACGTATACGCGCCAGCCGCGCCTCGCAAGAGCAAAATCGCTTCAGCCAGTGTAATGAAAAAAGCCCCGCTGGTGAATCCAGTCGGGGCTTTAAAACAGAATTTTTTACACAACCACTGTTCCGGATCATGTTACCGGTAAAGTAACACACTTCCGTGACGGTCGATTATTCGAACTCGTTCCAGGAGCGACCATCGCGTGTGATCATCGCTACCGAGGCGACAGGGCCCCAGGTACCGGCCTGATACGGTTTCGGCGCATCGTTGTCCGCCGCCCAGGCTTCGGTGATGGAATCGACCCACTTCCAGGCCTCTTCCACTTCATCACGACGCACGAACAGCGCCTGGATGCCGCGCATGGTTTCCAGCAGCAGACGCTCGTAGGCATCGGCCAGATGGCTTTCATTGAAGGTTTCGGAATAGCTCAGATCGAGTTTGGTGATTTGCAGGTTGTGCTTGTGATCCAGCCCCGGCACTTTGTTCAGCACCTGGATATCCACGCCTTCGTCCGGCTGCAGACGAATTGTCAGCTTGTTCTGCGGCAGATCCTGCCAGGAATCTTTAAACAGGTTCAGCTCCGGCGTTTTGAAATAGACCACGACTTCAGAGCATTTGGTCGGCAGACGCTTACCGGTACGCAGGTAGAACGGCACGCCCGCCCAGCGCCAGTTGTCGATATCCACACGGATAGCCACAAAGGTTTCCGTATGGCTGGTCTTGTTGGCGCCCTCTTCTTCCAGGTAGCCCGGCACTTTTTTGCCCTGGGCAAAACCGGCGGTGTACTGGCCGCGCACGGTTTTCTCACGCACGTTGGAGCGGTCGATACGGCGCAGCGAGCGCAGCACTTTCACTTTTTCGTCGCGAATGCTGTCGGCGGTCAGATCAGACGGCGGCGACATCGCAATCATGCAGAGAATTTGCAGCAGGTGGTTCTGGATCATGTCGCGCATCTGGCCCGCCTGATCGAAATAGCCCCAGCGGCCTTCGATGCCCACTTCTTCGGCCACGGTGATTTCCACGTGATCGATAGTGCGGTTGTCCCAGTTATTGACGAACAGCGAGTTCGCAAAACGCAGCGCCAGCAGGTTCAGCACCGTCTCTTTACCGAGGTAGTGGTCGATACGGTAGACCTGGCACTCTTCGAAGAATTTACCCACCTGATCGTTGATCTCGCGGGAGGTTTCAAGCGAGGTGCCGAGCGGTTTTTCCATGACCACGCGCGCTGGTTTAGCGTTAAGCTTCGCCGCGCCGAGGCCTTCGCAAATCGCGCCAAAGGTGCTTGGCGGCATCGCGAAATAGTTAATGGTGACGCGGTTTTTCTGATCCAGCATTTTGCCGAGACGAGTAAACGCGGCGGTGTCATTGACGTCCAGATTACAGAAATCGAGACGGCCGCTGAGGGTATCCCACAGGGCTTCGTCGATTTTCTCTTTCATGAAGGTTTCAAGCGCTTCACGGACGACTTTGGTATAGGCTTCTTTATCCCAGTCCGCGCGGCCTACCCCCAGAATGCGGGTATCCGGATGGATTTGGCCCGCTTTTTCCAGCTGATACAGGGAAGGCAACAGTTTTCGGCGCGCCAGATCGCCTTTGGCGCCGAAAATCACTAAGTCGCACGCCTGCGCTGTTTGCGTTACCGCCATGTCTTTCTCCTCGTTTCGGAATACCTGTCGGGACAGGTCATCATTGTAATTTTCTTACACTGCACTCTACTGCTTTTAGGTCTTTCAGGATACTCCTAAGCGTCCGGCGTCGGTCACTAAAGCGCCACGCGCCGCGGTGATCGCTGAGAAATTGGGCCGTCGCGCCCGGCTGGCGCTTTTTACGCCATGGCCGCCATAACAAAATCAGACAGCGATCATGTTATGAAAAAAAACAACAACATTGTCTTTCGACGCCAGCCCGCACCTGTACTATCAGGAGTATATTCTTGATAAAACTAATCGTCGTTTCCCAATCGTGTGAAATGACTCTTTCTGCGGGTCTCATGTTAGCAATGAACATGCTGGAAAAGATCCAGTCGCAACTGGAACATCTGAGTAAATCTGAACGTAAAGTCGCCGAAGTGATACTGGAATCGCCTTCACAGGCCATTCATTCGAGCATCGCGACGCTGGCAAGCGAGGCGGGCGTCAGCGAGCCGACCGTTAACCGCTTCTGCCGGAGCCTTGAGACCAAAGGCTTTCCCGATTTCAAACTGCATCTCGCCCAGAGCCTCGCCAACGGCACGCCGTATGTGAATCGCAACGTCGATGAAGATGACAGCGTCGAAGCCTACACCACCAAAATTTTCGAATCGGCGATGGCGAGCCTCGATCACGTGCGCCAGTCGCTTGATATGGCGACGGTGAACCGGGCCGTGGATATGCTCACTCAGGCGAAGAAAATCGCGTTTTTCGGCCTGGGCTCCTCCGCGGCCGTGGCGCATGACGCCATGAATAAATTCTTTCGCTTTAACGTCCCGGTCGTCTACTCCGACGATATCGTGGTGCAGCGCATGAGCTGCATGAACGGCGGCCCCGATGACGTCGTGGTCCTGATTTCGCACACCGGGCGCACCAAAAGCCTGGTGGAGCTGGCGCGACTCGCCCGCGACAACGACGCGCTGGTGCTGGCGATCACCTCGCGCGGTTCGCCGCTCGCCCGCGAAGCAAGCCTCGCCCTGCTGCTGGACGTGCCGGAAGATACCGACATCTATATGCCCATGGTATCGCGGCTTGCGCAACTGACGGTTATTGATGTGCTGGCGACCGGGTTTACGCTGCGCCGCGGGGCAAAATTCCGGGATAACTTGAAGCGAGTCAAAGAAGCGCTCAAGGAATCGCGTTTTGATAAGAGCTTACTGGTTTCTGACGACCAGTAAGCATTTCTATAACAAAGTTGTAACTTATAAAGCCATTCGGTTATGGTTTGTGTCTCTATTCGAAACAGGCCACCGTGCCGAATTTATGTTCACGCAACACCAAAGTTGTTTCAGTCAACGGAGTAATACATGTCCAGACGGCTTCGCAGAACCAAAATCGTTACCACGTTAGGCCCGGCTACCGACCGCGATAATAACCTGGAAAAAATTATCGCCGCCGGCGCGAACGTTGTACGTATGAACTTCTCGCACGGGACGCCGGAAGATCATCAGCTTCGCGCTGATAAAGTCCGCGAGATCGCGGCCAAACTGGGACGTCACGTCGCTATTCTTGGCGACCTTCAGGGACCGAAAATTCGCGTCTCCACCTTTAAAGAAGGCAAAGTTTTCCTCAACATTGGCGATAAATTCCTGCTCGACGCCAACCTCGGCAAAGGCGAAGGCGATAAAGAAAAAGTCGGTATCGACTACAAAGGCCTGCCGGCGGACGTGGTGCCTGGCGACATCCTGCTGCTGGATGATGGCCGTGTGCAGCTGAAAGTGCTGGAAGTCCAGGGCATGAAGGTCTTCACCGAAGTGACCGTGGGCGGCCCGCTGTCGAATAACAAAGGCATTAACAAGCTGGGCGGCGGTCTTTCCGCTGAAGCGCTGACCGAAAAAGACAAAGCTGACATCATCACCGCGGCGAAAATCGGCGTGGATTACCTGGCCGTTTCATTCCCGCGCTGCGGCGAAGATCTGAACTATGCCCGCCGCCTGGCGCGCGATGCAGGTTGCGACGCGAAAATTTGCGCCAAAGTCGAGCGCGCCGAAGCGGTGTGCAGCAACGAAGCGATGGATGACATCATTCTGGCGTCTGACGTGGTGATGGTCGCGCGCGGCGATCTGGGCGTTGAAATCGGCGACCCGGAGCTGGTCGGCATCCAGAAAACCCTCATTCGTCGTGCCCGTAAGCTGAATCGTGCCGTCATTACCGCGACGCAGATGATGGAGTCGATGATAACCAACCCGATGCCGACCCGTGCGGAAGTGATGGACGTGGCGAACGCCGTGCTGGACGGCACCGACGCCGTCATGCTGTCGGCTGAAACCGCCGCGGGCCAGTACCCGGCAGAAACCGTTTCCGCTATGGCGCGCGTCTGCCTGGGCGCGGAGAAAATCCCGAGCATCAACGTGTCCAAACACCGTCTGGACGTGGAGTTTGATAACGTCGAAGAAGCAATTGCAATGTCGGCCATGTACGCCGCCAACCACCTGAAAGGCGTGAGCGCGATTATCACCATGACCGAATCGGGCCGTACGGCGCTGATGACGTCCCGTATCAGCTCCGGCCTGCCGATTTTCGCGATGTCCCGCCATGAGCGCACCCTGAACCTCACCGCGCTCTATCGCGGCGTGACGCCGGTCTATTTCGACAGCGCCAACGACGGCGTGGCGGCGGCGCAGGATGCCGTTAATCTGCTGCGTGACAAAGGCTATCTGGTGACCGGCGATCTGGTTATCGTAACCCAGGGCGATATGATGGGCACCACCGGCAGCACCAACACCACGCGCGTGCTGACCGTCGAGTAAACCTCATAAAAAAGGGGCCTGCGCCCCTTTTCGTAATGCATAAGCCGCTCGCCTTGAGCGGCTTTTTTATTTCGGATAGAGATCCTTGCGGCGGTACGGCTCAGTCTCGCCCTCTTTACGCGTTTTCAGAAGCTTGAGGATCCAGGCGTACTGCTCCGGATGCGGGCCGACGAAATGCTCCACCTCTTCGTTCATGCGGCGAGCCAGCGTCACGTCATCGGCGTCCATCAGGTCATCCATCGGCGGGCGCACCAGCACGTCCAGACGGTGTGTTGTGCCGTTATAGACCGGGAAAAGCGGGATCACGCGCGCGCGGCAGACTTTCATCAGGCGGCCCACCGCAGGCAGCGTCGCTTTGTAGGTCGCGAAGAAATCGACAAATTCGCTCTGCTCCGGCCCGTGGTCTTCATCCGGCAGGTAGTAGCCCCAGAAACCGTCTCGTACCGATTTGATAAACGGCTTAATGCCGTCCTGGCGGGCATGCAGACGACCGCCAAAACGCAGGCGGACTTTATTCCAGACATAATCCAGCAGCCGGTTGCCCTGATGATGGAACATCGCCGCGACGTGTACGCCGCGCGAGGCCAGCAGCATCGCCGGAATATCCACGCCCCAGCCGTGCGGGACAAGCAGGATAACGCTCTCTTTGCTTTCCAGCATCTCGTTGAGAATGGCTTCGCCGTGCCAGTCGACGCGGCTGAGCACTTTTTCCGGGCCGCGCAGCGCCAGCTCGGCCATGAAGACCATCGACTGCGGCGCCGTGGCGAACATATCGTCGATAATCGCTTCGCGCTGCGCCTCGGAGAGCGCCGGGAAGCAATAAAACAGGTTGATGCGCGCGCGGCGGCGAGCGCTCTTGCCAAACTTCCCTGCCAGCCGCCCGACTTTACCGAGCAGCGGATCGCGAAACGACGGCGGCATCAGAGCCAGCGCCGCGCAGGCGCCAATCCCAAGCCAGGAGCCCCAGTAGCGCGGATGCAGGAACGCGCGCTCAAAGGTGGGTATGTATTCACTTTTTGTTTTTTTTGTGTCCATGACGGTTCTCAGGCCAGAGCCAGGTAATCAAAAGAGAAAATAATGAAGGAGTTTAGCGGCGCGAAGGCCGTCAGACAAAATAAAAAGCCGGCGCGCGAAGGCACCGGCTGTTAATTGCCGCGCTTTTAATCAAGCGTCAGTTGCGGCACCACTTGTTTAACCTGCGCCAGATAATCGCTGCGATCCGAACCGGTAAGCCCTTCAGAGCGCGGCAGTTTGGCGGTTAGCGGGTTAACGGCCTGCTGGTTGATCCACATTTCATAGTGCAGGTGCGGGCCGGTAGAGCGGCCGGTGTTGCCGGAAAGCGCGATGCGATCGCCGCGTTTCACTTTCTGGCCCGGTTTCACCAGCAGCTTCTTCAGGTGCATATAGCGTGTGGTATAGGTGCGACCATGACGGATAGCGACATAATAGCCTGCCGCCCCGCTACGCTTCGCCATGACCACCTCGCCATCGCCCACGGCCAGTACCGGCGTACCTTGCGGCATCGCGAAATCGACGCCTCTATGCGGCGCAACACGCCCGGTCACCGGATTCAGACGGCGCGGGTTGAAGTTAGAGGAGACGCGGAACTGGCGCGACGTCGGGAAACGCATAAAGCCTTTGGCAAGGCCGGAGCCGTTGCGGTCATAGAATTTGCCGTCTTCCGCGCGGATCGCATAGTAATCTTTACCGGACGAACGCAGACGCACGCCAAGCAGCTGGCTCTGTTCGCGTTTGCCGTCGAGCATTTCACGCGACATCAGCACTGAGAACTCGTCGCCCTTTTTCAGCTTGCGGAAGTCCATCTGCCACTGCATCGCTTTGATAACCGCGCTGATCTCCGCGCTGGTGAGCCCCGCCTCTTTGGCGCTGGCGACAAAGCTGCCGCCGACGGTGCCTTTCATAACGTTATTGACCCAGTCGCCCTGCTGCACTTCGCTGCTCATTTTAAAGCCGCCGGCAGGCGTGCGGTCATAGGTGCGGGTTTCGCGGCGCGACATCTCCCAGGTCAGGCGCTGTAACTCGCCGCTGTCGGTGAGCGTCCAGGAGATCTGCTGGCCGATTTTAAGGTTACGCAGGTCTTTATCGACCGACGCGAGCTGGCTGATATCCCCCATGTCGATACCGTACTGGTTCAGCACGCTGCTTAAGGTATCGCCGGTGGAGACTACATATTCATGCACCCCGGCTTCGCCGGCGGTTTTATCGTCAAGCTCATCCTGCGGGATAGCTTCGTCATCTTCTGGTGCTGCCTGATCGATAGGCTCGCTCGCCTCCGGCAGCAGAGAGCGGATCTCGCTCTTACGCAGCTCGATGGTTTTAACGACAGGCGCCGATTCAGATTCGGGGTGGTAAATGTACGGCCGCCAGACGGCGACCGCGAGTGTGAGAACTGTAAGAGACCCCAGCATAACGCGATGGGGTCGTGGCAGGTTGTTAAATGCCAGGGCGACAGAGCGGGCTATCTGTTGCACGTATCCACTTCCTCGTTAATCTCCTTTCAGGCAGCTGGCATATTGGTTAGATAACTGAGTCAGGAACTGCATGTAGCTGTCCTTACCCAGGCTGACAGACGTTCCCAGCGGGTCGAGCGTTCCCATTCGAACTTTCGTGCCCCTGGCAACGGCTTCAATCACCGCTGGCCTGAACTGTGGCTCAGCAAAAACGCATTGCGCTTTTTGCTCAACCAACTGTGTTCTTATTTCATGTAAACGCTGCGCACCAGGCTGGATTTCGGGATTCACGGTAAAATGGCCGAGCGATGTCAGGCCGTAATGTTTTTCGTAATAGCCATAAGCGTCATGAAAAACGAAGTATCCTTTCCCTTTCAGCGGTGCCAGCTCGTTCGCCACCTGTTTGTCTGTTCGGGCCAGTTCGGCCTCGAAGCGCTGGAGGTTGGCGTCCAGTTTGGCTTTGCTTTGCGGCATAAGTTCCACTAATTTTTCGTGGATTGCAACCGCCGACGCCCGGGCGATTTCCGGCGACAGCCAGATGTGCATGTTATAATCGCCATGATGGTGATGTTCGTCACTTTCTGCGCCATGATGAGCGTGATCTTCATGCTCGTCATCGTCATCATCAACGCCTTTCATCAGCAGCGGTTTCACAGAAGCGAGCTCGGCCAGCGCCAGATTTTTTTGTGCGGGTAGCGCCTTCACGGATTTATCCATAAAGGCTTCCATGTCAGGACCGATCCAGACCACTAAATCCGCTTTCTGTAAGCGTTTAACATCGGAAGGGCGCAGCGCATAGTCATGCTCTGACGCGCCGTCTGGCAGGAGAACTTCGGTGGGGGTAACGCCATCGGCGATAGCCGCGGCGATAAAGCCTACCGGCTTAAGCGAAGCGACCACGGCGGCCTGAGCACTGGTGGCTGCGCCACCCAGGATTGCTGCACTGAGTGCAGCGCAAAGAAGCGTATTTTTATGTAACATAATGCGACTTATCATCGTTATGAATGTTGGAAGTGTGATATTATAACATTCGAAAACTTCTGCAATCACTAAATTGCCATGACTAATCTTGTATCGCTTCAGAATGTTAGCGTCTCCTTCGGGCAACGCCGCGTTTTATCTGACATTTCTTTAACACTGACGGGGGGCCGCATCCTGACATTGCTGGGCCCCAACGGCGCCGGAAAATCGACGCTGGTAAAAGTGGTTCTTGGGCTGGTAGCACCCGATGAAGGGGTTATCAAGCGTGAACCGCAGTTGCGCATCGGCTATGTGCCGCAAAAGTTGCACCTCGACGCCACCCTGCCGCTCACGGTCAGTCGTTTTTTACGTCTGCGCCCCGGCACCCGCAAAGCGGATATCCTGCCTGCGCTCAAGCGCGTCCAGGCCGGGCACCTCATCGACGCCCCGATGCAGAAACTCTCGGGCGGCGAAACCCAGCGCGTGCTGCTGGCGCGCGCCCTGCTCAACCAACCGCAGCTGCTGGTGCTCGACGAACCGACTCAGGGCGTGGACGTCAACGGCCAGGTGGCGCTGTATGATTTAATCAACCAGTTGCGTAATGAACTCAACTGCGGCGTGCTGATGGTGTCGCACGACTTGCATCTGGTGATGGCTAAAACCGACGAAGTGCTGTGTCTGAACCATCATATTTGCTGCTCCGGCGCGCCGGAAGTTATCTCCACTCACCCCGAATTTATCTCTATGTTTGGCCCGCGCGGCGCAGAGCAGCTGGGGATTTATCGTCATCACCATAACCACCGTCACGATTTGCAGGGACGGATTATTCTGCGCAAGGGAAATGGCTCGTTATGATTGAACTTCTGCTTCCCGGCTGGATGGCCGGTATGCTGCTGGCCTGCGCCGCAGGCCCGCTGGGCTCATTCGTGGTCTGGCGCCGGATGTCTTATTTTGGCGATACGCTGGCGCACGCTTCGCTCCTCGGTGTGGCGTTCGGGCTGCTGTTTGACGTCAATCCGTTTTATGCGGTGATTGTCGTCACGCTGATGCTGGCGGGCGGGCTGGTGTGGCTTGAGAAGCGCCCGCATCTGGCGATCGACACGCTGCTTGGCATTATGGCGCACAGCGCGCTGTCGCTGGGCCTGGTGGTAGTGAGCCTAATGGGCAATATCCGTGTCGATTTAATGGCCTACCTGTTTGGCGATCTGCTGGCGGTGACGCCTGCCGATCTGATCTCCGTGGGGCTCGGCGTCGCGGTTGTCCTCGGCGTGCTGTGCTGGCAGTGGCGCAATTTGCTCTCCATGACCATTAGCCCCGATCTGGCGTTTGTGGATGGCGTACCCTTACAGCGCGTTAAAATTTTGCTGATGATGGTGACGGCCCTGACGATTGGCGTGGCAATGAAATTTGTCGGCGCGCTGATTATTACGTCGCTGCTGATTATCCCTGCGGCAACGGCACGTCGTTTTGCCCGCACGCCGGAGCAGATGGCTGGTATTGCCGTCGTGCTTGGCATGGTGGCGGTGACCGGCGGCCTGACATTCTCCGCGTTCTACGACACGCCCGCCGGCCCGTCGGTGGTGCTGTGCGCGGCGCTGCTGTTTATTCTCAGCATGACGAAGCGCCCGCCTGCCTGACGCGGGTTGCCCGGTGAACGGGTTAACAAAAAAGCGCCCTGAGGGCGCTTTTTTTATGCATGGCTTTCACTCGCACCAGTGATGTCACGGCATCTGCGGCGGCGTGATGCCAAAATGGTTCCAGGCGCGGTTCGTCGCCATTCTTCCGCGCGGCGTGCGCTGCAAAAAACCCTGCTGGATGAGGAACGGCTCCAGCACATCTTCGATGGTTTCACGCTCTTCGCCGATGGCCGCCGCCAGGTTGTCGAGCCCGACCGGGCCGCCGAAGAATTTATCGATCACCGCCAGCAGCAGTTTGCGGTCCATATAGTCAAAACCTTCGGCATCGACATTGAGCATATCCAGCGCCAGAGATGCCACATGCTGGTTGATAACGCCATCGTGACGTACCTCGGCGAAATCGCGCACGCGACGCAGCAGGCGGTTGGCGATACGCGGCGTGCCGCGCGAGCGTTTCGCCACTTCGAAAGACGCCTCGTCATTCATCTCAAGCCCCATATGGCGCGCGCTTCGGCTGACGATATGTTGCAAATCGGCGACCTGATAGAACTCCAGACGCTGCACGATGCCGAAGCGGTCACGCAGCGGCGAAGTGAGCGACCCGGCGCGGGTCGTGGCGCCAATCAGGGTAAACGGCGGCAAATCGATTTTGATCGAGCGCGCCGCCGGGCCTTCGCCAATCATGATATCGAGCTGGTAATCTTCCATCGCCGGATAGAGCACCTCTTCCACGACGGGCGAGAGGCGATGGATTTCATCGATAAACAGGACGTCGTGCGGCTCAAGGTTGGTAAGCATTGCCGCCAGATCGCCCGCCTTTTCCAGTACCGGACCGGAGGTGGTGCGCAGATTGACGCCCATTTCGTTGGCGACAATATTGGCGAGCGTGGTTTTCCCAAGCCCCGGCGGGCCGAAAATCAGCAGATGATCGAGCGCATCGCCGCGCAGCTTCGCCGCCTGGATAAAAATCTCCATCTGGGAACGCACCTGCGGCTGGCCGATGTACTCGTCGAGTAATTTGGGGCGCATGGCGCGATCGGCCACCTCTTCCGCCACGATGCTGCCCGGCGCCACCAGGCGGTCTGCTTCAATCATCCTCTACCTCACAATGCCGCGCGCAGCGCTTCGCGAATCAGCGTTTCGCTGCTCGCATCCGGCTGGGCGACTTTACTGACCATACGACTGGCTTCCTGAGGTTTATAACCCAGTGACACCAGCGCGGCAACGGCTTCCGCCTCGGCATCATCCACCGCTGGGCTTGCAGGCGACGTCAGTACCAGATCCGCCGCTGGCGTGAAGAGATCGCCATGCAGGCCCTTGAAGCGGTCTTTCATCTCCACCACCAGACGCTCGGCGGTTTTCTTGCCGATGCCCGGCAGCTTCACCAGCGCGGCTGGCTCTTCGCGCTCGACCGCATTAACGAACTGCTGGGCGGACATGCCGGAGAGAATAGCCAGCGCCAGTTTCGGCCCGACGCCGTTCACTTTGATCAGTTCGCGAAACAGCGTGCGCTCTTGTTTGTTATTAAAGCCGAACAGTAAATGCGCGTCTTCACGCACCACAAAATGGGTGAAGACCACCGCTTCTTTGCCGGTTTCCGGCAATTCATAGAAACAGGTCATCGGCATATGGATTTCATAACCGACGCCGCCCGCCTCCAGTAACACCTGCGGGGGCTGTTTTTCCAGTACGATGCCTCTGAGTCTGCCTATCACGTTGCGCTCCTGCGTAGGGCTTATAAAGTTGCTGGCTATAATATAAAAAAAGCTGGACAGATATCCAGTCAAGAAATCGCGGCGCCGGTAAGGGATGTGACAGTTGCGAGGCGTCTCGCAAAGGAACGGTAACGCTGGTTACCGTTAGCGTAAACGTCCGCGCGCCAGATTCAGGCGCGATTCGCTGACCTGCATCGCGTTCTGGCTGACGTGGCAATGGGTAATGGCGATGGCGAGCGCATCCGCCGCATCCGCCTGCGGGTTAGCGGAGAGTTTCAGCAGCGTGCGCACCATATGCTGCACCTGGCTTTTTTCCGCGCTGCCGATGCCCACCACCGTTTGCTTCACCTGACGCGCCGCATATTCAAACACGGGCAGATCCTGGTTCACCGCCGCGACAATCGCCGCGCCGCGCGCCTGCCCAAGCTTGAGCGCCGAATCGGCGTTTTTCGCCATAAAGACCTGTTCGATAGCGAAATAGTCGGGGTGGAACTGGGTGATGATTTCGCTGACGCCCGCGTAGATAAGCTTCAGACGTGAAGGCAAATCCGTGACGCTGGTACGGATACAGCCGCTGCCGAGATAGGTCAGCTGGCGCCCGGTCTGGCGGATAACGCCGTAACCGGTGACGCGCGACCCCGGGTCGATGCCCAGAATAATGCTCATTGCGCGTCTCCTGAAGAAAAGCCTGTGGGAACAAGAGAAGAGATCAGACTGCGGACGTCGCCGCCCGCAGCCTGAAAGATGACGGGTATCACAGGGTCGCCGCAACCTCGTCGGAGATCTCACCGTTGTGGTAAACCTCCTGCACGTCGTCGCAGTCTTCCAGCATATCGATAAGACGCAGCAGCTTCGGCGCGGTTTCCGCATCCATATCCGCTTTGGTGGACGGGATCATGGACACTTCCGCGTTATCGGCTTTCAGGCCCGCCGCTTCCAGCGCGTCACGTACCGCGCCCATCTCTTCCCAGGCGGTGTAGACGTCGATAGCGCCGTCGTCATACGTCACCACATCTTCAGCGCCCGCTTCAAGCGCGGCTTCCATAATGGTGTCTTCGTCGCCCGCGTCGAAGGAGATAACGCCTTTCTTGCTGAACAGGTACGCCACGGAGCCATCGGTGCCGAGGTTGCCGCCGCACTTGCTGAAGGCGTGACGCACTTCGGCAACGGTACGGTTACGGTTGTCGGAGAGGCATTCCACCATGACCGCGGTGCCGCCAGGGCCGTAACCTTCATAAATGATGGTTTCCATGTTCGCGTCTTCGTCACCGCCGACGCCGCGCGCGATGGCGCGGTTCAGGGTGTCGCGCGTCATGTTATTGGCCAGCGCTTTATCGATAGCCGCGCGCAGACGCGGGTTAGAGCCCGGATCGCCGCCGCCCAGACGCGCCGCGGTGACCAGCTCGCGAATAATTTTAGTGAAGATTTTACCGCGCTTGGCATCCTGTGCCGCTTTGCGGTGTTTGGTGTTGGCCCATTTACTATGACCTGCCATAAAAATATCTCCAGAAAGCGCGCCTTTTCAGGCGGCGTTAATAACAAATTCTTCAATCGCCTGCCGGTTGCTCCAGGACTTGGTCAGCGTGGCCGCCTCGGCGGCGTCCACCCAGCGGTACGTCAGGTGCTCGGTAAATACGATCTCCCGCTCTGTCGGCAGCGCCAGACAGAACCAGGACTCCGTATTACGCGTGACCCCCGGCGCATAGCGATGACGTAAATGACTGAA
This sequence comes from Cronobacter sp. EKM101R, assembly GCF_963888145.1. Lineage (NCBI taxonomy): Bacteria > Pseudomonadati > Pseudomonadota > Gammaproteobacteria > Enterobacterales > Enterobacteriaceae > Cronobacter > Cronobacter sp. EKM101R. The sequence continues at coordinate 522,731 of NZ_CAWPHW010000001.1, read as the reverse complement.
AATTTCAAACTCCACCGTGCGCTGACAGTCCATCAAGGTCAGTTGCTCAGAAGCAACGTCAATGGAGACCTCTTCCTTTACTTCGCGCGCGGCGGCCTGCGGCGCGGTTTCCCCCGCTTCCAGGCTGCCGGTGACCGACTGCCAGAAATCGGGATCGTCGCGCCGCTGCAACATGAGCACCCGTTTCGTGTCCTGGGCGTAGATAACCACCAGCACAGAAACAGGGTGCTTATAGTGCATATTACTTATTCTCCGGCGACGCTTTTTTCACGACTTCGATGCCCAGCTCAGCCAGCGCCGTCGGGTTCCCGAAGCTCGGCGCTTCGGTCATCAGACAGGCGGCCGCGGTGGTTTTCGGGAAGGCGATGACATCGCGGATGTTATCCGTGCCGGTCAGCAACATGGTCAGACGGTCAAGACCGAACGCCAGGCCCGCGTGCGGCGGCGTACCGAATTTCAGCGCGTCCAGCAGGAAGCCGAACTTCTCGCGCTGCTCTTGCTCATTGATGCCCAGAATGCCGAACACGGTCTGCTGCATTTCGCCACGGTGGATACGCACCGAGCCGCCGCCCACCTCATAACCGTTGATAACCATGTCGTAGGCGTTCGCCACAGCCTCTTCCGGCGCCGCTTTCAGCTCGTCGGCGCTCATGTCTTTCGGCGCGGTAAACGGATGGTGCATCGCGCTCAGGCCGCCTTCGCCGTCGTCTTCAAACATCGGGAAGTCGATAACCCACAGCGGCGCCCATTTGGCTTCGTCGGTCAGGCTCAGGTCTTTGCCGAGCTTCAGGCGCAGCGCGCCCAGCGCGTCGGCGACCACTTTTTTGTTGTCGGCGCCGAAGAAAATCATGTCGCCGTCCTGCGCGCCGGTGCGCTCAAGGATAGCCTCGACGATTTCCGCGTTCAGGAATTTGGCCACCGGGCTGTTAATGCCCTCCAGGCCCTTCGCGCGCTCGTTGACTTTGATATACGCAAGCCCTTTAGCGCCGTAAATTTTGACGAAGTTGCCGTAGTCGTCAATCTGCTTACGGCTCAGCTGGGCACCGCCCGGCACGCGCAGCGCGGCGACGCGGCCTTTCGGATCGTTAGCCGGGCCCGCGAAGACCGCGAACTCTACGTTTTTCAGGAGATCGGCAACGTCCACCAGCTCCATCGGGTTACGCAGGTCCGGTTTATCGGAGCCGTAACGACGCTCGGCTTCGGCGAAGGTCATGACCGGGAAATCGCCCAAATCCACGCCTTTCACGTCAAGCCACAGCTGACGGATCAGTTTTTCCATCACTTCACGCACCTGCGGCGCGGTCATGAAGGAGGTTTCGACGTCGATCTGGGTAAATTCAGGCTGACGGTCAGCGCGCAGGTCTTCGTCGCGGAAGCATTTTACAATCTGATAGTAGCGATCGAAGCCGGACATCATCAGCAGCTGTTTAAAAAGCTGCGGAGACTGCGGCAGCGCGTAGAACTTGCCTTTATGCACGCGGGACGGCACGAGGTAGTCGCGTGCGCCTTCCGGCGTGGCTTTGGTCAGCATCGGGGTTTCGATGTCGAGGAAGCCGTGGTCATCCATAAAGCGGCGCACGAAGCTGGTGATTTTCGCGCGGGTTTTCAGGCGCTGGGCCATCTCCGGGCGACGCAGGTCGAGATAGCGGTATTTCAGACGCGCTTCTTCGCTGTTGACCTGATTGGAGTCGAGCGGCAGCGGCTCGGCGCGGTTGATGATGGTTAGTTCGGTGGCGAACACTTCCACTTCGCCGGTCGCCATATCGCGGTTGACGTTTTTCTCATCGCGCGCGCGCACGGTCCCGGTGATTTGAATGCAGAACTCATTACGCAGTTCAGAGGCGAGGCTGAAGGCGTCGGCACGATCCGGGTCGAAGAACACCTGAACGATGCCTTCACGATCGCGCATGTCGATAAAAATCAGACTGCCGAGATCGCGACGACGGTTGACCCAACCACACAGAGTCACTTGCTGTCCGACGTGGGACAGATTGAGCTGCCCGCAATATTCTGTACGCATGAGATTTCCCTTAATTTAGCCGCAGGCCGTTTGTCACCTGCCCTGCAGGCACCACTGTCGCAGCTTTGGCTGAATGTCACTACTGGGTGAAAAAAGGGGGCTATTATACTGGAAATTCCGCGCCGCGATAAGCCCGAAGCCGCGCGCTCGCGCGATTGCTGCGCGTAAATTGTCGCTTCTCACAAAATTTAACAAAAATAGACAACCGCCCGGCGCGTGACGCCAGTAAGGTACTCATCCAAAACCTACTTTCAAAGGGAGTCTCTATGTTAACGCTTAATCCCGCCACCACCGCGCTGGTGGTTATCGATTTACAGGAAGGGATCCTGCCCTTTGCCGGCGGCCCGCACAGCGCCGACGACGTCGTGGCACGCGCCGCAAGGCTTGCCGAGAAATGCCGCGCCGCAGGCGCGCCGGTGGTGATGGTGCGTGTCGGCTGGTCGAAGGATTTCAGCGAAGCGTTGAAACAGCCCGTAGATGCGCCGATTGCCGGTCATACGCTGCCCGAAGAGTGGTGGCGCTACCCGGTCGCGCTCGGCAAACGCGACAGCGACATCGAAGTAACCAAACGCCAGTGGGGCGCCTTCTACGGCACCGATCTGGAGCTACAATTACGTCGTCGCGGCATCACGACGATCATTCTGTGCGGCATCTCGACCAACATTGGCGTGGAATCCACCGCGCGCAACGCCTGGGAGATGGGTTTTGAACTGGTCGTCGCCGAAGACGCCTGCTCGGCCGCCGACGCCGATCAGCACAACGGCAGCATGACGCATATTTTCCCGCGCATCGGGCGGGTTCGTTCCACAGAGGAGATCCTCGCAGCCCTATGATTTATCTCGGTCTGCCGCAGTGGTCGCACCCGAAATGGGTGCGGCTTGGCATTACATCGCTTGAAGATTACGCCCGCCACTTTAACTGCGTGGAAGGCAACACCACGCTATACGCGCTGCCGAAGGCGGAGATCGTTGAGCGCTGGCACGCGCAGACCCATGACGATTTCCGCTTCTGCTTTAAATTCCCGGCCACCATTTCGCATAACGCCGCGCTGCGTCACTGCGACGATTTAACCGCCGAGTTTTTCGCGCGGATGGCGCCGCTCGAAGCCCGCATTGGCCAGTACTGGCTGCAGCTGCCCGCCGCGTTCGGCCCGCGCGATCTGCCTGCGCTGTGGGCGTTTCTCGACGCCCTGCCGGGCAGCTTTACGTATGGCGTTGAAGTGCGCCACCCCGATTTCTTCGCCAAAGGCGAGGCGGAGCTTTCGCTCAACCGCGGACTTATCGCGCGCGGCGTCAACCGCGTGATGCTCGACAGCCGCCCGGTGCATGCCGCCCTGCCTCACAGCCCGGCGGTGATCGACGCCCAGCGCAAAAAGCCTAAAGTGCCGGTTCATGCGCTCATCACGGCGCAGCATCCAATGGTGCGGTTTATCGGCAGCGACGATATGGCGCAAAACGCGGACTTTTTCGCGGTCTGGCTTGCCAAACTCGCGCTGTGGCAGCAGACCACCACGCCTTATCTCTTTCTCCACACGCCGGATATCGAGCATGCGCCGGAGCTGGTGCACACGCTGTGGCCCGCGCTTCGCGAGGCGCTGCCGACCCTTGGCGACGAGCCCGCCATCCCCCATCAGGACACCCTCTTTTAGGGCAGCGACAATATGGCCGCGCCACGCTATCATAAAGGCGCCATTAACAGCGTTAAACGGAGTTTCTATGGTAAGCGCGCTTTATGCGGTTCTGGGTGCGTTGTTGTTGATGAAGTTCTCTTTCGATGTGGTTCGTCTGCGGATGCAGTACCGCGTCGCCTATGGCGATGGAGGTTTTAGCGAACTGCAAAGCGCTATCCGCATACATGGCAACGCGGTGGAGTATCTGCCCATCGGCCTGTTGCTGCTGCTGTTTATGGAGATGAACGGCGCGCAGAACTGGATGCTGCACGTCTGCGGCCTGCTGCTGCTTGTCGGTCGTCTGATGCACTATTACGGCTTCCATCACCGGCTGTTGCGCTGGCGGCGCAGCGGCATGAGCGCCACCTATACCGCGCTGCTGCTGATGGTGCTGGCCAACATCTGGTATATGCCCTGGGAGTTGGTTTTCTCGTTTCATTAGCGCAAAATACGCCCCTTTCGTTTTCCCCAGGATTTACGCTATGTCAAATCGCGACACGCTGTTCTCCGCGCCTATCGCCCGTCTGGGCGACTGGACTTTCGATGAGCGGGTGGCTGAAGTCTTCCCCGATATGATCCAGCGTTCCGTGCCGGGCTATTCCAATATCATCTCTATGATTGGCATGCTGGCGGAGCGCTTTGTCCAGCCCGCAAGCCAGGTTTACGATCTTGGCTGTTCGCTCGGCGCCGCCACGCTCTCGGTGCGCCGCAACGTGCATCATGACGGCTGTAAAATCATCGCGGTGGATAACTCGCCCGCCATGGTGGAGCGCTGCCGTCGCCATCTTGATGCCTTCAAAGCGCAGACCCCGGTCGAGGTGATTGAGGACGATATCCGCAATATCACCATTGAGAACGCCTCTATGGTGGTGCTGAACTTCACGCTCCAGTTCCTGAACCCGGACGACCGCCAGCTGCTGCTCAATAAAATCTGTCAGGGGCTGAATCCTGGCGGCGCGCTGGTGCTGTCGGAAAAATTCAGTTTTGAAGACAGCGTGGTGGGCGAACTGCTGTTCAATATGCATCACGACTTCAAGCGCGCGAATGGCTATAGCGAGCTGGAAATCAGCCAGAAACGCAGCATGCTGGAAAACGTGATGCTTACCGACTCCGTGGAAACCCACAAAGCGCGCCTGCGCAAGGCGGGGTTTGAGCACAGCGAACTCTGGTTCCAGTGCTTTAACTTCGGCTCGCTGGTGGCGGTGAAAGGCGGGAGCGCGGCATGATCGATTTCGGCAAATTTTATCAGCAGATCGCCTGCGGCCCGCTCGCCCACTGGCTGGAAACCCTGCCCGCCCAGGTCGCGGCCTGGCAACGCGACGCCCTGCACGGCCAGTTTAAACAGTGGTACAACTCTCTCGACAATCTGCCTGCCCTTGTGCCAGACCAGCTTGATTTGCTGCACAGCGTCAGCGCGCAGAGCGCCGAACCATTGAGCGATGGCCAACGCAAGCGCATCGAACAGCTGCTGCGCACGCTGATGCCGTGGCGTAAAGGGCCGTTCTCGCTCTACGGTATCGATATCGACACCGAATGGCGATCCGATCTCAAATGGGATCGCGTGCTGCCGCATATTACGCCGCTGGCCGGGCGCACCATTCTGGATGTCGGCTGCGGGAGCGGCTATCACCTGTGGCGTATGGTCGGCGCGGGCGCGCAGCTCGCGGTCGGTATCGATCCGACGCAGCTCTTCCTGTGTCAGTTCGAGGCGGTGCGTAAGCTTTTAGGCGGTGACAACCGCGCGCATGTGCTGCCGCTCGGCATTGAGCAGATGCCCGCGCTGAACGCGTTCGATACCGTCTTTTCGATGGGCGTGCTCTATCACCGCCGCTCGCCGCTGGATCATCTCTGGCAGCTTAAAGATCAGCTGGTGAAAGAAGGCGAGCTGGTGCTGGAAACGCTGGTGGTGGAAGGCGATGAAAACACCGTGCTGGTGCCGGGCGAACGCTACGCGCAGATGCGTAACGTCTATTTTATTCCGTCCGCGCCTGCGCTGAAAAACTGGCTGGAGAAGTGCGGTTTTGTGGATGTGAAAATCGCTGATTTCTCGGTCACCACCGTAGAAGAGCAGCGCCGCACCGCCTGGATGGAAACGGAATCGCTGGCGGATTTCCTCGATCCCGATGACGCCACCAAAACCCGCGAAGGCTACCCCGCCCCGCTGCGCGCCGTCCTGGTCGCACGCAAGCCCTGATGGGTTCTCCCGCACCGGCGTGCGGGAGAGGCGTTTTTATTTCGGAATACGCAGCACCTGGCCTGGATAAATTTTTTCCGGGCTGGTCAGCATCGGTTTATTGGCTTCAAAGATTTTGGGATATTGATTCGCGTCGCCATAAACCTCTTTCGAGATAGCGCTGAGCGTGTCGCCTTTTTTCACCGTATAGTACTGGCTTTCCGGCGCCGGGGTGGTCACCGCGACATTGTCATCGACATGCCCGATCCCCGCGATATTGCCGACGGCCACCAGGATTTTCTCTTTCGCTTCCTGGCTCAGGCCTTGCCCGGTTACGGTCGCTTTGCCGTCATCCACCTGCACCTGCACTTTATCCGCATCCGGGATGCCGGTTTTTTTGAGGTGCTCCTGCACTTTGGCGTTCTGCGCCGCCGCATCGTTATGTCCGGAAACGCTGTCCCAGATTTTCTCGCCCGCTTCTTTCACAAAATTCAGTAATCCCATAACTCCTCCTCAAAAAAAATTCACCCTGAGAAGTCTGGCAAACAAATCGAGGAATAAACCAGGCGGCAACGTGCTGGTTGCGTTAAAAGCGACCAGCCTGGCGGGGAAACCGTCAGCGGGCGCGGAGAAACAACAAGCCCGGCGATGCCGGGCTGATAAGCGCTAGTTGTCGCAGCGCGCGTGCCATTCATGATTAACCCGCTCGCTGCATGCCTGCGGATCGTTGAGGTTACGGCACAGCGGCGGCATGGGCGGCGGCGTGCCGCAATCCGTCGGCGCAGGCCCGACGCGCCCGGGCCTTGCCTCGCCGCGCGTGACGACAGGCTGCGTGTCCTGCGGCGGCGTGGCCTGCGGTTTGCCCGGCAGCAGCGCGCGCACGCCGGTGATGATGGCGAAAAACAGCAATGCCAGCAGCACCTGTTTCTTCAAACCGCTGCGTTTCGGCGCCGATGGTTTGCGATACCGCCGCAGCGCGCCGGGATAGCGCCAGAGATCGGTCCAGGCCAGCAATAGCGTCACAATGACAAACACCCACATCGCCAGCCGGCCGCAGCTCGCCGCGATAACGAGGCTGACCACGCAGAACGGGATTACATGCGCGAACAGCCGCCAGCGTTTGCGCCGCCGGGAGTAGATAAACCGCGGCAGCAGCCGCTCGCTCAGCGCAGCGTCATTGGCGGAAAAGGGTCGGGTTAATCCCTGCCATAAGACCAGCGGGAAGATACCCACCACCATCGCCACGACAGGCGCCACCAGTACACGCAGTACCACGCCCCAGGGGGTAATGGTGCCGTTATATAACGCGGGCAGCATCCAGCTGAAAGTCGCCATCATCAGACCGACAAACCAGATGCTGCGCAGCATTGGACCGTGCGCCTTGTTTAGCTTGTGGTACGTCTGTTGCCACGCGTGGATATCCGCGCCCGCAAAACGCGGGATAAGCGCCGGATGGCCGAGCGCCAGCAGGTCGTTCAGCCTGGCGCAGGCCTGCCAGTCTTCATCGGTGTAGTCGAGCCCGGCCAGCATGCGGGCGTCTTCATCCTGCACGCGCAATACCATTTGCGCCGCCCGGTGCGCCGGGCTGTCGCCTGGGGCGTCGCGCTGCGCCGCAAGCTGCGCATACAGCCGTTCATCCTCGTCGCGGGCGATGACCTGCGCCCACAGTTCCGGCAAATCCGGCCGCTCGCCGCGCGTCTCATACCAGTGAAAGAGCGTGCAGAGCGCCGCGAAGCGCTCTGGCAACCAGTCAGGCTGCGCGTCCAGCAGCGTCAGCGCCAGCTGTTGCAACTGGCGTTGCCCGTCGTAGCTTTGCAGCCAGGGCGTATTCGCCAGCGCGCGCAGGCAGGCGATATAACGGGCGTCGTGCCCTTCCTCCAGCGCCGTCTGCATCTGTTCGGCATAAGGTGCGAGCAGCACGGTGCGCAGCCGGTTCTGCTGCGCGTCGTCAGGGGTCAGGCGTTGCCCTGGCGTCAGCCACTGAAAGAGCGCCTGCGCGCGGGCGGCAAAAGCGTGCTCATCAGGGGCGAGATGCCACAGACAGCGCGTCAGCACCGCCTCTTCGAAGATACGCGCCTCTCCCGCCTCCTGGGCCGTCAGCCAGCGCGCGTTGAGGTTTTCTTCATTTAACCCGTCGATCAAGGCCGCCGTGCGCGGCGGCGCATATACCGGCGCCCGGCGAACAGGCTCGCTTTGTGGCGGCTCAGGATCGCTGAAGTGCGGCGTCAGCGGCGTGGCATCGGCCTCCCTGCGCGCGTCGGCTTCGCTGTCGTCATCGTGCTCTTCGTCGGCATCGTCACAGACGTCGTCTTCGTCGTAGTCGTCTTCGTCGTCCGCGACGCCGCGACGCGCCTGCTCCAGCGCCTCTTCATAGGCGTCGCGCAGTTGCTGAAAGCCTTGCGGATCGTCATCCGGTCGGCACCCTTTCAGTAATCTGGCGTAGGCACGTTTAATGGCGCGCTCGTCCGCGCCGGGCGCAAGCCCGAGGATCTCCAGCGCGCGCATCAGAAGAGCCACATCCCGGCTTCGATAGCGTCCGCCTGCTGCGTTATCTCGTGACGGGCTTTATCAATGCGCGCGTCATCCTGGCTCTCCAGCGCCTGCTGGAAGCGCACCCCGAGATAGCTTATCTCCTCGCGCAGTTCGCCGGTGTTTTCCTGGTACAGGCGGTCGAGCCGGGCCAGCAGATGCGTATTGGGCTGACGTTCGCGCGGATGAATTTTCAGCGCGCTCAGCTGTGCAAGGCGTTCGGCAATCTCTTGCGTCGTCAGCACGCCGGGATTATTTTCGATAATCAGCTGATGGCGCTCGCCGGTCAGCGGCACCGTGACCTCCGCCTCCAGAATGCCGTTGACGTCGTAAGTAAAGCGCACGTCCAGCGACACCTCGCCCGCCGGTTTCGGCGGCACCGACACGCGCATCCTGCCAAGCTCAATGTTGTCCTTCACCAGACGGCTCTCGCCCTGGTAAATGGTAAACTCCACCACCGTCTGGTTATCCGCCAGCGTGCAGACCCTTTTCATCCGGCTCACCGGCACCACGACGTTGCGCTCAATCACCGGCAGATAGTGGCCCTCGTCAAGGTGACGGCCGAAAGCTTTGACGGTTTCAATACCCAGCGTATAGGGGCAGACATCGGTCAGCACCACCTCTTCCAGCGCCGCGTCGCGTTTTTTCAGCGCGGCCTGAACAGCGGCGCCAAGCGCCACCGTCTCGTCAGGGTTTATCGACACCGACGGAAAACGGCCAAACAGGCTGGCCGCCAGACGGCGCACCAGCGGCATGCGGGTCGCGCCGCCCACCAGCAGAATGTCGTCGAGATCCGCCACGCGAATGCGGGCGTCGCGCAGCGCGCGCTCAATCGGCTGGCGCAGCCGGGTCAATAGCGGCGCGAAAATATCATTCAGATCGCCCTGATGAATCGTCTGGCTCCAGGTCTGGTCTTCGGCGTGCAGCGTAAAGGTGGCGGCATGACTCTCGCCAAGCGCATGGCGCACCCGTTCGGCCTCGCGGCGCAGGGCGTGAGTGTGCGCCGCCGGGTCCGGCAGGCCGCCCGCCGCCCTCTGGCGCGCCACGAAAACCTCAATCAGCGCCTGGTCGAAATCTTCGCCGCCGAGAAAGTTGTCCCCGGCGCTGGCGCGCACTTCCATCACGCCTTCGAACAACTCCAGCACCGAGACGTCAAAGGTGCCGCCGCCGAGATCGAACACCAGAAACGTGCCCTCTTCTTCCCGCCGATGCAGGCCGTAGGCCAGCGCCGCCGCGGTTGGTTCGTTAATCAGTTTTTCAACCTTCAGCCCGGCCAGTTCGCCCGCGATGCGCGTGGCTTTACGCTGGGCATCGCTGAAGTACGCCGGTACGCTGATGACCGCTTCGGTAACCGGCTCGCCGCAGGCGCGCTCAATATCTTCTTTCAGGCTGCGCAGCACCAGCGCCGACAGCTCTTCGGCGCGGAACAGTTTATCCCCGAGCCGGACGGTCCAGGCGGTGCCCATATGGCGTTTGAAAAGCGCGGTGGTGAGGTGTGGGTGCGTGTACAGGCGCTCGCGGGCGGCTTTGCCCACCAGCACGCGCCCCTCGTCGTCGAGGCCGACGACGCTTGGCGTGAGCAATTCTCCCAGCGCGTTAGCGATAAGCCGTGGATGGCCTTCCTGCCAGATGGCGGCGAGGCTATTGGTGGTGCCGAGATCGATGCCGACGATCATCCTGTTCTCCCTTTGCAGGTCTGCGACAGACATTGACAATGCGAGGCATCTTCCCTGAGCGGCCCGGTAAAGACAAGACGACCACCAGATCTGGTAGGCGGGCGCGGGCGCGCATAAAAAAAGCCCCGGCAAAAGACCGGGGCCTGGTACGAGCAAGCATCATATTGGGCGACATGATGTGCGGTAAAAACTGAGGGCAAAAATCAGTGCGCTGACGAAAGCACCGCCTTCATGGCGGCTACCGCGTCGCCATCCACCTGGTAACGTGAGTATTCGTCGGCGCTGGCGTCCGATGACATCGAGACGCCGGTATTGCGATAACGCATGGGAGAGGCAACGTGGATGCCCGCTGAGCTGTGAAGCTCGTCTATCCCCTGCGCCAGGAACAGGTTAAGGTTGCTAAGCCGTACCCCTGCACCGGCCATAATGATTGGAGCACGGGTTCTGCGCTTTAGTTCCGTAATTAATAAAATTCCTTTTTCCGCGCTCGCCTGCTGGCCGGAAGTCAGGATGCGCGCCACGCCGAGATCGGTTAATTCTTCCAGCGCTTTCAACGGGCTGGCACACATATCAAAGGCGCGATGAAACGTCACCGCCATCCCTTCGGCGGCGCGCATTATCTTGCGCATCCGCGCCAGATCCACCTCGCCGTCTTCATTCAGCACGCCGGTCACGAGGCCGGGAAAGCCCAGCTCGCGGATAAACGCGATATCGTCCAGCATCGCCGCGAACTCACTCTCGCTGTAGCAAAAATCGCCGCCGCGCGGGCGCACGATAGGATGAACGGGGATCGTTATCTGCGCCCGCACGCCGTTGAGCACGCCCGCAGAGGGCGTCAGGCCGCCCTCATTAATGGCTGAACAAAGCTCGATCCGATCAGCGCCCGCCGCCTCTGCGGTCTTCGCGCAGGCCTGGCTGTAACAGCAGATTTCCAGTACCGCCATGGGTAACTCCCTGTAAATTAAAGTAGTGGTCAGCGCCCGGTAAACGGCTTAGTCTGAAAGCCCCTTTGGCGCAGGACAACGTATCATGGCATTCAATTTCGACGAAGAGATCAACCGCCGTCACAGCGACAGCATTAAGTGGAACGCCCATGAGGAATCGGTGCTGCCGATGTGGGTGGCCGACACCGATTTCCGTTCGCCCGCCTGCATTACCGACGCGCTGATGGCGCGTGTGCAGCACGGCGTGTTTGGCTACGGCGCGCATCCGCAGGGGCTGGCCGGGGCCTTCGTTGAATGGTGCCAGCGCCGCTATCAGTGGCGCGTCGACCCGCAGTGGCTGGTCTTTATGCCAGGAATTGTCGCGGGACTGAATATCTCGGTGCGCGCGTTTACTTCGCCTGAGGAAACTACGGTTGCGCCGACGCCGATTTACCCGCCGTTTCGCAAATCCGCCGCGCTCGCCGGACGCGCCCAGCTTAACGCGCCGTTACAGGCGCGCGGCGAGCGGCTGGTGATGGATCCTGAAAGCCTGCGCCCGCAACTCACCGGGCGCGAAAAACTGCTGATGCTCTGTAATCCGCAAAACCCCGGCGGCACCGCGTATCGACGCGACGAGCTGGAGGCGCAGCTCGCGTTCGCGCAGGAGCATGACCTTATCGTCTGCTCCGATGAAATACACTGCGATCTGATCCTCACGCCCGGCGTGCAGCATATTCCGTTCGCCTCGCTGAGCGAAGACGCGGCGCGGCGCTCCATCACGCTGATGTCGCCCTCGAAAACGTTTAATATCGCGGGGCTTGGCGCCTCGGTGGCGGTTATCCCTGATGCCGCGCTGCGTCAGCGTTTTTGCGCCGCGCGCGAAGGTATTGTGCCGCATGTGGATGTACTGGCGCTGACCGCCGCTGAAGCGGCCTGGCGCGGCGGCGAGCCGTGGCTTGCCGAACAGCTTTCATATTTACGTCGCAACCGCGACCGCTTATACGCGGCTATCAATGCGCTGCCGGGGCTTGAAATGGTGCGCCCGGAGGCGACCTATCTGGCGTGGGTGGATGCAGCCGGGCTTAGCGTGGAAAATCCGACGCGCTTCTTTAAGCGCCAGGGGCTCGGTTTCTCCCCCGGCGCGGATTTCGGCGCGCCGCAACACGTGCGGATTAACTTCGGCTGTACGGCCGCCACGCTGGAGACCGCCATTACGCGCCTGCAACGTGCGGTCGAAGCCGCGAACGTCAGGGCTTAAACACTGCCCGCACGCAGCCGTCCTCTTTATTTTTGAACATTTCATAGCCGCGCGGCGCGTCTTCCAGCGAGAAGCGGTGCGTGGCGAGGAAATCGGTGCGCAGCTCGCCCCGCGCGGCGTGGTCCAGCAGGCGTTTCATGTAGGTCTGTCCGTGCTGCTGGGCGGTGCGAATGGTTAATCCTTTATTCATCGCCACGCCGAGCGGGAATTTATCCATCATCCCGTAGACGCCCAGAATGGCGAGCGTGCCGCCTTTACGGCAGGCGCGGATCGCCTGACGCAGCGCGGCGCCGATGTCGGTATGCATTTTGAGCGCCTGTTTGGTGCGGTCATACGCGTACTCCAGCCCTTCGCCGTGCGCTTCCATCCCTACCGCGTCGATGCAGCTGTCCGGGCCGCGACCGCCGGTTATCTCAAGCAACGCTTCGTAGATATCCACTTTGGTGTAATCCAGCGGGATCGCGCCGACGATATCGCGCGCCATCGCCAGGCGTTCCGGGAAACGGTCGATGGCGATCACTTTCTCGGCGCCCATCAGATACGCGCTCTGGGCCGCCATCAGCCCGACGCCGCCGCAGCCCCACACCGCGACCGTATCGCCGGGGTGGATATTGCAGAAATCCGCGCCCATGTAGCCCGTCGGCGCGGCGTCGGACAGAAACAGCGCCTGCTCGTCAGAGACGGTTTCCGGCACGATAAAGCAGTCGTTATCGGCGAACGGCACGCGCACATATTCGGCGTGCGAGCCGGCGTAGCCGCCGAACGCATGGCTGTAGGCATAAATGCCTGCCGTCGGGTAGCCCAGGATTTTTTCCTGCATGTGCGCGTTCGGGTTGGTGTTATCGCAGCAGGAGGTCAGCCCGTGGCTACAGTACCAGCAGGAGCCGCACGAGATAAACGACGGCACCACGACGCGGTCGCCGCGGCGGATATTTTTGACCTCCGGGCCCACTTCCACTACTTCGCCCATAAATTCATGGCCAAGAATATCGCCCTCTTCCATGCTCGGGATAAGCCCGTCGATGACGTGCAAATCGGAGCCGCAGGTCGTGGTCAGCCCCACTTTAAGGATCACATCATGCGGGTTGACGATAGTCGGATCGCCCACGGTCTCCACACGCAGATCGTTGACGCCGTTCCAGCAGAGTGCTCGCATCGGTTATTCCTCCACCTTATCCATACCCTCGTGACGCCCCGCCGGTTGCGGTTTATTGGTCGCGATTTCGCCCGTCTCGGCAAGGCTTTTAAAGCGCCGCAGCGCCTGGCTTAGCATCGCCTCCGGCACCAGATCGATTTTCTTCGACAGCCACTCGCCTAAAAAGCCGCCCGGCGGATCGAAGTGCAGCGCCAGCGTCACTTCTGTGCCGCGCTCGTCCGATATATGACGAAACGTCAGCCTGCCGGCATTTGGTACGGTGGCTTTTTTCTCAGACGCCCAGCTGATGTAGTGGCCGCGCTCTTCATCGACGATATGCGCATCCCACTCGACCGTTTTGCCAAGCGGCATCCGCACGGCCCAGTGGGACGCGGTATTGCTGAGAATGGTGATGCGGGCGAAGTGTTCCATGATGCGCGGCAGGGTTGAGGGGGCGCGCCACAAATCAAACAGCTCCTCGGCGGAGCGGTGGATAAGCAGGGAGCGGCGCAGCCCAGGCTCATCACGGTTAATCCACAGATCGGTACGTTTTACGGTTTGTTGCATGAGTCTCTCCCATCGGTCGAAAACAGGCGTCGGGTCTCTCCTTACTCTTTTCATGCGGGGGCGTGCGGGAAAAGGTCCCCTGAATACTATAGACAAAAAACGGGGCCAGACTTTGCGCCAGTCGGGCCCCGTGCGTTATCGCGAGCGATTACTGCTGTTCGCTTGCGACGATCTCTTCTATGGAATAGGGATGGAATTTGATGGTGACGATACGGTCGGTGACGGCAAGCGTCGGGTTCGGCAGCCGCTCATGCTCGCCCGCAGGCGTACTGGTTTTCACCGAAATGTCCGGCGCCATCAGGCCTTCGTCGCCCAGCAGCGCCAGCGCGCGCTGGTTGAGCGTTTCCGGCGCGCCGGGCAGGACGATTTCAACATGCTCCCAGCCTTCGTGCGGGTAGCGTTTCTCGCCAGGCCACGGCAACTCGACGACCGTAAAGCGCCACGGTCCGACGCAGACCGGCTCATCAAGACGAAAAAGACAAATCGGGCGGCCATTAATGATGTTTTCGCTAAGCAGCGTGCCGCACTGCTCAAACCCTTTACGCCAGCGCTCGGCAGTCGCGTTCTGGTGGCAGCGCAGGGAGATGTGATCGGCGTGCAGCCCGTTAATATCGAGCGCAAGACGCCCGGCGAGCGTCTGTAACGCCGCTTCAAAGCGCGGCAGATCCGCGCGGATATCCTGGAGTGCTTCTGGTGTGTGCCAGTGGGTCATCGGCTTTTCCCATACGGTGACAAAGGCGCTAATCTACCCTGTTTGACGCTCGCGCTCCAGCGCGCGCCGCCCTGCCCGACGGTGCTGACGCCGCCGCCTAAATGCAGTATACTTTTGCCCTCTTTTTTCTTAAGTCCGCACGCTGCCGCCTTCGACAGGCAGCGTTATTAACGTAAGGTATCCCGGTGAATATTCAGGCTCTTCTCTCAGAAAAAGTCAGTCAGGCGCTGATTGCCGCAGGTGCGCCTGCGGATTGCGAACCGCAGGTTCGTCAGTCAGCCAGAGCGCAGTTCGGCGACTATCAGGCTAATGGCGTGATGGCTATCGCGAAAAAACTGGGCATGCCGCCGCGACAATTCGCCGAGCAGGCTCTGGCCCATCTGGATCTCACCGGGATCGCCGCGAAGACCGAAATCGCGGGCCCTGGCTTTATCAATATTTTCCTCGACCCGGCTTTCCTTGCGAAAAACGTTGAAGCGGCGGTCGCCTCCGATCGCGCGGGCGTTGAGAAAGTGAGCGCGCCGCAGACTATCGTTGTCGATTACTCCGCGCCGAACGTCGCGAAAGAGATGCACGTGGGCCACGTTCGCTCCACCATCATCGGCGACGCCTCCGTTCGCACGCTGGAATTCCTGGGCCATAAGGTCATTCGCGCCAACCACGTCGGCGACTGGGGCACCCAGTTCGGTATGCTGATCGCTTACCTTGAGAAGCAGCAGAAAGAAAACGCCGGCGAGATGGCGCTCTCTGACCTCGAAGGGTTCTACCGCGAAGCCAAGAAGCATTATGACGAAGATGAAGCCTTCGCCGAGCGCGCGCGCAGCTACGTGGTGAAACTGCAGGGCGGCGACGACTATTGCCGTGAGATGTGGCGCAAGCTCGTGGACATCACCATGACGCAGAACCAGATTACCTATCAGCGTCTTAACGTTACCCTGACGCGCGATGACGTTATGGGCGAAAGCCTCTATAACCCGATGCTGCCAGGCATCGTCGCCGATCTGAAAGCTAAAGGGCTGGCGGTGGAGAGCGAAGGCGCCACCGTGGTGTTCCTGGACGAGTTCAAAAATAAAGAAGGCGAGCCGATGGGCGTCATCATCCAGAAAAAGGATGGCGGCTACCTCTACACCACGACGGATATCGCCTGCGCGAAATATCGCTACGAAACGCTGCACGCCGATCGCGTGCTTTACTACATCGACTCCCGTCAGCACCAGCATCTGATGCAGGCGTGGACCATCGTGCGTAAAGCAGGCTACGTGCCGGAATCCGTCCCGCTGGAGCACCACATGTTTGGCATGATGCTCGGTAAAGACGGCAAACCGTTTAAAACCCGCGCAGGCGGCACTATCAAGCTCTCCGAGCTGCTGGACGAGGCGCTGGATCGCGCGCGTCGTCTGGTCGCCGAGAAAAACCCGGATATGCCTGCCGACGAGCTGGAAAAACTGGCCAACGCCGTGGGCATCGGCGCAGTGAAATATGCCGATCTCTCAAAGAGCCGCACCACCGACTACATTTTCGACTGGGATAACATGCTGGCCTTTGAGGGCAACACCGCGCCGTATATGCAATACGCCTATACCCGCGTGCTGTCAGTGTTCCGCAAAGCGGGCGTGTCGGAGAGCGAACTGACCGCGCCGGTTGTCATTCAGGACGATCGCGAAGCGCAGCTCGCCGCGCGCCTGCTGCAGTTCGAAGAGACGCTGGGCGTGGTGGCCCGCGACGGTACGCCGCATGTCATGTGCGCTTATCTCTACGATCTGGCGGGCCTGTTCTCCGGTTTCTATGAGCACTGCCCTATTCTCAGCGCGGAAACCGACGCGCTGCGCCAGAGCCGTCTGAAGCTCGCGCTGCTGACCGCGAAAACCCTGAAGCTGGGTCTGGATACGCTCGGTATCGAAACTGTCGAACGGATGTAACCTCCCGTTCAGCGGTAAAAAAAGGCCCGTCACTGACGGGCCTTTTTATGGGTACTCTCCAGCGGCTTAATATTTTTGCGGCAGCTTGCCGAGGGAAATCAGACGACCGCGCTGAATTTCGATATACCCGCCTTTGCGTAACTCCTGAATCACTTTCATTACGTAGCTTTTCGATAAATTAGTCGTGCTGGTAATGTACTGGCTGGCGTTTATATTCATGCGCGCTTCCGGCGTCATTTCACCGAGCGTAATGAGCGATTTCCTCACTAATACGTAAGAATCGGCCGCATAAAAATGATAGCTTTTCCACAACAGTACATGGTAATAAAAAGAGATGACGTGGCTCGTTTCCTGCCACAGTTTTTGCTCTTCGATAACTTTAAAAAAATCCGTCCGACTTATCTTTTTGACCAGACTGTCTTCTTTTATTATTAAACGAAAACGTTCAAACCGCGGGTTATGGGGTTCCAGAGAAATACCAATAATATTGGGCCGGTGAATTTCAAAGAAAATGAGGTTATCCCAATCCCGCGTCATTGCGAGACTGCCTGACAGTAAAATATTTACAGACTCTTCATTCTGCGTCAGACAGGAGCCGCGCGGATATTCTTTAATGGTGCCATGCCCCTGCAGAGCGTTAATCAGCGCGTTTATCTGGGCGTCCGGCCGTTGAGGTAAAGGATAGTGGTTCATTTATATGATCCATCAGGATTAACGGCTTCGCAAACCCGTACTGTGATTCCGGCGACTATCCGGGATTCAGGCCGGCAGGCGAATGCGTTATTAGTTATGCCATCGCGTAGCCAGACGAAAACAGTATCCTTAAGTCTGCTTAATGCCGTAACGGTCATTAACGCGACATAAAGACACCGAGCGAAATGTATCCATGAACAGCATTTAAAGAGAATATTCTTCGCATAATGCAAAGAATCACAGGCGTCATAGCAACGAAATTACGAAAATTACCTGATTATTGTTTCTGATAAAATGAATCAACAATAATGGCAGTGCGGCTGGCATTTTAAGGAATGACTACAAAGAAACAAGCCACAATAAATTACTTTTTTGGAAAAAGTTAATATTGAAAATATAATAATAGCCGAATAAGTGCATTATAAATATCATCAGAGCCATAAGAAGAGGCGTACTGTATAAATAAGCTAATACTGATGATTTAAATGCCTTAATGGTAATGAGGGTAGCCGGACAGGTGGCGCAGCACGACAGTGAACATTAAAAGCCGTGTAAGGATAATCAAATCGCCGCCGCGCGACGGGGGTGGCGCGCGGCGGACAGCGTTAGAGGTAAGTACGCAGATATTCCGTCAGACAAAGAATAGCCATCGCCTGACCGTAAGGCATCGAGGTGAGCGGGATCTGGCGATAAAAGTCGAGATCGCTCCCCATGCCGGTGCCAAACGAGACCTGCAACAGCTCACCCTGCGGCGAGACGTTCGCCACCACGCCTTTGATGGCTTTCTCCGCTACCGCGGCGTACGCCTTGCCGATATAGCGTTTGCGCACCGCTTTCAGCAGGCCGCAGGCGAACCCGGCGGTGGCGGACGCCTCAAGGTAGGAATCGGGATCGTCCAGAAGCGTATGCCACAGGCCGCTTTCATCCTGACACGCCGCCAGCGCCGCCGCCTGGCGCTCCAGCACCTGCGTCAGGTAGCGGCGCACCGGGTGACGTTCGGGCCAGTCCATCAGCTCCAGGAAATCGGGGATAACGATAGTCACCCAACTATTACCGCGCGCCCAGCGGGCGTTAGCGAAATTATGGCAGCCCTCATAATTCCAGCCGTGGAACCACAGCCCGGTTTCCCTGTCCATCAGGTTCTCAACGTGCAGCAGGAACTGATAAACCGCCTCATCGACATACGCCTGACGCCCGAGCAGCTTGCCGATTTTCGCAAGCGGCAGCACGGTCATCATCAGCGTGTCGTCCCACATCTGCTGATGATTCTCCTCGGCGAGCGTAATATGCTGCATCCCGCCGTGGTCGGTGCGCGGCATCTCATACATCGCCCACTCCGCCCAGGTTTCAAGCCAGGGCAACAGCGCGGCGTCGCGCGTCTCTTCATAGCGGTACGCCAGCGTCAGGAACGGGGCCATCGTATTGACGTTTTTGGTGGTGGCGCCTTCGGAAAAGCGCGCCGCGAACCAGTCGTCAATCACCGCGCGCATCCGATCGTCGCCGGTCTGGCGGTAATATTGATAAATACCGTACAGCCCCACGCCGTGCGTCCACTCCCAGCCTGCCCAGCCTTTGGTGTCAATGACGCGCCCGTCGTCCAGGCGCAGCAGGAACTGTCCGGTTTCATCCTTAATGTTGATCAGGTTGTCGGTAATTTTGTGGATCATTGCCTTGAGTTCGTCACGGGCAATGAAGCGCTCCGGCTGACGCAGCAGCGGGCTGTGTTTTACAGGCCAGACAATCATTAACTTAACCTCTGTGTCGTATCGAATTCGGGAGTGACGGTTTTAAGCTGTGGCGCCGCGGGCTTGTTGCGATTCAGATAACCGATATTGTTGTTGCCCCACAGGTTTTCATAAGGCATCCCCGCCAGCATTTCGACCGTCGCGCGGTTTGCCGGGCTGATGCT
Source organism: Cronobacter sp. EKM101R (assembly GCF_963888145.1). Classification (NCBI taxonomy): domain Bacteria; kingdom Pseudomonadati; phylum Pseudomonadota; class Gammaproteobacteria; order Enterobacterales; family Enterobacteriaceae; genus Cronobacter; species Cronobacter sp. EKM101R. The sequence continues at coordinate 503,548 of NZ_CAWPHW010000001.1, read as the reverse complement.
CTCCGGCATCACGCGGCCGCTGGCGCGCATCTTCGCGGTTTCTTCACGCAGAATGCTGTGGGTTTTCAGGTTGAGCTTAAAGCGCAGGGAAATCAGGAAACCGCAGGCCAGTACAATTAACGTGCCGACGCTCAAAATCATCAGAATGGTATGACTCACCGCGGGTGCCTGGGTGCTCTGACCCGAGACGAAACCGGACATCTGCATCACGATCCCGACCAGCATCACTGCGCCTGCCTGGGAGGCCTTACGGGTCAGCGTCATAATGCCCGCGAATATCCCTTCACGGCGCTGCCCGGTCACCACTTCATCGACATCGGCGATATAGGTGTAGGTGTTCCACGGTACATAGTTAATGCCGCCGCGCCCGAGGCCCGCCAGCGCGGAGACCAGCAACAGCAGCGAGTAAATATCGCTCATGCCGGTGTAATAGAGCAGCGCGTAGGAGAGCGAGCTCAGACCAAACAGCACCACCACCATGCGGTAAGACGGCGCAGGCCCGAAGCGGATACACAGCGGGATCATCGCGATGACGGCGATAAACTGGAAAATCGCCATCGTACCGAGCAGGTTAGACGCGACTGACGCCTCCTGCATCAGCACAAACACGACGTAATAGGTAAACACGGCATTGAACACATCCTGCGCGATATAGCCGCCAAGATACATACCGAGATGCTGACGGAAAATGCGGATGCGCAGCGTGGAGGAGAGCTCGACCACCAGGCGGCGCAGGCTCTGACTGAGCGTCAGGGTTTTCTTCTCTTCTTCGGCGCGCAGCGCGGCTTCTGACCAGTCTTCACGCGGGCGCTCCCAGGTGAAAATCCACACCAGCGTCAGCATAATCGCGCAGAGTACCGCAAAGACCAGGCTTGCGTAGAAGAACGACACCGCATTGTCTTTCCCGAAGTGCGTCAGCAGCACGCCAGGCAGGAACGAGGCCAGAATGGCGGACATCTGCGCCATGGAAATGCGCGCGCCGGAGAATTTGGTTTTCTGTTTGAAATCGTCGGTCATCTCCGGCACCAGGGTTTCGTATGGCACCAGGATCATGGTGTAGACAATATCAAACAGCAAATAGGTCAGCAGGTAGTACCAGAAACCCATATCCCCCACCCACATCAGCGAATAGCTGAACACGCAGGGAATGCCGAGCAGAATAAAGAACTTACGACGCCCGAAACGGCGACCCAGCCAGGTGGTGCCGAAGTTATCGGTCAGAAAGCCCATTAGCGGGCTGACCACGGCGTCGGCGACTCTCGCCGTCGCGAAAATAAAGGTCGCCTCAATCGGGCTTAAGCCGCAGAAGGTCGTGTAGAAATACAGAAGCCATGCTGCCGTCAGGGCGGTCGTTCCTGCGCCGAGGAAGTCTCCTGACCCGTAGGCAAGGTAATTTGCCAGTCCTGGTTTACGCGTTTTCATCGCCGTCACCCTGTGTTTTTTATTGGGGGCCCCTCGGGGCACTGGGGAGCTATCAGGGCTAAAGTAAAAGTATGGCGGGTGGGAAACCTTTCCTTTTCTGCCACCTGAAACGGAAAACTGGCAAAAATACAAAGAGCGCTGCCACCAGCTTCACTGATTTATAAAACAGCGTTTCGAAGTGTTCAAAGCGGGAGTTCAGAATTGCGAGCCAGCCGCCAAAAAAACGTGGCGGCTGAAGGAGTAAACGCGCATGGCGCGTTTTACAGAAGAGGATTAACGGTAGTTGACGATGACCTGGCTGCGGCGCACTTCCAGCGCCGGGAACAGCCTGCCGCCGCCCGGCACTTCAAAGATAAAGCGCAGCGGCTCGGCGGCGGAGACATTGGTAAAAGCGCGCGTGGTGCCCGTCTGGTCTTCCACTTCCACGCAGCGGGTTTGAGAACAGAGCCGCGCCACCATACCGGCAGGCGTCGGGCCTGCCAGTTCATAGCGCCAGACCACCACGGTCATGACGCCCTGCGGCGGCGGAGAGTTCGGCGCCAGCACCGGCGACGAGGCCGCCATGCCGCGCTGGCTTAATACCGGCCCCATTGCGCTCGCCTCCCAGGCGCCTTCGCCCGCGGCGTTCGCCAGTACCGGCAGCGTCAGTAATGCCATCAGCCAGAGCGCGCGCATTATTTACCTCCGATGCTGGACGTCATGCGGATATTGCGGTTATCGGACAGCTCGAGGTTCGAGAGCACCACCAGCTGCGGCAGATTGCGGCGCAGGAAGCGCGCCAGCAACGGACGCAGCGCATGGTTAACCAGCAGAACCGGCGGCGCGCCGAGCATCTCCTGGCGCGACAGCGCCTCTTGCGCCTGCTCAAGCAGACGATCGGCCAGACCCGGCTCCAGACCGCCGCCGCCCTGCAGGGCCTGCAGCAGCAGACGCTCAAGCGACGTATCCAGCCCGATGACCTGAACTTCATCATTACCCGGGAACCACTGCTGGGTAATGGCGCGGCCCAGCGCCACACGGACCACAGTAGTGAGTTCGTTCGGATCGTTCTGTACCGGCGCGTGCTCGGCGAGCGTCTCCAGAATGGTGCGCATATCGCGGATGGGCACTTTCTCGGCAAGCAGGTTTTGCAGCACTTTATGCAGCGTAGTCAGCGTCACCACGCCCGGCACCAGATCTTCGGTCAGTTTCGGCAGCTCTTTGCTGACGCGCTCAAGCAACTGTTGCGCCTCCTGGCGGCCAAACAGTTCTGCGGAGTATTGCGCGATCAGATGGTTCAGGTGCGTCGCCACCACGGTACTGGCCTCAACCACCGTAAAGCCCTGGATCTGCGCCTGCTCTTTGAGCGCGCTTTCAATCCAGATAGCCGCCAGGCCAAAGGCCGGATCGATGGTCGGCTCGCCCGGCAGAGAGCCTGCGGCCGTGCCCGGGTTAATCGCCAGCCAGCGGCCCGGATAGGCTTCGCCGCTGCCGATTTCGACACCTTTCATCAGAATGCGATAGCGGGCCGGCGGCAGATCCATATTGTCACGGATATGCACCACCGGCGGCAGGAAGCCGAGATCCTGCGCGAATTTCTTACGAATACTGCGGATACGGCCTAACAGTTCGCCGTCCTGCTGCATATCCACCATCGGGATCAGGCGGTAGCCCACTTCCATCCCGAGCGAATCTTCCAGCTGTACGTCGTTCCAGGTCGCCTCCACCGCCTGCGGGTTATCCTGCTGGATAACCGGCGCGGGCGCGGCAGGCGCCTGCATATCGCGGCCGCGCATCCACCAGGCGAGGCCCAGCAGCGCGGCGGTAAACAGCAGGAACACAAAGTTAGGCATCCCCGGCACCATACCGAGCAGGCCGAGAACGGCGGCGCTCAACACCATCACGCGCGGGTTATTGAACAGTTGGCCGACCATCTGCTCGCCGACATCCTGATCGGTGGCGACGCGGGTCACGATAACGCCCGCCGCGGTCGAAATCACCAGCGCCGGGATCTGTGCGACCAGGCCGTCACCGATGGTCAACAGCGTATAGCTTTCCGCCGCCTGACCGACCGGCATACCGTGCTGTACGACACCCACCAGCAGGCCGCCGATGATATTGATAGCCATAATGAGCAGACCGGCGACGGCGTCGCCGCGCACGAATTTACTCGCACCGTCCATCGAGCCGTAAAAGTCCGCTTCCTGGGTGACTTCGGTACGACGTTTTTTCGCTTCCTCTTCGCCGATAAGCCCGGCGTTAAGGTCGGCGTCGATAGCCATCTGCTTGCCTGGCATCCCGTCAAGCACGAAGCGCGCGCCCACTTCCGCGATACGCCCCGCACCCTTGGTGATAACCATGAAGTTGATGATGACGAGAATGATGAACACCACGATACCGATGGCGAAGTTGCCGCCGACCAGGAAGTGGCCGAACGCTTCCACCACTTTACCCGCCGCCGCCGCGCCGGTATGACCGTCCATCAGAATGATACGCGTGGACGCAATGTTCAGCGCCAGACGCAGCAAGGTGGTAAACAGAAGAATGGTCGGGAACGCCGCGAACTCCAGCGTGCGCTGGGTGAACATCGCCACCAGCAGCACCATAATGGAAAGCGCGATGTTAAAGGTGAAGAGCAAATCCAGGATGAAGGCCGGCAATGGCAGCACCATCATCGACAGGATCATCAGGATGATAACCGGCCCGGCGAGGATCTGCCATTGGGTCGATTTCAAATTGCCAGGCAGGCGCAGCATTGCCACCAGATTAGCCATCAGTGTCCTTCTCGTTCAAGAAATCCAGTGCCTCAGGCACCGGAAGGTTTTCAGGTTTCTTCGGAATCAAACCGCCAGCCAGACGCCAGCGCTTGAGTTGCCATACCCATGCCAGCACTTCCGCCACGGCGGCGTACAGCTGCCCTGGGATCTGCTGGCCGATCTCCGCATGCCGGTATAACGCACGCGCCAGCGGCGGTGCTTCCAGCATCGGAATTCGGTGTTCATTACCAATCTCACGAATACGCAGGGCCACCAGCCCTGCGCCTTTGGCCACCACTTTCGGGGCGCTCATTTTGTTTTCGTCATATTGCAACGCCACCGAGTAGTGCGTCGGGTTGGTGACGATAACGTCGGCTTTCGGCACGTCCGCCATCATGCGACGACGGGCCGCTTCGCGCTGCTGCTGGCGAATACGCCCTTTAACGTGCGGGTCGCCTTCCTGGTTTTTAAATTCGTCGCGAATATCCTGGCGCGACATGCGTAATTTTTTGGTGTGGCTGACTATCTGCCAGAACACGTCGAAGCCAACCATCGGCACCAGACCCATCACGATCAAAATGCAGCAAAGCGCGACCAGATTCATCGCGTTGCGCATCGCGGAGATGGGCGATTCGCTGATAAGGCGCATCATGTCCGGCCAGTTGTACCAGAGGAAACACCCGGTCACGATACCCACCAGTACCGACTTCAGCACCGCTTTCAACAGCTCCGCCAGCGACTGCGATGAGAAAATACGCTTGATGCCCGGCAGCGGGTTCAGTTTTTCAGGCTTAAACGCCACGGCTTTGGTGTTAAACAGCAGGCCGCCCAGCAGCATCGGGGCGAACAGCGCCACAATCACCACGCCCATAATCAGCGGTACCAGCGCCACCAGCGCCTGCTTTATCAAAAAGCTGATCTGTCCGACCACGAGTTTCGGGTCGTTAATAATGCTGTGATCAAAATGGAGGCCGTGCGAGAGCATTGCCGCCAGCTGACGTGCTAACAACGAACCGCCCATCCAAATCACCGCGACGCCGACCAGCAGCATCAGCATGGAGGTCAGTTCACGGGAACGGGGGATCTGCCCTTCTTCTCGCGCCTTTTCTCGTCGGTGGGGTGTGGGGGCTTCTGTTTTGTCGTCGCTATCGTCTGACACGATTCGATTCTCGCAGCTACTATTACGCAGCTAGCATGCCAGAGGGCGTCCGCGCTAATAGGCGAATTAACGCTAAGAAATGATGGGGTTTCTGCCGTTAAGTGGAATTGACTCGCAAACACATACGCAACCGTTGCACCGTTTTTGCGCCCTGCCTCGTGAAATAAAGATATATTCTTCAGATGCTTATCCTTTGGCGGTGAGGTTTGATAGCGTAGCCAAACACACACAACCAGAAGGGTTAAATATGGATATGCAGTGGGAAAAGCTGCTCAGTAGCGTGCGTCGTAAGGATAAATATAAGAACACGGCGCAGCAGGACGCGTCATCGGCGTCTGGTGTCACGCCCCCTATCAGTACTGGCCGTCAGGAACTGGAACGCGATTACGATCGCATTCTCTTTGCTGCCCCCACCCGCCGGCTTGCCGATAAAACGCAGGTGTTTCCTCTTGATCGCAACGACAGCGTGCGCACCCGGTTGACGCACTCTCACGAGGTCGCGAACTTTGCCCGTGGCATCGGCATGCGCCTCGCTTTTGAGATGAAGCCCGAGATTTTCGGGGAATTGCCCGCGTGCATTTGCGTCGAGCGAGATGTTCCCGCCCTGCTCGCCGCCATTGGTCTCGCGCATGACTTAGGCAATCCGCCCTTTGGGCATCAGGGCGAGGCGTCGATGCGTACCTGGTTTGCACGTAGTCTGGCGCCGTTGATAAACGATGCGGCGCCAGCTGATATCCGCAATAGCACTATTTTCAATGATTTCCTGGCGTTTGATGGCAACTCGCAAACTTTTCGTTTGCTGACAAAGCTGCAGATCATTAATGATGAATTCGGGCTTAATCTGACTTATGCCACGCTTGCCGCCTTAATCAAATACCCGCGTTCGTCCTTTACCACCGACGCTCTGCACTGGAAAAAGCACGGTTTCTTTTACTCAGAACGGGAAGTCGTTGCTGATATCTGGCAGGAAACAGGTTTACGGGAAGGCGTTCGGCATCCGTTTACCTGGCTGATGGAAGCCTGTGATGACATCGCTTATTCCGTACTGGATGCAGAAGACACCGTTAAAAAGGGGCTCGCCTCGTATCACGATCTGATTAATTTTCTGCAATGCTGGGAATCGCATAGCGAGAATTCGCCTGACGGTAAAGACCCGCTCATCACCGCTGTGATTGAGAAGACCGAAGAGAAGAACGCGGCGTATCGCGATAAGCTCAAAGAACTCTCTCCTGCTGAACTCAACGATCTTCATATGCAGATGTTTCGCGTGTATGCAGTCAGCGCGTTAATCAACAGCGTGGTCGAGGCTTTTGCGCAACATAAAAACATTTTAATGCAGCATAACTGTCTGTGGACCGACCTCATCAGTCAAAGTAGCGGGGCGCAACTCTGTAAAGCGTTGAAAGAATTCGACCGCACGCGCGGCTATCGTCATCGCAGCGTGCTGGAACTTGAGCTACGCGGGTCGAATCATATTCAGGGCGTTATGGATATGCTGTGGGTCGGTATTCACGGCCATAAGACAAAAGCCGAGCAAAAGCGGGAAAAAATTCGCAAAGAATCGGATGCGACGTACCTTGCGCGGCCGTCTTATGATTCTGACACGCCTTTTGGGCGCTTTGCTTACGGACGGATTTCGGAAAACTATCGCCGCCTCTTTGAAGATCCAAATAACACGTTGCCGGTGTTGTATAAAGAGGCCCAGTTGTTGGCGGATGCCGTCTCTGGCATGACGGATAGTTATTTGATGGCCCTTCACGATGAGCTAAAATCGCTCTATGAATACCAACATCGCCTACAGGCGAGATCTGCTGAAGCGTCGCATTGAAGCGTATTTCAAATCCTGCGACGAACGCATTGCCGCGAGAGAGATGATGACGCGTCTCGCGGCGCATTCGCACGCCTGGATTTTTGGCGGCATGATCCGTGATATTGGCCTTTACGGCACAAAAGGGTTTTCGTCGGATATTGATGTTGTCGTCAACAGTAATCGTAACGAATTACTTTGCAGCCTGCGTCATCTGGCTATTGATGATTACTGCTTCAATAAATACGGCGGCGTGCGCTTTCGCTATCAAAACATCGATTTTGACATTTGGTGTCTGAAGGATACCTGGGCATTTCGTGAAAATCTGATCCCGCTTGAAAGCGAAGAGAGCTTGTTCAAAACGACGCTCATGTCCTGGGATGCCGTGCTGTATGGGTTACATAATCGCACGCTGATAAGCCCGGAGAATTACCTTGATGAGTTACAACAGAAACGGCTGGAGCTGGTGCTTGGTTACACGCCCAACGAAACCGGCGCGCTGATCAGAGTGTTACGTACTATCTACGGAAAGCAGGTAGGGATAATTGGCCCGCGGCTGGGCGCGTATCTCCAGTCGCAACTGTCACGATATAACGATGAGGCGCTCATACATTATGAGCATACTCACTACGCTATACGCGTTATTAACGGATTACGGCTTGAAAAACTGCGTCAGCGTCTAACGTCTTTCGACGCATACACCGATCTGTGTCTCGATTTTCAACAGCCTTTGCAGCAATTGCCGCTTGGCCTGACGTCTTTATAAAACCGCCGCCATCATGGCGGCGGTTTTCACTCAGAAGCCCAGACTGTCGAGCAGGTCGTCGACCTGATCCTGGCTTGCCACGACGCCGGCGGCGGTGGTGTCCAGTTGCGGACCATTGAGCAGGCTGTCGTTCGGGCGCTTGGCGCGCGCGTTCGGCTCCGGCATGTTCTCCAGCAGCACCATCAGAAGCTGGCGCTCAATCTCCTGGATAACATCCATCATGCGCTTGATCACCTGACCGGTCAGATCCTGGAAATCCTGCGCCATCATGATTTCCAGAAGCTGGGCGTTGGTGAAGCTCGTGTGATCCGGAACCTCTGCCAGATACTGGCGGGTGTCGGTCACGAGTTCGCGCGCGTCGCTCAGTTCGATCGGGTTCTCGAACCACTCGTCCCAGCGGCCGCTCAGCGCTTTCGCGTCGTTTTCCAGTTTGTTCTGGTGAGGCTGCGAGGCCTCGACACAGTTCAGGGCGCGTTCTGCGGCCTGCGCCGTCATCTGCACCACGTAATCCAGACGGTCGCGCGCGTCCGGGATAGCTTCCGCCGCTTCCGCAATCGCCTGATCAAGCCCCAGTTCGCGCAGGCTGTCACGCAGCATGCGGGTCAGACTGCCGATACGGACAATAATGTCGCCAGTCGAATGCTCGTCAGTCGGTTTTATCGATGCCGTCATCTGCCTGTCCTCACATGCCGAGTTTTTCGAAAATCTTGCTCAGTTTTTCTTCAAGCGTCGCCGCCGTGAACGGTTTCACCACGTAGCCGCTGGCGCCTGCCTGCGCTGCCGCGATGATGTTCTCTTTCTTGGCTTCCGCTGTCACCATCAGTACCGGCATGGAAGCCATGCCACCGTCGGCGCGAATGGTTTTGAGCAATTCAAGACCATCCATATTGGGCATGTTCCAGTCGGAGATGACAAAACCGAAACCGCCGGTCTGCAGTTTGTTGAGTGCATCCACACCATCTTCCGCTTCTTCTACGTTGTTAAAACCCAGCTCTTTGAGCAGGTTACGTACAATGCGGCGCATGGTGGAGAAGTCATCCACAACCAGAAACTTGAGATCTTTATCCGCCATAAAAACTGTACTCCTCGTTAAATACGTATTGCCTGTCCGGCACTGATTTTCGCCAGCATCTGCTGGCTGACCTGGCTTAGATCGACGACTTCGCTGACGCCACCCATATTGATGGCCTCACGCGGCATGCCGAACACCACACAACTCGCTTCGTTTTGGGCGATGGTCCAGGCGCCCGCCTGGTGCATCGCCAGCATTCCCGCCGCGCCATCGTTGCCCATCCCGGTGAGGATCACGCCCACCGCGTTGCGCCCCGCATGTTTGGCTACGGAGTGAAACAGTACATCCACGGCCGGACGGTGCCGGTTGACCGGCGGCCCGTCGTGGATCTTGATCTGGTAGTTAGCGCCGCTGCGCGCGAGCTCCATATGCTTATCGCCCGGGGCGATATAGGCATGGCCCGGCAGCACGCGCTCGCCGTCTTCGGCTTCTTTCACGCTAATCTGGCACAGCTTGTTCAGTCGCTCGGCGAAAGAACGGGTAAAACCTGGCGGCATGTGCTGGGTAATCAGCACCGCCGGGCTTGAGAGCGGCAGCGGCTGGAGCACATGGCGGATAGCTTCGGTGCCGCCCGTGGAGGCGCCGATGGCAATCAGTTTTTCCGAGCTCAGCAGCGGGCCTGCTTTCAGCGTTTTCGGCACTACGTCCGGCATGCGGGCGGAGATCCGCGCGCGCGATGCGGTACGCACTTTATCGGCAATCAGTTCGCTGTAGGCCAGCATCCCTTCGCGGATGCCGAGCTGCGGCTTGGTCACGAAATCCACGGCGCCCAGCTCCAGCGCGCGCAGCGTGACTTCTGACCCTTTGCCCGTCAGCGACGACACCATCACCACCGGCATCGGACGCAGACGCATCAGTTTTTCCAGGAAATCGAGGCCGTCCATACGCGGCATTTCGACATCCAGCGTTAACACATCCGGATTGAACTGCTTAATCAGATCGCGGGCCACCAGGGGGTCCGGCGCTGTCGCCACCATCTCCATATCGCTGTGGCTGTTGATAATTTCGGTCATGATCTGACGCATCAGCGCCGAATCATCTACTGACAACACTCTGATTTTACTCATTCTTTTTCCTTACTCAGGGCATACACCGTCTGACCGCGCAGCGAGAAATCCCGACTGAGGTTACTGAAGTTTTCTGAGTGGCCCGCAAACAGCAGACCGCCCGGCTTCAGCAGCGGAACAAAGCGTTTGAGGATCTCCTGCTGTGTTTCTTTATCGAAATAAATCATCACATTGCGGCAGAAAATCGCATCAAATGGCCCTGGTACGTTGTACTGCTTATCAAGCAGGTTCAGCGAGGCGAACTCAATCTGGTTCGCCAGTTCGTTACGCACGCGCACCAGCCCCTGGTGAGGACCTGTGCCGCGCATAAAATAGCGTTGCATCTGCTGCGGCGAGAGGGTTTTCAACTCCTCCTGCCGGTAAACGCCGCTTTGCGCTTTTTGCAGCACTTCGGTATCGATATCCGTGCCGTAAACTTTCCAGCGGCCCGGCGCGGTGCCAAGCGTATCGGCAAGCGTAATGGCGATGGAGTAAGGCTCCTCGCCGGTCGATGCCGCGGCGCTCCAGATACGGTACTCGCCGCTGCGCTTACGCGCATGCTCCGCCAGAACCGGAAAATGGTGCGCCTCGCGGAAAAACGCCGTCAGGTTGGTGGTCAGCGAGTTGATAAACGCCTGCCACTCGGCGCTGTTCGCGTTGGCTTCCAGCATGCTGAGATAGCGTCCGAAATCATCCAGCCCGAGCGTACGCAGACGTCGAACCAGACGGTTGTAGACCATATCTCGCTTATGTTCGGCCAGCACGATCCCAGCGCGCTGGTATATCAATTGACATATCCGACGGAAGTGGGTGTCGGACAGCGCGAGGCGCTGTGTCATCTGTACTAATAATGACGTTTGCCCAGCAGGCATGGATGATGTCATATTGCCTTCTTCTTCACAGTCAGAGTGTTACTGGCACCACGCTCAGGGTGGTGCGGCCATCTTGTTACGCTTACAAAAGCCGTGTTCAAGGTTTAAGACTGAATCTTTTTTCATCTCAGACGCGCCGTGCAGCACGCATCTGATTCTGTTCGTTTGCACGGACGTGCTGTGCAGCACGTCCCCTGCTTTAGCGCTGTGCGCTGATCCCAAAAACCCTTCCGACAGCGTTCCCTTTTGGTACAACATGCCTGCTTCCTTAGCCGGTCATACGCCGGAGTCTGTTCAGAATGTTTCCCAGTTATCCTGGCCTGCGACGGCCGGTTTGCTTGCCGCCGCGAGCGCCGGGCTTGCGCTCACTGGCGCGGCCGCGGGTTCGCTACGCGGGGCGTTAGCACGCGCGCTGGCGAGACGGAAGGCGGCGACCGCCTGCGACAGACGGCTTGCCTGGTCTTCCAGCGCGCTCGCGGCGGCGGCAGACTGCTGCACCAGCGAGGCGTTTTGCTGCGTAACGCGATCCATCTCGGAGACGGCCAGCGCCACCTGATCGATGCCGCGGCTCTGTTCGTCGGAGGCGGAGGCGATCTCGCCCATAATGTCGGTCACGCGCGTTACCGCACCGACAATCTCCTGCATCGTCTCGCCCGCACTTTCCACCAGTACGGAGCCGGAATCGACGCGTGAGACGGAATCTTCAATCAGCGCCTTAATCTCTTTGGCGGCCTGGGCGCTGCGGCTGGCGAGATTACGCACTTCGCCCGCCACCACCGCGAATCCGCGGCCCTGCTCCCCTGCCCGCGCCGCTTCCACCGCGGCGTTCAGCGCCAGGATGTTGGTCTGGAAGGCGATGCCGTCAATGACGCTGGTAATGTCAGAAATCTTTTTCGAGCTGGCGGCGATGTCGTGCATGGTGTTCACCACGCCGTCCACCACTTTGCCGCCGCGCTGCGCGGTATCCGATGCGCTCAGCGCCAGTTGCGACGCCTGACGGGCGTTCTCGGCGTTCTGCTTCACGGTCGCGGTCAGCTCTTCCATGCTGGCGGCCGTCTGCTCCAGCGCCGAGGCCTGCTCTTCGGTACGCGAAGAGAGATCGGTATTGCCCGCGGCGATTTCGCTGGTGCCGCTGTAGATGGCATCGGTGCCTTCACGCACGCTGCTCACCGTCTGGATCAGCGCCTGCTGCATGTGCTGAACGCTTGCAGAAAGCTCTGTAATCTCGTTACGGCCGGAGACCGTAATGGTTTCGGTCAGGTTGCCGCCCGCAATCTCGCGAATGTGATGGATAACGCTCGCCAGCGGCGTCAACAGAACGTGGCGGATGCCGTACCACACCAGCGCGATGACCAGCACCACCAGCACTGCCAGAATGGCGGTCTGCCACTGAGCCAGACGGAAATCGCTGCGGCTTTCGTCCCAGGCCTGCTGCGCCAGGCGCACGTTCACGTCATCATAGCGGGTGACGGCTTTTTCCAGCGCGTTCTGTTTGCCCTGGGTCGCCTGCGCGAAGTAGGCGTCCATGTTGCCGGTTTCCAGGTACTGCACCAGTTCGCTCAGCGCCTGGTAGTAGTCGCGATAGCTTTGCTCGACGTCGCCTGCGGCGGCGTTGATTTCCGGCACATCCACTTTTACGCCTTTAAACGCGCTGAAATGGGTATCCGCTTCAGCCAGCACTTTTTTCGCCGTGTTGAGCAGATCGGTTTTCGCGCTGCTCTGCTGGTTGCTGGCGTCCATCATCATGCGCGCCGCCGAACGGCTTAAATTGATGCGGGTTTGTAGCAGCAGATTCCACGACTGGTTGAGCTGCGCCTGTTGCAGACGCAACTGGTGCGACGCGGCGAAACTCTGCTGGTTTTCATTCAGCGACGAAAAAAACACCCCACCGGAAATGAATTGCAGCAGTGCGAACACCACCAGCACCATCATCAACAGTGAGACAACGCGGATACGATTCAACATGCGACACCTTCCTTCTGGTTCCTGAAGGGGTTATCGGCATGGCCTGGGGGAACTTTATCGTTGTGTAAAGGAAATTTGCGTTAGTCGGCGGCGGGGTCAGAAGGCGACGTCCACCACCAGCGTATCGGTGTAGCTCCCGGCGGGCGGCGTGTTCTGGGTCGCGAGGATACGCGCCGTGTATTGATAGGATTTCAGCAGGCCGTCGGTGCTGACCTGCGAGGCGCTGGTGCTGGCCCAGCGTTCGGTGCCGCTGACGCCCCAGCGGTTCGTGGTGCTGCCTTTATAGATCTCATAGCTCAGCCGGTTCGCCCCGCTCGCCATATTGCGCACGCTACCCACGGCATTGTTGCCGTTATTAATGCCAACGGTATAAGTGCTGCCTTTGGTGCAGGTGATAGCAATGGTTTGTGATACCGGCGCGAAGTCTTTTACCAGCGGCGCGCTGGCGAAGTTGAGGTTCGGGGCGGTAATGGTGCTGCAGTCGTTGGTGACGGTGAGCGTCACCAGGCTGGTAAAGGTGGTGGTGCCGTTCTGCGGCGTCAGGCAGACCGCGACGCCCAGCGCGCAGATGCTGTAATTGACGCTGAAGTTGAGCGTTACCTGATACGTCCCCGCCGCGACGCTCTGCCCCTGAAGCGTGCGCAGGTAAATCGGGAAGGTGTAGCGTTTACTGGTTAACAGATTCAGTAACGACTGCCCGGTCCAGCGATAGCTGCCGTTGATGGCAAGCTCGCTGCCGGACGGGCAGCCGCTCTGGGCGCACACCTGGAGCGGAATACGGTCGGTGGTATCGCCGCTGCGCCCGAGCGTGGCGCGGGTGCCGGAGGTCGTGGTGGCGCCGGTCAACGTCAGGGTCACAAAGTCATTATTGAGCACGTTCAGTACCGCGTCGCAGTCCAGCGTCAGCGTCGCCGTGGTGGTCTGTACGGTGCTGTTGATGACAAAGGACGTCTGGCTGCCGTAAGCGGCGCTGGTGCCGCTTACGCGGCACTCCGCGAGCGCAGGGAGGCTGACAAGAGACAAGACGATGACCAGCAGCAGACGAATCATGGCGCAACCTCACGACAAATAAGCGGACCATAGGTTTCCAGGCGATGCGTGCGGTTCGCCCCGACCGTCAGGGTGACGCGGCACGTTTTACCATCAGGCTTCATGACGCGCAGCGGGTTAACTTCACCGATATCTTCAATCCATGCGATGCCATCATAGCCCACGACCGCCGTCGGGCGATCGTCGCGAAACACCTGGCTTGATACCGGCAGCGGCTGGTCATTTTCATCATGCAGGATGACGCTTGCCACGCGCTCCTGCTCCATCGGGAACGTCACCAGATAACCGCTGTTGCGCCGCAACGCGAGGCGCCGTTCGGTATCGCGAATGCGGGTATCGGCGGGCAGATTCAGCGCGTCGATGCTGTAGGTCGCCGGGTAGTAGGACGTCACCCCGCTCACCAGCAGATAGCCCTCCTCGTCGGTCTCCCCTATCGGCTGGTTTTCAAAGTTCACCGTCACGCCCGGCTGCCCTTCGGTACTGACTACCGCGAAGGCGTCGTTAATCTGGTTGGCCGCAAACAGCTCGCCGTCCATCGTCACCAGCGAGCCGGTGGCCTCGCCCCAGCGCGTGAAGTTTTTGGACTGGCCGTAAATGCCGCCCTGCGTCTCGACGTGGTTATTGCGCCAGCCCAGTGTGGCCTGCTGGTAATTGTCATCGCGCGACTGATTCGCATACGCCAGGTTCCAGCTAAAACCGCCGTCGCTTGGCATCGCGCTATTCACGTTAACGCGCTGGGTCGAGCCGCCCTGCGGCGTGTTTTCGGCGCTGATCGCTACAGAACTTTGCACGCCGAGCGGAATTTGCACCGAGAGCGCGAATGTCCAGTCGCGCTCCTCGTAGTCGTGGCTCGCGGCCAGATAGAGACTGCTGTTCCACAGCGTTTTATTCCAGGAGACGTTCAGCAGCCGCGTGTGGTCGCGGTTGAATGACTGCACATCAAGCCAGGCCGCGCCGACGCTGCCCGCCGCGCCCATATTGAGCGTCAGCGCATACTGCGTAGTGGCGCGGCTTAACGTGATGATAGGCTCCTGATACTGATCGTAGCGCACGGGCTGATCGTAGAGCGCCAGGTTGCCGAACCCGCGCGTGCGGCGGGTCTGCTGGGTAGAGAGGCTAAAGCCCGCCGTGTTGTACTGATAACCCCAGTTCCACTGCTGGCCGCTGTTTTCACGCATCTGGCTCCAGCTGCCTGCGCCGTTGACCACACCGAAGCGGCCCAGCTTCACCAGCGACCCAACGCCGCCGAGTTTCAGTTTTTCCGCCGCTTCGCCGTGGGTCTCCAGCGTCCAGAAATCCGTCACCCCGTAGCGCCAGGAACCGCTCGCCGCCGCCGGGCCGTAATCGAAATTTTTCACGCCGTAGTTGCGGCGCAACGCGCCTGCGCTGAACGAGCCGTCGCTTAAGCCGGGCTTGAGCAGCTCGCTTGCCACATAGAACGGCAGCGTGGTGGAGACCTGACGGCCCAGGGCGTCGGTCGTGACCAGCACCGCATCGCCGGAACCATTGATATAAGGCAGATTGGTCAGCGTGAACGGGCCGGGGGCGAGCTCGGTGGAGCCGGAGCGGTAGCCGTTGATAAATACATCGACCGTGCTCGGCACCGCCGCCTCGCCGGAGAAAGCGGGCAGCGGATAGGTGATGAGATCGGGGCGCAGCGAGAAATCGCGCCCGACCGAGATGCCGCCCATGCGCACGCTGTTGCTCCAGCTCAGGCTGTCGCTTATCACATCGCCCAGCGACCAGCTCCAGGCATTGTCGTCGTTGGTGCTGTTAAACATCGTGTCGTAGCGCATATAGCCTTCATCCTGGCCCGGATAGCCGCGAAAGACTTCTCGTAACGCCCCGGTGGACGAGAACGACCCCGCGTTGCCAAAGAGGCGCATCTCGTGCCAGAGAGACGCCTGGCGCAGGCCGTGATTGGTATCGCTGGCGTAAAAATCGTAATTGAGCACCGCGCCGTTGCTGGCGCGCGGCCGCACCCGCCGCTCCTGCTCGCCGAGCGCTACGGTACGCGCAGGCACCCAATCGGTGGGTACAGTTAACAAGAGCCGCTGGCCGGTACTGTCATAGCGGCTTTTCACCTGCGGGAGCGCATCGACGTTCACCTCGCCCTGCGGGATTTTATCGCCCGGCAGCCCGGCGCGCTGAAGATCCGCCGACGAAACCCACATGGCGCCGCCACGCCGCGTCACCGGCACCACCAGCCCGGTATCGTAATAGTTCACCACCAGCGACAGATGAAACACCGCCTGGCGGTCGATAGCCTGCGCGTCCGGCGGCGGCGGCAGCGCATCGTCCCCGTCCAGCGCGTTAACGACGGGAGAGACGACACACAGCAGGCTGATTATCACCCCCCGACTCACCGGGCGGCGGCTTGCCATGTCCCCTCGCGGGCATTGACGGAGGCGCTAAGCTGCGTGGGTTGCGATATACCGGCGGGCAGAGCAAAAACGCGCGACTGACCTGGCAGCACGTAACCCAGTAACCCTTCCGCCAGCACGCGCGGCTTGCCGCCCTGCTGCACCGTCACTTTACTGATCCGCGCATGGATCTGGTCACGGTTGGTGATTTCAATCGCGGGCTGGCCGTTTTCCCTGACCACGCGCCAGGAGAGGTTTTCCGGCTGCAGATAAGCGTGATGCGCGCCTGCGCGCTCGGTGGCGACGCCCTGGCCATAGACAAATAGCGGGATCGAGTAGCGCATTTGCAGCTTCAGCCCGAGCTGCGGTTTGCCAGGATCGGTCGGCTGCGGGATCTCATCGACCACAATACGGTAAGCCTGCTCCACGCCTGCCGGTACCTGAGCCTGGCTTATCAGGCGGATTAACTGCTTTTTGCCGCCGTCGATGCGCACGATGGGCGGGCTTGCCGCGACATCCTGCTGTTGTTGATAGCGCTCGTTGCCGCCCTCCTGCCGCCAGCGCACGATGCGCACCTGCATGGTCATTGGCGTGGCGCCCTGATTCTGTATCCACAGCTCTGCGGCGTTGTCGTCTGCCGCGAGATAAGGATCGATAGGCCAGATAAGCATATTACCGGCGGCCCAGGCGTTGCCTGTGACCAGCCAAAACGCGGCGGCCAGTCCGAGCCGCCTGAGAGACGTTGCGCCTTGCATCATGTCTGCTCTCCCTGTATCACCATGATAATGTCACCGTCAGCGTGTCGGTATAGCTGCCGGCGGGGCTAAAGCCCGTGAGCTGCGCTGCGCCAAAGAGAGGCAGCGAAATGTTATTGCTGTTGCTGTAAGCGATGGATACCGCCTGGTTGACGCCGATTTCACTCGTCGCATTTAACGAACTCGACGTATAGAGACGATACGGCACCCGCTCGGTGCCGCCGCCGCGCACCATATTGCGCACCGAGGAGCCATAATTCTGGCCGCCGTCAATGCTCATGCTGAGCGCCACGCCTGGCGTGCAGGCGAGCAGTAATGAAGAGGACGGGACAAAGCTGGTACTGACGCGCGTGCTTTCCACGCCGCTGCGGGTACCGAAATTAAGCGATCCCATCACGCCGCCGGTACCGGTGGTGACGGAGCAGCCAGCGGCAATGGTGGCGCTCACCTGAAACGACTGCGTCGTCACAGCCTGCGCGCCGCCGCAAGCGACGCCGAACAGACCTATGGCTCCCCACAGAATGCGCCGCACAGCGCTCTCCAGGGGCAACCGCACCCGGTGCCCTTCATCCTCATCGTGGCTCTGCTGGCGCTTAGTACGTGACGCTGACGTTAATGGTGTCAGTGTAAGTGCCCGGTACGACCGTGACGCTGTTACCGCCGCCCTGGATACGGCCATAAATGGTGTAGTTGCTTACCCCGCCCGTGGTGGAGGCGGCCGGAATGGAGGCGTTATTGGCGATAACGTTCTGGAAGGCGCTGTCGCTGTATAGGCTGTAGGCCACCCCCTGCGCGGTGTTGGTGGTATTGACCAGATAACGCCCCGGCGTGCCTGGCGTACCGACGACGGTGCCTGGGGCCTGGTTGGTGCTGCCTGTTATCTGTACGGTATATTCCGGCGTGGTGCACTGAATCGAGAAGGTGTTGCCGCCGCCTGCGCCAGCCAGCTGGGTGGTTAATGTGGAGAAGGTGGCCGGGCTGGTCCCGAAGTTCAGGGTACCGAAGTTAATCCCGTTCTGGCTCGGCGAGCCGTTGATCAGACAACCATTAGTCAGCGTTAAGGTTGCGCCGATGGTCCCGCTACTGGTGACCGCAAAGCTTACCGGCGCGCTCAGCATCATGCCGGCACCGAAGATAACCGCTAACAGACGTGTTTTCATCGTGTTTATCCTCAAACTCTCAACGGAAGTGACGCTGTGCCGGACCGGGATGACCACCTGAGCCATAAAGCGCAGCGCGTCAGACGAGACGCTACTCTGAAATTTAGTTTATGTTTCAAAACATCACAAAAGTTGTAAAAAGCATCAGCGAGGCGGAGTGAGAGGGGATAAAAAACAATGATAACAACGCGTTAAACAGTTTTTTAGATTTCAGAATGTAAATGGCAAATGATATATTGATTAATATGTGACATTTATCACGTTTTAAACGGCGATTCCTTCCAGAACGCCTGCCCCTTGTTCGCGACGGAGGGCGCGGCCCGACGCGATGTTCCCGGATGCCAGGCGAAAAAAAGGGGCGCTTACGCGCCCCGTGCCACTGCTTTTCTTGTTGTCACGCCACGCGGGCGGTTGCGCTGTCAATCAGCTCCATTTCTTCGCTGTTGAGCAGCTTCTCAATGTGTACCAGAATCAGCATACGTTCGCCAATAGCGCCGAGGCCGGTCAGGTATTCTGTGGAGAGCGTCACAGCGAATTCCGGCGCCGGGCGGATCTGTTCGGCGGTGAGGGACAGGACGTCGGAGACGCCGTCAACCACGATGCCGACCACACGCTGGCCGAAGTTCAGAACGATCACCACGGTGTTTTCATTATATTCCACATCGCCCTGCTCAAACTTCACTCGCAGGTCAACGATAGGCACGATAACACCGCGCAGGTTGGTCACGCCTTTAATGAAAGACGGCGTGTTGGCAATGCGGGTTACCTGATCGTAACCGCGGATCTCCTGCACTTTCAGAATATCGATACCATATTCTTCGTCGCCCAGGGTGAATACCAGGAACTCCTGGCCAGACGGCTCGCCGGCCAGTTTAGTGACGTTGCTCATACCGGTCATATTACTTACCTTTTCTACGATAGTGGCTTCAGGCGGCGGTCGGCGCCATACGTTGCTCACGGTTTAAACTTTGCAGCGCGGATACATCAACAATCAGCGCCACGCTACCATCGCCCAGAATCGTGGCGGCCGAAATACCCGGCACCTTGCGATAGTTACTCTCAAGGTTTTTCACGACGACCTGGTGCTGACCAATCAGCTGATCGACCAGCAGTGCATAACGGCGACCGGCGCTTTGCAGGATAACGACAATGCCCTGCGTCGCTTCGGTTTTCGCCCCTTGCACATCAAAGACTTTCCACAACTCAACCAGCGGCAGATATTCGCCGCGCACTTCCAGTACGCGCTCGCCGCCTGCCAGCGGATGCAGATCTTCTTCACGCGGTTGCAGCGATTCCATTACCGCGTTCAACGGCAGAATAAAGACTTCTTCGTTTACCTTAACCGACATGCCGTCGAGGATCGCCAGCGTCAGCGGCAGCAGGATACGGATTGTCGTGCCCTGGCCCTGACGGGAAGCGATTTCAACATGGCCGCCCATCTCCTGAATGTTACGTTTCACGACATCCATGCCGACGCCACGACCGGAAACATCGGTCACCTGCTCCGCCGTGGAGAAGCCCGGGGCGAAGATGAGCATGCCCACTTCGTCATCGGTCATGCTTTCGCTGACGGCCATGCCCTGAGACATCGCTTTCGCCAGAATGCGCTCGCGGTTCAGGCCTGCGCCGTCGTCGGTCACTTCGATACAGATATTGCCGCCCTGATGCTCTGCGGAGAGGATCAGGTTGCCCACCTGGGATTTACCCGCGGCGGCGCGTTTTTCCGGCGATTCGATACCGTGGTCAAGGCTGTTACGCACCAGGTGCGTTAACGGGTCGATAATGCGTTCGATAAGGCTCTTATCGAGTTCGGTGGAGCTGCCCTGCAGCGTCAGTTCAACCTGTTTGCCAAGCTTGCTCGCCAGATCGCGAACCAGACGCGGGAAGCGGCTGAAGACGTATTCCATCGGCATCATACGGATGGACATCACCGATTCCTGAAGATCGCGGGCGTTACGTTGTAACTGACTCATGCTGGTGATCAGGTCGCCGTGGGTAACCGGATCAAGCTCATTGGAGCGCTGCTGGAGCATAGACTGGGTAATCACCAGCTCGCCCACCAGGTTAATCAGCTGGTCAACTTTCTCTACGGCCACGCGGATGCTGGTGTTTTCTTTTTCACGGGCCGGTTTGTTCTGCTCGGCGCGCGGCGCGCTGGCGGCAGGCGCTTTGGCTACCGGTGCGGCAACCGGCGCAGGCGCTGCCTGAACTACCGGCTCAGCCGGTGCGGCAGGCGCTGCTTCGGCGGCGGGCAGCGGCAGGAATTCAATCTGATCGCCTTCGATGACAAAGCAGAGCACCGCGGTGATGTCATCCGCGCTGGCGCTGGTCTCGAGGGTGGCGACCAGATAATCCTCGCCCTTTTCAATCTGGCTTAAGGTGCCGAGATTGCCGAGCTCTTCCTGCAAGAGTTCAGTCTCAGTGCCTTTGAGTTTGCCAAGCTTTATGCGCAGCTTGCCGCCATCCGTGGTTGCGGCAGCCGCAGGCGCAGCGGATTCTGTTTCGACAACAGAGAGTTTCGCCGCCGCAGGCGCTTCGCCTTTGGCTTCGAGCGCCAGCTGGCGGAGTGCCTGACAGATGTATTCAAAGCTGGCAGCGTCCGGCTCCGAAGAGCTTTTATAAGCGTCAAGCTGTTCCTGCATAATATCTTTGGTTTCCAAAAACAGGTTGATAATGTCGGTGTTGAGTTGCATTTCACCCCGACGTGCTTCATCCAGCAGGTTCTCCATCAGATGGGTGGTTTCCTGCAGGATGGTGAAGCCAAAGGTCCCCGCACCACCCTTAATAGAGTGTGCGGCGCGGAATATGGCATTTAGCTGTTCGGCATCCGGCGCCTCGGGCACCAGATCGAGCAAATGCTGCTCCATGTCAGCTAACAGTTCGTCAGCCTCATCGAAAAATGTTTGATAAAAATCGCTAATATCCATACTCACGCTATCACCTCGTAACCGGTTGGGACGGTGTTGGGTTTGAGGCCGGGGGGACGGCGCCCGGTTGTTGTAATACGCTCAGTGACTCATTTTCGCTTTCGGCGTTTTCATGCACGATGGCATCTTCCGATTGCTTGTTAAGTACCAGCAAACTTATGCGGCGGTTCAGGGCTTCATTCGCACCTTTCTCCGCCAGGCGCATCGTGGCGGCCATGCCGACCACGCGCAAAACTTTGCCATCATCAAGCCCGCCGATAACCAGCTCGCGGCGCGACGAGTTAGCGCGGTCCGCCGAGAGTTCCCAGTTGCTGTAACCGCGTTCGCCATTCGCGTACGGGAAGTCATCGGTGTGGCCTGACAGGCTCACTTTATTCGGTATTCCGTTCAGCACCGGCGCGATGGCGCGCAGGATATCGCGCATGTAAGGCTCCACTTCGGCGCTGCCGGTTTTAAACATCGGGCGGTTCTGGCTGTCGATAATCTGAATACGCAGCCCTTCCTGCACCAGATCGATGCGCAGATGCGGGCGCAGCGCGCGCAGTTTCGGGTCGGCCTCGATCAGCTGATCCAGATCGCCGCGCAGTTTCTGCAGGCGGTTACGCTCCATGCGTTTTTTGAGCTCATCGATATTCGGCTCTTGTTTTTTCACTTCGCCTTGCGTCTGCGTGACATCATCCCCACCCCCCGGAATCGGGCTATCGCTATCCGCGATGCGATGCCCGCCGGTGATGGCGGCCGACAGCGGCGTGCGGAAATATTCCGCAATCTGCGTCAGTTCCTTCGGACTGGAGATGGAGATAAGCCACATCACCAGGAAGAAGGCCATCATGGCTGTCATAAAGTCAGCGTAAGCGATTTTCCAGGAGCCGTGCGAACCGCCGCCGTGCCCTTTATGCTTGCGCTTTTTTACGATAACGACGGGGTGGTTGCTGTTTTTCATGCGTCTTCTGTCACCTGCTGCTGGTTAGGCGATTTCACCGCGCGAACGTGTTCATCCAGTTCGGTGAAGGACGGACGCTCGCTCGAATAGAGCGTCTTACGACCAAACTCTACGGCGATAGGCGGCGCGTAACCGTTAAGGCTCGACAGCAGCGTCACTTTCACGCACTGCATCATCTTGGTGGTTTCAGCGCTCTTCTGACGCAGCACGGTGGCGAGCGGCGACACGAAGCCGTATGCCAGCAGGATGCCGAGGAACGTCCCCACCATCGCGTGTGCGATAAGCGCGCCGAGTTCCGCCGCCGGACGGTCTGCGGAGGCCAGCGCATGCACCACGCCCATAACCGCCGCCACGATCCCGAACGCCGGGAGCGAGTCACCCATCAGCGCCAGGCTGTTAGCCGGCACTTCCGCCTCGCTTTCGTGCGTTTCAATCTCTTCGTCCATCAGCGCTTCAATCTCAAACGTGTTCATGTTGCCGCTGATGATGAGGCGCAGATAATCGGTGATGAACTCCAGCATGGTGTTGTCCGCGAGGATGCGCGGGTAGCTGGTGAAAATCTCGCTCTCTTTCGGGTTCTCGATATCACGCTCCAGCGAGAACATGCCCTGCTGGCGCGATTTGGTCATCAGGCGGTACAGCAGCGCCATCAGATCCATGTACATACTTTTGGTGTATTTCGAACGGCGAAACAGCAGCGGCAACGCTTTTACCGTGCCCTTAATCGCTTTCCCGTTGTTACCGACGATAAACGCACCCACACCCGCTCCGCCGATGATAATTAATTCAGCAGGCTGATAGAGTGCACCAAGCTCCCCTCCGGTCATCATGTATCCACCGAAGACTGTTCCCAGAATGACCAGGTAACCTATTAAAATCAGCACGACATCATCCTTCCGCTGTTGGCTATGGCGAGGACGTTCAGGTGAGCAGAAAACGTTGCCGGTTTAAGTTAGGAAAAAAAAAGCAGCGGCCTTTTGGGCCGCTGCTGGAGTGGTTTTCCACACCTATCCGGTTAAACGGCCTGTTCGACCTGTTCATCCAGCAGTTGTGGAATAATATCGGCAGCATCTCGCGAAAGTTTACGTCTTTTTACGGCGCGAGACGGTGGTTGGCACAGGCTGCATGCGAAGCTGCCAACCGGCTGGTGTGCATGGGTAACAAAATTGCCGCCGCAGCTGTTGCAGCGAGATAATTCAAGCATTCCGCTGTCCATGAAGCGGACCAGCGTCCAGGCGCGAGTCAGCGCCAGCAGCGGGCCTTCGTCATTTTCTTGCGGGCATTGCTCCAGGTACAGACGGTACGCTTTGATAACAGCGTCAACGCCTGAACATAACCCGGTGCGCAGCAGATACTGCCATGCGTTACAGAACATCGATGCGTGGATGTTCTGCTCCCAGGTCATGAACCAGTCCGTGGAAAAGGGCAACATACCTTTTGGCGGCGGGCTGCCCCGCAGCTCTTTATAAAGTTTGATGAGTCTACCGCGGCTAAGTTGCGTTTCACTTTCCAGCATCTGTAAACGTGCGCCAAGGGTAATGAGTTCCATGGCGAGCTGGATATCACGGGCTTCCTGAACAATGCTCTTGTCGGTCATAGATTACGCCCTTTTCTTCCTGGCGACGTCTTCGGTGCCATTGGCCTCGTTGAGCAGACGCGTGGAGAGCAAAATACCGGTGTGGATCTGTTGCAGATCGTCTACGCGTGATTCTTGTGTTAAACGCGTAATCGACTGATGATCCTGGAAGCGGAACTGACAGACAAGCTGGTTGGTTTCAGCCAGTTTCACCATCTGCGGAAGCGTCAGATCGCCAAGCGTGGACGCCATCTCTTCGCTGATACCCAGGCGAAACATCGCAGACGCTTTATCCTGACTAATCAAGCGCTGTGCAAGCAACAAATATGACAGGTTGATGTCGTAGATATGTTTCAGCAACTCGGATGTATGCATTTTTCCCATCCAATAACAAACTATTATTTTAACGCGGCTACGCCGCACCCCGTGATGTCGCCGGGCAAATCCCGGTAAAAAAATAAATCGTTACGGCCAAAATGCATCGGTGAAACCAGACTTGTCGGTGAAACATTGTTCCCGTCAAATTCGAGTTATCCCTGGCAGGCTCCGTGCACGCCTTTCATCATTTCCTTACACTTACTTAAGATTTTTCCTAAATCGAGCAAATCGTACTCGGCGGACACCGTTCACACAATGTGCTTATGAAGAGAATTTGGAAAAAGTGTGACGAGTATCACACATTTTCGGAAAAAGTCACTAAAAAACCATCAGAATCGCTTTTCTTTTGTGCAAAAAATACACAATCACACCGCTTGCAATGCGTAAAATTCCGAATATTCATTCATCCTTAACTACGATGTAGCATCCGGTCATACTTTCATTTCGTAACTATTTGACATCACCTGGTCACGTAAAGTCACTATAAAAGAAACAGTACTATTCGAGGAGTACTTAAATCAACTTATTTAATAAAAACAGTGATTTGCCTCAAAAAAATGCAAGCATGCTAATGATGTTATTTTGAACAAAACGCAGGAAAATTTGTGTCAGGGCGCGCCTCGCGGCGAAGTTACAAGATGTTACGAGACAGAAATAATGGTTAAATTATTCCTTTGATAAGAATACCTAATGTATTCAGAAGAGGCGTTTCACCGTTCTTAAAGCGGCTTCACATTCTTTAGGGGCACGCCCGTCGTACTATTTCATCATTGCTGCTTCCTGCAGTTTTCTCTGGCGAAAGGACATCACTATGAGCTATTCCCATGTACTGGTTGCCGTGGCTGTCACACCCGAAAGCCATCGCCTCATCAGGCGGGCGGTTTCCCTGGTGAAACCGGTAAACGGCAGTATCACCCTTATTACTATCGCCACAGATCCGGAACTCTTTAATCAAATGTCAGCCCCAATGCTCGAAAATTTGCGCGACGTCATGTATGAGGAGACACAAACGTTCCTGGAAGCCCTGAAAAACGCGGCCGGATACCCGATCGTAAAGACCATCATCGCCAGCGGTGAGCTCGGAGAATATATTCAGGATATATGTGAGAAAGATGACATCGACCTGGTGATTTGCGGGAATCACAACCACAGTTTTTTCAGCAAAGCGCTGTGCTCAGCGAAAAAAATCGTCGCCACCAGCAGAACCGATCTTCTGCTGGTGGCGCTCGATTAGTCTGACGCTCCCGGGCGGGCGCCCGGGAAGGCGAGATGGCCCGTCAGGCCAGTTTCGGGAAGGTCGCCACTTTATTCTGCAGCTCACGTTCAGGGCTGCGTGGCGTTATCTGCTTTAGATCCTGGATAAAGGCCTCCTGCCAGTGGTTGATGTCGTTTTTACGGACAATCTCCAGCATCTCACTGTGGCGCGCGATACGCTCGGCGAGCGGCATTTTCAACGCACGGTCCAGCGCGGCCGCGACATCATCGCGATCGTAAGGGTTAACCAGCAGCGCGGCGGTCAGCTCATTGGCGGCGCCGGCAAACTGAGACAGCACCAGCACGCCCGGATTTTTCGGGTCCTGGGCCGCTACGTACTCTTTCGCCACCAGGTTCATCCCGTCGCGCAGCGGCGTCACCAGGCCCACATCGGAATAGCGGAAGACTTTCATCAGCAGTTTGCGGTCGAAATGCTGGTTGAGGTAATAGAGCGGCGTCCAGCCAAGCTGACCATATTTGCCGTTGATACGCCCGGCTTCGGTCTCCAGCTGATGACGAATGTCCTGATACGCCTGGACATCGCCACGCGACGTCGGCGCAATCTGGGTATAGCGGATTTTACCGTGGTGCTCAGGGTATTTCTCAAGCAGCGTCTCGAACGCCTGGAAACGCTCCGGCAGCCCTTTGGAATAGTCCAGGCGCTCCACGGAGAAGATATTCTTCACGCTGGCAAGCTCAGCCTTAAGCTGGGCCAGCTTCGGCGGCAGCGGGCCTGCGGAGGCCTGCGCAATCTCTTCCGGTTCAATACCAATTGGATAGACTTGCGTGCGGAAGGTTTTACCGTAAGCGGTATGTTCGCCGTCGCTGCTGGTAGAGAGGTGCGTATGCATCGCCAGACATTCCAGGAAGGCGACACGGTCATTTTCCGTCTGGAAGCCCAGGAGATCGTAATCGCACAGCTGCTCCAGCAGCTCGGTATTCGGCGGCAGCGCGTTGAAGATTTCCGGAGTCGGGAACGGGATATGCAGGAAGAACCCGATGCGGTTATTCACGCCGCGCTTGCGCAGTTCGCTCGCAAACGGCAGCAGGTGGTAATCGTGGATCCACAGGTTATCGTCAGGCTCAATCAGCGGTTTGAGTTTATCCGCCAGCAGGCTGTTGACGCGCAGATACCCTTCCCACGCTTCACGCTGGAAGTTCACCAGATCCAGACGGTAGTGGAACGCAGGCCACAGAACGCCGTTGGAGAACTGGTTGTAATACTGGTCGTGATCCTGTTCGCTCAGGTTAAATGACGCCCAGGTAATGTTGTCACGGGTGACTTTTTTAAGCGGGGCATCCTCATTGCCGATTTCACCGCTCCAGCCAAACCACAGGCCGCCTGCTGCTTTCAGCGCTCCCAGTATCCCTACCGCGAGGCCCCCCGCGCTGCTCTTTTTGTCATCCGGCGGGGCGATACGATTAGATACTACGACTAAGCGACTCATAGCCTTCTCTCCTTTTATTTGACGTTTTTTTTTCTTGTTCTTGAACTAATTGTTCCAGCCACGCGTGGACCGCCGGGACATCGGCGAGTTGCCACTTCGCCTGGGTGTCCCCCTGCCCGACTTTCACGCTAATGCCATTAAGCTGGTTTACGACGTAAAACCCGGCTTCGTCGGTGAGATCGTCACCCACAAATACCGGCACGCGGCCTGCGAACGGCGCTTCATTCATGAATGCCTCGATAGCCGCGCCTTTATTGATGCCCAGCGGTTTTAACTCCACTACGCATTTGCCCGGTTGCAGCCCCAGCTGCTTATGTTCGCTGGCGATGCCTTCCGCCAGCGCCAAAATCTGGTTTTCATACTCCGGCGCGCCGCGATAGTGCAGCGCAAACGCCATCCCTTTTGCCTCAAGCTCGGTGCCAGGCATCTGTGAGAGCGCCGCTTCAAGGCGCTGATGCAGATGCTCTACCAGCGATTCCGGCAGCGACACGACATGGCTCTGGCCACGGATATCACGACGCTCGGCACCGTGGACCCCGGCCAGCGGAAAATGGTGCGGCGCGGCAAGCTGGTCCAGCTCCGTCATGGAACGTCCTGAAATCAATGCCAGGGCTCCGTCATTCATGTCGGCGAGTTTTTGCAGCAGGCGACGAACATCGGAGGGAATGAACACTTGATCGGGATGCGGCTTGATGTCGGCAAGCGTGCCGTCAAGGTCGAAAAAAAAGGCAAGATTATCGCGGGCTACGGGCGGTACTGCTAACACTTCGTCCACCAGTGTTTCCTCCTATCCTTACGGGTTAAACAGCTAACCCTGAGGTTATCTGATAGTTTTACTGACCGTGTAAGTATAGACAGTGTGACGAGTGTCGCCATTCGGCAACGCCTTCCGACTGTCTGAAAAAACAGGTCGGAAGGCGTTTTTGCGAGGATTTAAGACGGGGAAAAGTGCATTACGCGACGCGTTTCGCTTTCTGTTTGTAACGGTCGAAAATCACCGCCGCAAGCAGGATCAGCCCGCGTACCACGTACTGCGCAAACGGGGAGATATTCAGTAAATTCATCGCGTTTTCAACGGTGCCGAGGATAAGGATACCCGCCACCACATACGAGATTTTTCCTATGCCACCTTTCAGAGAAACGCCACCCAGCACGCACGCCGAAATCACGATCAGCTCATAACCGATGGAGGTCATCGGCTGGCCGCTGGTCATACGCGAGGCGAGAATAATGCCTGCCGCCGCGGAGACCAGGCCCGAGAGCACAAAGATAATGATTTTGGTGCGCACCACCGGCACGCCCGCCAGACGCGCGGCCTCTTCGTTACCGCCAATCGCCAGCGTATTACGCCCGAAGGTGGTTTTATTCAGCAGGAACCCGAACACGATAAGACAGGCGACCGTCAGCCAGATAGGCGCCGGCAGCCCGAGCCAGTTGGCATAGCCGAGGGTAAAGAAGCTTTCGTCTTCGATGCCGACCGCTTTACCGTCAGAGATGATGTACGCGAGGCCGCGCACAATCTGCATGGTGGCAAGCGTGGTGATCAGCGCGTTGATTTTAAGCTTCGCGATGACAAAACCGTTGACCAGGCCGCTCGCGACCCCAAGCAGCAGGCCCGCCGCGACGCCCAGCCACAGGCTTTCGGTCATGTTGATGACCACCGCCGTGGTGACGCCCGCGCAGGCGATAACAGAAGCGACCGACAAATCGAAATCCCCGGAAGCGAGGCAGAACAGCATGCCGCAGGCCACCATCCCGGACATCGAAATCGCGAGCCCCAGGCCTTTCATATTGATAAAGGTGGCGAAGTTCGGCACGAAGATAGCGCAGGCGAGGAACAGCACGGCGAAGACCACCAGCATGCCGTACTGATCCCAGATGCGACCCACGGAGAATGAGGACTTCGGCGCACCGGATGTGGTTAGTGATGACATAATTTCTCCTTACTTAAGCGACAGCCTGGCTGGTTTTGGGCATAGCGAGGCTGAGCGCCGTTGATTCGCTGGCCTCCTCGTGCAGTAATTCACCGGCGATTTCGCCTTCGCGCATCACGAGAATGCGGTCGGCCACACCGAGGACTTCCGGCAGATCGCTGGAGGCGAAGAGCACCGCCACCCCCTGCGCCGCCAGCGCGTAAATCACGTTGTAGATCTCATGCTTCGCCCCGACGTCAATACCGCGGGTCGGCTCATCCAGCAAAATCACTTTCATCTCTTCCGACAGCCAGCGGCCCAGAATCGCCTTCTGCTGGTTGCCGCCGGAGAGATTCATAATCAGCTGCTCAGCGCCGGGGGTTTTAATATTCAGCGAGCGAATATGGTGGCGGGCGTTTTCCTGCTCCCAGCCGTTGTTGATAAGACAGCCCGCGCTGATGTGTTTGCGTCGCGCGCTGATGTTGATGTTGTCCTGCACCGAATGCACCGGAATGATGCCGTCGGCTTTACGGTCTTCGGGGCAGAGCATCATGCCCGCGCGAATGGCGTCGCCCGGCGCGCGGATAGCGATAGGTTTACCGTCGATCAGCACCTGACCGCTGGTAATGCGCGTGCCGCCAAACATGCCTTTCATTAACTCGCTACGCCCGGCACCCACCAGCCCAAACAGGCCGACGATTTCGCCGCTCCTGACGCTCAGGCTCACCGGCGCGCGTACGCCCGGCGCTTTTACCGCATCGAGACGCAACCGCTCCGGGCCATAGTCGCGCGGCTGCCAGCCATAGATATCGCCCAGATCGCGCCCGACCATCGCCTGCACCAGGCTGTCGTGGTTCACCTGCTGCATATCACTGAAGGTACGCACGTAGCGGCCATCTTTGAAGACGGTGATAGCGTCGCTTAAGGCGAAGATCTCTTCCATACGGTGCGACACATAGAGAATGACGCGCCCTTCTTTGCGCAGCTCGCGGATAACGCGGAACAGGTGTTCAATCTCACGCGCCGAGAGCGAGCTGGTCGGCTCGTCGAAGGCGATGATTTTGGCGTTGCGGGCCAGCGCTTTGGCGATTTCCACCATCTGCCACTGGCCGATGGAGAGATATTTCAGCGGGGTCTGCGGGTCGATATCGAGCCCCAGATGCTCCAGTTGCAGCTTCGCTTCGTAGTTGAGCAGCGAGCGGTTGACTATCCCGGCCTTGTGAGGGATCTGGCCCAGATAGATGTTTTCCGCCACGCTCATCTCCGGCACCAGATGCAGCTCCTGGTAGATGATGGCGACGCCCGCGTTGAGCGCCGCCGTAGTGTCGCTAAAGGTGACTTCTTCGCCTTTGATGGCGATGGCGCCGGTGGTCGGCGCGTAATTGCCGCTGAGAATTTTTAACAGCGTCGATTTACCGGCGCCGTTTTCGCCCATCAGCGCATGAACCTGGCCTGCGTGGCAGTCAAAGCTGATGTCCGAAAGCGCCTTCACGCCGGGAAAGGTTTTCCCGATGCCGCGAAACGAGAGATAGGGTGAAGATGTCTGCATGATACCTCCGGGCCACTCAAAAAGCGGGCGCGCAGGCGCGCCCGAACCGCGATAAATCGCCCATTACTTGCCGCCGAGACCTTTTTTCGCCAGTTCTTCTTTAAAGTTGTCGCGGGTGATCAGCACCACATCGGTGACTTCGGTGAACTTCGGCGGCTCAGCGCCTTTGGTGACCCAGTTGTAGAGCATTTCGCTGGATTTATAGCCGTGAACGTCCGGGCTTGGCAGCAGCGAGCCATAGAAGCCGGTCGCCTGCGCTTTGGAAAGCTCGCTTACCGCATCCACGCCGTTGATGCCGATGCCGATAACGTCAGCCGCTTTAAAGCCCTGCCCTTCGGTCGCGCGCACGCCGCCCAGCACGGTGTTGTCGTTCATGCCGACCACCAGCCAGTGTTTCACTTCCGGATGCTGAACGAGCATAGAGTTGGCGGCGTCAAACGCGCCGGGGATATCGTTGGATTTAGTCGGTACTTTGTAGATCTGTTTTTCCGGGAAGCCTGCCGCTTTCAGCGCGTCCATTGAACCACTGGTGCGACGGCGCGCGGTGTCGAGCTCATCGGCGGTAATTGCCATCACGCCGGTTTCTTTCACATCCCAGCCGCGTTTCTGCATCTCTTTATAGAGTTCCTGACCCTGGCGCTCGCCGATTTTAGTCGCGGCCATCATTACCAGCGGCACGGTTTCCATCGGTTTGCCTTTGGCGGTCACAAACTGGTCATCCACGGCGATGACTTTCATATCGTAGCCGCGCGCCTTGGCGACAATCGCTGAGCCGAGTTTCGGGTCCGGCGTACAGATAACGAAACCTTTCGCGCCGCTCGCCGCGAGGCTGTCGATGGCGTTCAGGGTTTTCTCGCCATCCGGCACCGCAATTTTGATGACCTCAAAACCCAAGTCCTTACCGGCTTTATCCGCGAATTTCCATTCGGTCTGGAACCACGGCTCTTCAGGCTGTTTCACCAGAAAACCGAGCTTCATGGTCTCGGCGATAGCGGATTGTGACATAACGGCAGCGAGCCCAATGGCCGCCAGCGCTTTAGTAAATTTGTGCATGGTTATCTCCAGCTTTAGCTTTCTTTTATGCAGGGTAAAAACCTGAAAGGTTCTGTTAATCGGACAGAAAACAACGTATTAGCCGTTCCCTCCCGGAAGCGGCGAACGCTGGAGATAGTTTTAGCGGGAAATTAATTCTCCATAGGAGAGCGAAATCACATCATGGAATTACAGTGATTGCGTACATAAATACAGCAATATCGGGCATAAATCTGGCCCGATATGTATGATGATTAAAGAGGGGTTTAGCAGATATCTCCATAAGCCCAGCCGGGGAATCCCTGAGGGCTACCAGAGTGTGGCAAGACCGCCTTCGGCACCAAAGAGCGGATCGCGTGCCGGCTTCGCGACCTGCGCCACATTATTGCGCGTTTGCGCCAGTTGCGCAGGCTCATCCAGGAATTTATCGGGCGATAGCCCTTCGGGGTAGGCGCCTGCGGCCATGAAATCGGCGCTGGCGTCAATTTGCTTATGACCCACACCCGCCGGGATCAGCACCGCATCGCCCGCGCGAAGGGTGACGACTGGCCCCGCTTCGCCGCCCAGCTGGATCTGCGCCTCTCCGGCGTAGATGCCGAGCACCTCATGAGTGTTGGTATGAAAGTGAGTATAAGTAAAGACCGGATAGCGCCAGCGCGCCGGCCACTGGTGCTGCGCGAAGCGCTGTTCAAACCAGACCGCCGCGTCGTCCGCGTCGGCGGGCAGCACCTGGCGATAAAGCAGCGCCGGCAGCGCGTTGTTCGGCACGCCGCCGCAGGGCTCGCGCAGATAAAGGGTTTCACACGGTTGCGTCATACTTTCCTCCTTGTCGCGAACAAAGGTTAAGTATAGCCCGCCGCGCCGCGCGGCTTTACCAGGGGTAATAGATGTGGTCGGCGTGTTCGCGCGCGGCGGGCTCATCGCCGGTAAGACGTGACGCCACCGTCAGCGCAAAATCAAATACCCGCCCCAGGCCCTTGCCGCTAATGAGATTGCCATCCTCAACGACCGGCGCATCCACATACTCGCCATCGCGCACGTCCTGCCACAGGTCGCCCGAGCAGACATAGCGGCGGCCTTTTAAGAGGCCATTCGCGCCGAGCACGCGCGCGGCGGCGGAGCAGATGGGGCAGATGAGCTTCCCGGCGGCGTCGTGGCGCGCTACAAACGCGATAACCTGCGGGTCCGCCGCCAGATTCACGCTGCCCTGCGGGCCGCCCGGCAGCACCAGCGCGTCATAGGTGTCTTCGAGGCGCTCCGCCAGACGCGCATCGGCCACCAGCGGAATGGCGTGGTAGCTCACGACAGCGCGCGTATCGGCGCAGGCGAGCGTGTCGACCTCAATGTTCAGCCGCCGTAATATATCGATAGTGACAATCGCTTCTCCTTCTTCAAACCCTGGCGCCAGCAGCACCGCCGCTCTTTTCATTTCTCGCTCCTTATACGTGAATAAACCGTGCCCGGCACGCCGGGGAGTTAATAATGAAACAATGTTTCAAAACTATTCCGGCGCTGCGTCACGTTTTAAGAAAGAAACGATTGGAGTGGCAAATAGCCACAGTTATACCAGGCTTAATACATCAGGGAACGATAATACACGCTTCTCAATTATGGCTGACGGGTGGCCACCCGCCGGGAACGGGCGGGCCAGCGCTCACCCGTCGCGGTCATTGACCGTTCCCCTTACCCCCTCAATAAGGATATTTATATGGCTCCCCTCGGCGTAGTGCAGAAACTGAATGCTCAAATGAATCAGGAATTTTATGCATCGAACCTGTGCCTTTATTACAGCGACTGGTGCGCGCAGCAGAGCCTGAACGGCAGCGCGACGGTGCTGAGACAGCAGGCGCAGCACAACGTCACCCAGATGATGCGGCTGTTCGATTACCTTAAACAAACCGGTGCGAACCCGGTGGTCGGCGCGCTTAAGTCGGTGAAACCCGACTGCTCAAGCCTTGAGGCGATTTTCCGCCAGATGCAGGATGAGCTGAGCGGTCGCCATGCGGCGCTGGCGCGTCTGATGAGTGAGGCGCAGGCGGCGCGTGACGACGCGATGCTCGCCATGCTTGGCGACTTCGAACAGGAGCTGCGGCTGGATGAAGCGCTGCTCGCCACCATTCTTCATGAACTGACCCTGGCGCGTCAGGCCGGGCTGTGCGCCGAAGAAGCGGACCAGCGCCTGCTGGAGATGATGGAACAGACCCACTGATTTTCACTCAGCTCCGCGCCCTCGCCTGAGGGCGCTTACGTTTCTCCCCCGCATTTTCCTCGCCTTTCGCCGCAATGTTAGCGTTAAGTTAACAATGTATTGTTTTTGTTAGGTTTTTATAAATTCGATCTGGCTCCCGTTGATTAACCACACAATTTGTAATGCTTAAGCGATTCACCCAACATTGCGTGGCAGGAGCCTTATGATCACCCTTGAATTTATCGTCATTATTTTGTGCTTGCTGGCGGGAACCCGTTTCGGCGGAATGGGGCTTGGCCTCATCAGCGGCATCGGTCTGTTTCTTTTAACGTTTATCTTTGGGCTGGAGCCGGGCAAACCGCCGGTGGATGTGATGCTGACCATCCTTGCGGTGATTGGCTGCGCCGCCACGCTGCAAACCGCCGGCGGCCTGAATGTGATGATGCAGTTCGCCGAGCGGCTGCTGCGCCGTCACCCGCAGCACATCACGCTGCTGGCGCCGCTCACCACTTGGACGCTGACCTTTCTGTGCGGCACCGGGCATGTGGTCTACACCATGTTCCCGATCATCGCGGACATCGCGCTGAAGAAAAATATTCGCCCGGAGCGGCCGATGGCCGTGGCGTCCGTCGCCTCGCAGATGGCGATCACCGCCTCGCCGGTGTCGGTGGCGGTGGTGTCGCTGGTGTCGATTCTTGGCGCGCAGCATGGCGTCGGCGAGGCCTGGAGTATTCTGGAGATCCTCGCGGTTTCCGTACCGGCCTCGCTCTTTGGCGTGCTGATTGCCGCCCTCTGGAGCCTGCGTCGCGGTAAAGATTTAAAAGACGACGAGGCGTTCCAGGCGCGCCTGCGCGACCCGAAACAGCGTGAATACATTTATGGCGGCAGTGAAACGCTGATGAACCAGCGCTTTGACAAACATGCCTGGTGGTCAACCTGGATTTTCTTCGCCGCGATAGCGCTGGTGGTGCTGCTCGGCGCGCTGCCTGCGCTGCGCCCGGCGTTTGAGGTGAAAGGCAAAATCGCCCCGCTCTCCATGAACCTGGTTATCCAGATGATGATGCTGATTGCGGGCGCCGTGATGCTGGTGGTCTGCAAAGTGAACGCGGCGTCTATTTCCAGCGGGGCGGTATTCAAGGCCGGGATGGTGGCGATTTTCTCGGTATTTGGCGTGGCGTGGATGAGCGACACCTTTTTCCAGGCGCATCTCGACGAGCTGAAGCTGGCGCTGGAAGGCGTGGTGAAAAGCCATCCGTGGACCTACGCGATTGTACTGTTTCTGGTTTCGAAACTGGTGAACAGCCAGGCGGCGGCGCTCACCGCTGTCGCGCCGATGGGGCTGATGCTGGGCGTTGAACCCAAAATGCTGGTGGCGTTTTTCCCGGCGTCTTACGGCTATTTCGTTCTGCCCACCTACCCAAGCGATCTGGCGTGCATTGGCTTTGACCGCTCCGGCACCACGCGCATCGGCAAATTTATTTTAAACCACAGCTTTATTCTGCCAGGCCTGATTGGCGTTAGCTGCGCCTGCGCCGCCAGCTATCTGCTGGTGCAACTGCTCTTCTGACCGCGTTTTTTACCAGGGCGGCCTGCGGGCCGCCTGCACAAATCTTCCAGACTTTTGTTAAAGACTCGTTATGCTAGAGTTTCCTTTCACAGGAGACGCTATGGCTAAAGACTGGATAGAATTACGTCAGCACGCTGATACCGGCATCGAAACCATTCGCGCCCATTTTGAAGGCCACGCCTACGATCCGCACTGGCACGACAGTTATCTGGTGGGCATCACGCAGTCCGGCACCCAGCAGTTTCACTGCCGCCGGGAGCGGCATCAGAGCACGCCGGGAGCGGCGTTTTTGCTGGAGCCGGGCGAAACCCATGACGGCGACGCGCCGCTCGCAGGCGGCTTTACCTATCTCACCTTTTATCTTGATGAACGCTGGCTGCGAGAAACGCTTGGCGGGCTTTACGCCGCCGTGCCGGACAGCTACGAGCTGCACTTTGCAAAGACCATTGCCCGCGAGCCCGCGCTGGTACAGGCGATCGCCTCGACGTTTACGGCGCTGCATCACGATGAGATGCGTATTGTGCAGCAGGGCGTGATGGATAATCTGTTAAGTCAGCTGACGCGTCACTGTCAGTGGCGCAAACGGCTGCCGGGCGACATCCGCGACGCGCAGATGGCCCAGCGCGCCCGCGACTATCTCTGGGCGCACCTTGGCGATAATATCGGGCTGGCGGAACTGGCCGCGGCGCTCGGCACCGATCGCTTTACGCTGTCGCGCACGTTTAAACACGCGTTTGGCATGGCGCCCCACGCCTGGCTGGTGCAGTTGCGCCTCGCCCGCGCCAGATCACTGCTCGCACGCGGCATGACGCCCGTGGATGTGGCGGCGGCGCTCGGTTTCGCCGATCAAAGCCATCTCGGACGCTGGTTCCAGCGCGCCTACCGGCTCTCCCCGGCACACTACCGCAGGCTGTGCACAAATCTTCCAGACGTCAGCGGGTAAGCGCCCGAAGATAGAAGCTCAGACAACGGGAGATGCCATGAGCCTGCTTACACAACAACTGCCTTTTTTATTCTTTGCCTTTGTGGCCTCTATTACGCCGGGGCCGACCAATATTCTGATCCTCACCAACAGCCAGCGCTACGGTGCACGCGCGTCGCTGCCTGCGGTTCTCGGCGCCTGTTTCGCCTCCAGCGCCATCGTGCTGCTGTGCGGCGTCGGGCCTGGCGAAGCGTTGCGCCACGCCCCGTGGCTGGCGCGCCTGATGGCGCTCACCGGCGCGCTGTGGCTAAGCTGGATGAGCTGGCAGTTGTTTACCTCGCCCGCGGTAGCGCTCTCGGGCGAAGCGACAAAACCGTTCGGCGCCCGCGCGGCGGCGGCATTACAGCTAATAAACCCGAAAACCTGGATGATGGCGATGGCGGTCGTTACGGTGTTCGCGCCGCATAATGGCCGCGCGCTGACTACGCTCGGGTTTCAGGCGCTGGGCTTTCTTGTAATTTCGCTGGCGTGTCTCGCCGCCTGGGCCTGGCTTGGCAGCGGCGTGCATCGGGTGTTTCGCAGCGACAAAGCGCTGGTGCGCTTTCAGCGGCTGATGGCGCTGTGGCTGTTCGCTTGCGCCTGGATGGGATTTTTTAACTGACAACGGCCCCGACGGGGCCGTTTTGCTTAGTGCGCTTCGCTCTGCGGGGTAAAGCGCAGTTCAATCAGCGCCACCGCTTTCTGAATGGCGCGCAGCGTCACCGGATCGGCGGAAGGATGGCCGGAAAAATCGATGCTTTTCAGCTGGCTCGCCATTTTGTCGCGCACTTCCACCGGCGCGATGACGTCGATAACGTCGAGGATCTGTTTAATCACCAACTGGCAGGCGACCACGTCGGAAACCAGTTCATCTTCGGCAGTGAGGGATTGTGACATTGCGTTCTCCTTAGCGTGAAGCGGCACATAGTAGCGGCAAAGCCCGGCGATTGCGAACCCGGCGCGCGCAAGGAGTAAAAATGAACCGTGATTTCAGAAAACGAAAAGCGAGGGTTTCAGAACGTAGCGAAGGCGGGTATAACGGGAGACGCAGACATAAAAAAACCTGCCAGCTGGCAGGTTTTTTTATTAAAACATCGCGCCCGGCGGAACGTCTTTGAAAGCCTGGCAGTAGTTTTTAAACATGCTTTTAAGGATTTTACGCAGTTTCATGGAAAGCTCCGACACTGTTTATCAGGGTTAGCAAGTTGCTGTAGGGTCATAATATGACATGCATCACAAAAATCAACCGTTTTGTGATTAAAATCACGCCAATTAGTTAACATCTTTAAGCACAATGTTAATAAAATGCTGTAAATTCCAGAACTTATCCTTTGTAGGTTTTGTTTAAATTTAATAAAAAAATTTTAGGGAGCAGGCATGGGGCAGAAGACGGCGAAAGCAGGCGCAGGCGGAGTCTCTCCCGCCGCGCTGCTGGTGGCGGGCGCGTTTTTTATGGAATTTCTCGACGGAACGGTTATCGCCACCGCCCTGCCGACCATGGCGCAGACCTTTGGCGTGGAGGCCGTCGCGCTCAATATCGGCATCAGCGCTTATCTGCTGACGCTCGCGGTATTGATACCGGCAAGCGGCTGGATTGCCGATCGCTTCGGCGCGCGTAAGGTGTTTACGCTGGCGCTGGGCATTTTTACCGGCGCCTCGGTGCTGTGCGGGCTGGCGGATTCGCTGGAGATGTTCGTGCTGATGCGCGTATTGCAGGGCGCGGGCGGCGCGCTGATGGTGCCGGTCGGGCGGCTCGCGGTGCTGCGCGTGACGCCCAAACACCAGCTCATTACGGCCATCGCCACGCTGACGTGGCCTGCCCTGGTAGCGCCGATTATCGGGCCACCGCTTGGCGGATTTATCACCAGCTATGCGAACTGGCGCTGGATCTTCTTTATTAACCTGCCCGCCGGGCTTATCGCGATGGCGCTCGCCTGGCGCCTGATCCCTGACCACCACGACAATGACCGTCGGCCGTTCGATACGCCCGGTTTTCTCGCCACCGCGCTGGCGATGGTGGCGCTGGTGTGCGCCATGGAGATGCTGGCCGCGCGCGACGCGAACGGCCTGTTCGCAGGCGCGCTGCTGCTGGCGGGCTGCGGCGCGCTTATCTATGCGCTGCGCCATTTTCGCCGCGCGCCGTTCCCGATGATCCGCCTTGATGCCATGGCGGTGCCGACGTTTCGCGTCACGATGTATGGCGGGTCGCTGTTTCGCGCCTCAATTAGCGCCGTGCCGTTTTTATTGCCGCTGCTGTTTCAGGTGGGTTTCGGGATGGACGCGTTTCACTCGGGGCTGCTGGTGCTGGCGGTTTTTGCGGGCAACCTGACTATCAAGCCCGCTACCACGCCGCTCATCCGCTGGCTGGGGTTTAAAAAATTGCTGCTGATTAACGGTCTGCTGAACGTGCTGGCGCTGCTCGCCTGCGCGCTGTTGACGCCCCAGACGCCGGTGTGGCTTATTCTGCTGATCCTTTTTCTGGGCGGCGTCTTTCGCTCCATTCAGTTTACCGGCATCAGTACGCTGGCGTTTGCGGACGTGCCTTCCGGCGAGATGAGTTACGCCAACACGTTGTTCAGCACCGCCACGCAGCTCGCCGTGGGGCTTGGGGTGACGCTCGGCGCCATCGGCATCCGGCTTGGCGAGGTCATTAGCGCGTCCTTTTTGACTGGCGATATTCCGGGCGTGGGCTTCCGGCTGGCATTTGTGATGATTGCGCTGATAAGCCTGGTGGGAATGACAGATACGCTGCGCCTCGCCGCGCATGCCGGGCACAGCGTCTCCGGCAAGCAGGCATAAAAAAAGCCAGCCCGCGGGCTGGCTTTTTCATCAGGCGTTATCAGCCAAGGAGTTCACGCACGAAACCTTCGATCGCTTTATCCTGGCAGTTATCAAAGAAACATTGCTGGAAACGCTCGCCGGAAACGGCGGTTTTTACCAGTTCAGGATCGATGGCGCGCAGGGTATCAAGATAGTTATCTTTCACCACGGCGGCTTTCACCTGGTTCAGGATACCCGCATTGCGCACCTGCGGCTCTTTACGCTCCGGCGGATACCCTTCGCCGTTGCGGCCGGTGAACGCTTTTTCAAAGATGAAGCGCACGTTGAGTTCGGCACCCCAGCCAAAGCCTTTCGCGAACGGCAGCGCCAGCGCGTTGCCGTTGTTGATCTGCGCGAACAGGAACGCATCCGCCGGATCGATGCAGTAGCCGCACACCACGCCCGGATGAATATTCAGGGACATCAGCGCGCCCTGCCCGGTGCCGCAGCCAGTCACCACGAAATCCACCGCTCTGGAATTCAGCAGGATGCTCGCCATAATCCCGAGGTGAATGTAGGTCAGATGATGATCGTTCTCATCGCTCATGCCGACGTTGTACACCGGGAAGGCTTTTTCGTCCGCCACCGCTTTCAACTCTTTATAGATGATCGCGTTTTTGGCCGCCTGACTGTTTTCCATCATCAGTGCAATTTTCATTGGGTTGTCTCCTGAAAAGGCTATGAATAGCAAACTGTGCGTTCACCATACTATTCACCAAACGCACTTTCAAATTAAATGAAAGATTGTTTTAAAAAGTAGAGTGGTGCTCACAGTTTTCTTTCAAGCCGATTTTTCAGAAGGTTTCCCAGTTCGTCTCCGTGGCGACCGCTTTCGGCGCGCTAACGCCCGCTGGCGCTGGACGCACAAGCGGCGCGGCAGCGGCAGGCTTCGCACGCGCCGTCTGACCACGCAGGCGGAAAAGGCCAACCGCTTCGGTCAGATGCGCGGCCTGGCGCTCCAGATCGTTTGAGGCCAGCACGGATTGCTGCACCAGCTGGACGTTCTGCTGGGTCACGGCATCCATTTCTTTCACCGCGATGCCCACCTGGCTGATGCCGTCGCTCTGCTCGCCGGAGGCGCTGGCAATCTCGGCCATAATGTCGTTGACCTGACGCACGGCGGCCAGGATTTCATCCATCGCCTCGCCCGCCTTTTTCACCTGACCAGAGCCGGTCTGAACATTACTGACCGATTCGTTAAGCAGCGTTTCTATCTCTTTCGCCGCCTGCGCGCTGCGGCTCGCGAGATTGCGCACTTCGCCCGCCACCACCGCAAAACCGCGCCCCTGCTCACCCGCGCGCGCGGCTTCCACCGCGGCGTTGAGGGCCAGAATGTTGGTCTGGAACGCGATGCTGTTAATCACATTAGTGATATCGACGATTTTGCTGGAGCTGCTGGAGATGCGCGACATGGTTTCCATCACCTGCTTCACGGATTCGCCGCCCGTCTGCGCGATGCGTGTGGCGTTACCGGAAAGCTTACTGGCGTGGCTCGCGTTTTCTGCGTTGAGTTTTACCGTACTGCTGAGCTGCTGCATGCTGGAGCTGGTCTGCTCAAGCGCTGCCGCCTGCTCTTCCGAGCGCGTGGAAAGCTCTGTATTGACGCCCGACACCTCTCCCGCGTGGCTGCGAATGGTGTCTGCGCTTGCGCGAATAGCGCTGACGGTTTTTTCCCAGTTATCCTGCATGCGCTGAATATACGGCACCATCAGCCCGACGCAGTTGCGCCCGAGATCCTGAAGCTTCACCTCCAGATTCCCGTCCGCCAGCACGTTCAGATGACCGCGAATGATCTCCACGGGGCGCACCAGGCAGAAGTAGAGATAACGTTCCATCAGAATGGTGAGGGTAATACTGCCCGCCACTGAGAGGAGTAACAGGATCTGGGCGGTGTCGACCCAGCCAGCCTGCTCGGCGTTCAGTTTAAGACTATTTTCCAGGTGATGTAGAAACCAGAGCGTCGCTCCGGAGACCCCCACCCAGGCGATGGTGGATAAGAGCAAAACCCATACCACCATCGCGCGGATTTTAACGTTGCGAATAAAGTTCATAGTGTCGTTTCCTGGTGTGAAGAAGCCGTCCCTGCGCAATCATGACGGTGCCTGTCCGTGCCTTTTCTGCATTTCTTTACGTCACAGATAAAGACTGACCGTATCGTAGTTGTCGGCCTGCGCATGCAAAACTTAAGCATTGCAACAATAAACTTAAGTAACTATTGAAAGTCACGTCGCGTGAGCTTTTGACTAAAAGCGCGGGATACGGGGTGATCCGGGGGCTTTTCAGGCGATTGCGAAAGGCGCTTCCATGGCATGATGTTATAAAGGCAAACTTTGTGAGAACACCGATGCGCAAGGTCATTATCATTACCGCGCTGCTCGCGCTGAGCGGTTGCACCATTACCAAAACGCCGGAAATCGTTGGCGGCAGTAAAGTTACCGGCACCGTGAGACTCGGCATTAGCGAACAACCGCTGCAACATGCGAAAGTGGATAACTACGTCGCGCAGTCGATGGCGAATCGCCAGTGTCAGGACTGGGGCTATGCGGTTGCTGAAGCGTATGGCGCGCCGGTAAAAACCTGCTCCGTCGTGACGGGCACCCAGTGCATGACGGAATCTATCGTGCTGGAGTATCAGTGCCGCGGCTTTACCATTAATAACCGCGCGGTTAGCGGCTGGTAAAATGGCTTTACAGCTGCCGTCGCCCGGCGGTGGCTGCGCGCCCTCTTTTTATACGTGTATTTCCCCGTCGCGATCAGGTTTATCCTCTTATTTCACGCCGCTTTTATTTCCGCTTCTCCGCGCAATAATAATTCTCATTTAATTAATGAATGACTTTAATTCCCATTTGCATTATTAACGCCGCGCTTTTTTATTTTATCTTTTGCAAACAGTTTAATAACAAATTATAGTGCAGCGATAATTACCCCCCTTATTGCGGAGAGAAATATGCTGAAGCCGGATATGATTGAAAAACTCAATGAGCAGATGAATCTTGAACTCTATTCTTCTCTGCTTTACCAACAGATGAGCGCCTGGTGCAGCTATCACAGCTTTGAAGGGGCGGCGGCGTTTTTAAGCCGTCACGCGCAGGAAGAGATGACGCATATGCAGCGTCTCTTTAATTATCTGACAGATACCGGGAGTTTCCCGCGCATCAACGCCGTGCCGTCGCCGTTTGCCGACTACGCCTCTCTCGATGCGCTGTTCCAGGCGACTTATGAGCATGAGCAACTGATCACCCGTCAGATTAACGCACTGGCGCATGTCGCCATGACCACTCAGGATTACCCGACGTTTAATTTCCTGCAATGGTATGTTGCGGAACAGCATGAAGAAGAAAAACTCTTTAAATCCGTGCTGGATAAACTGAGCCTCGCGGGTAAAAGCGGCGAAGGGCTTTATTTCATCGATAAAGAACTGGCGACGCTCGACACTCAGGCCTGATATTTCCCCGGTAATGGCGCCCGTCATTACCGGTTTTAATTCCCCCTCCCTTTTATTTCTTTTAACGCCTCCCTTTTTCTGTGTGCGTATGCTGCGCCAGACGATTGCTGCCTTAAATAAACTCGTAAAGATAATATTACAGCGCGCGTAACGTCAGTTTGACGAAGCCGCCAGAATTCTTTACCCTGCGCAGCATAAACTTTCAGTCGATCATTGCAGGGCAGAACACCGCGTGAAGAACCGCACTCTTGGCAGTATTTTTATCGTCGCCGGCACCACCATCGGCGCAGGGATGCTGGCGATGCCGCTGGCGGCGGCGGGCGTCGGCTTCGGCGTTACCGCGCTGCTGCTTTTCTTACTCTGGGCAGTGATGTGCTATACGGCGCTGCTACTGGTGGAAGTCTATCAGCATCATCCGGCCTCCACGGGCCTCGGTACGCTGGCATTGCATTACCTCGGTAAGCCAGGCCAGTGGCTGGCGGGCTTTAGCATGTTATTTTTGATGTATGCGCTGACGGCGGCCTATATCAGCGGCGCGGGTGAACTGCTGGCCTCAAGCCTCAGCCAGTGGCTCGACATGCGTATCACGCCTGCGACCGGCG
Organism: Cronobacter sp. EKM101R; assembly: GCF_963888145.1. Lineage (NCBI taxonomy): Bacteria > Pseudomonadati > Pseudomonadota > Gammaproteobacteria > Enterobacterales > Enterobacteriaceae > Cronobacter > Cronobacter sp. EKM101R. Next base: position 460,773 of record NZ_CAWPHW010000001.1, on the reverse strand, counting down.
TGCTGGCGTTTACGCTGGTGGGCGGGCTTATCGTCAGCATCGGCACGCACAGCGTTGATATGGTGAACCGTCTGCTGTTTACCGCCAAAACGGTGTTCCTGGTCGTAATGCTGGCGATGATGATGCCGCATATTCATCAGGTGAATCTGCTGACGCTGCCGGTGGAGAAAGGCCTGGCGCTCTCTGCACTGCCGGTGATTTTTACCTCGTTCGGCTTTCACGGTAGCGTGCCGAGTGTCGTGAGCTACATGAAAGGCGACGTGCGCAAGCTTAAACTGGTTTTCATTACCGGCAGCGCGATCCCGCTGGTGGCGTATCTGTTCTGGCAGCTTGCGACGCTTGGCGCAATCCCTTCAGACACCTTTATGGGCCTGCTCGCCAACCATGCCGGGCTGAACGGTCTGCTGCAGGCGGTGCGCGATGTTGTTGCCTCGCCGCATGTAGAGCTGGCGGTACATCTGTTCGCCGATCTGGCGCTCGCCACCTCGTTTCTTGGCGTGTCGCTCGGGCTGTTTGATTATCTGGCGGATATGTTTAAACGCCGCCGTACCGTGGCAGGCCGCGCCCAGAGCGGGCTGATGACGTTTGTACCGCCGCTGGCCTTCGCGCTTTTCTACCCCCAGGGGTTTGTTATGGCGCTCGGCTATGCGGGCGTGGCGCTGGCGGTACTGGCGCTGCTGCTCCCGGCGCTGCTGGCCTGGCAGAGCCGTAAACGCCACGCGGCGGCCTGGCAGGTCGCGGGCGGCAACATCATGCTGGCGCTTATCTTCGCCTGCGGCATCGGCATCGTGGCTATCCAGTGCCTGATTAGCGCGGGCATCTTGCGAGAAGTCGGTTAAACATAAAAGGCCCCTGACTCGGGGCCTTGTTGTTAGCCGTGACTGAGCGCCTTACCGAGATAAAAACGGGAATGGCCTGCGAGATAATCCGGCGCCACGCCGTAAATTTTATAGCCCTGTTTGCGGTAAAATTCCGGCGCCTGAAAACTAAAAGTATCGACAAATACCCGTTTGCAGCCGCGCTTACGCCCTTCTTCTTCGGCCATCGCCATCAGCACCGCGCCGGTACCCTGCCCGCGCAGCGATTCATCAACCCAGAGAAACTCGATATGCAGGCAGCCCCAGTAGCTGCGCCCGGTAAGGCCTGCGCAGAGTTCTCCCTGCGCATCGTTCACGCTGATAATCAACTCCTGCGCGTCAGCCGTCATATGCGCTGCGTTATACCGGCCAAGCTGTTTTTTAATGCGCGTCTTGAGTTCGTCATCGGGAGTGTTGGTCAGTAGGTATTCCATCATCGTCTCCTTGTTATCATAAAGAGACCATAAGCGTTTCAGGCAAAGGGGGTAAGCCCTCAAATCCGGCAGGCGTCTTTCTGAGAAGGTATGGGGTTTGCGGGCCGCGTGGGGTAAAAAAACAGCCAGTCCTCATGGACTGGCTCAGTATATAGTGGTTTGCGCCGTCCTGGCCCTTGTTCCGCAATGTACGATTCTCCCCCGAGGGGTCCGCGGCAGAATGGCTCAACCCTGGGGCCTGCCCGCAGACCTGGAAAACTCACTGCAGCTTATGGATAGCACCATGATGGGGTGCACTTAAAAGGTAGCCGCCGCCCCGAAAAGTGCATACATGATATATTTTGATAGGCCATTTTCTTGCCGGAGTGTGATTATGATCAAGTCACAAAGCGGAACGCCTCTCGCATCTGCAAAGAGGGGTCGTCGTCATCTCGTTAACCCCTGTTATCTGGACGCCCGCTTAACGTTTTACGTCATTGCATGAGCGCCCGGCGTGACGCTCTGACGCTGACGAAACAATGTCCACAGATTTCTTAATACGAAACGGGTCAACGCGCCCAAATTCTAATGTGCCTTGCTCCCACTCTGTTTAAAAACGCGGCGAATAAAACCGAGGTGAATAGCCCTGTAGCCGTCCGGGCATATAAGCGGTTAAAATAAACGTTGCTAAACAAAATTTTATATGACTTAATAGCGTCATCGGTTTGGAATACAGACCTTATGAAAGCAGTTTTAGTAAAGCAGTCCTCAGTTCAAGTGTTATCAGCAGATATCCTTCCTCATGAGCCTTCTCCTAAGTGCCAAATAAGTATCTCTCTAATGACAGGCCATCATCGCCGCGCTTAGTGGCTCAAAAATTAAGGAAGTATCTATGTCTAATAAAATGACTGGTTTAGTAAAATGGTTTAACGCTGATAAAGGTTTTGGCTTTATCACCCCGAATGACGGCAGCAAAGATGTGTTCGTACACTTCTCTGCGATTCAGAGCGACAACTTCAAAACGCTTGATGAAGGCCAGCAGGTTTCTTTCACCATTGAAAATGGTGCTAAAGGCCCGGCAGCAGGTAATGTCACTCCGCTGTAAGCGCTGAATCTATCAGCAGGTCTTACGACTGCGACGAAGGTTATCACCTGAGCAGCTAAGCGCTACTGATAATAAAAGAACCCGCCTTGTGCGGGTTTTTTATTATATTAATTCAGTACACCTCTTCATTTCCCCCTCCCCGCTCCGAATACAATATCAGCCCGGAAAGGGTTAATACTCAGGGCCGCATTAAAGGTTCAATTCCAATCCACTTCACCGTGGGCTGCCAGCACAGTTTTAGCGGAGGGAGAGGAATTTTCTGTCCTTCTGATTCAAGCTCACCCGGATAAATAGTCCACTTCACGTTTGCATATTCTTGATAAATTTTAAATACGACATACGCTGAGCCATAGTCATCATTATTCGTGATCCTGGGGACATTACGGTGCACTTCATCACTGTTGATGTCATAAGGTGAAGGCCTGGCATATGTGCCCTCCAGCTTCGCTTAGAGGACGCGCTTCGGGCAAAGAGGGTCATGAGGCTATATGTGAGTAAGCCAGGCCGTGAAAGAAAGCGGGAAGGATTTTACAAGGGAATCAGGAAAGATGTCAGGAGAGATGTCAGGAAAAGGCGGTACAAAATAAAAAACCACCCGAAGGTGGTTTGCACGACACTGCTTATTGCTTTGATTATTCTTGTCTTTCCCATGGTGCCCGGGGCGGGACTTGAACCCGCACAGCGCGAACGCCGAGGGATTTTAAATCCCTTGTGTCTACCGATTTCACCACCCGGGCTCGGGAAGAAAGTGGAGGCGCGTTCCGGAGTCGAACCGGACTAGGCGGATTTGCAATCCGCTACATAACCGCTTTGTTAACGCGCCAGAATTGCTTTGCCTTTTCAGGCGGACACCAGCAAAAGGCTGATATCTAAATTTGGAGCGGGAAACGAGACTCGAACTCGCGACCCCGACCTTGGCAAGGTCGTGCTCTACCAACTGAGCTATTCCCGCTTATCAAAGTAACTGAAGCGAATCGCTTAATCTAATTACTTGATTTGCTTATCGTCCAACGAACCGTGCCGCCGTTCGATGCGTTGCATTCTACTTACCTCACGCAACGAGTCAACGAAATTTTCAGGCAACGCGATTCGTTTGCTGAATTTTGCGCCGTATAGATCACCGTTCGAGCAAATCGCCGCGTGCGGCGTTCAAATACTGGAACATCGACCAGAACGTCAGCACCGCGGCGACGAAAAACAGCGCAATCCCGGCATATTCGATCCACATGTTCGGGCGCCACAGTAAGCCTATCAACGCCAGCATCTGCGCCGTGGTTTTCACTTTGCCAATCCACGAGACCGCCACGCTGCTGCGTTTGCCGAGTTCCGCCATCCATTCGCGCAACGCGGAGATAATAATTTCGCGCGCGATCATGGTGGCCGCCGGCAGGGTTATCCACCAGCTGTGGTAATGCTCCACCACCAGCACCATCGCGATACCCACCATCACTTTATCTGCGACCGGGTCAAGGAACGCGCCGAAGCGCGTGCTTTGGTTCCAGCGGCGGGCGAGAAAACCGTCAAACCAGTCGGTGATCGCCGCAAAGCAGAAAATCAGCGCGCAGAGGAAAGGCGCCCAGTGAAAAGGCAGATAGAACGCGAGCACGAAAAACGGGATCAGAATGACACGAAACAGCGTCAGCAATGTAGGGATATTAAATCGCATAGTGCAGGTAACTATCTGTCATAATTTGAGATTACCGCTATGTTGCTACATAGCCCTTAATGTTTCAACGAGTAGTAGATCTTTTCTGCGAGGGCCTGAGAGATACCCGGCACTTTCGCAATTTCTTCAACCGACGCGTTCAACAACGGCTGCAACCCACCCATGTATTTGAGCAGCATCTGGCGGCGTTTCGGCCCGATGCCTTCAATCGTCTCAAGCGTGCTGGTGTTCTTCACTTTGGCGCGTTTTTTACGGTGACCGGTAATCGCATGGTTGTGCGACTCATCGCGAATATGCTGAATCACATGCAGCGCCGGTGAGTCAGACGGTAAGGCGAAGCCCTCCCCTTCCGGCTCCAGAAACAGCGTTTCCAGCCCGGCCTTGCGGTCGCTGCCTTTCGCCACGCCAAGCAGCAGCGGATGATGTTTATCCCAGGGCACGTCGAGCTCGGCAAAAACTGTTTTCGCCTGGCTAAGCTGCCCTTTACCGCCATCGATGAGGATGATATCCGGCACTTTACTCTCTTCGATGGCTTTGCCGTAACGACGGCGCAGCACCTGATTCATCGCCGCGTAATCATCGCCCGGCGTGATGTCGGTAATATTATAGCGGCGATATTCCGCGCGCAGCGGCCCGTTGGCGTCAAATACCACGCAGGAAGCCACCGTCTGCTCGCCCATCGTATGGCTGATGTCGAAACACTCCATACGCTTTATTTCCGGCAGATGCAGCGCCTGCGCCAGCGCGGTGAGGCGCTGGCTGATTGTCGACTGCTGGGAAAGCCGCGTGGTCAGCGCCGTCGCCGCATTGGTGCGGGCAAGCTTCAGGTAGCGCGCGCGATCGCCGCGCGGGCGAGTCTGGACATTCACCCGGCGTCCGGCGATTTCAGTCAGCGTCTCGGCCAGCAGCTCCGGCGTGGTAAGCGGGAAATCAAGCAGGATTTCGCCCGGCAACGTGCGCATCTGGCTGCCCTGCAGATAGAACTGACCGACAAAGGTTTCCACGACTTCCGCCAGTTCAGTGCCGCTCGGCACTTTCGGGTAGTAGCTGCGGCTGCCCAACACTTTCCCCTGGCGGATAAACAGCACATGCAGACAGGCCATGCCCGACTCAAACGCCACGCCGATGACGTCCAGATCGTCGCCGTTATTCGAGACAAACTGTTTTTCCGTCACGCGGCGCACCGCCTGAATCTGATCGCGCAGGCGCGCGGCCTCTTCAAATGCCAGATTCTGGCTCGCCTGCTCCATGCGCGACACCAGCTGGTTAATCACCTGATCGTCTTTACCGGCGAGAAACAGCCGCACGTACTCTACCTGCTGCGCGTAATCTTCTTCGCTCACCAGCCCTTCAACGCACGGCCCGAGGCAGCGGCCAATCTGATATTGCAGACACGGGCGCGAACGGTTGCGATAGACGCTGTTCTCACACTGGCGAATCGGGAAAATCTTCTGCAGCAGCGCGAGGGTTTCACGCACCGCGTAGCCGTTCGGGAACGGGCCGAAATACTCGCCTTTGGCGTGCTTGGCGCCGCGGTGTGTCGCAAGACGCGGATGCGTATCGCCGCTCAGGAAAATATACGGGTAAGATTTGTCATCGCGCAGCAGCACGTTATAGCGCGGCTGGTAGAGCTTAATGTAGTTATGCTCCAGCAGCAGCGCTTCGGTTTCGGTGTGGGTTACCGTCACGTCGATATTCTGGATTTGCGCCACCAGCGCTTCGGTTTTACGGCTGGCGAGATTGCTGCGAAAATAGCTGGCAAGGCGTTTTTTGAGATCTTTGGCCTTGCCGACGTAGATAACCGTCCCGCTGGCGTCATACATACGGTAGACGCCAGGCTGGCTGGTGACGGTTTTCAGAAACGATTTGGAATCAAAAACTTCACTCACTGACTTGATAAGGTCTCCGCGTTACACAGGCCATGGCGGATGGCCAGATGCGTCAATTCGACATCGCCGTGAATGTTTAGCTTACTAAACATACGATAGCGGTAGCTGTTGACGGTTTTGGGACTGAGATTAAGCTGCTCAGAGATTTCATTGACCTTCTGGCCTTTGGTAATCATCAGCATAATCTGCAATTCCCTTTCCGACAAACTTGCGAAAGGGGATTCGCTGCGGTCGGGCTCAATCTGACTGAGCGCCATCTGCTGTGCGATGTCGGAAGCGATATAGCGCCGCCCGGCGTGAACCGATCGGATAGCGCTCACTACTTCGGCGGGAGCCGCACCTTTACTCAGATATCCCGCGGCGCCGGCCTGCATGACTTTAGCCGGAAGCGGATTTTCCGTATGTACGGTTAACATGATCACTTTAATGTCTGAAGAATAACGAGCGATTTTGCGAGTCGCCTCCAGGCCGCCAATGCCCGGCATATTCATGTCCATCAGCACGACATCCACGGGGTGAATGCGGCACCATTTGATGGCGTCCTCGCCGCAGCAGGCTTCGCCTGCCACTTTAATGCCCTTCATATCTTCAAGTATGCGTCGTATCCCTGCGCGCACCAGTTCGTGGTCATCAACAAGAAGAACGTTGATCAAAGGAAAACACTCCTCAAAAAGGGATAACGCTGCTGGTAACTTATTCGCCCCATATTAGCGTTTTTTAACTCAATTTTGAAACGCAAAAAATGCACTTATGTAAGCATCGGCCCCGTTAAACCCTATTAAAACGCGTTTTTAAACCACTAACAGAGGCGCAGACACTTAAAAACCGCCGAAAAATCAAAGCACAGCATTTTTGGGTATAACTTATTACGGACTGACAATTTTAAAGCGCTGATAAGCAACTTTTAAATTTACAACGAAGAAACTTATTAGAAACATATATTTTCACCGCTACGTCAGCGAACCCTGTGTAATCCGGCATATCAGGGAAAGCTTATTATAATAAGCCGCGCGCGCGGTAAAATGCTCAAAAAATCGGCGCTAATTACTTTTTTGGACCTTATGGTATACTCCGCCGCCTTATAACATCGACAGGCGTGCCCCGCGCACGCAGTTACACTGACAGAGGACAAAATATGAGCGCTCCCGATATTTCCACCGCAGAGAACAATCAGGAACTGGCCACCGAGGTGTCCTGCCTGAAATCCCTGCTGACCCTGATGCTACAGGCGATGGGCCAGGCAGATGCGGGCCGGGTTATTCTGAAAATGGAAAAACAGATAGCCGAAATGGAAGACGCAACGCAGGCGGCGGTTTACACCAACACCGTTAAGCAGATTAAACAAGCTTACCGCCGTTAATAAAAAAACCGGCTGGAGAGCGGTTATTCTTCCAGCCGGTTCGAGTGTCTGACACGCAGAACAAATTACCCGATCAAATCAGCCCTATTGCAGCAGCATAGCAGGCAATTTGGGTTTTGTTCGGAGCATTAAACTTCTTCTGCATATTTTTCTGGTGGAAATTAACGGTATTTTCCGAAATAGATAATATTATCGCTATTTCCGCAGACGTTTTACCTTCCGCCGTCCACTGCAATATCTCTTTTTCTCGCTTACTCAGTTTCATTTCCAGCACGGTCGCCGCCGGATCTTCCAGACGCATCATCGCGACGAGGCTTTGTTCCACTAAATGCTGAAGTCGCAACGCCAGTTCGTCATCCGGCATGGAGTGTCCACGCGGGCTGGTTCCAGAGACGGACAAAAATCCCTGGGCGCGGTTAGGCGCAATGACGCACTGCGTTACGCCCTTGACCAGACCGTGGTCGCGCGCGGCATTCCAGAGCTCCTCTGCGGCGCCGGCAAACAGCGCGTCATTCCATGAGAGCGGGCCTATCAGATAGTTGGCGGGCTTCAGCACCGGATCTATCACGTAGTAATTTTCCGCCTGATAATGCTCAAGCCAGGCTTCAGGATAGGTGGTGTGCAGCGTCAGTTTTGGGCGCGTGAAAGGCACAGGATGGCGAACGCAAAGCGCGAAATAATCATATTCCATGTTCTGCGTTTCGGTTTTCAGGAGCGAATAAATGTCGCCTGAATCCTGAATTTCCTGAAAGCGGGTCGCCATTTCCCGACGCCAGTTAAAAAAGTCACTTTCCTTCATGCTGTGGGGCGAAACTCCTGTCGTGCTGTAAGCATTATTTTTTGTGATATGACAAAGTAACACATTCTACATAATTATTAATATCAATAATCGGCATTCTGCACGGGACATTGCGCCAGACGCAGGCTTTAAGGCAAATTAAATCGCTAAGGGACTGTTGATGCTGATTAATTGGTCAGACGTATTTTAAAGCTTATTTTTTACAGGGTTTCCAGGGAGAGCCCGGCGCGGGAAACACGCCGGGCAACCAGTCAGGCATTAAGAAACTTATCTAAAAACTGGCGGGTGCGCGGCTGCGTCGGGTTAGCAAACAGGGTTTTCGCCTCGCCCTGCTCGACGATTTTTCCCTGATCCATAAAGATGGCGCGATCGGCCACATCACGCGCAAAACTCATCTCATGGGTCACAATCACCATCGTACGCTTCTCCTGCGCCAGCTGGCGAATCGTGTTCAGCACTTCGCCCACCAGCTCCGGATCCAGCGCAGATGTGGGCTCATCGAACAGAATCACCTCCGGGCGCATCGCCAGCGCGCGGGCGATCGCCACACGCTGCTGTTGTCCGCCGGAGAGGCGCTTCGGGTAGCTGTTTTCTTTACCGGAAAGCCCCACTTTCGCCAGCAGTTCGCGGGCGCGCGCCGTGGCGTCGGCTTTCGGTTCGCCTTTGACGATAACCGGGCCTTCGATAATGTTCTCAAGCACCGTGCGATGCGGGAACAGATTGAAACTCTGAAAGACAAAGCCGACCTGCTGGCGCAGCTGGCGGACCAGACCACGCTGTTCGCGAATCGATTTGGCGGTATCAATCGTGATATCGCCCACGCGCACAGTGCCGTTTTCAGGCTGTTCCAGCAGGTTAATGCTGCGCAGGAGCGTGGTTTTGCCGGAGCCGCTGGGGCCGATAATCGCCACCACTTCCCCGGTATGTACTTCCAGGTCGATGCCGTGCAGCACCGTCTGCCCGTGAAACGACTTCACCAGGTTTTTGACCTCAATGGCACTCATTTCGGATCGCGCTCCTGTCGGTTCAGCTGGTTTTCAAAATGGTTTTGCAACGCGGAAAGCACCGTCGCCATCACCCAGTAAATCAGCGACGCGGCCAGATACATGGTAAAGACTTCCAGCGTGCGCGAGGTAATGAGCTGCGCCTGGCGGAACAGTTCCGGCACCTGAATGGTGGCGGCGAGCGAGGTATCTTTCACGAGGCTGATAAAACTGTTGCCGAGCGGCGGCAGCGCCACGCGGGCGGCCTGCGGCAGAATGGCGCGGCGGAGCGTCTGCCACGGCGTCATGCCGATACTGGCCGCCGCCTCCCACTGCCCTTTATCGATAGACGAAATCGCCGCGCGCAGCGTCTCGGAGGTGTACGCCGCGGTATTAAGCGAAAGGCCGATCATCGCCGCCGGGATCGGGTCCAGCTCGATACCGAACTGCGGCAGACCGTAGTAGATCATAAACAGCTGTGCGATAAGCGGCGTGCCGCGAAACACCGAAATATAAAAGCGCGCCAGCCACGATACCGGCCAGAAAGGCGAAAGGCGCATCATCGCCAGCAGAAAGCCTAATACCAGGCCGAAAAACATGCCGCCGATGCTCAGCTGTAGCGTAAAAACGGCTCCTTTGAGAAGAAAGGGCGCCGAGTCGATAACCAGTTGGATACTTTCCTGCATTATGTTGGTTTCACCCTGCGTTTTCAGACATGCGGATGGTACGCGAACAGCGCCGGAGCGCCGCCGGTGTGAATAAAGAGAATCGGGCCATTATCTTTGAAACGGTTCTGGGCGATGCCGTCAATCAGCCCGGCCATCGCTTTGCCGGTATAAACCGGATCCAGCAGAATGCCTTCAAGGCGCGCCAGCAGCTTCACCGCTTCCATGCCTTCGTCATTCGGCATGCCGTAGCCCGGCGCGAAGTAATCGTCCCACAGCAGAATAGCAGCCCGCGCTTCCAGCTCCAGCGCCTCAGCGACGCCCTGCTGCAATGCCACCACTTTCGGCTTCTGCAACGCGACGCTTCGCGAAACCGTTACGCCGATAAGCTCGGCGTCGGGCATCCCCTGCTCCAGCCCGACCGCCAGTCCCGCGTGCGTACCGGCGCTGCCGGAAGCCACCACCACGGAAGACGGACGCACGATGCCTTCGCACTGCTGCACAATTTCAAGCGTACTTTCGACATAGCCGAGCGCGCCCAGCACATTCGAGCCGCCGACCGGGATCACATAAGGCCGAAAGCCCTGTGCCTCCAGACGCACCGCCAGTTCGTCAAGCTGCTGGTCCGGCGCGTCCAGCGCGTCGCACATTTCAACCTGCACGTTAAAGAGATCCAGCAACAGCCGGTTGCCGTTCGTCAGATAGTTCTCTTCACGCGTGGCGATCGGGTTTTCCAGCAGCGCCACGCAATGTAAACCGAGGCGCGCGGCAACCGCCGCCGTCTGGCGCACATGGTTAGACTGGATAGCGCCCGCGGTCACCAGCGTGTCGGCCCCTTCGCGCAGCGCCTGGGCCGCGAGAAACTCCAGCTTGCGCAGCTTATTGCCGCCCATCGCCACCGGCATCGCGTCGTCGCGCTTGATAAAAATTTCGCGGCCCAGGTAGTCGGACAGGCGCGGCAGGAAATCCAGCGGCGTGGGCGCGCCGATAAGCTCAAGACGCGCAAAGCGGGTAAGATTATGCATGGTGAAACCTCATGCCAGTTCAGCGGTTAAACCGTCATTATGCAGCAATTCTTCGCAGGCATAAAAAAAGGCGCTGATATCAGCACCTTTTTTGCGCAACGAAACCCTTATTTGGTCACGTCCGCGCCAAACCACTTCTCAGAGATTTTCTTCAGCGTGCCATCTTTCTGCATCTCAGCGATGGCGCTGTCGACGGCCTTCACGAAATCGTCGTTGCCTTTACGCACCGCGACGCCCGCTTCCTGACGAGAGAACGGCTCACCGGCCGCGGCCAGCGTATTATTGGTTTTCTTCACCAGATCCAGTGCCGCCAGGCGATCCACCAGAATGGCGTCAATGCGGCCTACGCGCAGATCCTGATATTTGGTCGGGTCGTCGTCGTAGGTACGGATATCCACACCCTGTACGTTCTGGCGCAGCCACTCTTCATAGTTGGTGCCAAGCCCGACGCCGACTTTCTTGCCCTTGAGATCGGCGGCGGTTTTAATGCTCTGCGCGTTCTCTTTCTTCACCAGCGCCTGAATACCGGAAACGGTATACGGCGTTGAGAAATCATATTTTTTCTTGCGCTCGTCGGAGATAGTGACCTGGTTAATCACCACGTCAATACGCTTAGAATCCAGCGATGCCAGCATCCCGTCCCATTTGGTCGGCTTAAGGGAGGCTTTCACGCCCAGGTGCTTTGCGAGCTCCTCGGCGAACTCCACTTCAAAGCCAGTCAGCTTGCCGTCATCGCCCTGGAAGCTAAACGGCGGATAGGTGCCTTCCAGCCCCACCAGCAGCGTGCCGCGTTCTTTAACTTTATTCAGCAAATTTTCCGCAGCATAGGTTTTCACGCTCATGCCTGCTACCAGCGCGACCGCCATGACGCCCATGAGTGCCTGACGACCAAAAAGTGCAAGTTTCATAAGTACCCCGAATTAACGAAATTGAGTGCTAGTGTAAGTAGTTACGCAAAGAAATCAAAATCACTGTGCTACAACTTATGCTTTTTTAATATATATCAGAAGTTGCCGACGAGTCGGTTTTCTCCGTCGGGACTAAAGAGACTTGCTGATACTGGGCATACTTACGAAGCGCAATACGGTAATTATTGGTACTGGTAAGCGGCAGCCACGCCTCCAGATGCTCGTCGAGATTATCCTGACGGGCAAGGGAGAGCGGCACCTGGCGTTGGGTGAGATGCGCGCCGAGACGGCGCAGGCGCACCACATATTCGCGGATCGTGCCATGGCTCATATCGGTCTGCTCGAAGAGATATTGCTTAAAGCCGATGATATCGAAATAGTTGCTCTGCTCTTTGCAGTGCAGATCGCCACAGAAGCGACAGAGCGCCACCCAGTCCAGCTTTTCCTGCTCCCAGGCGGTCTCGTCAAGTAGCGTATCAAGCGCAGCGATAGCGACCTTGTTCACAATCTCGCCGCGATGGACCAGCGTAATGCGATCCAGCAGCTTGTGACAATGGGCACAATGCGTCTGTGAGTGCTTAAAATCTTTAAGGTAGCGGCTCAGGGGCCGCCTTTTAGGTTGCTGCGCCGTCATGATAACTCCTGGTTGTCGTAACTGTATGCGGCATTACCAGGATGATGACGAATCAACAACCTATAGCTTACCCAGCTTGGTTCGCAGACGTTTAATGGCCTGGCTATGCAACTGGCTAACCCTTGACTCGCCCACTTCCAGTACCGCGCCAATCTCTTTGAGATTGAGCTCTTCCTGGTAGTACAGCGTCAGCACCATCTGCTCGCGCTCCGGCAGCGATTCAATCGCTTCCATGACACGCTCGCGCAAATTGCTTTCCAGCAGTTGATGCAGCGGGTTTTCGTTCTGGTTATCTTCCGTCACCAGTTCGATACTATCGCCATGCTCTTCACGCCATTCGTCATAAGAGAACAGTTGACTATTGTTCGTGTCGAGCAACATCTGACGATATTCTTCAAGCGGGATACTCAGTCGCTCTGCGACCTCCAGTTCCGTCGCGTTACGCCCCAGTTCCTGCTCCAGTTGGCCTATTGCCTGCGCCACCTCGCGCGCGTTGCGTCGGACACTGCGTGGCACCCAGTCACGGCTGCGCAGCTCGTCCAGCATCGCGCCACGTATACGCTGCACTGCGTAAGTGGTAAATGCCGTTCCTTGCAGGGCGTCGTAGCGTTCTACAGCATTCAGCAAGCCGATGCCGCCCGCCTGTAACAAATCGTCCAGTTCGACGCTCGCCGGCAAACGCACCTGCAGGCGCAACGCTTCGTGACGCACCAGCGGGACATAACGCTGCCAGAGCGAGTGTTTATCCATTACACCATCAGCGGTATAGAGAGAATTCACGATAAACAGCCCTGCGTTAGTTGAGTTATCGGCGTGATTATCTAATTCTACAGCGCTTTTTAATCGGGAGAATAATGGTCTAAATAAGGGGTTATTTTCAGGTTATGCGCTAAATCACTGAAAATAAGCTGATTAATAAGAAATTAAAGTTAAACGTCGGGTGAGCGTTTCGGCCAAAGGATACCCATCCCAGAGCAAAGAAAACTGCATACTCTGCCCAATCGGCACGATGCGATCGACGCCGCGTGGTTTGGCAGTCGCCAGAAACCATTGAAATTGCTCAGGATCAACCCCGTACGTAACGATCGTCTGGCACTTCTCCCCGCACAACGGGGCGATGTCCAGTAGATCCCGCGCGACATATTCAATAAACAACCCGCTCTGGTGATGATCCGCCAGCAACGCGCCATTCGGCGTGTCAGTTTGCGCCAGGAAAAGACGATTGTCCGGCTGCGCGATGCGCCTGAGCGTCGGATCCTTCACCGTCTGCGCGCAAAACCACGCCAGGTTACTTACCGCCGTCGTCGGCAGCGGCGCATAGCGCTCGCCGCAGCAGTCGCGAAACGCGGGCCAGAACTGCGCGCGCGCTTCATCGGCGCGATCTCCGGTCCAGACCACCATTTTCGCCGCCGTACACGCCTGCTGGCTCGTCAACAGCGTGTCGTTATAAAACCCTTCCAGCAGGCGCGCTTTATCAGGCGCGGCAAGCCAGGCGTCGGCGTCGATCACCGCAAAGGAGTAACGATCCGCAAAGGCGATATCCACCGCGCGCGGACGCAGCGCCGAGCGCCGCACCTCGCTAATAGTGCGATCGCCGCCCCAGATAAGCCGCGCGTCGCACAGCGCGGAGAAATAATCGGTTAGCGCCGCGTCGTGCGGGTACTGCACAAGACAAAGGCTGTCGGCCATCGCGGGCACATGGGCCAGCGCCCCTTTCAGCGCATCGCAAATCAGCGCAGTCTGGGGAAACGGTTTTGAAGAGAGCCGGACAATATTGGCGTTGCCGGTAAGCAGCCCCGCCGCCAGCGAAAACGCGAAGTTCACCGCCACGTTGGACGGCGCGATATGAAACGCGACGCCGCGCCCCTGGGTGATGCCCTGAGGCATAAATTCCTGGCGCAGCTTTTCCAGCGACGCCGGTCGACACCAGAACGCCAGGCTCACCACATCGCTGTAGGCGCGCGCGCGCGGGTCGGCCAGCAGCTTACGGGAGAACTCGCTTAAGAACGTAAGCGTCTCGTCATCGAACGGCGCGCGCGGGCGAAACGCTTCCAGCGCAGCAAGCTGGGCGGCATCGCCCAGCAGAAAAGTCAGGTTGTCAAAACTGGGCTGCATAAGTGTCGCTACATCCTCTGATTTCGGCCTGTTGCAGGCGTCCGTTGATGCGGAAATATTTACCGTGCCGCCCACAGGGACAATCATCCTCGCCAAGCAAAACGCCCTCATCTTCCGTGAGCAGCGAATGCCCCGGATAGGATTCCGGGATCAGCGACAGCACCTGCACGATCCCCGCGCGCCCCGGTGGACAGACCGAGAAATCGTGCGGATCGCGGATAATCACATCGGAAAAAATACTGGCGTGCAGATGGCCCTGTTCGCACTGCATATAAATGCAGCCGGTCTGCTCCACCATGCCGTAATAGTCATAAATGCGCGTCAGCCCGCATACCTCGTGCAGACGGCGGGCGAACTCCTGCGGCGATACCGCCTCGCTGATGAGCTTTTTCCAGCCGCCGCCGTGGATCAAAATCCCCTGGCTGAGATCGAGCCGCTGGCCGCGTTGCGAAAGCGCGCGCCAGAAATGCTGCCAGATCATAAAGGTGAAACCGAACAGCAGCACCGGCTTGCCCGCGTGTTTCGCAAGAAACGCCGTGATGCCGTCGATATCAAGATTCATCTCGTCATCGAGCGCAAACGCGCGATCGGCGCCGAAGATCGAAAACCCCAGAATGCCCGCGCCGCGCGCGGAAAACATGGTGCGATCTTTGAGCACCGACGGCGTGTCGATAATCAGCATCGGCAGACGCCCCGCGCCGGTAAAGGCGCTGACGATCTTCACCAGCGTTTTTTGCTGGTTGGC
Organism: Cronobacter sp. EKM101R; assembly: GCF_963888145.1. Lineage (NCBI taxonomy): Bacteria > Pseudomonadati > Pseudomonadota > Gammaproteobacteria > Enterobacterales > Enterobacteriaceae > Cronobacter > Cronobacter sp. EKM101R. The sequence goes on along the minus strand of NZ_CAWPHW010000001.1, from coordinate 445,609 downwards.
CGCCGTTTGCTTATCAAGATAGATCCGCGATACCGCCTGGCCCGTGGTGCCGGATGAGGTCATCACCTTCACGGCTTCGTCGGGCGGAATGCTTGCAAGCGTCAGGGTTTTAAACAGCGACACCGGCAGAAACGGCACGTCTTCCGGCGCTTTCAGGGCGGCGATATCCACGCCGAGGCCGTCAAGCATGGCGCGGTACGGCGCGCAGTGCGCGCGGTGATGGTCCGTCAGCCATTGCAGGCGCTGCGTCATCAGCGCGCGTTTTTCATCGCGCGCCAGCGAATAAGGGGGTTGCTGTAACCACTGCGCGTAATCAAGCACTGAGCGCCTCCAGTTGTGCGTAAAGCGTTTTTCCGGCCGCGTTTTTCGGAATCGCGTCCAGGATCACCACGCGAAACGCGCTGTGATGTAACTGGCAGGTCTGCGCCAGCCAGTTTTTTACCGTTTCGGCCTGGGTTTCATCGGTAAGAAACAGCGTAATGCGATCATCGACGCCGCCCGTGGCGCACTCCAGCCCCACAAACTGGTTCTTCACCAGCTGTTCCAGCTCATCGAGCCCGACGCGGTTGCCGAATACTTTCAGGAACCGTTTTTTGCGCCCGACGATGGTATAGACGCCGTTCTCGTCGCGGCGGGCCAGATCGCCTGTCGCGAGCCGCCCTTTAAAATCATCGCCGCGCGCCAGACACTCCCGCGTTTGCGCGTAGCCAGGACAAACGTTCGGGCCATAATAGATAAGCTCGCCGGTTTCCTGCGCCGCGGTAATTTCCGCGCCGTTCTCATCTTCAAGCGTAAAGCGCCCGCCCGGAATAGCTACCCCCATCGCGCCCGCCATGGTTGCCGCGTGCTCCGCAGGCAAATAGCCCATCCGCGAGGTAGCTTCCGACGCGCCATACATCACCACGAAACGCTTGCCCTGCTCCTGCGCCCAGGCGGCGAACGCCTCATGCAGCGCTGCGGAGAGCTTGCCGCCCGCCTGCGTTAACGTGCGCAGCGAGGGGAGCGTCATGCGCATAAAGCGCAGCTTATTGAGCATTTCGAAGGTATAAGGCACGCCCGCGAGCGACGTGGCCTGCTGGCTTTTCACGAACGCCCAGAAGCCCGGCTGCACCGGGCCGCTGCGGGTCATCAGCAGCGTCGCCCCTTGCGCCAGGTGGGAATGGATAACCGATAAGCCATACACATAATTCATCGGCAGATAGACCAGCGGACGCTCGTTCGCGTCTATAGCCAGATAGTCGCAAATGCTGGCGCAGTTACTGAGGAGATTCTCATAGCTCTGGCGCACCAGCTTCGGACTGCCGGTCGAGCCGGAGGTGGTTATCAGCAGCGCCAGCGCGTCGTCCATCGCCGGTGCCGGCTCATTTGTCGCGATAAGCTGATATCCGTTGTGGCGCAGCAGCACCTCGCCCGGCCACGCGCGGCCTTCCGGCAGCCAGAGAAAACCCGGCCGCCAGCGCGCCAGCAGCGCATCGGCCAGCGTCTCATCGAGCTGACCGTCAAGCATCACCGGCACCGCGCGGGCGTTCAGCGCCGCCAGATAACCGGTCAGCGACGCCGCGCTGTTTTCGCAAAAGCAGAACATCAGCGCGCGGGCGGGCAGATGCGCGCGCACCTGCGCCACGCGGTCAGCCAGCTCGCCGTATGAGAGCGTCGCCCCGCCGTCTTCAATCAGCGCCACGGCATCGCGCGGCGCCTGTGTCAGTTGCCAGAAAGGCACAGCATTCATAACACCGCGTCCAGAATCTGTTGTGTTACCTGTGGCGCGGTCAGGCCGCACTGCTCCAGCATCCAGGCGTATTCGCCCGCCGGGCCGTAGCCCTGAGGAATGCCCAGACGCAGCAGCCGCGGCGCCCCGCCCTGTTCAGCGAGATATTCCGCCACCGCGCCGCCAAGGCCGCCCACGACGCTGTGTTCTTCCAGCGTCACCAGCAGACGGCTGCCGAACAGGCTCTTAAGCGTGTCGGTGTCGAGCGGTTTGATGGTATGCATATCAACGACCGCGCAGCGCAGCCCGTGAGCTTCCAGCGCGTCGGCGGCTTTCAGCGCCACCGCGACCATGCTGCCGGTGGCGACCAGCGCGATATCCTCGCCGTCGCGCAGGCGCATCGCTTTACCGAGCTCAAACACGGCCTGCTCGCGGTAGACCACCGGCGTGCGCATCCCGCCGGTGAGGCGCAGATAGACCGGGCCGTGATGGCGCGCGGCCAGTTCGGTCAGTTGCGCCGTCGCCGTCGCGTCGGCGGGCGAAAGAATGGTCAGCCCGGAAATCGCGCGCAGCGTGGCGATATCTTCAATGCCGTAATGCGTGGTGCCGAACATCCCCATCGCAAAACCGGAGGCCAGCCCCACCACTTTAACATTCTCTTGCAAGTAGCCGAGATAGTGGCGCATCTGCTCGCAGGCGCGCAGCGCCGCGAAATTGGCGAACGTGGTGGCGAACGGCACCAGCCCCTGAGAGGCCATGCCCGCCGCCACGCCGATTAAATTCTGCTCGGCGATGCCGAGGTTAAAAAAGCGCTCCGGATAGGTGCTGCTAAAGCGCTCCATCCCGGAGGTGATGGCGAGATCGGCGGTCAGGCCGACCAGCGCCGGGTTCTCTTCGGCAAGCTTCAACAGCGTGACGCCAAAGGTGCCGCGCGTGCCCATCATGGACCAGGCGCGGATCTCGGCAGGCGTAATCGTCAGGCTCATGCGTGTGCCTCCAGTTCGGCGAGCGCGGCGTCGCGCTGGGCCGCCGACAGTCGGGCGCGATGAAACGCGTTGTTATGCTCCATAAACGACACCCCTTTGCCTTTGACGGTGCGCGCCACAATCGCTTTCGGCTTGCCGTGCGACGGCGCGTCGAGCGCGGCCAGCAGCGCCGCGATATCGTGGCCGTCGCAGGTTTCCACGTGCCAGCCGCAGGCGGCCCACAGTGCCGGGAAATCCATCTTTATCGTCTGCTCGCAGGACCAGTCGGACTGAAAACCGTTGCAGTCAACGATAGCGGTAAGCTGATCCAGCCCCTGCTGGGCGGCGAAAAACGCGCTTTCCCAGACCGAGCCTTCATTGCATTCGCCGTCGCCGAGCACGATGTAATGACGCCAGCTTTCGCCGCGCAGACGCTGCGCCAGCGCCGCGCCGCAGGCGTAACCGACGCCCATGCCGAGCGAGCCGCCCGCGAAATCAATCCCGAGCGGCGGGTTCATCGGCGTCAGCGCCGGAAAGCGCGAGCCGCTGTGATCGAACGTCGCCAGTTCTTCGTCGCTCAGCACGCCGTAGTGGTGCAGCGTGGCGTAGAGCGCCAGCGCCGCATGGCCTTTACTGAGCAGAAAACGGTCGCGCGCCATCGACGCCATATTCTTCGGATCAAAGCGCATCACCGCGCCATACAGCGCGGCGGCGATCTCTACCATCGAGAGCGCCGGGCCAAGATGCACGCCGTCTACCGGCGCCGCGCTGGCGGTGCGGATAATCGACTGACGGATGGCGCGCGCGTCGAGGGCAAGCTTACCGACGCGGGCGTTCATCGCAGACCGCCGTCAACGCGCAGCGTCTGGCCGGTTACGTAAGACGAGAGATCGGACGCCAGCCAGACGGCGGCAGCGGCTATCTCCTGCGGCGCGCCGAGGCGGCGCAGATCGGTGCCGTTACGGGTCTCTTCGATAATGTAATCCGGCATCGTGGAGAGCATGTCCGTTTCGGTCATGCCCGGCGCGATGCAGTTCGCGCGAATGCCCTGCTCGCCAAGCTCCGTGGCGATGGTGCGGGTCAGCGCGACGACCGCCGCTTTGGCCGCGCCATAAGCCGCTTTACCGGCATTGCCGTCTTCGGCGGCGGTCGAGGCGATATTCACAATGCTGCCGAAACGCTGACGGGTCATCAGTTTTGACACCATCTGGGTAAAGCTGAACAGCGAGAAGAAGTTCACTTCGAATTGCTCACGCAGCGCCTGCATCGTGGTCATCTGGAACAGCGCGTTCCAGGTGACGCCCGCGTTGTTCACCAGCGCGTGCAGCGGTCGTTTGTCGCTCATCAGGCGTTTAACCGCGCCTTTCATCGCGTCGTTATCGGTCAGATCGAAGCACAGCGGCCAGATCTCGACCTGGTAACGTTCGGCAAGCGCCGCCATGTCGGCCAGAAATTCCGGCGTTTCGCTGCGCGCATGGGCGTAAATGCACGCGCCTTCGGCGGCGAAAGCCTCCACCATCGCGCGCCCGATACCGCGCGCGCAACCGGTGATAATGACGTTTTTCTCTTTTAACAACATGGGCTTCCCCTTTTAATAGCCGATCCCGCCGTCGACGCGCACCACCTGGCCCGTCACGTAGCTTGCCGCGTCAGAGCCGAGCCATACCAGCGTGTCGGCTACTTCGTCCGCCCGTCCGGTACGGCGCAGAGCGCTCTGCGCCAGCTTGCTGTCCACCACGTCGCTTGCGAGGTTTTCGGTCATCGGCGTGGCGATAACGCCTGGCGCCACCGCGTTCACGCGAATGCCCTGCGGCGCCAGCTCAATGGAAAGCGTTTTGGTCGCCGCCACCATCGCGGCTTTCGAGGCCGCGTAGGCGAGCTGACCGCTGTTGCCGTCGAGGCCGGAAATACTCGCGATGTTAATGATGCTGCCGCGTTTATTGCGCAGCATCAGGCGGGTGAGATACTGGGTGAACACCATCTGTGAAAAGAAGTTGATGGCGAAGGTCTTGTGCAGCTGCTCCATGGTGACCATCGGGAACAGCGCGTCGAGCGTCACGCCCGCCACGTTCACCAGGATATCCACCGGCACTTTCGCTTTCTGAATCGCCATCGCGGCCTGCTTGATGGACGCATCGTCCAGCAGATCAAAGCAAACCGGCGTAATGGTCACGCCGTATTGCGAAGCGAGTTCAGCGATTTGCGCGCTGAACGCCGCGTCTTCCTGCTGAACGCAGGCGAAGATATTCGCCCCGTGGCGCGCGTAAGCGACCATCGTGGCGTTGCCGATCCCCTGCAGACAGCCGGTGATTACCGCATTTTTTCCTGCGAGCAGCATGCTGACCTCCGTCATATCAGGCGATTTCTACGTCGTATTTTTGCAGGATCTCTTTGCCTTTCTGCCACGAGGAGAAATCGATGATGTCTTCGGTATCCATCATGATGTCGAAGGTTTCTTCCAGTGCGGCGATCATGGTCATGTGGCCGACGGAATCCCAGGACGGGGTGTCCTGATATTTGTAATCCGCGAGCACCTCTTCCGGCACTTCAAACGTTTCCATAAAAATGGTGTTGTACTTCGCTAAGTTAGTCATGGTCATACTCCAGATAAAAAATGTTCTGTCGCGGCGCTTATTTAAACACCTTGCCCTGGGTGTTCTGGCGCATCGCCCTGGCCGGGTTGCCCAGTACGATCGTGGCGTCCGCCACGTCGCTGAATACCGCAGAGCCCATGCCGACGATGGCGTCATCGCCGATGCGGGTCTGCTCTTTTACGCAACTGTTCATGCCGATAAACACGCGCTCGCCCACCACGCAGTGGCCTGCCAGCGCCACCAGGCTTGAGACGACGCTGTACGCGCCGATAGCGCAGTCATGGCCGACGCAGGCGCGCGGCTGGATCAGCACGTTTTCGCCAATCGTCACGCCGCAGGAGATCAGCGCGCCGTCGCAAAGGATCGCGCCGGGGCGGATCTCGCTTTGCGACGGAACATCGACATTCGGGTGAATGAGCGTCGCGAGCGGCGCGACGCCTGAGAGCTTCTGCGCCAGGCGCTGGCGCAGCGCGGGTTCGCCGATAGCGATAGCCACTTCGCACTCTGCCGGGCGCGCGTCGAAACGCACCACCGCCGCGCCGTAGACCTCCTGCGCGTCGGTTACATCGTCAATAAAGAAAATCTCGCTCCAGCGCGACGTGCACTGGTTAATGGCGCGCGCCAGCATCAGCACCTCGCGCCCTAACCCGCCTGCGCCGTAAATGCCAAGCTTCATGCCACTTTCTCCGCAAGCCCCAGCGCGGCCTGCGCGCGGATGGCGTCCACCACGCGGCGCTGATCGTCTTCGGTCAGATCCGGGAAAATCGGCAGACACAGAATGCGCTCGGCGATACCCGTGGCGATCGGCAGGTGCTGCGGCTGCGCCGACGGCAGATGGCGGTACATGGAGAACGCGCTGATCAGCGGGTAGAAATAGCGGCGCGAATAAATGTTTTCGGCTTTCAGCGCTTCATAGAGCGCGTCGCGGCTCACCGGGAATTCATCGCCCACGCGGATCGGGAAGTAAGAGTGGTTCCACTCCACGTCATCCGGCGCGCTGAAGGTTTCGATGCCAGGGATATCGGCCAGCCATTCGCAGTAACGGTCGTGGATAGCCGCGCGGTTCGCCAGCGCTTTATCGATATGCCCAAGCTGCACCAGGCCAAAGGCCGCCTGCACTTCGTTCATTTTGGCGTTGATACCCGGCGCGACCACGGTCGTTTCCCCGGCGAAGCCAAAGTTTTTCAGGTAGTCGATGCGCTGTTTCATGCGCGCGTCCGGGCAGATGATCGCCCCGCCCTCAAAGGTGTTGAAAACTTTGGTGGCGTGGAAGCTCAGGATCGACAGATCGCCGCAGTTCAGGATGCTCTGGTGGTTTTTCTTCACGCCGAACGCATGCGCGGCGTCGTAGATAACCTTCAGGCCCCAGGCGTCGGCGATGGACTGAATTTTGTCGACATCGCATGGCAGTCCGTAGCAGTGAACCGGCAGGATAGCCGAGGTCGCTGGCGTTATCAGCTGTTCGATTTTGTTCGGATCGATGTTGCAGGTGACCGGATCGATATCGGCGAAAACCGGCGTCAGGCCATTCCACAGCAGCGAATGCGAGGTGGCGACGAACGAATACGGGGTGGTGATCACTTCGCCCGTAATGCGCAGCGCCTGAAGCGCGGTCAGCAAGGCCAGCGTGCCGTTGGAAAACAGGCAGAGGTGTTCCACGCCGAGATACTCAGCGAGCCGGGTTTCCAGCTCCTGATGAAACGGGCCGCCGTTGGTCAGGTATTTGTTTTCCCAGATCTGCTCAAGATACGGGATAAACTCTTCCAGCGGCGGAAGCAGCGGGCTGGTGACAAAAAGATTTTGCATAGTACACCTCGGTGTTTTACACCAAACGTTTCCGGCCCCGGCCGGTATGGGTGATGCCGTCGCGACGCGTTATTCCTCGACGAAGAACGAACGCGGCGCCTCTCCGGTACAGTAAATTTTCCACGCTTCGCGCAGCCCTTTTTCAAAGGTGTCAGCCACCCGGAACCCGTCGGCGTTATCGGTCGGGATGCGGCTGCGCATAGAGAGGCGAATCGCGTTCAGTTCCTCAAAGCGGCCCTGCCAGGAGAGCGCTTTTTCGACGTAGTCCGCTTTATCGTTCGCCACGAATTCCGGCAATCCATAGCCGTTCATAATGTCCACGCCCTGACGCCCCGCCATCGTTTCGCCGCAGAGCGTGAGCGTAGGAACGCCCATCCACGCGCCGTGGTTGGTGGTGGTGCCGCCGGTATACGGGAAGGCGTCGAGCAAAATATCGATGTGATGGTGGTATTCGAGATACTCGATAAGGCCGGTGCGCGTTCTGAAAATGAGCTGTTCCGGGCGCGCGCCGAAATGCGTAAGGCGGCGCGTCATCATCGCTATCATCTCGTCATCGGCCATAAAGCCCATCAGCAGTTTCGCGCTCGGCTCGCGCACCAGGATCTGCGCCCAGAGTTCAAGCACGTCATCGTTGACTTTTTTCGGGCGGTTGAAGCTCGCGAACGTCAGATGGCCGTTACGCAGCGCCGGCAGCGAGTTAACGTCCGGGCTTTGCGGATGCGGCTCGAAAATTTTGCGCATCGGCACCCAGAGGATCTGCTCGGTAAACTGTTCGGTCATGCCCGGCGGGCTTGCCAGCGTCGAGGAGAGCAGGCGGTAATCCATCGCCGGCACGCCGGTGGTGCCGGGGTAGCCAATCCAGGTCATCTGCAGCGGCGCCGGACGCAGCGCGAACATCGGCAGTCGCGTCCAGGTCGTATGCCCCGAGAGATCGATAAGAATGTCCACGCCATCGTCGTTGATCTGGCGCGCCAGTTCGCGATCGCTTAACTGATACGCGTCGCGCCACAGTACGGCGCCCGCGCGCAGATGATCCGTCACCTCGTCATGCATCGGCGCGGCGTTATAGCCCACCAGTTCAAACTGCGTGCGGTCAAACGACTCCCAGAACGGCAGCAAAAAGTTGCTGACCGGATGCGTGCGCAGATCGCCTGAAACAAACCCGACGCGCAGTTTGCGGTTCGGATCTTTCACATTATTGAGCGGCAAATCGAGCGCGCAGCGTACGGCGTGGGCGGTGACGCGCTCGCCATATTCGCGGTGCTTCGCCAGCAGCTCCTGTGCGCTGACGCGATTGTCATGGGTCAGTACAAACAGCAGGCTGGTGAAGCAGTCGAAATCCTGCGGCGCTATCTCAAGGGATTTTTCCAGGAAGTAACGCGCTTCGTCGAGCTTCTGGTTATCGCTCAGCACCACGCCCATCATCGCCAGATAGCGCGGGTTGCGCGGCTGGAAGCGAAACGCCTCGCGAGCGCATTTTTCCGCGAGCGTCATGTCGCCGCGCGCGTGATAAAGCGTACCGAGGGAGTTCCAGAACCCGGCGTTTTTCTCATCGAGACGCAGCAGGCCGCGCACCACTTTACGGGCGTTGAAGTGATCGAGCGTTTTTTGCAGCGCCGTCGCCAGATCGTAATAGATATCGAGGCTTGAGAAGTAATGGCCCATCAGGCGGCAGAGCGCCTCCAGCGCCTCGTCCCACGCGCCGGTCAGCACGCAGGTGCGCGAGTAGCAGCGCAGAATGTGCATATTCTGCGGGTCCTGCGCCAGCAGCTCGCGGGTATACTCGCGCGCCTCTTTCGCCATCCCTTTGCCAATCAGCCGGTTCGCCTCTTCATAGACGGCATCCATCTCGACGCTGTCGGTCTGGCTGTCGGCATCCTGATTGGTTTCGCTTTGCAGCAGGCCGCCGCGCCGCTCGCTGACGCTTAACAGCAGCAGCGTATTCAGGAACTGTTTCAGCCAGGCCACTTTGCCGGTGCGCAGAAACGGCTGAATGGCGTTTTTCCAGGCCAGCGGCGAGCCGTTCAGCACGCCGCGAATGCGCAGCGCGGTAAAACTCGCCCACGCTTCGTCATCGGTCGCGCTCATGCCGTCGCGCAGCCAGCGCCAGTGCGCGGGCGCGACGGTAACCGCCTCGCCCCACAGGTTCAGCACGCGGGTCTCTTCGTCGGTCTCAGGTAGCGGCGCAACCGGTGCCAGAATGTCATTTTCCGCGCGATTATAGGGCCCTGGCGCCGCACTCCAGTGCAGCCCGTCGAGGTTATTGAGAAACAGATCGCGCAGCGATTCCAGCACCAGCTTGCGGGTGTCGTCGCCCGGACGCTCCGGCAGGCGGCAGTTAAAGACCAGCTGGTCGACGCTCAGGCTCATCGGCCAGGCGCCCGCCAGCAGGTCGAGAATTTGCAGCGTTACCGGGTTTTCAGTTCGCACCGGCACGCCGGACTGTGAAATATGGCCGCTGACCACTTTTCCGTTCAACGCAAAGACGCGGGTGAAGTTGCCGGCCCAGTGCAGCGACTCAAGGACAGCCAGATCCGGCACGAACGACGGCTCTGCCGCGCCTGTGGCGCACAGCAGGGTGAAACGCTCACGGCGGTTGACCGCGAAATCGAGGTACTGGCGCGCGCTGTGGCGATCGCTCTGCCCCGCGATCATGGCGTGGAGCTGTTGCTGGCGCTCGCCGTAGGACGCGGCAAGCTCGGTCTGCGGGAGCGCATCGCCGATGCACGCCAGATCCAGCGCCTGCATCTCGCGGGCGAAATCGGTGTAGTCGCTCGCCGCCGCGTCGCTGGCCGGATAGCGCTGCATCAGCGATGCATCGTCGAGCGCTTCCGCCTCCAGCACCTGGGTTTTCAGCGCGCCGTCCGGCAGCGTCATCGCCAGATACCCGAGCATGGCGCGCGCCGAGGCGAGCTGTTCATCCTGGCTTGCGGCACGCTGGCAGTGAAACGCGAGCGCGTCGCGAAGCGTGGCGTCGTCGCGGTTATCCGCAAGCGCCGCGTGATACGCAATAATCCCCTGCGCGGAGAGATGCTGACGGCACCAGCGCAGCAGGATGTCGCGCGTGTCTGCGTCGGTGTGAGAAAAACGCCCATGAATAATGATGTAGTCAAACTCGCCCGGCGACACCGCCAGCAGATCGCCAAGACCCGCGGCGAACAGTTCGATATTGTTAAGGCCGCTTGCCTGGATCTGTTGCTGCCCTTCGCCGATACGCGCCTCATCAAGATCGATACCGAGCGCGATACTGTTCGGCCAGGCGCGGGCGTGCGCGATCAGCGCCTCGCCTGCCCCACAGCCAATCTCCAGCACCCGCGCGAACGCAGGCGACGCCGCCGCCACATGGTTAAGCGCGGCGCTGGCGTGCAGGGCGACAGGGCTAATGCGGTGTTCCGGGTAGAGCGTCTTCACATCATTCATCCGTATTAATAAATAGAAAGTTTATGCGCTGAGGTATTTCGCCATCAGACTGGTTTTGTAATCGCTGAATGTACCCTTCCCATTTTTAACTGTTGTAACCATCCAGGCGAAGGCGTCCGGCGTATGGTTTATACAAACCAGCCGTGAAGCATCTTCTCTGCGCACCTGCATCTGCTCTACCGCGGGCAGCATGTCGAGCGCAAAGGAGAGCGCCACCTGATCGAGGAACCATTCGTTGTTTTCTGCCGCCAGGTTGCGATCGATAAACCGGGCCACGATATCCAGATAGCGGAAATTCGCCTCAGTCGGCCGGGCGTAAATAAAGGCTCCCAGCACCCGCTCCCAGAGCGGCGCGCCGTTGCTGCAGGTCAGGATAAGGTTGGCGTCGCCAAGGCCCACATACACGTCGGCCCACGGCTGGCGCACCAGGCAGTCGGCGTCCAGCAGGATAACCGGGGCGTCGAACTGCTCCAGCGCATGGCGCAGGAAGACAAAACGGCGCGAGGCGAAATGCACGTTAATCCCGCGCACCGGCGCGATGGTTTCACTGCTAAGAGAAAGGTTCAGCCCAGGAAACGCCGCCTGCATCTCATGCACGCGGGCTTCGCAACGCGCGTCGCAGTTATAGATGTGCAGATGCACATCCAGCGCCGTGCCGTTCGTTTCATAGACCGAGGCCACCAGCGCCTGGGCGTGGTCGAAGAAATATTTCGGATCGCAGGAGACCAGCACGGTGGTATTACCGGTCGCCGCTTTCGGGATGTGCCAGGTATAACGGCTGTAATCCGGCAGCGGCAGCGGTTCGGTCAACGGGCGAAAATCGATAAAGGAATCCGGGCAGCCGCCGAGCTTATAAATGCCGCAGACGATCATCAGCAGCACCAGCGACTCTTCTTCTATTAAGGCAGAATCCGCCGTCAGCGCCTGAATCACGACCTGCGCCTGGTTGTAGTCTTCTTCCATCAGGCAAATGAGCAGCAGAATTTTCAAAACCGGCGCGCTGTTGCTGAGGTTTGACAGGTGGTTGGAAATTAAAAAGACCGCGCCGTCGATTTCATTCACACGAAACAGCAGCTGAATAGCAACCACCACAAAATTGACCGAATCGTCACGCTGAAGCGCTTCGACGACGTGCGCCGTTACCTGCTCGCTGAAACCGTCTACCGCGGCCACCTGATGGCCCTGCTTTTTGCTGTCGAAAGCCTGGTTGGCAAGCGTCGCGGCGCACAGCAGATGTTTAATCGCCAGCGTTTTTGCTTCATCAAGATCGGGTGGGGTTGGCGCCGCCATGATGGCAGGCTCCATCGCCGCGTAATCGGTGCTCCAGAAGTGCAGCACTTCCGCCACAAGGTGGGACGGCATCACATCCGCTTCAGGAAGATAAATATTGCGGGTGAAGATGTCACGATAGTACTGGTGCATTGCACGACACTGGGCAAACTGATTCATCGGTTTTAACTCATCATTAATTGCAACGCGCGACGGCGTTTTGCCAGTCAACCCGGCCATATCTGTCGCAACCTGAAGATTATTCCCGTTCGCGGCACGCAAAGAGGAAGCTTTCCTGAAAGGGTAACATCGGGCGCGCGGGCATAATGGAGGGAAAAACCCTGCGAATAGCGGCTTATTTTGGAGATTGCATTTAAGGAGAAGGCCGATAACTAACAGGCAAAAAAAAAAGGTTGCTGTTTCCAGCAACCTTTTTGAAAGCTTGAGCGTCTATTAACGCAGCAGGGACAGCATGGACTGCGGAACCTGGTTTGCCTGAGACAGTACAGAAGTACCAGCCTGTTGCAGGATCTGAGCGCGAGACATGTTAGAAACTTCGGTCGCGTAGTCAGCGTCCTGGATACGGGACTGTGCCGCAGACAGGTTGTTGATAGAGTTGTTCAGGTTGTTGATGGTAGATTCAAAACGGTTCTGAATCGCACCCATGTTAGAACGCGCGGTATCGATCTTAGCGATAGCAGCATCAGCAGCAGAAATCACAGCCTGAGCGGTGGAGTTGTCTGCGATAGAGGTGCTCAGGCTAGAGTCCAGAGTACCAGAGGTCGCGTTGATCAGGGCGTTGCTGTCGATGGAGATGGTATCGTTAGAAGAAGTACCAGCGCCAACCTGAATTTTCAGAGCGGTGCTTACAGAACCGTCCAGCAGTTTTTTGCCGTTGAAGTTAGCACCACCAGCGATACGGTCGATTTCAGACAGACGCTGAGTGATTTCCGTGTTGATGGAAGTCAGGTCGGTAGAACCGTTGGTGTCGTTCGCAGCCTGAACAGCCAGCTCACGGATACGCTGTAAGTTGGTGTTGATTTCGTTCAGGTTACCTTCAGCGGTCTGAACCAGGGAGATGCCGTCGTTTGCGTTACGAGCAGCCTGGGTCATACCTTTAACCTGAGAGGTCATACGGTTAGCAATCGCCTGGCCAGCAGCGTCGTCTTTCGCGCTGTTGATACGCAGACCAGAGGACAGACGCTCGATAGCAGTGCCCAGAGCAGACTGAGATTTGTTCAGGTTGGTCTGAGTGGTCAGGGACAAAAGGTTAGTATTGATAACTGACATAATTTAATTCCTTCAAAAATTGGGTTTAGGTTCGGTGCCTAACACTCACGGCGTCTCTCACCGTCAACAAGGTTATCGACGCTTCTTAAAAAGACTTTAGAAACAAACTCAAAAAATTTACATGTTATTGTTTATTAACGTTTTATTTTATTTAATGTCTTTTTATAAGTCTCGGAACTAAGATTTTTCTTATGTATTGTATAAATAAATTCTGGCTGCCTTTTCCCTTTTATTAATGCGCCATGGCGCTTTTTTGCAGACTTTTTTCCAGACATATAAAGAAGGGGAAGATTTCGCTTAAGGCAGGCTATCGGTTCAATAGCCTGCGTCTGCATCATCTATTCCTGGGATCATTTTTTTGCCGCTGAGAGTAAACTTTTGCTTTGCGTCGCCGATAAGAGACTGAAACGACCATCGACTTCAAGGAAATCACGCATGGCTACAATCAGTAATCTCGGGGTAGGCTCGAATCTTGGGCTTGCCGATCTGTATGACAAGCTGGAAGCGGCAGAACAAACCAAACTGACGGTTATCACGACACAGCAGACTGCCTATAACACGCAGCTGAGCGCCTACAGTAAGCTGCAAAGCTCGCTGCAGAGCCTGCAAACCGCGACAGCGACCCTGGGTAAAACCGCAACATGGAACTCCACGTCGGTCAGCAGCACCAACACCGCGTTTGCCGCAACCACCACCAGTGATGCGATGACCGGTGACTATACCGTTAACGTAAAACAGATGGCGAAAGCCCAGGTGCTGACCTCCGGCTCTATCGCCAGCAGCACCACGCAGCTGGGGGCCACAACGGGCACCACCCGTACCGTCACCATCAGCCAGCCGGGCACCTCAAAACCGCTGACCGTTTCTCTGGCTGATGGCGATACGTCGCTGAACGGCATTGCGAAAGCTATCAACAAAGCGGGCGGTAATGTCTCTGCGAGCGTGATCAAGGCCTCTGACGGCGATTTCCGCCTGATGCTGACCTCCAAAACCACCGGCACCACTAATGACATGACCGTAACGGTCACCGGCGACGATACCCTGCAGGGCATTATCGGCTTCGATTCCAGCACCAAAACCGGCGCGCTCTCCATCCAGACGGCCTCTCAGAACGCCAAAGTGGTGGTGAACGATATCGAAATCGAGCGCTCCACCAACGTCATTTCCGATGCCCTGCCGGGCACCACGCTGACGCTGAAAGCGCAGAGCACCGCCAACGAAACGCTCTCTGTGACCCGCGCGACCGACGCCAACAAAAAGGCGGTCACCGACTGGGTTACCGCGTACAACACGCTGCAGTCCACCATCGCTTCTGTGACCAAATACGTCAAAGTTGATAAGGGCGACACCCAGTCTTCCAGCAACGGCGCGCTGATTGGCGACAGCAACGTGCGTTCTATCCAGTCTCAGCTGCGCAGCACGCTGACGCAGGTGCAGAGCGGCAGCGTCGCTATTCTGGCGCAGCTTGGCGTGACGCAGGATCCGGTTCTGGGCGCCGATGGCGCCGCTGGCGTACTGAAAGTTGACGATGCGAAGCTGACCAAAGCGCTGACCGAAAACCCGGACGCCGTCCAGGCGTACTTCGTGGGCGACGGTAAAACGACCGGTTTGGCCACGCAGATGAATAACACCCTGACCTCAATGCTCAGCACCACGACGGGCAAAGAAGGGGTGATTCAGAACGCGAAAGACAGTATCAACGACACGCTGAAATCGCTGGATAAGCGCTATACCGCGATGGAAGCTTCCATTGAAGCCACCATGGCGCGTTATAAGTCGCAGTTTAGCAACCTGGACTCCCTGGTGAACAAACTGAACAGCACCTCAACGTACCTGACTAAACAGTTCTCCTCTTCAAGCAGTTAAGGAACGGATATGTACAATAGCTCTGGTGTTCAGGCCTACCAGCAGGTGGGCCTGGAAAGTGCGGTAATGAGCGCAAGTCCACACCAGCTGGTCGTAATGTTGTTTGACGGGGCACTCAGTGCCCTTGTCCGCGCGCGTCTGTTTATTGAACAGGGCGACACGCAGGCGAAAGGTCAGGCCCTGACCAAAGCCATCAACATTATTGATAACGGACTTAAGGCCGGCCTGAATATGGATATTGGCGGTGATTTACCCCAAAACCTGGCCTCGCTTTATGAATATATGGTGCGACGTTTACTGCATGCGAACCTGCGTAACGATGTTGATGCCATCAATGAAGTCGAAACCCTGATGACCAATATTGCTGACGCCTGGAAGCAGATTGGTCCCGGCACCACTCTCGCGCAGGAAACCTATTGATGAATGATTTCATCTCATCCCTAAATAACTGGCAGGCGCTTTACGCGCTTAGTAATACCATGCTCAGCCTGGCGAATTCAGGACAGTGGGATGAGCTGATTGAACAGGAAGTAAAATACGTTACCCTGGTCGAGGCGATTGCCCGTAACCCGATTGAGCCGGACAACAGCGTGTTTCATGAGAAAGCGCGTGACCTGCTGACGAAGGTGCTGGCCAACGAAGCCGAGCTAAAAGTTAAACTTCAGGCGCGCATGGAAGATTTGCGCGTTTTGATAGAGCAGAACGGCAATCAGAAATCCCTGGTGACAGCCTACGGTAATCTTTCCGGCAACGTGTTGATGCCAAACGATCTGAATCAATAATTTCCTGTCATTCAGGGCCGTGGCGTTAAAACCACGGCCCTGCGCTTTTCTCCCGTCCGGGAACGTAAAAATTGTCGTGTGATGTGTGAAGCGGATGTCTGGCCTGAGGGTGGGTGTTTCGCCTGGTGGTGGGTGTTTCGTCTGGTGGTGGGTGTTTCGTCTGGTGGTGGGTGCGCTGCGCTTACCCACCCTACAAAAAACACTCCAGCCCGTAGGGCGGGTAAGCAACGCGCACCCGCCATCAAACTCTCGCTTATAAAAAAGCCATTACGGCAGCGGCGTGTCCAGCGGATTTTTGGCGAGGAAATCCGCGCACTCGGCCGTCGGACGGTCCACGCGCTCAAGCGTCATCCCCGCGTACTCCAGCGTGTCGCCCTCGCGCGCGAGCTTATAAACCTCCAGCTTTCTGGTCACGTTATAAAGCGCATCGCCGCGCCGCATCAGCTTGCCGGGCAGCGCTATCACCCGCTGCCACTGACGGCAATCAAGCGTATCGCCATCGGCCGTCACCACCAGGCTCGCCATCGCTTCCGGGCTCACCAGTTCGCTCTGCGGCCCTTTCGACTGCCAGTATCCCGCAAGCCCCGCCGGCGGCGGCGTTTTCACCACGTCGTTATAATTCTCCACCTGAACGCATCCGCTCAGCCCCAGCATCATCAATCCCAGTGCGATTTTTTTCATCGTTTGTCCTGCCCGTGAAGAAAAAAAGATTGTGGCATTAAAGCGTTAACGCTTCCACCCCAACGCCGCGCCGCAGGAATTGATCCAGATTCACTTTTGCCGAATTTTTGCTGTGCGAAAGCCGCCAGCGGCGTAATATGCGGGCTTCTTTTGGCGCCCGCGCGGCGCCTTTTAGTTCCGTCTGAGTTCAGAGGCTAAAATTCATGTCATGGCACGACTTTAAACAGCAATACCTCATCCGTTTCTGGGCCCCGCTGCCCGCCGTAATCGCCGCAGGCATCCTCTCCACTTACTATTTCGGGATAACCGGCACCTTCTGGGCCGTCACCGGCGAATTCACCCGCTGGGGCGGCCAGCTCTTACAGCTCTTTGGCGTTCACGCCGAAACCTGGGGCTACTATAAGCTGATTCATCTGGAAGGCACCCCGCTCACCCGTATCGACGGGATGATGATCATCGGGATGTTTGGCGGCTGCTTTGCGGCGGCGCTGTGGGCGAACAATGTGAAGCTGCGTATGCCGCAGCACCGCATCCGCATTATCCAGGCGGTGGCGGGCGGCATTATCGCGGGCTTCGGCGCGCGTCTGGCGATGGGCTGTAACCTGGCGGCGTTCTTTACCGGCATTCCGCAATTCTCCCTGCACGCGTGGTTTTTCGCGCTGGCGACGGCCATCGGCTCGTGGTTCGGCGCGCGCTTTACCCTGCTGCCGCTGTTTCGTATTCCGGTGAAAATGCAGAAAGTGAGCGCCGCCGCGCCGCTGACGCAAAAGCCTGACCAGGCGAAGCGCCGTTTTCGCATCGGGATGCTGGTGTTCGCGGGCATGGTGGGCTGGGCGCTGCTCACCGCGATGAACGCGCCGAAACTGGGTCTGGCGATGCTGTTTGGCGTCGGTTTCGGCCTGCTTATCGAACGCGCGCAGATCTGCTTTACCTCGGCGTTTCGCGATATGTGGATAACCGGCCGCACCCATATGGCTAAAGCGATTATTTTCGGTATGGCGGTCAGCGCCATCGGTATTTTCAGCTATGTGCAACTGGGCGCCGAGCCGAAAATCATGTGGGCCGGCCCGAATGCGGTGCTGGGCGGGCTGCTGTTCGGCTTCGGGATCGTACTGGCGGGCGGCTGTGAAACCGGCTGGATGTATCGCGCCGTGGAAGGTCAGGTGCACTACTGGTGGGTCGGGCTTGGCAACGTGATAGGCTCGACGGTGCTGGCCTATTTCTGGGACGACCTTGCGCCGTCGCTCGCCACTAACTGGGATAAGATCAACCTGCTGAATACGTTCGGTCCGCTTGGCGGGCTGCTGGTGACCTATCTGCTGCTCTTCGCCGCGCTGATGCTGGTCATCGCGCAGGAGAAACGCTTTTTCCGCCGTCAGAAACCTGCTACCACCGTTGCTGCTGTTAAGGAGGGCGCATGAACGCCATTACCCCTGATTATCGCCTGGATATGTCCGGCGAGCCCTGCCCTTACCCGGCTGTCGCCACGCTTGAAGCGCTGCCGCAGCTGAAAAAAGGCGAAATCCTGGAAGTAATCAGTGACTGCCCGCAGTCTATCAATAACATTCCTTTAGACGCCCGCAACCACGGCTATACGGTGCTGGATATCCAGCAGGATGGCCCGACCATCCGTTATCTCATCCAGAAATAACCCTCTGCGCCCTCCCCGCCGGGAGGGCGCGCGGTTCCTGCCCTATACTTCGGTAAAGCCTGTTAACCGGAGCCTGTTATGTGCGGCAGATTTGCCCAGACCTTAAGCCGTGAAGAATACATTGCGGCGCTTGATGAAACGATCGAGCGTGATATCGCTTTCGATCCAGAGCCGCTGGCGCGCTATAACGTGGCGCCCGGCACCCGCGTGCTGCTGCTGAACCAGCGCGACGATCTGTTGCATCTCGACCCTGTCCACTGGGGCTATGCGCCGCAGTGGTGGCACAAAACCCCGCTGATTAACGCGCGAGTGGAAACCGCCGCCACCAGCCGGATGTTTAAGCCGCTGTGGCAACACGGGCGCGCCATTGTTTTCGCCGACGGGTGGTATGAGTGGAAACGCGAGGGCGATAAAAAGCAGCCTTATTTCATTCACCGCGCCGATGGTCAGCCGTTGTTTTTCGCTGCCATCGGCAAAGCGCCGTTTGAGCATGGCGACGATCGGGAAGGGTTTGTGATTGTCACCGCGGCGGCGGACAAAGGGCTTATCGACATCCACGACCGCCGCCCCGTGGCGCTGACGGCTGAGGCCGCGCTCGCCTGGCTGAGCCCGGAGACCTCAGACGCCCGCGCCGAAACGCTCGCGCACGACGCTGCTCTCGGCCCGGAAGCGTTTATCTGGCACCCGGTGGATCGCGCGGTCGGGAATATCAGAAACCAGAGCCCTGACCTGCTCGCGCCCATTAATGACCCCGTGGTGTGACGCTTTTATTAGGTAATCCGCCGCGTTACGGGCATGATGTTAAGGAAGAATTTAATCAGGGAACGGAGACGATGCGCAAGACGACGATTATTTTAGTGGTAGTGGCGGTTGTAGTCTGGGGCGCCGATTATATGGGCTGGCTGTAGATATCCTGGGTACGCCCCGTCCTGTTTCAATGTTGCGGGCTGGCTAACCCTGCGTCATACCGCACGCCTGGATATCAGCGTTTAATTTTTCCGGTCAGCCAAAGTTTTTTATAACGCGCCGGTGAAATACCGACCAGATTATTGAACAGGCGATGGAAATTGTTAACGTTATCGTAGCCCACTGCATGGGCTATCTCCGTGACGCCAAGGCGCGTGCTGAGTAATAAGTTTTGTGCCTCGCCGATACGCAAACGGGTCTGATAATGTTTGGGCGAATACCCGGAATAATATTTAAAGACATGCGCCAGGTAAAAATGATTCACATTGATAGTGGCGGTCATGGAGCTGAGCGTAATCTCTTCTTTATAATGGCTATCGATGTACGCCTTAATACGCTGGCCGAGCCGCATATTATCACTTTCCTCTTCCCCACTATTTTCGCTCCAGAGGCGGCGACAGAGTAATAACAATACGGCCAGAAGGTTATCGCCTATGTCCGCGCTGTAAAGCGCGTGCCGGTTAACCTGCGCCAGCATCATTTCGAATAACTGGCCTATTTCGTCATAATAGTCACCGCTGTGCATGACGGCAGGTTGCGCTCGCGTTGTCAGTACATTAAGCGGCAGACCCTCCACTTTTAATTGTTCGACGCCGCAACTGTAAATCAGTAATTCATCGGACGCCTCCGGGATTTCATCATGCAGCACGTGCGCATTAAAGAGAATGATGTCGCCCTGTTTCACGTGGTAGTTACGACCATCAATGTTGTAAACCCCGCGGCCTGAGCGAATAAACATCACTTCGAAACGATCATCGTGCTTGTGCATAATGCGGGGAATAGCCTCTTCCCGCCCTTGCGCTTTGCAGATAAAAGCCAGGCGTGGCCGCACGCCCTCGCTGAACCCGCTCGCGGGCGGATGCTCGTTAAGACAAAACGTGATCATGATCTCTCCTGTCCCTGTCCCGCTATGTCGTCGGATCTAAAACGCAACGCCCCTGATCGTCGATGTTACTCAGAAATCGCTGAAAGGAGAATCTCGTTAGGATTGTCCTGATGAGAGATTCACATAAAAAACCACCGCTGTCGGCGTATTCTCATTGAAAATGAAAATATCATCAAAATTGCTTTGTATAACTTCCCTTAATAAACCCCTTTAAAAATGTCATGACTCACCGTACTGCTGACGATCCGCTTCCGGAGCCGGTTTTACCGCCCGCCGGAATACTTTTATTGCGGCTGCCCTGGCGGTAATTTTCAGGTCTTCAGGCCGGTCTTTTCGGGATATCTTCATTCTTGTCATGTCAACGAACCCATACGAGTTTGTGACGTATACCCCACCATTTTGTGCTTTTTACTCTCAAATTATGATCGCTGGCACAGCATAAAATCGCCGGAAGGCACGCCTCTTTTTTCGGTCGTTCGCTCTGATATAACGTTGTCGCAACACCACCGTAGTCATCCCGTGGGCCACCAGGATTTATCGCGATGGTGATACCGCGGGCTTTAGCGTCTTTATATCTGAGGAATTATCAATGACGGTTAAAATCGGCCTGATAGGTCTGGGAATGATTGGTCGCGATCACCTGAAACGCTTGCAAACGGTTATTTCAGGCGCGCAGGTGACAGCGGTGTGCGATATTAATCACGCGGCCGTTGATGCGCTGGCGAAAGAGACTGGCGCCGCCGCGTTTTATGATGCCCAGGAAATGATCCATTCGCCGCTGGTCGATGCGGTATTTATCTGCTCGACGGGTCCGGCGCATAAAAACCAAATTCTGGCCGCCTTTGCGGCAGGCAAACCGGTCTTCTGCGAAAAACCCCTGACGCCAACCGCAGATGAATCGCAGGAGATTATCGAGGCGGAAATCAACGTCGGTAAGCGGCTGCTGCAACTCGGCTTTATGCGTCGCTTCGATCCGGGTTATCAGGCGCTGAAGCAAACCATTGAGAGCGGCGCGCTCGGCGATATTCTGCTCATTCACTGCGCTCACCGTAACCCGTCGGTGCCGGAGAGCTATACGCTTGAGATGGCCATCAACGACTCGGCCACCCACGAAATTGACATCATTCGTTATCTGCTGGGAGAGAACATTACCTCGGTGCGCGTGGACAGGCCGCGCAAGAAAACCCGTCATGCGCTGGCGCATTTACAGGACCCGCTGATGGTGATTTTCGAGACCGCGTCAGGCGTGCGCATTGACGATGAGCTGTTTGTGAATTGCCAATACGGCTACGACATCCGCTGCGAAGCGATTGGCGAAAACGGTATCGCCGCGCTGACGGAACAGCAGTTCATCAGCACCCGCTCACTCAACGGCAACGCTCAGCATATCCCGCAATCCTGCATGGAACGTTTCGCAACCGCATACGATCGCGAGGTACAGCATTTTATCGATAGCGTACGCGAGGGGCGCGGCATCAGCGGTCCCTCGTCATGGGATGGCTACGTGGTGGCGCGGGTATGCGACGCCGGGCTGGCGTCGCTCAAGGACGGCGGCAAACATGATGTGGTCATCCCGGCGCAGCCCGCGCTGTACCGCTAATCGCCGTACGTGACGGCAGGTTGAGAAAGCATCCATCGCGCACCCGATCAAGGAGCAATAATGAAACTCGCATTATGTACTGACGTTCTGGGGAATTTACCCTTCCCGGCCATGCTGGATAAAGTGAAAAGTTATGGCATCAGCGGCGTGGAGATGACCGCGGGCGGCTGGTCGCCGTGTCCGCACGTGCCCACCGACGCGTTACTCGCCTCGCCAGAGAAGCTTGAAGCGTTCAGAGACGAGCTGGCGACGCGCGAGATGCGTATTGTGGCGCTGAATTGCTCCGGTAATCCGCTGGCGCCGGGTGAACTCGGAGAAATACACAGCAGAAGCAGCTACCGCGCCGTTGAGCTTGCCGGCAAGCTGGGCGTAAAAAAAATCGTAATGATGAGCGGCCTGCCGGGCGGCGGCCCTGACGATCGTATTCCAAACTGGATAACCTCTACCGTCTCCTGGCCTGACTATATGCCAGGCGTCATTGATTATCAGTGGAATGACATCGCTATCCCGTGGTGGAAAAAGTTCGTGCAGCATGCGAAGACGCATGGCGTTGAGCACATCGCTATTGAAGCCTTTCCCGGGCAACTGGTTTACAACCCTTCCACGCTGCTGCGTCTGCGTCATGCGGCAGGCGACATCATTGGCATGAATCTCGATCCCTCGCACCTGATTGCGATGGGCGCGGATCCGATTGCCGCGGTGCGTAAGCTGGAAGGCGCGATATTCCACGTACACGGTAAGGATGCGCGTATTGAACGTGGTCTGGCCGATGTGGACGGGCTGATGGAGTATCAACCGGTGACCAGTACCAGAACCCGCACATGGAACTATGTGGCGGTGGGCTGCGGCCAGGATTTGAAATGGTGGAAGGAGTTTTTCTCGGTACTGCGCATGACTGGCTATGATGGCGACGTGTCGCTGGAGATGGAAGATCTCACCATGAGCGTAGAGGCTGGACTGCAGACTTCAATCGATGCCTTAAACAGCACCATCAGTCGTTAGTCTTGAGCGCGCAGAGGGCAACGTAAGACGTTGCCAGGCTCTGGCTTCAGAATGGACAACGCTTCAGGTAAGGCGAAGACGGAATCGTTCTTCGCACGCCTTGAGGCAGGTAAGCCCTCTGCCCTTTTGATTCTGTTATTACCTTCGGCGACGCTTTTACTTTACGCGATATAACATCAGACCCGCGCCAGGTATTACTACCCGGTTGACAACCCTGTACGCATCGGTGAGGATCAATATAAATCAATGCACGGAAAAGCACATGCAGCAAATAATGAATGTTTTATTAGGCTTATTACCCCTGATTGTGATTTGTATTCTGCTCAGGCTGTTCCTTCGCAAGCTGCGCAACCCAAAGCCTGCCTTTTCAGATAGCAATGAAATGAAACAGATATCATATAATCCTTCGTTGTTTGGCTGGGGCCTGACAAAAGAACGCTATTGTTTTGACAAGCACGCTTTATACAGAATGAAGGGAGATACCACAGAAGAAATTAACCTTTCTGACATCGTCAGTGTTAAACCAGGCTATACCACGGTCAATAACCGCCGTAACTGGGTGGTGGTTTATAGTAATAATGGACTGAAAAAAGAAGCGCGCTTTTTTCATAATATCACCCTGCTAAATCATAACTTCGCACAATTTCTTGTTGCGGTAAAACAAGCCAACCCTGAAGCGGACGTTAAAGAAATATCGCTTTTTAACGTCTGAGGTCAGAAACATGGGCGCGTCTCTGACGCGATGCGCTCCTCGCTCTCCATATTGGCTCCATACGCCAGACAATAAGAATCAATACTTCACCTGCACACTATCGCGTATACCCCGGAGAGGACGCGATGAGCAGACTAAATTATCATTTAAAATGTGCTGAGTTTTTCCTCAGGAAATGCAGAACCGTTTTCAGCTCAGACCTGAAATTTCATACCGGCAGGCTCCGGGAAATAACCGGATATTGCCCTGATATCAAAACGCCCACCACGCTAAGCGAGAAGATCTGTCACCGCTTGGTGTATGAACGTGATGACCTCTATACCCTTCTGGCAGACAAACTCGCCGTGCGTGATTACGTCCATGCCAAAACGCAGAGAGTAAAAACGGTGCCCTTAATTGGCGTTTACATCAGGGCTGAGCATATTGATTTTACAAAACTTCCTGGAAAGTTTGTTTTAAAATGCAATCATGATAGCGGCAGCACAATGGTGTGTACGAATAAAGAGGCTTTTAATCACCATAAATCAGTATACAAGCTTAAGCTTGCGCTTAAGAAAAACATGTATTACACCACGCGAGAGTGGCAGTATAAAAATATTAAGCCCTGTATTTTATGCGAGACCTATATTGACGTCTATGCCGGCGCAGACCAAAGCACCACGCCTGAAATGTTGCGTATACACTGTTTTCACGGTGAGGCCAGTTTTATCGAGGCCGATTTTACCGATGCGCAGGGAAAGGGGTTTGTGAATGTCTATGATCGCTACTGGCAATTACAGCCCTTCCGGATGGAATATCCTAATACGCCGGAAGCGATACGCGAGCCTGCGTTATTTCATCAGGCTATTCTGGCCGCGCAGGAGCTGGCGAACGGCATCGGGTATTGCCGGGTCGATCTGATGCTCACGAAAGCGCACATCTATTTTAGCGAAATCACGCTAAGTCCGCGACGCGGTAAACTGACCATCACGCCAGTGGAGTGGGATGCAAAGCTCGGAAGACGGTGGCATTTAAAGAGCCGGGAAAGGCTCGTTTGAGCCTGCCCCGGTTCATCAGGCGACCGGCCAGGCCAGCCTGAAGATTGAGTGATGCTGCTTCGTTAACCGATACGTCGCATCACCACCGTGGGCTGACATAATGGCTTTTACCACGGATAACCCTAAGCCGCAGCCATGCGGGTTAAGGGCGCTGGCGTCTTTCTCACGCTGAAAAGGCTGAAAAAGAAAGGTGTGAAACGCTTCAGGAATGCCAGGGCCCTGGTCCTGAATAATGATGTAGTTTTCTTTATTCGTAACGCCATTTTTTATAGTGAGCGACCGCGAAGTGGAGTAGTGCAGCGCGTTATCAAAAAGCACCGTCAAACACTGATTAATACGCAGCGCATCACACATGCAGCGCTGCGGTTTGAGTTCTGTCTTAATCTCAAATTGCTGGCGCTTAAATTGCGGCATAAAGGCATCAAGCGCCTCCGTTATCGTCTCCCTGAGATCGACGTCGCTTTGGCTTAACGTGTACCCAGCGCCGCCGTCAGAGCTGACGACCCGGAGATCTTCTATCAGTCGGGTCAGTCCTTCGGTTTGTTTAAGCAGCTTTTGAAACAATACCGGCTCCGGCGTAAAGACGCCGTCCACCAGCCCCTGCAGCCTTCCCTGCAAAATGGTGACGGGCGTCCTTAGCTCATGGGCGATGGCGGCATTCCACGCTTTGCGCTGCACGTCGAGCGTCTGTAGTTTCTCAGCCATATCGTTAAAGTCGTTGACCAGATGATTCATCTCGCCCAGTTGAGAACTGGCGCAAAAGGCTCTGGCATCAAGATCCCCTTTCGAGATTCGCTTAAGGCTATAGGCCACTTCATTTAAGGGCGTAAGGATGCGGGACGAGAGCTTGACCGTAAAAAAAAGCGAAACCATCAGACTAATGGTCGAGGCGGTCGCGATCCACAACCAGTCCCACATCGTCATCGAATCTTCATTCCCCGCGTCCGCCCCACCGGGAATATAATCCAACAGAAAGGTATAGAATAAATACGAGCCGAGAATGGCGATAAAAATAATAATAAACGTCAGAGAGAGCATATACGTCAATATTTGACGACTCAGGACGGGCTCTTGTTTCATTTATTTTCTCCGAGTCGGTAGCCTATTCCTCTTATGCTTTCCGGCACCCCGTTAAGGCCCGCGAGCTCAAGCTTTTTACGCAGTTTGCTCATATGGCTGTCCACCGTCCGGTCAAGCGTGTCGCCATCAGGCAGGCAGGCGTTGAGCAGTTCTTCACGGGTGCAGACTTTGCGCGGGTTTCGCGCGAGATGCATCAACAGCTTAAATTCCGTGGTGGTCAGCACCGGCGTACTCACCCTGCCGTCGGCGGTAATTTCCACATAGAAATCATCCGGGTAGATAGTAAGAAAAGGCGTTCTGACCGGCCGGGAGCCGGGGCTTTCCGCCCCCGGTCTGGCCCTGCGTAATACCGCTTCAACCCGCGCGACCACCTCGGAAGGATTAAAAGGCTTGATAACATAATCATCTGCGCCAAGCCGCAGCCCCATGAGCTTATCCACGTCCTGATCGAGCGCCGTGACCATAATGACAGGCACATTACTCTCCTGGCGCAGCGTGGAGAGGACTTTCCAGCCGTCAAACACCGGCAGGTGTATATCCAGCAAAATGAGTTCCGGCTTATAACGACGCACCGCATTGATGGCCTGCTCTCCGTCCGTCGCCCGCAGCGTTTTCATTCCCGCCTGATGCAGATAGCTTGTCAGTATATCGGCAATTTCGTCGTCATCTTCTGCGACAATAATCAAATTGTGTGCGTTCATTTTATCTCTGTTCATACGGTAAGCCTGTAGCGACTGGCTATTATTTGCATAAAAATCGTGGCGGCAATAATGACTCGTAGCCGGGGGAATATTCCCTGTGCGCAATGAAGCGCCTGTTTTATCTTTTGTCCGGTTGCTATGGAACATTGAGACCTTTCGGGCGCAGGAAAGTTGCCGCTGCGACAGAAAATTTACGGCCGCGGTCGGCGTTACGCTCTCCACACTGGCTACACATAATCCCTATCATCACGCAACACGTCAGGGAAATAATGACCAGCAATGGCATCCGACAGGGAATGTCAGTCAGTGAGACCGTATTTATAGAGAAGCCAATGATGATGTGTAATCACTTTTTCATTATCCGGAAAATCGCAACCGCTTGTCTCTTTCTGCTTGTTTCCTGGGCGCTCCTTCACCTGTGGTTAATTTTAATACACAGCATCGACGAAAGGGTCGCGGCCACCCTGCTCTCCTCGCCCATTATTTTCATCTGTATGGGCGTTACCGTGTTTTCTGTACTGGCGCAAAAGCAGGCGGGCGTCGCGCAGGCCTGGTATATAATGACGCTTGGGTTAGTCCTCGCTTTTATTATTCTTATTTTACTGTTCAGCGTGCTACTGAATACACTACCGGATCTCGACGATTTGGTTTTCTACTATGAGTGCTTTCTCATCCTCTTTTTTACCGGCTCGCCTTTATATCTTTTTATACGAATGCTGTAAAAACGCGCCTTATCATGACTACGAGGAGGATGCGGGTATCCAGGGGCGCTCCACACTTCCTCCATAAACCGTCCATACGCCTTAAACGCGCGGCCCTTAGAATGCTTTTTTTATTATTTCGCCCCGGATAACCCGGTTAACAGAAACATTCACAGGCGCGCCAGCTCCCGGACTGCGTTACGTCATCATGACCGGTTTATGCCTTAAAGAGTTACCCGACAAAACGTTCTGTTTCAACGCCACAATAGCATGCTCACTGGAAATCGTATTCATGTCGCACTTTTTTATTGAACGCCCTGTTTTCGCCTGGGTCGTGGCGCTTTTTATCGCCCTCACCGGGGTTATCTGTATCCCGCATCTGCCTGTGGCGCAATATCCCGCCGTGGCGCCGCCCGGAATCATCATTTCCGTGAGTTACCCGGGCGCCAGCCCGGAGGTGATGAACACCTCCGTGGTTTCATTAATCGAGCGCGAAATTTCTGGCGTTGATGATTTGCTCTATTTTGAATCGTCCAGCGATACCACCGGCATGGCGTCGATTACGGTGACCTTCAAACCCGGCACCGATATCAAACTGGCGCAGATGGATCTGCAAAACCAGATAAAAATTGTCGAGCCTCGTTTGCCCCAGGCGGTGCGGCAGAATGGCATCAGCGTTGAGGCCGCAAACGCCGGGTTTCTGATGATGGTGGGCCTGAAATCGCAGAACGGCCAGTATGAAGAGGCGGATCTCAGCGACTATTTTGCGAGAAATGTCACCGATGAGCTGCGCCGCGTACCGGGGGTGGGCAAAGTGCAGCTGTTTGGCGGCGAAAAGGCGCTGCGTATCTGGCTGGACCCAATGAAACTTCACGGTTACGGGCTTTCCATCACCGACGTTTTAACCGCGCTTAGCCAGCAGAACGTCATCGTTTCGCCAGGCAGAACGGGCGATGAACCGACAACGCCCGATCAGGGCGTGACGTATCCCATTACGCTCAAGGGCCAACTGACCTCGGTTGAGGCGTTTCGCAATATTACGCTTAAATCAGAGACCAGCGGCGCGCGCCTGACGCTCTCTGACGTCGCCCGCGTGGAGTCCGGCCTGCAAAGCTACGCTTTTGGCATACGCGAAAATGGCGTACCGGCGACCGCGGCCGCTATCCAGCTCTCACCTGGGGCGAATGCGATCAGTACCGCCGCCGGCATCCGTTCGCGGCTTGCCGAACTGTCACCCGTGCTGCCTGACGGCATGACGTTTACCGTGCCTTTTGATACGGCCCCTTTTGTGAAGCTGTCCGTCATGAAAGTGGTGAAGACCTTTGTCGAAGCGATGATCCTGGTCTTCCTGGTGATGTTTCTTTTCCTGCATAAAATCCGCTGCACCCTGATCCCGGCGATTGTGGCGCCTATGGCGCTGCTCGGGACGTTTACCGTCATGTATTTAATGGGGTACTCCATCAATATTCTGACTATGTTCGGCATGGTGTTAGCCATCGGCATTATTGTCGATGACGCTATCGTGGTGGTGGAGAATGTCGAACGCCTGATGCATGAAAAAGGATTGTCGCCACGCGATGCCACCCATGAGGCGATGCGGGAGATAACCCCCGCCATCATTGGCATTACCCTGGTGCTGACGGCGGTCTTTATACCGATGGGGTTTACGGGCGGATCGGTCGGGATTATTTATCGCCAGTTCTGTATTGCTATGGCGGTCTCCATTTTGCTGTCCGCCTTCCTGGCGCTGACGCTGACGCCCGCGCTCTGCGCTACGCTGTTAAAGCCTCAGCAGAAAGCCAGCGCGTTTTCCCGCTGGTTTAATACCCGTTTCGATACTCTGGCTTCGTTATACGAAACTACGCTCGGAAGGCTTCTGAAGCGTACCGGACGTATGATGATGCTTTATGCGGCGTTGTGTCTCGCGCTGTATGCCGGGTTGTCGTCTCTGCCCTCCTCGTTTCTGCCGGAAGAAGATCAGGGCTACTTTATGTCGTCGATACAGCTGCCTTCCGACGCCACGATGCAGCGAACGCTTAACGTAGTGCATAAATTCGAAGAAGAGATAGCAACGCGCCAGGCGATTGAAAGCAACATCATGATCCTGGGGTTTGGGTTTTCAGGCTCCGGGCCTAACTCCGCGATGGCGTTTACCACGCTGAAAGACTGGGGCCAGCGCGAGGGGATCACGGCGCAAAGTGAAGCGAACCATATTCAGTCGAGCATGGAAACGGTGTCGGATGCCGTGACAATGAGTCTTCTCCCCCCGGCGATTTCCGATATGGGGACCTCATCTGGTTTTACGTACTATTTGCAGGACAGAGGGGCCAGGGGCTATGCGGCGTTAAAACAGGCCGCGGACAACCTTGTTCAGCGCGCGAACCAAAGCGATACGCTAAGCGATGTTTATATCGATGGCCTTGCGGACGGCACCCGTCTCGCGCTTGACGTCGACAGGGAAAAAGCGCAAGCCCTGGGCGTGTCGTTTGAGGAGATCAACCAAACGCTTTCCGTCGCGGTGGGATCAAATTATGTCAATGATTACACCAATAATGGCCGCGTTCAGCAGGTGATCGTTCAGGCGGATGCCCCGTTCCGTATGCAACCGGAGCAGGTGCTGCGCTTATCGGTGAAAAACCGCCAGGGAGAAATGCTGCCGCTGTCGACCTTCGTGACGATGTCCTGGAACCAGGCGCCGCAGCAGCTCAATCGCTACCAGGGCTACCCGGCTATCCGCATCACCGGAAGCGCGGCGCCAGGGAAATCCAGCGGCGCCGCCATGGTCGCGATGGAGCAACTGGCGAAAACGTTACCGACGGGTTTCGCCGGCGAATGGGCGGGCAGCTCCTTGCAGGAGC
Organism: Cronobacter sp. EKM101R; assembly: GCF_963888145.1. Taxonomy (NCBI): domain Bacteria; kingdom Pseudomonadati; phylum Pseudomonadota; class Gammaproteobacteria; order Enterobacterales; family Enterobacteriaceae; genus Cronobacter; species Cronobacter sp. EKM101R. The sequence goes on along the minus strand of NZ_CAWPHW010000001.1, from coordinate 416,034 downwards.
AGGCGTCTGCCGCACAGCTTCCCGGCCTCATCGCGCTCTCCATTCTGGTGGTCTTTATGGTGCTCGCCGCCCTCTATGAAAGCTGGTCGGTTCCGCTTGCGGTGATGCTGGTGGTGCCGCTCGGCCTGCTCGGCTCCGTAACGGCGGTGATGGTGGCGAATATGACGAATGATGTGTTTTTCAAGGTGGGCCTGATCACCCTGATTGGGCTTTCCGCTAAAAACGCGATTCTGATTATCGAATTTGCGAGGCAGTTACGCGCCAACGGCGCGAGCCTGAGCGAAGCGGTGATGACGGCCGCACGCCAGCGCTTACGCCCTATTCTGATGACCTCGCTGGCGTTCACGCTTGGCGTGGTGCCGCTGATGCTCGCGAAAGGTGCAAGCGACAGTACCCAGCATGCGATAGGCACGGGCGTGTTCGGCGGGATGATAAGCGGGACGCTGCTGGCGGTGTTTTTCGTTCCCTGCTTTTATGTCGTTATTACGCGCGCCGTTGAATATCGCCAGCGAAAGCAGGATTAAAAACGCGCTATGCAATAGCGTGCTTATTACGGCGGTTCGATTTACTGAAGCGCTGTTTTGCATTCACCGGTTTCTGAAAGCAAAAGGTTTGCGCACCTCTGCCTCATGCCTGCCCGACGCATCATCGTATGAAGCTCAGGCAGGCCGCCTGACGCTACCCGTTATTATTTTCAGACACTATCGTACATAGCGTGACGGGGCCATCTGCATACCCCTGAACGGTGAAGTCAGGAAATTTTGTCACCATCACCATGCTGTCTGATTGATAACTCTCAGGGGTATTACGCAGCTGGGATTCATTCTGTTGGGCCATTTGTACGGAATATGGACTGGTAACGCTGATGCTGTCCGGATCAACCTTATGCTTCTCTCCCGTATCGTCTGTCATCACGTTGAGGCGATAGCGTTGTGTAATAACAGGCGTGGTCGTGCCAGACGGTACGAATGTCGTAATGACCTGAAATACTCGCTTGTTACCCTGATTTGAAAGCACGGTCATGTTGTGTCGGATATCCAGCGTCACGGGCTTCTGGTCCACGATAATATTCCAGGGAACGTGGCATATAACCTGGCTGCCTACCTTCTGTGCGGCATTTACCTGCAATATCTCTTCATGTGAGGCCGCAAAACACAGTGGCGGTATGACCAGGCATAGTAATAAAACGAGACGACTGAACATCTTCATATTTCCTTATCCACCTTTACCTTCCAGTATCGATACCTGTTATACCTTTAAAAACACCCCATGCGTTATTCAGACAAGGGTTATTTATGGCTAAAGGCTTCATCATACAATCGACAGATCTTTTCCGCCCCTCGTTTAACCGGGTGTAAAGTTGCGCTGTATTCCCGTCAACCCGCCGCGCATATCACTCGGCACCAGGATGTCCCGCTGCCGCATCCCGTACGCTTCAATCCCCTGCCAGTCAAATTAGCCCGCACCGCTAACCCGCTTGCGGCCCTCAGCCCCATAAAGCAAAAAAAGCAGGCAGCCCTGAACAGACAGAGATTCTCTGCCAGCTCATCGCCACCTGCTCATAAAAGCGTGCCTGATAGATTTCTATCAACCCGTTTAGCGGGTTACTACACCTGCATATTCATAATGTCCTGGTATGCCGCAACCAGCTTGTTACGCACCTGGACGCCCATCTGCAGTGAAATGGACGATTTTTGCAGGTCAACCATCACATCGTTCAGCGCCACGCCCGGCGTGCCGATTGCGAATTTTTCCGCCTGAGTGCGGGCGGCGTTTTGCGTATCGCTGATACGTCCAAGCGCGGCCTGTAACTCTCCGGCGAAACTCACGGAGGGCGGGGTCTCGACAGCATTATTGCGCGCCACCTGCATGGTGGCCTGCATCTGCTGGAGTACCCCTTCAATACCCTGAATAGCCATCTTTTACCCCTGGATGATTTTTCAACGGGGTGCAGAGTAACATTTTGTCAATGGGATAAAGGCTCTAAATAACGATAAAAAACCAACCTATTTGACCCATAGAAAATCGCGTAACAGCCAATAATGACCCTCGCCATCATAGTGGAACTTTAGTCGTGCTTGCCGACCCTGGAGTCCGTTTTGCTTCATAACACGCATTATTCTGTCAACGCTGAGTCAAGAGGGGCGCAATGACTGCCGCAGCTTCAACTCAAACGCCACAAAATAAAACCGTAGAGTGGCTCAACCGCTTACGCGCAAACCCGAAGATCCCCTTAATGGTGGCCGGGGCCGCCGCGGTTGCTATCATTGTGGCTCTGGTGCTCTGGGCAAAACAGCCGGAGTACCGCGTGCTTTACAGCAATCTGAGCGATCAGGACGGCGGCGCTATCGTCACCCAACTGACTCAGATGAACATCCCTTACAACTTCGCGGATAACGGCGCCTCTATCATGGTGCCTGCCGAGAAGGTGTACGACCTGCGTCTGCGTCTCGCCCAGCAGGGGCTGCCGAAAGGCGGCGCCGTGGGCTTTGAGCTGATGGATCAGGAAAAATTCGGCATCAGCCAGTTCAGCGAGCAGGTTAACTACCAGCGCGCGCTGGAAGGCGAACTGGCGCGCACCATCGAGACCTTAGGTCCGGTGAAGTCGGCGCGTGTTCACCTCGCCATGCCAAAACCCTCTTTATTCGTTCGCGAGCAGAAATCGCCTTCCGCGTCGGTCACCCTGAGCCTGCAACCGGGTCGCACGCTTGATGACGGTCAGGTCGCTGCCGTCGTGCATATGGTCTCCAGCGCGGTCGCGGGCCTGCCGCCGGGTAACGTGACGCTGGTGGATCAGGCAGGTCGCCTGCTGACCCAGTCCGGCACCGGCGCTCGCGATCTTAACGACGCCCAGCTGAAATACGCCTCCGACGTTGAAGGCCGTATCCAGCGCCGTATCGAATCTATCCTTGCGCCTATCGTCGGCACCGGCAACGTCCATGCCCAGGTTACCGCGCAGATCGATTTCTCTAATAAAGAACAGACCGAAGAGCAGTACCGTCCGAACAGCGACCCGTCGCAGATGGCGGTACGTTCTCGCCAGCTGAACACCAACGACCAGGTGGGCGCGGGCAATCCGGGCGGCGTACCGGGCGCGCTCTCTAACCAGCCGGCACCGGCGAACAGCGCGCCTATCGATGCGCCTGCCGGGCAGAATGCCAACGGACAGAACGCTAACGGTCAGAATGCGAATGGCCAGAACGCGCAGCGTACGCAGAGCACCAGCACCACTGGCGCCAGCAGCGGCCCGCACAGCAGCCAGCGTGACGAAACCACGAACTACGAAGTGGATCGCACCATTCGCCATACCAAGATGAATGTGGGCGACGTGCAGCGTCTCTCTGTTGCCGTGGTGGTGAACTACCGTCAGCTGGGCAACGGCAAGCCGCTCGCGCTGACCGCCGATCAGCTGAAACAGATTGAAGACCTGACCCGCGAAGCGATGGGCTACTCCGACAAGCGCGGCGACACCCTGAACGTGGTCAACTCGCCGTTTACCGCGAGCGATGAAGCCGGTGGCGAACTGCCATTCTGGAAGCAGCAAGCCTTCATCGATCAGCTCCTGTCCGCAGGCCGCTGGCTGGTGGTGCTGATTGTCGCCTGGCTGCTGTGGCGTAAAGCGGTCCGTCCGCAGCTGCAGCGCCGCGCTGAAGAAGTTAAGCGCGTACAGGAAATTCAGCAGCAGCGTCAAGAAGTGGAAGAGTCCGTGGAAGTTCGCCTGAGCAAAGACGAACAGACGCAGCAGCGCCGCGCTAACCAGCGTCTGAGCGCAGAAGTGATGAGCCAGCGTATCCGCGAAATGTCAGATAACGATCCGCGCGTGGTCGCGCTGGTCATCCGCCAGTGGATGAGTAACGAGCTATGAGTAACGCTAATTCCAACGCTAATCCGAATGGGCTGTCCGGCACCGACAAAAGCGCCATTCTGCTGATGACCATCGGCGAAGACCGCGCGGCGGAGGTGTTCAAGCACCTCTCGCCTCGCGAGGTGCAGCACCTCAGCGCCGCGATGGCGAGCGTGCGTCAGATCTCTAACAAACAGCTGACTGACGTGCTGGCGGAGTTTGAGCAGGAAGCGGAACAGTTCGCGGCGCTGAGCATCAACACCAACGACTACCTGCGTTCGGTGCTGGTCAAAGCGCTGGGCGAAGAACGCGCTTCCAGCCTGCTCGAAGATATTCTCGACTCCAAAGAGACCACTTCGGGTATGGAAACGCTCAACTTTATGGAGCCGCAGAGCGCCGCCGACCTTATTCGCGACGAGCACCCGCAGATTATCGCCACCATTCTTGTGCACCTCAAACGTGCCCAGGCGGCGGATATTCTGGCGCTGTTCGACGAGCGTCTGCGTCACGACGTGATGCTGCGTATCGCCACCTTCGGCGGCGTCCAGCCGGCGGCGCTGGCGGAACTGACCGAAGTGCTGAACAACCTGCTCGACGGCCAGAACCTCAAGCGCAGCAAAATGGGCGGCGTGAGAACCGCGGCGGAAATCATCAACCTGATGAAAACCCAGCAGGAAGAAGCCGTTATTACGGCGGTTCGCGAGTTCGACGGCGATCTGGCGCAGAAAATCATCGACGAGATGTTCCTGTTCGAAAACCTGGTGGAAGTCGACGACCGCTCCATCCAGCGCCTGCTGCAGGAAGTGGAGTCCGAATCTCTGCTTATCGCCCTCAAAGGCGCCGAGCAGCCGCTGCGCGAAAAATTCCTGCGCAACATGTCGCAGCGTGCGGCCGATATCCTGCGCGACGACCTGGCCAACCGCGGTCCGGTGCGTCTGTCTCAGGTGGAAAACGAACAGAAAGCGATCCTGCTCGTCGTCCGTCGTCTGGCGGAAACCGGCGAGATGGTAATTGGCAGCGGCGAGGATACCTATGTCTAATAAGCTTCCCTGGCAGCGCTGGATGCCGGATGACCTCGCCCCGCCTGTAATGCCGGAATTTATGGCATTCGAGGAGACGGTCAACGGCGAAAGCGAAGAAGTCGACGAAGAGCAGTTACGTCTGCAACAGCAGCAGCAAGCGCTGGTGATGATGCAAACCCAGGCGCATGAGCAAGGCTATAACGCCGGGCTCGCCGAAGGGCGTCAGCAAGGCTTCGAGCAGGGCCGCCAGGAAGGCCATTCGAAAGGACTTGAACAAGGGCTCGCCGAAGCGCGCGCCCAGCAGGGGCCGATCCATGCGCGTATGCAGCAGCTGGTGAGCGAATTCCAGTACACGCTGGACGCGCTCGACAGCGTGATCGCCTCTCGCCTGATGCAGATGGCGCTGGAAGCCGCGCGCCAGGTGATCGGCCACGTCCAGGTGGATAACAACCATCTGATTAAGCAGATCCAGACGCTGCTGCAGCAGGAGCCGCTGTTCAGCGGCAAACCGCAGCTGCGCGTACACCCGGACGATTTACAGCGTATCGAAGAGATGCTCGGCGCGACCTTAAGCCTGCACGGCTGGCGTCTGCGCGGCGACCCGACGCTGCATCCGGGCGGTTGCAAAGTCTCCGCCGATGAAGGCGATCTTGATGCGAGCGTGGCGACGCGCTGGCAGGAACTGTGCCGCCTGGCCGCACCAGGAGTGGTGTAATGACCGCCCGTCTGACTCGCTGGCTCAATACCCTCGATAATTTCGAGGCCAAAATGGCGCAACTGCCGTCGGTGCGCCGCTACGGTCGTCTGACCCGCGCCACCGGCCTGGTGCTGGAAGCGACCGGGCTGCAACTGCCGCTCGGCGCGACCTGCATTATCGAGCGTCAGGAAGGCACGCAGCTCCAGGAAGTGGAAAGCGAAGTGGTCGGCTTTAACGGCCAGAAACTGTTTTTAATGCCGCTTGAAGAAGTGGAAGGCATTTTACCAGGCGCGCGTGTTTATGCCCGCGCGGGCCTGGGCGAAGGGTTACAGAGCAGCAAACAGCTGCCGCTCGGCCCACAGCTCCTCGGTCGCGTGCTGGATGGCGCGGGCAAGCCACTTGACGGTCTGCCCTCCCCTGACACCGAAACCACCGGCGCGCTGATCACGCCGCCGTTCAACCCGCTGCAACGTACCGCGATTGAAGATGTGCTGGATGTCGGCGTGCGCCCGATCAACGCCCTGCTCACCGTCGGTCGCGGCCAGCGTATGGGCCTGTTCGCCGGTTCCGGCGTCGGTAAATCGGTGCTGCTCGGCATGATGGCGCGCTACACCCAGGCGGATGTCATCGTCGTAGGGCTTATCGGCGAGCGTGGCCGCGAAGTCAAAGACTTTATCGAGAACATCCTCGGCGCCGAAGGGCGCGCCCGCTCGGTGGTGATCGCCGCCCCGGCGGATGTCTCTCCTTTATTACGTATGCAGGGCGCCGCGTATGCCACCCGCATCGCAGAAGATTTCCGCGACCGTGGTCAGCACGTACTGCTGATCATGGATTCGCTGACCCGTTACGCAATGGCGCAGCGTGAAATCGCGCTGGCCATCGGCGAGCCGCCGGCGACCAAAGGCTATCCGCCTTCGGTTTTCGCCAAACTGCCCGCGCTGGTGGAACGCGCCGGTAACGGCATCACCGGCGGCGGCTCGATTACCGCGTTTTATACCGTACTGACCGAAGGCGACGACCAGCAGGATCCGATCGCCGACTCCGCGCGCGCCATTCTCGACGGCCACATTGTGCTGTCGCGCCGCCTCGCGGAAGCCGGTCACTATCCGGCAATTGATATCGAAGCGTCCATCAGCCGCGTGATGACAGCCATCATCAGCGAAGAACATTACGCGCGCGTGCGGACCTTCAAACAGCTGCTCTCAAGTTTCCAGCGCAACCGCGATCTGGTGAGCGTCGGAGCTTATGCCAAAGGCAGCGATCCGATGCTGGATCGCGCCATTACGCTGTGGCCGCAACTGGAAGCGTTTCTGCAGCAGGGTATTTACGAACGTTCCGGTGTAGAGGATGCGTTGCAGGCACTGGAACTTATCTTCCCGTCAGTATGATGAGGTATGAGGGAGGTAGCCATGAAACAAAATGGCGCGCTGAACACGCTTAAAGATATGGCTGAGAAAGAAGTCGACGATGCCGCGTTGCGGCTTGGCGAAATGCGTCGCGGCTGTCAGCAGGCGGAAGAACAACTGTCGATGCTGATGAACTATCAGCAGGAATATCGCAATAACCTGAATCAGACCATGACGCAGGGGATTGCCAGTAACCGCTGGGTCAATTACCAGCAGTTTATCCAGACGCTGGAAAAAGCGATTGAACAGCATCGCCTCCAGCTGTCGCAGTGGAATAACAAAGTCGATCAGGCGCTCTCCTTCTGGAAAGAGAAGAAGCAGCGTCTTCAGGCCTGGCAAACACTCCAGGACCGGCAGGCCAGCGCGGCGCTGCTGGCGGAAAACCGGCTCGATCAAAAAAGAATGGATGAATTTGCCCAGCGGGCATCAATGAGGAAAGGCGAATGATTACGTTGCCCAATGTTGTGCTGACCAGCGACGTCGATGCGACCGGCACGGGTGCCGGGCTGAAAGGCCTCGATGCGAAAGGCGGCGACGCGGCGCAGGATTTCCTGGCGCTGTTAGGCCAGCATTTCGCAGGCGGACTCCCGCTTGCCGACGGTAAAACGCTGTCGCTCGCGCAGTTGCAGGGCGCCGGTAAAGAGACGCTGGCGGGTAAAACGCTGGCCGACGCCACGGCAAGCCAGCCGGGCGTGCAGAACGATCTGGCGCGACTGCTGGATCAACTGACCAACGGCGAAATCACCCCGGCCGATCTGACGCTTGCCGCAGGCGATGCGCAGGCGGTGACGGCTGACGCCGCGAAGCCCGCGCTGAAAACCGCTGGTCTTGACGACGATAAAAAGCTCAGCGATGAAGATATGGCCGCCTTAAGCGCCCTCTTCGCCATGCTGCCGCCGACTCAGCAGCCGAACGCGGCCGCGGGCGCAACGATGCAGACGCAGGCTCAGGGCGTCGCCGCACTGAGCGCCAGCGGCTTTAGCCCGGCGGCGAGCCTGACTCAGACGCTCGGCAACGCCAAAAGCGATGCCAAAACCAGCGCTAAAAGCGATGACGCCGCCACCCCGCTGACGGCGGCCGCCGCCAGCGCGCCGGTGACCGGCCAGGTAGCTGCGGATGTCGTCGCGCCTGTGTCAACGCTCGATAAAACCGCCGCCGACGTCAGCAGTACGCAGGTGCCGCACAACCTGAACCTGCATGCGCTGTCGTCCACGACGACTCAGGGTTCGCAGAACACCGCCCCGGTGATCGCGATGCCGACCCCGCAGGTCACCGCGCCGCTCGGTACCCCGGACTGGCAGAGCTCGGTGAGCCAGCACATTACGCTCTTTACCCGCAACGGCCAGCAGAGCGCCGAGCTGCGCCTGCACCCGGAAGAACTGGGCGCGGTACAAATCAGCCTGAAGCTTGACGACAATATGGCGCAGGTGCAGATGGTGTCGCCGCACAGCCACGTGCGCGCCGCGCTGGAAGCTGCCCTCCCGACGCTGCGCGCGCAGCTCGCGGAAAGCGGTATTCAGCTGGGCCAGAGCAGCATCAGCAGCGAAAACTTTAGCGGTCAGCAGCAGCAAAACAACCCGCAACAGTCTGCCTCATCCCGTTCCGGCGGCGGTTTTAGCCTGAATGGCGAAGAAGAAGCGATTGCCGCTCCGGCAAGCCTTCAGGCAGCCGCTCGCGGCAACGGCGCGGTCGATATCTTTGCCTAACGCCAGAGGTAACGTGATTATTCCCGTTTTTTCCAGGCTTTGACTGCGCGCAGAGACGGGATAATCACTCTATCGCAGTACTGATACAGGAAACCCGAGTCTGATGACTGACAGCGCAATCACCAAAGGTAAAGGCCGTAAACGCTCCATCTGGATCCCGTTACTGGTCATTATAACTCTCGCTGCCTGTGCGACGGCAGGTTACAGCTACTGGCGTATGCAGCAGCATGGCACCACCGCGGCTAAAGCGGCGCCAGAACCGCCGCCGGCGCCGGTCTTTTTCGCACTGGACACCTTCACCGTGAACCTGGGTGATGCCGACCGCGTGCTGTATGTCGGCATTACGCTGCGTCTGAAGGACGAGGCGACCCGCCAGCGTTTGAGCGACTATCTGCCGGAAGTGCGCAGCCGTCTGCTGCTGCTCTTCTCTCGTCAGGACGCCTCGCAACTGGCGACCGATGAAGGCAAACAGAAGCTGGTGGAGGCTATCAAACAGACGCTCTCCGCGCCGCTGGTGGCAGGACAACCGAAGCAGGTAGTGACTGACGTCCTCTACACTGCCTTTATCTTGCGGTAAAGCCATGGGCGACAGCATTCTTTCTCAGGCCGAAATCGATGCGCTGTTAAACGGCGACAGCGAGCAGAGCGCGGAACAGCAAGCGACAGGCGGCGATGGCGACATCCGCCCCTACGATCCCAATACCCAGCGTCGCGTGGTGCGCGAGCGCCTCCAGGCGCTGGAGATTATCAACGAACGCTTCGCGCGCCAGTTCCGTATGGGGTTGTTTAACCTGCTGCGCCGCAGCCCGGACATCACCGTGGGGGCGATTCGTATTCAGCCTTACCACGAGTTTGCCCGCAACCTGCCGGTGCCGACCAACCTTAACCTGATTCATTTAAAACCGCTGCGCGGCACCGGGCTGTTTGTGTTTTCGCCAAGCCTGGTGTTTATCGCGGTGGACAACCTGTTCGGCGGTGACGGCCGCTTCCCGACTAAAGTGGAAGGCCGCGAATTTACCCACACCGAACAGCGCGTCATCAACCGTATGCTCAAGCTGGCGCTTGAAGCCTACAGCGACGCGTGGAAAGCGATTAACCCGCTGGACGTAGAGTATGTGCGTTCAGAAATGCAGGTGAAATTCACCAACATCACCACCTCGCCGAACGATATCGTGGTTAACACCCCGTTTCACGTCGAGATTGGTAACCTGACCGGCGAGTTTAATATCTGCCTGCCGTTCAGCATGATTGAGCCGCTGCGCGAGCTGCTGGTCAACCCGCCGCTGGAAAACTCCCGTCAGGAAGACCAGCACTGGCGCGACAACCTGGTACGCCAGGTTCAGCACTCGGAGCTGGAGTTGATTGCCAACTTCGCCGAGATCCCGCTGCGACTCTCGAAGATCCTGAAGCTGAAGCCAGGCGATGTGCTGCCCATTGAGAAGCCAGATCGCATTCTGGTGCACGTGGATGGCGTACCGGTTCTCACCAGTCAGTACGGCACCGTGAGCGGACAATATGCCCTGCGCGTTGAACATTTGATCAACCCAATTTTGAATTCGCTGAATGAGGAACAGCCCAATGAGTGACATTAACAAACCGTCCGATGAAAAAGCAGGTGACGTGGACGATCTGTGGGCTGATGCATTGAACGAACAAAAAGGCACCGGCGATTCCGCAGAGGATCTGTGGGCCGATGCGTTGAGCGAGCAGAAAACCGCGGGCAAGAGTTCGGCGGACAGCGTGTTCCGCGCGCTGGAAGGCGGCGACATGGTCGGCGCGTTGCAGGATATCAACCTGATTATGGATATCCCGGTGAAACTCACCGTGGAGCTGGGCCGCACCCGCATGACCATCAAAGAGCTGCTGCGTCTGACGCAGGGTTCCGTGGTCGCGCTTGACGGTCTCGCCGGCGAGCCGCTGGATATTCTGATTAACGGTTACCTGATTGCTCAGGGTGAAGTCGTGGTCGTCGCCGATAAATATGGCGTGCGCATCACCGATATCATCACCCCGTCAGAACGTATGCGTCGCCTGAGTCGTTAAATGAAAAATCAGACCACTGTCCCACAGCCGGCAATGCCCGACGCCGGCTCATCCTTAATCCAGGTAAGCGGCGCGCTAACGCTGATTATCCTCTTTATTCTGCTGTTTGCCTGGATGGCAAAGCGTTTTGGCTTCGCGGCTAAAACCACCGGGATCCGTGGTCTGAAGCTTCACAGCAGCCTGAGCGTTGGGGCTCGCGAAAAGATTGTGATTGTCGAAGTGGAAGACGCCCGCCTGGTGCTGGGCGTGACCGCCACCTCGATTACGCCGCTGCACACCCTCCCGCCTGCGCCGCCCGCGCAGGAGCCGGAAACCGTGCCTGGCGCTGAATTCCAGAACCTGATGAAAAATCTGCTTAAGCGTAGCGGGAGAAAGTAATGCGTCGTTGGTTGAATCTTTCTTTCCTCGCGCTCGGCCTGCTGGCCGCGCCGGCGATGGCACAACTGCCGGGTCTTGTCAGCCAGCCGATGTCTGGCGGCGGTCAGAGCTGGTCGCTGCCGGTACAGACGCTGGTGTTTATCACCTCGCTGACGTTCCTGCCCGCCATTCTGTTAATGATGACCAGCTTTACGCGCATCATTATTGTGTTCGGTCTGCTGCGTAACGCGCTCGGCACCCCCTCCGCGCCGCCAAACCAGGTGCTGCTGGGCCTCGCGCTGTTCCTGACCTTTTTTATCATGTCGCCGGTTATCGATAAGATCTATTCCGACGCCTATCAGCCGTTCACCGAAAACAAAATTTCGATGGAAGTGGCGCTCGACCGCGGCGCGCAACCGCTGCGTGAATTTATGCTGCGTCAGACCCGCGAGGCGGATCTGGCGCTGTTCGCGAAGCTTGCCAATACGCAGCCGATTCAGGGGCCGGAAGCGGTGCCGATGCGCATCCTGCTGCCCGCGTATGTCACCAGCGAACTGAAAACCGCATTCCAGATTGGCTTTACCGTGTTTATCCCCTTCCTGATCATCGATCTGGTGGTGGCGAGCGTATTAATGGCGCTCGGGATGATGATGGTGCCGCCTGCGTCTATCGCCCTGCCCTTCAAGCTGATGCTGTTTGTGCTGGTCGATGGCTGGCAGCTCCTTGTCGGTTCGCTTGCCCAAAGCTTTTACAGTTAACGAGGTGCATGATGACGCCAGAATCGGTCATGATGATGGGCACGGAAGCCATGAAAGTCGCGCTCGCGCTTGCCGCGCCCCTGCTGCTGGTGGCGCTGGTTACCGGCCTGTTTATCAGTATTTTGCAGGCGGCTACCCAGATTAACGAAATGACGCTGTCGTTCATTCCGAAAATCCTGGCGGTGTTTGTGGTTATCGTGGCGGCGGGCCCGTGGATGCTCAACCTGCTGCTCGACTATATGCGCACCCTGTTTTCCAACCTGCCGTATATCATCGGCTGACGGCCGCGCCCATGCTGCAATTCACCAGCGACCAGTGGCTTCACTGGCTGACTCTGTACTTCTGGCCGCTGCTGCGGGTGCTGGCGTTGATCAGCACCGCGCCTATCCTGAGCGAGCGCTCCATCAGCATCCGCGTCAAAATTGGTCTGGCGCTGCTGATTACCATTGCGCTTGCGCCGAATATTCCCGGCAGCAACGTGCCGATTTTCTCGCTCGAAGGGCTGTGGCTGGGGCTACAGCAAATGCTCATCGGCGTCGCCATCGGGTTTACCATGCAGTTCGCGTTCGCGGCGGTGCGTACCGCAGGCGAGCTTATCGGGCTGCAAATGGGCCTGTCATTCGCCACGTTTTTCGATCCGGGCAGCCGCCTGAATATGCCGGTGCTGGCGCGTTTTATCGACATGCTGGCGATGCTGCTGTTTCTCACGGTTAACGGTCATCTGTGGCTTATCTCCATTCTTGCCGATACGTTTTATACCCTGCCCATTGGCGGTGAAGCGATTAACAGCAACGCCTTTATGGCGCTCTCCCGCGCCGGCGGTTTGATATTTGTTAACGGCGTTATGATGGCGCTACCGATGATTACGCTGTTGCTGTCATTAAACCTGGCGCTTGGCCTGTTAAACCGTATGGCGCCGCAGCTGACCGTTTTCGCTATTGGCTTCCCGCTGACGCTGAGTATTGGGATAATCGTTCTGGCCGCGTTAATGCCTTTAATAGCACCGTTCTGTGAACATTTATTCGCAGAAATATTTCACTTGTTGACTGATATCGTTAGCGAAATTCCTGCTAAGGGTTAACCCCTCTTTTTAAATGGTCATCCTAAGGATATTCCTAATGTGGAGAATATATTCTCCGGCTGACCATACATCCCAGGCGGAATTAATGATTTTACGCCTCTCACAGAACCGGATCGCCTCTTTACTTTAAGAACTTTCCTGGCAAATTATACGTAACTTTACGGGATAGTTGGGGTCGCCTGAATGACTTCGATACCCGGCTGATACGATTCACGCTATCGGTCTGCGGTACGCCGTTTGACGCTTTATTATCCCGTAAATGCTGGTCTTAGCAGAACGGCGGTCGTTCTCAGGCTGGTGGAGCAATCGTTGTGCTTTAACGGATAACGCGTTTAGTGAGGGTAGGCTATGTCAACGATTATTATGGATCTCTGCAGCTATACCAGGCTCGGGCTAACCGGTTATTTATCGACGAGAGGAGTGAGGAAACGACAGATATTTCATGCTGATAGCGTTGAAACTCTGGAAGAAGCCTGTCAGTTACGTAAGCCCCATGTGGTGTTTATTAATGAAGACTGTTTTATTCACGATCCCGAAAGCAGTCAGCATATAAAGCACATCATTAATCAGCATCCCGGTACGTTATTTATCGTTTTTATGGCGATTGCTAATATTCACTTTGATGAATATTTACGGGTGCGTAAAAATCTGTTAATTAGCTCTAAATCCATTAAACCGGAGTCGCTGGATGCCATTCTGGGAGATTATTTAACCAAAGATATGCAGTGCATCGGCAAAATCAGTTTGCCTACACTTTCTTTAAGCCGTACTGAATCCAGTATGCTGAAAATGTGGATGTCGGGCCAGGATACGATTCAGATTTCCGATCAGATGAATATTAAGGCCAAAACCGTTTCGTCACATAAAGGCAATATAAAACGTAAAATCAAGACCCATAATAAGCAAGTGATCTATCATGTCGTCCGGTTGACCGATAACGTCACCAACGGCATTTTTGTGAATATGCGCTAACGCCATATATTACTTTTACCCTGTACCCTGCACGCTTCGCTTCTGGCGCTCGCCGGAAGGATAAATGAATTTTTCATCGTATCGCTCAGGCGAGGATGAACCCTGCCGTAAAATAACGCCGCCCCGAATTAACGGGGCGGCGTAACAATAAGCAGAAAGTATGACGCGTTATTCTACTTTTTCGACAAATACGCCGTCCGGGTGATCTTTCTCATTAAAGAACCATATTCCCAGCGGATACTCCTCAAGCGAAACCAGATACATCGTACCTTCATTAAAAGGCTCAACGGCCAGCACGACGCCTGGGCGGCGCGGCCCGCCATCCGTCTTAACGGTAACCCTATCGTTAACGTTCATAACTGCTCCTCTTATCACTATTGAGCCAGTGTAGAACAAAACCGCTTTGCTGGCACCGGGTACAGGGTAGCGCCCGCGTAAGGAGAGCTATAATTAGCGTGATGGGGCCGCCTGAGGTAAATGCCATGAAACCGGAAAACCCAACGCCAGAAACGCCGCAGGCCGATATCGACGCTCTGCTGGGCGCGATTGAGGTGATTAGCGAAGACGAGCAGCACACGCCAGAAAGCGTCTCCCCGACGCAGGCGGATGCGCGCAGGCAGGATGCGTGTCGGGAGCTTGGCGAGGAGTTCGAACTGGATATCCGCGACACGGGGCCGAGCGAAGTGAACCGCTGAGCATAAAAATATCCCGGCCTGGGGAGCCGGGATAAGCTTGCGAAAGCAAGAAGCACTTAAAATTCGTTACACCAGGGAAACTGATGTCGATGAACAACATACCGCAAAAATCTTGCTACACAAGGATATATTCTTTCGGTGAATAATACACTGCTAATATTATGCGAAGATATATTCACTGTAAGCCAACAACCGCGCGCCTTCCATGGAACCGATCCCGTAATAACCCTGCAAACGAGGCCGATTAATTGAGATTATTCCTGGTCAGCCGCGTAGTCGGCAGCGCATAAAAAGGAGCCAACATGGCGCATCTGAATGACGATTTGCTGGTGATTACCGACCTTGACGGCACGCTGCTTGATCCGAACACGCATGAGTGGGAGCCCGCGCAGGCGTGGCTCACGCGCCTTATCGACCATCAGGTGCCGGTTATTCTCTCCAGCACCAAAACCGCAGCGGAGATCGTCGCATTACAGGACGCGCTGGGGCTCTCCGGGCAGCCATTTATCGCCGAGAACGGCGCGATTATCCAGCTTGACGCCCGCTGGGAAGATAACCCCGATTTCCTTCGCCTGCTGAACGGCATTCCTCATGACGATATTCTCGCGGTGATCAATCGCCTGCGCGACGAGCACGGCTATAAGCTTTTCTGCTTCAGCGATGTCGACGAGAAAACCATTGCCGAATGGACCGGGCTTAACCCGAAACTCGCGGCGATGGCGAAGCTGCTGGAGGCTTCAGAGACCGTTATCTGGCGCGACAGCGACGACAACCTGGCGCGCTTTACCGCAAGCCTTGAGGCGCTCGGTTTGATGATGATTGAGGGCGGCCGATTCTGGCATGTGCTGGACGCGCGCGGCGGCAAAGGCCAGGCGGTGAACTGGCTTAAGGAGCAATACCGCAAGCGTGAAGGCTCACTGCGCACCACGCTTGGGCTTGGCGACGGGCCGGACGACGCGTCGCTTCTGGATAACGTCGATTTTGCGGTGGTGGTGAAGGGCCTTAACCGTCAGGGCGTCACGCTAAAGCAGGATGAGCCGCAGCGTGTCTTTCGCACGACGGAAAGCGGCCCCGCGGGGTTTCGCGAAGGGCTCGATCACTTTCTGGGTAAGGCGTAAGCCCTACCCTTCGTCGCACACCTGGTTGCGCCCGCGCTGTTTGGCGAGATACAGCCGGCGATCGGCTATCGATTGCAGATGCTCGAAATCGTAATCGCCGTCCCGTAACGCTTCGCTGACGCCGACGGACACGCTGATGCGAATGGTGGTGTCCGGGCGCACCAGGATCTCCTGGCTGTTAATACGCTGGCGTATCCGCTCTGCCACATGCCGCGCGCCTTCCGAAGGCGTACCCGGCAGGATAATGCAGAACTCTTCGCCGCCGACGCGCCCGGCAATATCTTCCGCGCGCAGCGAGCGGCTTAACATCCCCGCCGCCCATGTCAGCACCTTATCCCCTGCCTGATGGCCGTAGCGGTCATTGATGCTCTTGAAGTGATCGAGATCGAGCTGGATAACCGAGAACGGCGCCTGCTGCGCGTCGCATGTCTTCGCGGCCAGACGGGCGCGCTCAAAGAACGCGCCGCGGTTATACAGCCGGGTGAGCGTATCGTACCAGGCGCGCCACTTCAGCGAACGCTGCATGGTAAGCATATTGCGCACCATGCCCACGATTACCCGCCAGGAGATAAACAGCATGGCGGTAAAGAGCAGCCACAGCAGGCCGAGCACCATCGCCACCTTGCCGAATTTCCCTTCCGCGCTCTGGGACACCGTGGTGACTTTCACCAGTACGCCGTCGAAATAGTCGAGCTTTGCCCAGGCGATAAAACGGGTATCCATGCGCGCGTCGCCCTCGTTGGCAAGCTCCATCTGGCGCGCCAGCGCCGCTTTATCCTGCGCCGTGAAGTGCAGCGCGGTGTCGTTGCGGGACGAGGTGGTGGTGATGGGGCTGAGCTGGCGATCGAACAGCAGGATCTCGCCGCCGCTGTCGTCATCATTGAGCGCGTTTTTCAGGAAATCACGCATCGCAGGGATAGGGAAATCCATCGCCAGCACGCCAAACCAGCGGCCGTTATCATCCAGCGGAATACTGGCGGTAACGCGCTGGCCGGACGGCATGCTGAGATCGCGCCCGTGCAGCCAGCGCACGCCGCGTCCGGGATTGCGCCGTAAAGATTGATCGAGAAACCAGCGGCTGCTGACTTGCTGATAATAGAGCTCCGGAATGCTTCCGTGGCCGAAAAACGGCAGATTGGTGAGGTAAAACCCGGCGCGCGAGACATAGAAGGTACGCACTTCCGGGCGCTCGCTACGGGCATCGGCGATGCTCAGCATATGGCCGAGCGCCAGCGTGGCGTTCAGCTCGTTGTATAACAGCGCCTCGTCGCGCTCAAGCAGCGTACTCTGGGCGATAAACGCATCCGACACGCCCTGTATCTCCGGCGCCAGATCGCGCCCCGTAGGCAGCGTCCATTCACGCTTGTGGCGATCCGCGTTGAAGCCTGCCATCACGGCGTCGGTCTGCGGGCCCTCCAGCAGATTGTGCATGGCATAGCGCATACCAGCGCGATAAAACAGCAATTTATCAACGCTGTATTGCAGATTGCGGTCCATCGCCGTGGCGATACTGTCAAGCTGGTTGCGCTGCGAGGAGATAAACGCATCCTGCAAAATCACACCCTCACGCCATGTCAGCAGCGTGGAGAAGATAAATACGACGCAAAAACAGAAGTTGACGACCCGTATGGGGTTTTTGGTCCGCCAGCGGCTGATGAGTATCTTGTCAGGCACGTCAGACTCCCTGTACTGATAAAGGCTCGACTCGTTGAGGTTGAGTGAAGATCGGGCGGCTCAGATAATACCAGGCGGCGCGGATATTAAAAGTGTGGCCGTTTTTTTACGGATTGTCGCCTGTAACGTGAAAGGATGTCGTTGATCTGTTACAGGATGGGGAAGGAAAGAAAACGCCCGGCGCAATGGCCGGGCGTTATTTCAACGACGCTCTTCGCGAGACTTCCTTTCGCCCGGAAGGAGTTCGTCTTCACGAAACGCCTCCCGCTGCACGCCGTACCCGTCATACCAGCGGCATTCCACCATGCCGCTCGAATAACCGGTCACAACCATGCGTTGACCACTCTTTTTGCGCTGGACTTCATCGCTGACTAAAAAGACCATGACTGCCTCCTTTATCAGTGTGAAAACATCCAGAAGATAGTCAACGCGCGCGATTTTCGCCTGTCACGCCGCAAATTTCAGGACTATTCTCAGTGCGCCGGTTTGCCGCGCAGCCGTCCGATAAGCGAAACAACCGCGAGCACAAGGGCGCCGATGATAAAACCGAGCACCAGATTCAGCACGGTGGGCATCACTGCCGCGCCAATACCGCCGAGCCTCTGCGCCCAGTGTTCAATGGCGTGATGCAGCGGCGCGATGCCATGCACCACAATGCCGCCGCCCACCAGGAACATCGCCACTGTGCCGAGGATCGAGAGCGCCTTCATCAGCCACGGCGCCGTGACCAACAGCCCTTTGCCGACGCCGCGCGCCAGCGCCGAGCGCTTATCCGCAAGCCAGTAGCCCATATCGTCAAGCTTCACGATAACCCCGACGATGCCATACACGCCGAGCGTCACGAGAATGGCTATCCCGCTCAGCACCAGCACCTGGTTTAACAGCGGCGCTTCGGCCACGATGCCAAGCGTAATGGCGACGATTTCCGCCGAGAGGATAAAATCGGTGCGCACCGCGCCTTTCACTTTATCGCGCTCGTAGACTTTAGGGTCTTGCTTTGCGATGTCGTTAAGACGCTGTTGCTTTTGCTCCGGCGTCTCTTTATGTTTGCGCGCGTGCAGGCTGTGTACCACCTTTTCCACGCCCTCGAAGCACAGAAACGCGCCGCCGACCATCAGCAGCGGCGTAATCGCCCAGGGCGCAAAGGCGCTGATGATAAGCGCGAGCGGCACCAGAATCAGTTTATTGAGCAGCGAACCTTTCGCCACCGCCCAGACCACCGGCAGCTCGCGGTTAGCGCGTACCCCGGTCACCTGCTGCGCGTTAAGCGAGAGATCGTCGCCCAGTACGCCTGCGGTCTTTTTTGCCGCGAGTTTTCCCATCATTGAGATATCGTCCAGTAAGGTGGCGATATCATCCAGCAGCGTTAATAAACTACTTCCGGCCAAAATTTCATTCCTTCGTGTTGTGATTCTGGAGTGTTAAGTATGGAGCAAAAGCCGTGGCCCCGAAACTACCACCTTCTGTCAACGCAAAATTAACCTAAGTGAAACAATTAAAAACCTCGCCTCGGCAATAATTTTATCGTTCACTATAAGCGTTCTTTATTTCGCGTCGTGAGGGCGTATGCGTTTCGGTCGAGTTTTACCGCTGTTGGGCGCGCTGTTCGCGCTGTATATCATCTGGGGTTCCACCTATTTTGCTATTGCCGTCGGCGTGAAAAGCTGGCCGCCGTTTATGATGGCGGGCGTGCGCTTTCTGTGCGCGGGCGTCCTGCTATTGACGTATCTGCTGGCGAC
Organism: Cronobacter sp. EKM101R; assembly: GCF_963888145.1. Classification (NCBI taxonomy): domain Bacteria; kingdom Pseudomonadati; phylum Pseudomonadota; class Gammaproteobacteria; order Enterobacterales; family Enterobacteriaceae; genus Cronobacter; species Cronobacter sp. EKM101R. Next base: position 396,922 of record NZ_CAWPHW010000001.1, on the reverse strand, counting down.
CGGCCATAAGCTCCCGGCGCGGCGACCGATGCTGAACGCGGCGCTGATTGGCGTTCTTCTGCTGGCGGTCGGCAACGGCTTTGTGACGGTCGCTGAGCATCAGCATGTGCCGTCAGGCATCGCCGCCGTGATGGTCGCGACCGTGCCTCTCTTCGCCCTCATTTTCAGCCGTTTCTTCGGCATCCAGACCCGCAAGCTGGAGTGGCTGGGCGTCGCCATCGGCCTTGCAGGCATCGTGTTGTTAAACAGCGGCGGCAACCTGAACGGCAACCCCTGGGGCGCGCTGTTGATTCTGATTGGCTCGTTAAGCTGGGCATTCGGCTCGGTCTACGGCTCGCGTATCGAACTGCCGACCGGCATGATGGCAGGCGCGATTGAGATGCTGGCGGCGGGGCTGGTGCTGATGGCGGCGTCACTGCTGACCGGCGAGCGAATGACGACGATGCCCGACCTCTCCGGCTTTCTGGCGGTGGGCTATCTGGCGCTGTTTGGATCGGTTATCGCCATTAACGCCTATATGTACCTTATCCGCAACGTCTCGCCTGCGGTCGCCACCAGCTACGCCTATGTCAACCCGGTCGTGGCGGTGCTGCTCGGCACCGGCTTTGGCGGGGAAAGCCTGTCACAGATGGAATGGATGGCGCTGGGTGTGATTATTGTGGCGGTACTGCTGGTAACGCTCGGTAAATATCTGCTGCCAGCCAAACCGGTCGTAAAGGCGCTGTAAGCAGAGAAGTCACGCTTAACCGGCGAGCGGCGCAGGCGGCTCGCCGTCAAGGGCGTGTATACCCTGAATGTCTATTTCGGCGTGCGCCCCGCCGCTGCAAATCCACTCTTCCAGCCGTTCAGCAAGCGCCTCGTCAGCAAGCTTTTCGCGCCCCCGCAACGCGCACTCCCAGACTAACAGGACGCGCCAGCCCTCTTTTAACAGGGACGCCACGTCGCGCTTATCGCGCGCCACGTTTTTGCCAATTTTATCGAGCCAGAAATCGGTGCGGGTAGCGGGCACTTTAAAGAGATAACAGTGGTGGTGATGCCAGAAACAGCCGTGGGTGAAAATGACGCAGCGGTAGTCGTCGAGCACAAAATCAGGACGTCCGGCGAGCGCGGCGTCCTGTACGCGAAAGGTAAAGCCTTGTTCTGTGAGCAGCGCGCCGAGCCGCTTTTCAATGGCGGTATCGCGCGTGGCGATGGCGCGCATATTTTTACTGCGAATGGCCTTGCTATGAACGTCCGCCATCGGTCTTCTCCAGACGCTGACGCACCGCCTGCGCGATGCGCGGGCGCAGTAGTTGGGCGACGGCGGCAAAGGCAGGCACCACGACCGAGTTGCCGAATTGGCGATAGGCCTGAGTATCGGAAACCGGAATGCGAAACGCGTGGCCCTGCGGCGCTTCAAAGCCCATCAGCCGCGCGCATTCGCGCGGCGTCAGGCGGCGCGGGCGGCGCTGCTGGTTGGCCGCATCATCAAAATCCTGCTCGCCCAGCGCTTTATCCCAGCCGCGATCGATTAAGATTTCCGCGCCATCTTTGTAATAGCGCGCCGAGAGAGTGCGCGCCACGCTGGCGGGGTTTTGCGGGTCCACCAGGCCATAGCCGAAGCCGTTGCCCTTCGCCTGATGCTTCTGGGCGTAGCGGTAGAGATATTTCCACAGCGTCGGCGTCAGTACATAGCGCGCGTCGACGGTCGGGTCGAGCAGCTCGCCAAACGCCGGGCGTCGCGCCGGGTAGAGCTCAGGCAACGCGCGCAGCGTAAAGCCGTCGTGCAGGTTGAGATCGCGACGAAAGCCCACCAGCACGATGCGCTCGCGGTGCTGGGGCAGGAAATGTTTGCCGTCGATAATTTTCGGATCGTCCGGGCCCATCTCAGCGGCGTCCGCCACCTCATAGCCCAGCTCATCCAGCGTCTGCATGATGATGCGAAAGGTATTGCCTTTGTCGTGACTCTTAAGGTTTTTGACGTTCTCCAGCACGAAGATCGCGGGCTGACGCGCGGCGATAATACGCACCACGTCGAAAAAGAGCGTGCCCTGGGTTTCACAGGCGAAACCGTGCGCGCGGCCCAGCGCATTTTTCTTCGACACGCCCGCCAGCGAAAACGGCTGACACGGAAAGCCCGCCAGCAGAACGTCATGCGGCGGAATGCACGCGCGGATGTGGTCGGCGGCGGCCTCGTCGCTCACCTCGGGCTTGTGGCTTAGCGTGACGTCGCGGATGTCTTCATTGAACTGGTGCAGTTGCGGGTCGCAGTACCAGTTAGCTTTATAGGTGCGCACCGCGTGTTTGTTCCATTCGCTGGTAAACACGCACTGCCCGCCTGCGGCTTCAAAGCCGCTGCGGATGCCGCCGATACCGGCGAAGAGATCGATAAAGCGAAAGGCGTAGTTCGGATGATGGCGCGGCGGCGTGGGGAGCAGCGCAAGAAGACGGCGATACTCTTCGGCGCCAAGGCGCGCGCCGCCCGCGATGAGCTGCTGGCGTTTCAGCCTGGCGCGGCTCCAGCGTTTTTCACCTGCGTCATTTAAGATAGCCACCAGCGTTTTGGTGTCGTAAATCTCCAGCACTTTTTGCAGCAGCGCGTGCGCGCTCAGCGCAGGGGCGGCGTTAAGATCCGCGCCTGCCAGTACATCCTCAGTAACAGAGTGATTGTCGAGCATTACCTTCGCCATACAAAACCGATATCTGACAGAGTAACACACTTTCGCGCGGGGCTGCGGTTAAGGCGTGACCTGAATAAAGCGCCGCAACACCTCTTCATCAAGCTGGCAAAAATCGCCTTTCAGCTCGGCGCAAAGCTTGGCCATGTAGTGAACGAGAAAATCGGCGTTATGGCGCGCCAGCGCCCTGCCCGCCTCAGTTTGCATGGTGGAAGGCAGCGTCAGCAGTTTTTTCTGGAAGTGATCAAGCGCCCAGGCGGTGTCGTCGAGTTCACGATCTTGCGCGAGCGGATCCTCGCTGTCGAACAGCGCCCTGCCCAGCGCGCCGGAGACATAAAAGACCCGCGCCAGACCGATGGCCCCGAGCGACTCCAGACGGTCGGCGTCCTGGACGATTTTCGCCTCAAGCGTCGTGGGGGCTATCCCGGCGCTGAAGCTGTGCGCCCGCACCGCATGGGCCACATCGTCATACGCGTCGCGGGGGAAATCGGGAAAGTGAGTCTCCAGAATGCGCAGCGTCTCCTGGGCGGCAAGCGTCGAAGCCAGATGGCGCTGCGGATGATTCTTGGGAAGATTAACGATATCGTGGAAGTAACAGGCGGTCAGCACTACCAGGCGGTTGGCTTCGCTGCCTGCCATGATCTGCTGGGCCGTATTCCAGACGCGGCGAAAGTGCGCGACATCATGGGCTTTATCGTCCTGATTCCAGCTTTGATGCAGCCAGTCGTCAAAACGCTGCTGCCAGTGGGTTAGCGACATAAAGGCTCCTTGTGCGCGGGTCAACCCGATTTGTTTCTGTAATGCAGATCACAAAATTAGCACGCTTTGCGCGCTTTTGCGCGCGTCGATGTCTCCCTGCGAGCCGTATGCGCCGGGCGTTAATGTATAACGCAGTGCAATAGATCTGATTATTTTTCCTCGCCCGTTAAAGCCATCACGCGAAAATGAAGGGTTCATGTATTTATTTTCGGCACCCCCATTCTGAATACTGAAAACGGACGTCTTCTGGCATCATTAAGCCGATTTCATACCCTTCTGTTTTCCGAAAATTAATTACCGTGATAATAATTCCCAAGGAAACAATATCCTTGCGCTCTTGCCTTTTACAGCAACTATATATCTCCCCTGAAGCCAGGCGCCATGCGGCTTAACGTGCCCTGCCGGGCGTCATTATTATTAATGACGTGTTTTTATTTCGGACTAAATAAATTGATATCAATAATAAAGTAATCGATTAAATAACCCACGCAAATAATTTAAATTCAGCCGCGCCCTTCTCAATAAAATAATCTTCGTCGCGAAATTTCATTCTGCTAATATGCGTGCCGCGGACAACGTTCCGCCACGTCATTCATTTACACCAATCATTGATATTATTTATGACGATAAGGAAATTGATAATGAAAAGAAAAGTACTGGCTCTTGTTGTACCCGCATTATTATTCGCAGGCGCTGCCAATGCGGCAGAGATTTATAATAAAGACGGCAATAAACTCGATCTGTTTGGTAAAGTTGACGCGCGTCATACGTTTTCCGATAACCCGGGCGACGACGGCGATGGCACCTATATGGAGTTTGGCTTTAAAGGCGAAACCCAAATCAGCACGGACCTGACCGGCTATGGCATGTGGAACTACAAAATCATGGCCAACAGCCCGGAGGACAGCAACACCTCCTATAACAAACTCGCTTTCGCAGGCCTGAAATATGGCGATTACGGCTCTTTCGATTACGGCCGTAACTATGGCGTGATTTATGACGTCGAAGCCTGGACCGATATGCTGCCGGTGTTCGGCGGCGACTCCTATACCTACAGCGACAACTACATGGTGGGTCGTGGTAATGGTATGGCGACGTATCGCAACACCGATTTCTTCGGCATGGTCGAAGGGCTTAACTTCGCGCTGCAATACCAGGGCAATAACGAAGACGATGGCAACGGCAACGAAGGCACCGCGGGCGGTCACGGTATCCAGACCCAGAACGGCGACGGCTTCGGTCTGTCCACCACGTACGATTTCGGCATGGGCTTTAGCGCGTCCGCCGCTTACTCCAGCGCCGATCGTACCGCAAAACAGGTCAACTATGGCCGTGGCGACTCTATCGTCGCGGGCGGCGATCGCGCCGATGCGTGGGCCGCCGGTCTGAAATATGACGCTAACGATATCTATCTGGCCGCCACCTATGCCGAAACCCGCAACATGACGCCGTATGGCGACGGCGACGGTATCGCTAACAAAACGCAGAACATCGAAATCGTGGCGCAGTACCAGTTCGATTTCGGCCTGCGTCCGTCGCTGGCGTACCTGCAGTCCCGCGGCAAAGACCTGTGGCATGCCGGGAAGTACCAGGACAACGATCTGGTTAAATACGCGGATATCGGCGCCAGCTGGTATCTCAACAAAAACTTCCTGACCTACGTTGATTACAAAATCAACCTGCTGGATGAAGACGACGACTTCTACAAAGACAACGGCATTGCGACCGATGACATCGTCGGTATCGGCATGGTGTATCAGTTCTGACGCGTCACGCGCATCCCCTTTCAGGCCCGCCGCACGCGGGCCTTTTTATTTTTCACGCTTCTTCGCGCACGCCCTCACTCTCCACTTTACCGGACGTCATACGGGCGCTATAGTGTGCCAGGACTGTATATATATCCATACTGTGGAGTTTTCCATGTTTGTTGAACTGGTTTATGACAAACGCAATGTCGCAGGCTTGCCCGGCGCGCGTGAGATTATCCTGGCCGAGCTGACCCGCCGCGTACACCGCATCTTCCCAGATGCTGACGTGCGTGTTAAGCCAATGCAGGCCAACGGTCTGAATTCCGACGCCACTAAAAACGATCGCGAAAAGCTGAACCGGATGCTGGAAGAGATGTTCGACGAAGCCGATATGTGGCTGGTCAACGAATAAGCGACGCTAAAAAACCCGCCGGTGCGGGTTTTTTAGTCTCTGCGGGCCTGATGGAGTCACGCTCAGCCCGCGTCTGATTACAGAATCGAGCGGTATGTGCCGCCTTCAACGCGTACCGCCGCGCCGTTCGACGCCGCCCCCAGCGGGCTTGCCAGCAGCGCCACCACTGCGGCTATCTCATCGGCTTCAATCATGCGCGCAATCAGCGAGCTCGGACGATACGTGGCGAAGAAATTCGCTTCGACCTGCGCGTCGGTCATACCCGGCCGCGGCGCGGTCTGTCGCAGATATTCCATAATGCCTTCTGAACGCGTGGCGGAAGGCAGCACGCTATTCACCGTCACGCCGGTGCCTTTGGTTAACTCCGCCATGCCGCGCGACACGGCAAGCTGCGCCGATTTACTCATCCCGTAGTGCACCATATCCGGCGGCGTAAACGCGCCCACCTCGCTTGAGATAAAAATGACGCGGCCCTGGTTCTTCGCCAGCATCTGCGGGAAATAGTGCCTGGAGAGCCGCACCCCGGACATCACGTTCACGTCAAACATCCGCAGCCACGCGTCGTCGGTAATTTCCGCAAAGGGCGTCGCCTCATAAAACCCGAGATTATTGATCAGAATATCCGTCTCAGGCTGGTTTGCGATCAGCGTAGCAACGCCTTCTGGCGTGCTGACATCCGCCAGTACACCGGTGACGCGGCTGCCTGTTGCCCCGGTTTCAATCGCCGCTACCGCCTCGGCCAGCTTCTCGCGGTCGCGACCGGTAATGGTGACCGCCGCGCCTTCCTGCGCCAGCGTCCGGGCGATGGCAAGGCCAATGCCTGCCGTCGCCGCCGTCACTATCGCCGTTTTGTTGTTCAGTTGCAGATCCATTTTGGTTCCTTAATGCAGTGCGTCAGGGGTTAGTGGAGACGTTCCAGCAGCGCCTGCGCTACTGCCGTCGCCGAAGCCGGGTTCTGGCCGGTGATCAGTTCACGATCCGTCACGATATGCGACGTGAACGGTTCGCTATTGCTGCTGTACTTTCCGCCCGCCTGCTCAAGCGCGGTTTGCGGGTAAAATTTCATCGCGCCGCCTTTCGGCAACAGGCCTTTGGCTATCTCCTCTTCCGCATTGCTGATGACCGTCATCCGGTAGCCCGCGTAGATCCAGCCGCGCTGCGCCGCGGCGTGGCCCGTTTCCGCCAGTTGTCGGGTAAACGCCGGGGCGTCCGGCAGCGTGGAGAGCAGCGCGATGGGGCCGTGACAGACCAGCGCCGTCGGCTTACCGGCGGCATGGAACGCGGCCAGCGCCTGTCCGAGCGCCGAGCTTGTCAGCAGATCCTGCATCGGCGCATGGCCGCCCGGAATGTAGATAGCATCGAACTCGCCGTAGCCGCGCTGCGCGGCGCGCGCCAGGCTGATAACCGGCGAAGACGCAGGCGAAGTGAGCCTGAGCTTATTGAGTAGCGCGCGATGCGTGCGCCACGCGTTGACGTCGTTGTTAAAATACATTTTGTCGTCAGAGGATTTATCGAGCGTCGGCGCCAGCCCGTTCGGCGTGGCAAACGTGACCTGATGCCCGGCGTCCAGCAGACGTTTTACCGGCTGCATCAGCTCATTCAGATAAAACCCTGTCGGGAACACCTTGCCGTCTTTGAGATCCAGATGGTCAGCGTCAGACAGCACCACCAGTACGCTGGCGGCGTGCGCGTTCAGCGCAGAGAGGCCCAGCGCTGCGGCGAGCGCGAGATGACGAACGATTTTCACGATGTACTCCTGTTCATGTCGGTGGATTCGCAAGCCTCGCCTGCGTTCTGCACACACTGTAGTGTTTCCTTAAAAGTGGATAAACTACCGCCAAAGACATTCATTTGTTCTTCAGGAGACATAATGAGCCGACGCTTTGCCCATCTCAGCGATGTGGAAATCTTTGTGACGATTATTGAGAAAGGCTCGATCACCGCGGCGGCAGTGGCGCTGGGTACAACGGCATCGGTGCTGAGCCGCGCGCTGACGCGGCTTGAGACGCGCCTTGGGGTTCAACTGGTGAGGCGCACCACGCGTCAGCTCAGCCTGACGCAGGCCGGGCGGCACTATTACGAACAGGCGTGCAGCGCTTTCAGCGTTTTCGAACGCGCCGAGCGCGATATCCAGGGGCGTGGGGCCGAGACGGTGGGCCATGTCAGGCTAAGCGCGCCGACCACCTACGCGCATTACCGGCTCCCGGCGCTGTTGACGCGTTTCGCCGCGCAATATCCGGGCATTACCGTTGAGCTTAACATCACCAACCGTAACGTGGATTTAGTGGCGGAGGGGTACGATCTGGCGATCCGTCTGGGCATGCTGCCGGACAGTCGCCTGGTCGCGCGTAAGCTGGAGGAGGCGCCGCTGTGTCTGGTCGCCGCGCCGTCCTACCTGCGCCAGCACGGCGAGCCGCAGCAGCGAGCGGATCTGGAAAATCATCGCTGCCTGCCGTTTATTATGCCGAGCAGCGGACGTGTCGCGCAGTGGAGCCTGTGCGAGGAGGAAAAGCCAGTCGAGTGGACGCCGAAGGGGCAGATTCAGGTCTCTGATGACATTCTGGGCGTTATCTCGCTTGCCGTCAGCGGCGCGGGCATCTGCCAGACGTATGATTTTATCGCGCGACCGTTTATGGAAAACGGCCTGCTGACGGAGGTCCTCCGCCAGACCCGTGGGCGAACACGTCCTTTCTCGCTCATCTACGCGCCGCATAAAGGCCTGTCGTCCGCCTGTGAAGCGTTTATCCGCTTTATGCAGCAGGCGACAGGCTAACGCACCCATTAGGGCAGACGCACCGCGCGGTTGCGGCCGGTGCTTTTGGCCTGATACAGCGCCTCATCCGCCCCTTTGATAAGCTCGGTCAGGCACGCCATCCTGCCATCCGCCGTCATGCTGTAACAGCCTGCGCTGATAGTCACCACGCCTTCGGGCAGCTCGGTATCCGGGTGCGGCAACGCCTGCTCTCTGACCATCCGCACTACCTTTTCCGCCACATGCAGCGCGTCGTCTGAGGCAGTCTGCGAGAGAATAATCGCGAACTCTTCGCCGCCGTAGCGCGCCACCAGATCGCCATGGTTAAAAGTGGCCTGTTGCAGCACGCCGCCGATGCGGCGTAAACAGGCGTCCCCGGCGACATGACCGCGGTTATCGTTATAGCGTTTGAAAAAGTCGACATCGATAAGAATGAGCGAAACGGGGAGTCCGGTCACGGCGGAATCCGCCAGCGCCTGTTCAAGGAAGGCGTCAAAACGGCGCCGGTTGGCAAGCCCCGTCAGGCCGTCGATCATCGCCATCGAATGTAGCGTATGGTTGATTTTGACCAGTTCGTCACGTAGCGTCGCCAGCTCGTTGCGGTCGCGAATGTTGACCCTCACCTGCCTGAACAGCACGATGCCCATCAGAATGATGGCAGTCAGCAGCGCGCCATTAATGAGTAAATCCGGAATACTGTTTTTAAGCCAGGTCGCGCGCAGATTGTCTTTGTCATACCCCGCCACCACGACGATCGGATAACGCGTCGAGCGTGCGAATCCGTAAATCCGAATGACCTGATCGAGCGCGGAGAGCCAGGTGGCGCTTCCCTGCCGCGAGCGCAACAGTACCTGCGTAAAGAGCGGGCTGGCAGAGAGATCTTTACTCAGCACGTTTTCATCAAAGGGGCGAATGTACAGCGGTTTGCCGTCCACCAGCAGCAGCGCCAGAATGTCGTTGTTGCTCAGTTCAAAATAGCTGTAAAACTGACGGAAATAATCCATTTTCACCGTAGCCATGACGACGCCCGCGAAGCCGCCGGTGATATCGTTGAGGCGCAGAGAAACCGGAATAACCAGCTGGCCGCTGATTTTACTGCGCACGACATGCCCGATGTGCACGCCCATCCAGCCATGATCTTTGTGATAGAGAAAATCATCGCTCTGCGCAATGTTTTCCTCCGACGGCGCCTCCCCGAACGAGCTGTTACGCCAGGCGCCGCGCGTATCGTAAATAAACAACCCGTCGAGCTGCGGCAGGCGCTGCTCCAGCTCGGCAAGCGAGGCATTTAGCTCATGATCGGGCAGATAGCCGTATGCCAGATTGCGGCGGATCTCCTGTAAGGTCAGCTCCGTCTGTAAAAAAGTATCATCCGCCTGGCGTACCTGGGAGAGCGACAGGTTAATCGCCTTGCTCTCCGCCTCCTCGACGGTGCGCTCCCAGGAGAGATACAGCGTCACCGCATTGGCCGCAATGCTCCCTGCCAGCAGAATAAACAGAAAGAAGGCCAGGCTGCGGCCCAGCGGCGTATCCAGCGCCAGTATACGGATAAACTGCTTTTTCTCAGGCACGACGGCCACCTCCTGCGTATCCTGCCCGCGTCTCATTAATCGTACTGAAGTTTATCAGAAACCGCCTCCGGCCCACCTTTTTACACGCAGGGGTAACCCATGGACGACAAACCTGAAAATTCCGGGGCTTATCTTCAGCCAGTGTTGAAGTAAGAATAGACCCGATCGCGCCGCTGACGGCACTTTTCTGAAAGCGAGAGCAGGAACCGTTAAGCATGCTGTTGTTTAACGGGCGCGCATTTTACGCAGAAAAACCCGCCCGGAGGCGGATTAACGCCAGCGTGAATTAATACCAGGTCACTGCGGTTTTACTGGAATAATGATTCTCTTGCGCAACCTTATCATCACGAACTTTTTTCGTGATGGCGGTGCATTCGCGCGGGACTTTCCGGTCATCATAGAGACAGGTACTTTCGCCATAAACGGTATATTCCTGGCCAAATACCGTTTTCATTTTAAAATCGAGCGGCTTATTGTGGATATCGGAATACGTCACGTCTGAATAGGTGGCGGCCTTATCATTCAGGTAATACTCACTTCCGGCAAAGCTGTCGCCAGCAATATAGCGGTAGGCAGAGAGTTTTTCGCCGTTAGCCATGGTCTGTTCAATCAGGCCCGCGTTATTAAGCTTAAACGTTTTCACGCCGTATTTGTCCGTCATGCTGACCAGATTGCACTGGTTATCGAAGACATAGCTGAGCGGGCTGTTATCAAACGTGCCTGTTAAATTATTTCCCTGACGCTTCAACGCGATATTGCCATAAGCCCCGTCATCGCTGCGCTCGAATTGCTCAATACAACCCTGCGAAGACAGCGTTAGCGTAATACTGAAATTTTCCGTTTCACTGCGCACAGTGGTTGTCAGCGTTTTAACGTGTCCTCGCACCGGATTAAAATCGTACATCACGGAGAAATTATATAATGAGGGAATATAGTTTTCGGCGGCCAGCGCATTACATGCCAGGAGACCTGTCGTCAGCGCCAGTACGTTTTTGATGAGTGCCATCTTAATTGCTTTCCCTGTTCTGAAAAGCCAAAAATAGCAGAATAGCCTTATCAGGTCGACCTGATGAACCGCCCGGCCCGGTGAACGGCACAGGCAAAGAAAGCACGCCTGGGCACACCGAATTATGCAAAGAAAGGTAAAAAGCACGCAGGCGAGACGCGAACATGGGCACAATTCACGGCGCGATTAATCTCAATTTATCTCAACGGGATTGTTATCACTGAAAAACGAGGCGGTAAGTGCTTGAATAGTGGCGGAGAGAGGGGGATTTGAACCCCCGGTAGAGTTGCCCCTACTCCGGTTTTCGAGACCGGTCCGTTCAGCCGCTCCGGCATCTCTCCGTACTTGAGGTTGCCATGATGCCAGGATCTTTGGCATTTTAACAGTCCCTGCCTCTTCGATTTTGTTCAAGTGACGAGTTTGCGAGCAATAAGATGATTAAGTGGCCCTGGAAAGCAAATGAAACCGCCGAACTGGCGCCCCTTCCCTGGGAAGCGGCGCTTGCCATTCCATTACTGGCGGGCCTGAGCGATGAACAGCAGCAAAAGCTGGTGCGCCTCGGCGAGCGTTTTTTACAGCAAAAACGGCTGGTCCCGTTACAGGGCTTTGAGCTGGATGAACTGAAAAGCGCCCGTATCGCCCTGCTCTTCTGTCTGCCGGTGCTGGAGCTCGGTTTCGAGTGGCTGGACGGCTTTCACGAAGTGCTGATCTACCCCGCGCCGTTCGTGGTGGATGATGAATGGGAAGATGATATCGGGCTGGTGCATAACCAGCGCGTGGTGCAGTCCGGCCAGAGCTGGCAGCAGGGGCCGATTATCCTCAACTGGCTCGATATTCAGGATTCATTCGATGCGTCCGGTTTTAATCTCATCATTCACGAAGTAGCCCATAAGATCGATATGCGTAACGGCGATCGCGCAAGCGGCATCCCGCTTATCGCCCTGCGCGAAGTGGCTGGCTGGGAGCATGACCTGCACGCGGCGATGGAAAATATTCAGGATGAGATAGACTTGGTGGGTGAAAGCGCCGCCAGCATCGATGCCTACGCCGCCACCGACCCGGCGGAGTGTTTCGCGGTGCTCTCCGAATATTTCTTTAGCGCGCCGGAGCTTTTCGCGCCGCGCTTCCCGTCGCTGTGGCAGCGCTTCTGTCATTTTTACGGACAGGATCCGCTGCTGCGCTTGCGTCAGCGCGAGACCACCGCTTTTTCCGAAGGCGGTCAGGTGCATTAAAGCCGCAAACTGACGCAGAATTAAGCATTTGAATCCATAGCGTAATTTTTTGCGTTGACACCGATACGGGGCATGATTATTATGCGCCCCGTTCACACGATTCCTCTGTAGTTCAGTCGGTAGAACGGCGGACTGTTAATCCGTATGTCACTGGTTCGAGTCCAGTCAGAGGAGCCACATTTTAATCCTGTGATGTGTTTGTCCATCCTGGGATGCCATAAAAAACAAATTAGCCCGGTGCTTCTGCTGAAGATTGCCGGGTTTTTTGTATCTGCGAATCAAAACCAGCGTTTCAAAGCGTTCTTAGCAAAAGCTTCACTGATGTAAAAGAAAAATCGTTATGGAGTCTGCGGTGATAGCTTAAAAAAGATATTTTAATGCGCTTTCTCACAGGATCTTATCAGTAACCCCACATATGTTCGCGCGCCTTATTCTCCATAAAATAAGTCACAAACACGCCCAGCCCGATAAAAATAACAAGCGGGAGCAAAACCATTAATAAAAGGTACCAACCCAAACTACTCATTTCAGTCTGAATCGTTTCTGAAAGGACCAACAGGATAAAGATGCTACACATTATGCCCGCCGTGCCACCATTATTGTAAGGCAGAGAGTAATATCTCTCACTGGGCTCTTCTGGCAAACAGGTTAACCGCGAAGAGAGTGCCGTGATTGCAAACTGATTTTTTTCTGACATGGCTACAAACTGATCGCCCTGAGCATATTTTACAGCGTCTGAAGCAAGTGCCAGAGCCAGCCAGCGATAACCACGCGAGGCTACTCCCAGAGAATCTTCGAGACACAATCTTTCAGAGGCTTGTTTTTGCTCATCCAGAGCCTGTATGAGCGGGTATTTTTGCACTTTAGATAATCCCGTATACCAGAGTATTTTTGGCTTGCTGACGGGCTCCATTTGCAGGTAAACGGGCATTGCCGTTTCCACATCATTCATCCCAATCATTGGCTGATAAAGATAAACTGGCTTTTCTCCCTCCATGCTGGCATAGCCGTTACTCAACAATAATGCCGTGGCATTCTCCATACTTTTTGATTCGTCCCCTTCGCCATGCAGATCCACGCAAATCAGCAAGCGCACCACGTTCAGATACCCGGCTTTATCCAGCCATTCATTAATCAGTGCGTAGTCCGGGCACTCGGAAAGAAACGATATTTTTTCAACGGTAACATCCAACCGGGCCAGCGTTCTGCGCAATTCCTCAATACATGACTCATCTCCGCCTTTAACCCATACCACTGCCTCAACATGTCGATAACCGGGGTGATTCAACTTGTCCACCATCGGCTCCAGTAGCCGGCAAAAAAACTGTTCATTACGGGTGTAATCAAATTCATCGGCCAGCGGAATTTTTAAGGGTGTTTTGGGAACGAGGGGAAACTCGCCTTCCAGCCGGAGCATATTAAGTGCAGGCTCTTCCAGCGGCGTTAGCGCAGACCAGCCCGCAAGTATTAAATGACGGCGTGCATAAGTCTGGAGCTTATATTCCTGTGTGGCGGCGATAAGCAGGCGAGTCTCGGCGTAATGACGAAAACCATTCAGGACGAGAAGAAATAATTCAAGCAAAGTAACCAACAAAGCCAGAGGCATTATTATGGCCTGTACTGCAAACTCCATATCCACATGTTTATTAGCAGGCCATGTGATCGCACGGAAAAAAGTGCAAATACCGATTACGCTGATAAAAATTATAAACACTGAAAAGTCAGGAAATTTATCTTGTTCAGGGTCGACTTGCTTCGGAAATAGCCACCACTTCATCAGGCCACCCCCGCTACCGGTAACGTAGTTTTTATCACGCAACCACACTCGGCCTTACAGCCATCAATCACTACGCCACGCCCGTACATCGTCCATGACGCATGACAGTCAGAGATGGCAAATATTCCTTTATGTTGGGGGCACTGAACTTTATCCCCCTTCAGCGCTACAGGCCTTCCCATAAAATCTGCACCAGACGCGGTAATCACTTTCCCTCCGCTTACCAGCGGATCGTTTAATCGAATGACGCCTTTCATTAATGTTTACTCCTTATCGCCCTGCATCCATGTCGCACCGCATATGATCCCAGCCGGTGTAGCCCTTCACTTCTGGCACTGTATCCGGCTGATCCTGCCAGCTACTCTGAAGCTCCTGAACGGTGCCTTTCAATCCCTGTTTAGTCATGTAAACCAGTCCCCAGGCCCAACCTGCAGAACCATATTTGATATCCCCTTTAACACCATCAGGCAGTTCATAATGAATACCCGAACCTCCTGGCAAAACGCGCGGATCGTCGAACGGCTTTGACGACATATACAGCCGATGTTTCGTCTGTAAAAAACCCTGATCGTTGACGACGGTGAAGGAAAGAATATCGTCATATGGTGGTCTGTCTTCTCCGTTCGGTTCGTTTTCTCCTGGAGAGTAATGGGCTCCCGTCCAGGTTTGACCATAGTCTTTTGATACTGTAAATCCTCCACCCCATGATGAAATCGCCATATACCGCTCAGAAGCATGGATAAATTTTCGGGTAAATATCCGATAAAACTGGCTCCATACCTGACTATGAATCCCTCGCTTCGTGTCCGTATACCAGAGCTCGCCTTCACAATCCCATCCTTTGAGTTCCAGGTAACGATGGTCATCGAACCGATAAACCACCTGCGTTGGTGGCTCTTTCGCCTGACAACCCGCAGCAAAAAAGATTAGCGTTATTAATAAAAAAACTGTGAGTCCTTTCATATTTCAGCGCCCCGCATCCATATCACAACGCATATGGTCCCAGCCGGTGTAGTTCTTAACTTC
>NZ_CAWPHW010000001.1:0-381884 GCF_963888145.1 Cronobacter sp. EKM101R | reverse complement strand
GGATCGTCGAACGGCTTTGACGACATATACAGCCGGTGTTTCGTCTGTAAAAAACCCTGATCGTTGACGACGGTGAAAGACTTAACATCTTCATACGGTCCATGGTTATCACCATTAGGTTCATTGCCTGAAGGGGAGTAAAGCGCATCTGTCCATGTTTGACCGTAGTCTTTAGAAACAATGAAACCGTCAGCCCCCCAATTCGTAATGGCTATATATCTCTCTGATGGATGAATAAATCGACGCGTGAAAATTCGATAAAACTGACTTGCAGGCTGAGAGTGAATTCCTCGCTTCGTGTCCGTATACCAGAGCTCGCCTTCGCAGTCCCAGCCCTTCAGTTCCAGATAACGGTGATCGTCAAAGCGATACACCACCTGCGTTGGTGGCTCTTTCGCCTGACAACCCGCAGCAAAAAAGATTAGCGTTATGAATAAAGCTGCTGTGAGTCCTTTCATATTTCAGCGCCCCGCATCCATATCACAACGCATATGGTCCCAGCCGGTGTAGTTCTTAACTTCAGGGACATTCTCAGGAAGCCCCTGGTAATTAGCTTCGTGCTTCATAACTTTCCCTTCCAGCCCCTGTGGTGTGAAGTACACCATTCCCCATGCCCAGCCAGGAAACTGAAGATCTATACGCTGCACGGTTCCGTCATCCAGCGTATAGGTAATCCCCGGCCCGCCAGGGGCCAGACGCGGATCGTCGAACGGCTTTGACGACATATACAGCCGGTGTTTCGTCTGTAAAAAACCCTGATCGTTGACGACGGTGAAGGAAAGAATGTCGTCGTATGGTGGTGATGAATCACCATTTGGTTCGTTCTCGCCGGGGGAAAACATAGCGGGATACCAAGTCTGTCCATAATCTTTTGACACAATGGAGCCTGCCGAATCCCATGTGGGAATGACAATATAACGCTCTGACGGATGGACGAATTTTTTTGTAAATATTCGATAAAACTGACTCACAGGTTCAGTGTGAATTCCTCTCTCCGTATTAGTGAACCAGAGCTCCCCTTCACAATTCCAGCCTTTGAGTTCTAAGTAGCGATGGTCATCGAACCGATAAATCACCTGCGTTGGAGGCTCTTTGGCCTGACAACCTGCAGTCAGAAAGACTGGCGTGGTGAATAAAACGCCTGTGAGTCCTTTCATATTTCAGCGCCCCGCATCCATATCACAACGCATATGATCCCAGCCGGTGTAGTTCTTAACTTCAGGGATATTGTCAGGAAGCCCCTGGTAGTTGGTGTGATACTTTGCGGTATCGTTTACAAGCGCCTGTTTCGTGATGTAATCCAGCCCCCAGGCGGGGCCAGGAGAATCTGGTTCAATGCGCTGCACGGTTCCGTCATCCAGCGTATAGGTAATCCCCGACCCGCCAGCAACCAGACGCGGATCGTCGAACGGCTTTGACGACATATACAGCCGGTGTTTCGTCAGTAAAAAACCCTGATCGTTGACGACGGTGAAAGACACAGCATCTTCTGCTGGCGCTCTGTTATCGCCATTAGGTTCATTTCCCGATGGAGAAAAACCTGCGGCCTTCCATGTTTCACCATAATCTTTCGAAACAAGAAACCCATCCACCTCCCAGTTTGGTATAGAAATGTAACGCTCTGACGGATGGACAAATTTACGGGTAAATATCCGATAAAATTGAAAATAAGGCTGAGAATGAATCCCTCGCTTCGTATCCGTATACCAGAGCTCGCCTTCGCAGTCCCAGCCCTTCAGTTCCAGATAACGGTGATCGTCAAAACGATACACCACCTGCGTTGGCGGCTCTTTCGCCTGACAACCTGAGGCCAGAAAAACAGCAACTACCGCCAGTTCTGCACATAATCCTTTCACGTTTTGTCCTTAAGCCAACTGGCTGTCACTCTTGGGTTTTGGCATATCCCACTGCAGGTTTTTTACTTCCTGGTTGCCGGCGGCCAGAACGCGTGACGGCTTAACAGTGATAGCGTTGTTAAACTGGTTTTCAACGCCGTAATCCCCTTCAGGCAGAACTTCTTTTGGTCTATTCATAAAATTTTTAGTCTCAGCAACTGGCAACCTTCCCGAACGGTAATATTCTCTGGCATCAGCATTACCATTCTGTGGATCCCGCCAGTCCGCGCGGTGTAACAGCGCCTCCCAGAATTTACCCGCCTGATAGTCAAACGCTTTGCACTGTCCGATGGCCAGGTCAAACGCCATCGCGTGCGACGGCGCAAACTCACTCATGACAATAGAAGAGTGCTGGCTGTAGCCGACCGGATCGGATTTCTGCCACTCCTTTTCCAGTTCGTCGCGGGATTTAAGCCACGTCAGCGTCAGCTGTGAAAAATCTCTCGACCCGGTCACCACACCACGAATGACCTCATGCCCCCGGTCAAAACTTTCCACCTTCAGCTCCTCCGGCGTTAAGACATGGCCCGGTTGCCAGCGGATACGCTGATAATCGTTAAGCGCATACGTGGCCGATGCCGTGCGGGGAATGGCAGACGCTTTCGCAGAGTAGGAGATGCAGGCATCCGGGCTGTCCGGGTCGATATACGCGGTATACGGAATGTCACTGGTTTCAGGGTCGTTATCCGGGTGGTTATCCTCACCCTGCAGTCTGAACATAAACGGCTCCGGCAGCTCTTCGCCGTTAATCACCACGTCGATGTACGAATAGCCCGCGTTCATCACCGGCGTGGTGCTGAAATCCCCCCTGCGTTCTGGTGCCATCGTAAACGGCGCCGTCTCCGGGCGACCGACCCAGCGGTGCTGGCAGAACACCCGCTGGCGAAGATTAGGAATACTGCCGGCAATGCTATCCGGAATGCCCCGCCAGCCGAATCCCTGGATATTTTGCAGCGAGACCGTGCCATCCTGCGGGCAAAAGTAGTTGTAGACTTTACCGCTGTTGTCCCGGCGGTATTTCGCGTCCTGGCGCAGCGGATTGTCAGACGGTTTGCGCAGCGTGCAGCTGGCCTCCAGGGCCTGCAGGGCATCGTCTGACAGTTCGCCGCCTTTGTACCGGGTCGCCATCAGCGCACAGAATTTTCGGAAGGTTTTCTGCCGGGCCTCGTCGGTCTGGTGGTGCCCTGACTGCAAATTCTCACTCAGGCGGCTTTCCAGTGAATACGGGGAGTGATTCAGAATGGTGCAGTCAGGCGGGTTATAACCCGCCTGTTTCACCAGCATACTGGCCAGCATGGTGATAATGGTGCCCTGGCTGTGCGCCACCACGTTGATAACATCATCCTGCGTAACGGGTTCACGACGAATAGTGAGAATCAAATCCGCCAGGCGCTGGGCGGCAAAAAACTGATAGATACGGTGCGGATTGAGGAAAATCGGGTGCGTGTAATTACCACCGTTCATATACAGCGTCCCGAACCCGGCCGCCGCCACCACTGCGCCACCGGCACCCGGCCCCAGCATATCGGGAATGCTGGTGGTGGCATTGGCGAATGTCCCGCCGCCTTTGGCAAAATTCACATCGAGGGTATTTCTGAAATTATCGTTCTGAAACTTCAGCGCCCCTTTTCCGTCGTTACCCAGCGCCGCTTTATTTTTCTCGTTATCTTCCTGATACGCGTCATACGGCAGATGTGCCTGGTCCTTCAGCTTGTTCAGTTCATCACGGTAGCGTTTCTGATCGGCAACATAATCCGCATGGTTGACCGGCTTATATCCCCAGTAAAACGGGATCACGGGCGAACGGCCCGGACGGGTAATTCTGTATTCACCCCATTCATGCGCGTAAAAATCCTGTCGGTTAAGGCGCTTGCTCAGGCCGGCGAGAATGCCCTTTTCCTGGTTCTGGTAGGCTTCACCCACGTCATTGACGCCGTGAATCAGGATAACGATGCACGGCATGGGCCGCGGCACGCCGACTTTGCAGGTCTGCGCCGCCTCCCCGAGGTTTTTATGAACAGGAATATCGCCTTCTGATATCACCCGCGGTGCGTAAGGGCTCTTTTTAGCGTCCGTCATCACAGTAACTCCATTTTGTAGGTATCCAGGTCATCGGCATCAAGTAACGATGAATGGCCGTTGTTGTCTGTAACACCTTCAACCACTTTTCCGGTCGAGCTGGTCAGCCTGAATTTTTTATTCGCGAGAATTTGCTCAGGGTCATCTGCGGCATGCAGCTGGTAGCGGAGTTTAAATGCGCTCTTATTGAACGAAGGGACCGTTACTTGCGCGCTTTCAGGACCGTCGTACTTCAGGCTCGGCGCTTTCAGCTCGATTCCCGTCGGCGAGAAGAGGGTAACCAGTCCGTTCGGGCTGATACGTATGCCGCCGCCGCCGCAAACGAGTTGAATCCCCTGTTTGGCGCTGGCGTTCATCTTCCCGGCGGTGCTGGTCAGCGTGAAATCCTGCTGCGCCAGCAAATGCATTTCACCGCGCTGGGCCTGCGTCGTGATATTCCCGGCGCCAGCAATCATCTGAATGCCAAGCTTGCGGGCAAACAGCGAAAGTTTTTCCCCTACGGCCAGCGAAAACTTTTTCACCACGTTCATGCTGGCATCGCTCCCTGCCGTAGCGATCAGATCCTGCCCTGCTGAGAGTTGCAGGCTTTCCGGGGTCACCTGCGCGATACCGCTGCCCGCGTAAGCCAGCATGCCCGGCCCGGCGAGCGTATTTAGCGTCTGGATTAACTGGCTCTGCTTATCGGCTTCAACATGGTCAGCTCCTGCTACCGCGGCGCTTTGTTGCAACGTTTTCGCGAGCGCCAGCGCTTTTTCCAGCTGCGCTATCGCCGCCGTCATCTCCAGCTGTTTCCCTTCGGCGCGGGGCTGCGCTTCCGTTGTAATCAAAACCCCTTTTGCCGCTCGTAGCGCCATCCATTTGTCCGTACGGGCTTCTGCCCCTTCTCCGCGCGGTTTTCCCTGGGCGTTAACAAGATGACCCGCGCTGAACTGGGTTTTGCCATATTCAGTGGAAATCTTGATATGTTCCTGGCCCCGTCGGTCTTCCATCCTGATTTTATTGAGCCCCGCCGTGCGAATAATGTTACGGGTGTCATTGCGACTGGTAACCAGATCGGGTCGCCCACCGTCATGCAGAACATGGGCGATATAGGGCCGGTCGGGATCGCCCCCTTCAAACGCCACAGCCACCTCGGTGCCATCAAGCAGGGGAAAGTGCAAACCGAACGTGTCACCGGCATACAAGCGCCCCAGCCGCATCAGCGCACTTTCAAAACCGGGACGTTTTTCCTGGAGATCAAAGTCGAACTTCACCCGATAACGACCTTTCGCATCCAGAACAGCGTAGGTTTTATCATTTCCCGGCGATGCGACTCGCGCCGGAACGGTTCCGGCGATCACCGGGCGCGGCAAAAACTCAGGCCGGAAGTGATAACCTGATTTGTAAGGAATACCTGTTAGCGTGGCCCGGTAATGCTCACTGCGGCTGCCATTTATCGTCATAGAGGTAACGACAAAGCCCGGTTTGAACCCGTCCGGCACAGGGCCGGTCATATAAAACAGAGTACCGGGTAACAATTCCGGGGCGCTGCTCAAAGCACGCAATCGGCTTTGCCGGTTCAGCAGCCGTTCGTAACGCAACCGGGCATAAAACGTGGCGGTTTCCGCTTCTTCTCCGTAAAAGTCTCCGTCTTCCAGAAAATGATCGGCGTAATGGTATTCGTTGCCGCTCGTCACCTTATCCGGCGTATCCGGATCGCGGATAGTTTTACTGGCCTGCACGGACTGGGGGTGCCGGTAGTTGTAAGTTCGTACCTGCACATTGTCAGGCACCAGAATGTGCTGCTCTTCCGGTTCGGTAATGTATTCGTCATGGCTGGTCATTCCGGCGTAGTGAACACAGGGCATTGATTTATCACTGAACCGATAACGCCCATTCGAGTCGCCAAAAATGATGACGACCTCAGTCGGGACTTTGTCGTGATTTTCAAAACGAAACCAGATCCCGACTTCAGCCAGCAAGCGGCTGATAAACTGCAAATCCGTTTCTTTCCACTGGATAATCATTTCCCGGGACGGATACGTGTGTTTCAGGCCGTCAAAATCGATGTTATAGCCGTCAAAATATCCGCTGTTTATCATTAAATGTTTAACGAGTTCGGGCACAGACATATTGACATAAACAGCCGAGTGGTAATTGCGGTCCAGCAGCGCCAGCGCATGCTCCAGAACACATTCATAAAGGGTTTCATCGGCGGAAGATTTAAGTCGGGAAAACGCGGTTATAACGCCATTAATTTGCCGGACAGGCAGCCATGGCGATTCACCCTGCCATTTTGCCCGAGGATTTGGCGCGCGCAGATAAAATTCCGCTATCTGGTTAAGCACGTTATCTAGCCTGATGTTGGCGTCCGGGCTGGTAAAGCGGATAACGTAACGATAGGGATGGCTTAGTGCCTCCGTTCCCGTAAAGGAATGGACGTCAGATACAATATCTTTACTTAGGGGAAAGACTAATAAATAGCGATTTAATGAATTCTGCGGTTGAAACGCTGCCGATTGTCCTGCCATATCAATATCCCTTTAATAATGGACCGCGCTTAAAAATAATACGCCCGAAAAATTTAAAATTAAACAATTTAAAACTGGTCAATATAAATTCACAAAATCAATTTTATTCACGGTGTGAATAAACAAAAAACTTTTGGAATAATTCACAGTAAAAACGTTAATAGCGCAACAATAAAAAATCCTTTGAAAAATTCGGGCCTCAAAAGGTATTACCTGAATGACACGATTTCATAAAATAGATATAACCGCAGAGATATGCGCCAGTGACCATTTTCATATCACACCTGTTTATCGTCAGACAGGCCAACATTGCCGCTACCGGCAGTTTTTTACGGCCAACTGGTCATGGATGCGCGCCTTCGCACAACGAGTGGCCTGCGAGCCGTCCCTGAGCTTCATCGTCTGAACAGACGTAAGACAGATACCGTATCCCGTCAGAGGAGCCAGATTTAAAGAAGCCCGCTTTTAGCGGGCTTTTTGCTTGTCAGCTTCCGCACCTCGTTGTTTTACACCTTGCTGTTTTCCCACCCGTTGTGATTCTCGCCACATAATCCTCTGTACACACCGCTTCCCTGAGTCAAATGGTCCTTTCACGCCCGTCACGGCGCAAAACGGTTTTCACCCGACGGCTGTCGCTGTAGTCTCAGTAACGGCTTTTTTTGGCTGCGTACGATGTGAGTAACCTTCAATCTGCTTTGATAACAATAAAAATACAGAATGTTGACGAATGGACAGGACAACGATGGATTCCACGCTCATGACTCCCCGCCCTGATGAGGCGCTCCCTCCCTGCAACCGTGCACGCCGTGCCGCCTGGGGCAGCTTTGCCGGCGCGGTCGTAGACTGGTTTGATTTCTTACTCTATGGCATTACTGCGGCGCTGGTGTTTAACACCGAGTTTTTCCCGCAAATCTCGCCGGCGATGGGAACCCTTGCCGCTTTCGCCACCTTCGGCGTCGGCTTTTTATTCCGCCCGCTCGGCGGCATTGTCTTTGGTCACTTCGGCGACCGCCTGGGCCGCAAGCGGATGCTGATGATGACCGTCTGGATGATGGGCATCGCCACCGCCTGTATCGGCATTCTGCCGTCGTTCGCCACCATTGGCTGGTGGGCGCCAGCGCTGCTGGTGACGCTGCGCGCCATCCAGGGGTTCGCCGTAGGCGGCGAATGGGGCGGCGCGGCGCTGCTTGCCGTAGAGAGTGCGCCCGCTGGCAAAAAAGCGTTTTACAGTAGCGGCATTCAGGTGGGATATGGCGTCGGGCTGCTGCTTTCCACCGGTCTGGTGTCGCTTATCAGCTATCTGACGACCGATGCGCAGTTCCTGAGCTGGGGCTGGCGTCTGCCGTTCCTGTTCAGCATTGTGCTGGTGCTGGGCGCGCTGTGGGTGCGTAACGGTATGGAAGAGTCCGCCGAATTCGAGCGGGCGCAGGCAGCAAAGCCTGCCGGGGCGAAAAAGCGGCTGCCGGTCTTTGAGGCGCTGGTGCGTCACCCCGGCGCATTCCTGAAAATTATCGCCCTGCGCCTGTGCGAATTGCTGACCATGTATATCGTCACCGCGTTTGCGCTTAGCTACTCGACGCAGAATCTGGGCCTGCCGCGCGAGCTGTTTCTTAATATCGGCCTGCTGGTGGGCGGCGTGAGCTGCCTGACCATTCCGCTGTTCGCCTGGATGGCCGATCGTTACGGACGTCGACGCATTTACATTACCGGCGCGCTGCTCGGCGCGCTGAGCGCCTTCCCCTTCTTTATGGCGCTGGAAGCTCGTTCGATTGTCGGCGTAGTGATTTTCTCGCTGATGCTCGCGAATATCGCGCACGATATGGTGGTCTGCGTGCAGCAGCCGATGTTTACCGAAATGTTCGGCGCAGGTTACCGCTACAGCGGCGCGGGCGTCGGGTATCAGGTGGCAAGCGTCGTGGGCGGCGGCTTCACGCCGTTCATCGCCGCCGCTCTGCTGACCTTCTCCGGCGGCGCGTGGCATACGGTGGCGATTTACCTGATGGCGGGCTGTCTGCTGTCGGCGCTTACCGCGCTCTTTATTAAAACGCCGCAACCGCAGTAGTCATCACGCCCCGTCAGCCGCCCGCTGGCGGGGCGCTCGCGCTAAATCTGATAATCGATCACCACTTCACCGGCAGGCTCCAGCGCCTGCTGCTTAATCTCCTCAAGCGACAATCCGGCATTGCACAACTCAATGAAGCGCCAGACGTAGTTGCGCTGAAGCTGCCCGCGCTTCAGGCCCAGCCAGACGGTGTTAGCGTCGAAGAGATGCTTTGTGTCGAGCCGCGTGAGCAGGCTCTCTTCATGGGGTTCGCTCGCCTGCTCCGCCACCAGCCCGATGCCCAGCCCCAGTTCAACATAGGTTTTGATAACGTCGGAATCCTGCGCGCTCAGGACGATATCCGGCGTCAGCCCTTTGCGGCTGAAAGCTTCGTCAATACGCGAGCGGCCCGTAATGCCCTGCCGGTAGGTAATAAGCGGCCAGCGGCTAATCTCGTCAAGCGTCAGCGGGCTGGCCTGCGTGAGCGGGTGATCCTTCGGCACGAGCAGGCTGTGATGCCAGCGAAACCACGGATAAGCCACCAGCCCCGGATCGGCGCTCAAGCGTTCGCTGGCGATACCGATATCCGCCGTCCCGCTTTGCAGGAGCGATTCTATCTCCTGTGGCGTGCCCTGAATCAGCTCAAGGCGCACCTCGGGAAAGAGCGAACGAAAGGTTTTAATCACCGATGGCAGGCTGTAACGGGCCTGGGTGTGCGTCGTGGCGATAGTCAGCACGCCGCTGGCATCGTTAGTGAAGAGATCGGCTAAGCGGCGCACATTACTGGCTTCATTAAGGATGCGCTCGGCAATCACCAGCAGCGCTTTGCCAGGCTCGGTCATGCCCAGCAGGCGTTTGCCGCGGCGAATGAAAATCTCAATGCCGAGCTCTTCTTCCAGCTCGCGGATATGACGGCTGACACCGGACTGCGAGGTATAAAGCATGTTGGCGACTTCGGTGAGATTAAAATCCCGCCTCGCCGCCTCACGAATAATTTTCAGTTGCTGGAAATTCACAGCGCCCCCGGGAGCGATTTAACATGACGCTATTGTTAAAGTCCCCCGGCGGGCATCACAAATAATAAAAAGCTGTCTGTTATTCCGTTGTGGAATATCTGTCAGCCCACCAGCAGCAGCTCGCGGTTTTCCAGCGCCGGACGCGCCACGAGCGACAGCAGAATATCTTTCACGGCCTGCGCCTGCGGCGTTAACGGCGCACGGGAGGAGACATTGAGCGAGAGCGGCAGCGTCATCGACGGGCTGGTAATGCGAGCCAGCCAGCCGTTCGTCGAGCTGGCGAGCGAGCGCGCCGCGGATTCCGGCAGCACCGTTACCCCCATGCCGCTGGCAATCGCGGCGCTCAGCGTAGACACCGATTCGATTTCTCCGATGATTTTCGCGGTCAGGCGACGTAGCGAAAAAGCTTCATCCACACGCTTGCGCACGGCGCTGTAATCGCGCGGCAGGAAGAGATTCATCTGGGCGACGCTCGTCAGATCCACGCTCTGCCCTGGACAATCGCGCGTGCCGACCAGAAACAGATCTTCTTTAATCAGCGGCTGGCTGGTGAGCCCGGCCACCGGTGCGCGGTCATATAACACCGCCATATCAAGCTGGCCGCTCAGGAGTTTATCGTTCAGCGGCGCGCACGGCCTGCAACAGCGGCATGGTCACGGAGGAAGCCGCCGTCCCGGGCGCGAGTCCGACAGAGACCTGGCCCTGAAGCGTCTGGCCGACATTGTTGACGGCAAGCTGCGCCTGCTCGCACTGGCGCAAAATGGTGCGGGCATGCGCATAAAGGATTTTCCCGGCTTCCGTTGGCGTGACGCCCCGTTTGGTGCGAATCAACAGTTGCTGATCCATCTCCCCTTCCAGAGTTGCGACCTGCTGGCTTAACGCGGGCTGCGCAATATGCAGCACTTCCGCCGCCTGCGTCAGGCTACCGATATCGACGATTTTCACGAAGTATTTCAGTCGTCTTAAGTTCATTTTGCCTCCTGTACGGAATGCCAGAGCCAATGCCGGCAATGATGTCGTAACAGGTTTTGCAAGATGCTTGCCAGTTTTTAAAACGGAGGCGCAGCTTATATAAGCGCTTAAATTATAAGAGGAAGCGATAACTTATCACTGGTGACGGTTGAAACACTGTTTTGCTTATGCCCCATAAGAGGTACTTTCGCACCAGAATGGTGCGCGAGCAGAAGGCGCGTGAAAGTTGACGGTTTTCTCAGCAAACGAATTGTCTGGCGCGTTCAGGGCTTTACAACGCCAGGCGACCCCGGTACTATGCGCCCCGTTCACACGATTCCTCTGTAGTTCAGTCGGTAGAACGGCGGACTGTTAATCCGTATGTCACTGGTTCGAGTCCAGTCAGAGGAGCCAAATTCAAAAAAGCCCGCTTTTTAGCGGGCTTTTTGCTTTTCTACGGTATGCGTTAATCGCGCCATCCCATTGCCGGGGCGATGTGGCGCAGAACAGCCTCAATAAGGTGTACGTTATAGTCCACGCCCAGCTGATTCGGCACCGTCAGCAGCAGGGTATCCGCTTCGGCAATCGCCTCGTCCTGCTTAAGCTGCTCAATGAGTTTCTCGGGTTCGGCGGCGTAACTGCGCCCGAAAATGGCGCGGGTTTTCTCATCCAGAAAACCGACCTTATCGCTGTCGTCACGGCTACTGCCAAACCAGGCGCGATCCCGGCTGTCCATGAGCGGAAAAATACTGCGGCTCACCGATACCCGGGGCGTGCGGGTATGCCCTGCCTCGGCCCAGGCGGCGCGGTAGGCGCGGATCTGCTGCGCCTGCTGAATGTGGAACGGCTCGCCGGTTTCATCATCCTTCAGGGTGGAGCTTTGCAGGTTCATACCGAGCTTCGCCGCCCAGACCGCAGTGGCATTGGAGCCTGCGCCCCACCAGATGCGCTCGCGCAGTCCTTCAGACCAGGGTTCGAGTCTCAGAAGGCCTGGCGGGTTAGCGAACATCGGCTGCGGATTGGGTTTGGCAAACCCTTCCCCGCGCAGCACGTCCAGCAGCGTCTCGGTATGACGGCGCGCCATGTCGGATTCGTTTTCACCGGCGGCGGGCTCATAGCCAAAATAGCGCCAGCCATCGATGACCTGTTCCGGCGATCCGCGGCTGATCCCCAGTTGCAGACGCCCGCCGGCGATGAGGTCCGCAGCACCTGCGCTTTCCGCCATATAGAGTGGGTTCTCATAGCGCATGTCGATAACGCCAGTGCCTATCTCAATATGGCGGGTTCTGGCACCGATAGCGGCCAGCAGCGGAAATGGCGAGGCGAGCTGACGGGCGAAGTGGTGCACGCGAAAATACGCGCCATCCGCACCCAGCTCTTCTGCCGCGACGGCCAGATCGATGGATTGCAGCAGGGCATCGGCCGCGGTTCGCGTGGCGGACTGCGGCGATGGCGTCCAGTGACCAAATGATAAAAAGCCTATTTTTTTCATGCTTATCCCGTTTTCAGGGCGGGCGTTGCTGGCGCACGCGCCATGCCCGCCGCATGGTCTGGTTCAGATGCCCTACTCTGTCCTGATCACGGGGAAGAATAAATGCCCTTTGTTTAACATAATGGTTCAAATTTATTGACGGACCAGCCTCTGCGCGCTTAAAAACGCGCAACGCCTGACTGGCGTCAATCTGGAGAATAGTAGCCGTAACAGCATCCGGGGCCTGCACCCCAGGACGCTTTCTTATCTGGCCGTGGGCCAGCTTACCGACGGGGCACGGTTCAATAGCGGTCTGGCGAACAGATAGCCCTGGAAATATTTAATGCCCACCGCTTCCAGCCAGCACCACTCTTCCACTTTTTCCACGCCTTCCGCTACCACCGTTATCTCAAGCTCAGCACAGCACCGGATGATGCCGAGGACAATGGCCTGTTTCGGGCCGTGAAGATGGATATCGGCAACGATGCTGCGGTCGATTTTAATGCGCCCTGGCTGAAAGCGCGTAAGCAACGACAGTCCCGCAAACCCGGCGCCAAAGTCGTCTATCGCCAGGTTGATGCCCGCAGCGCGTAACTGGCGAATCACAGACTCAAACTCATCAAAACGCGAAATCACTTCGCTCTCGGTGACCTCAACAATGACCTGCTGCGGAAAAAGGCCCTGACGCGCGATCTGCGCCAGCAAGATCTCAACAGCATCCGGCGCCTGCACCAGCGATCCGGGCAGGAGGTTGACTGAAATCATCTGGCTGCCGATATTTACCGCTTTCGCCAGCGCGAAAGCTTTTTCTTTGGAATGAAGATCGACGTTATAGAGCGTTTCGCTGGACATCGACGCAAACAAGGCGGCAGGCGAGCCGCCATCGGGAGAACGGATCAGCGCCTCAAACGCTTTAATTTTACAGGTCAGCGGCTCCACAATCGGCTGCAGGGCAAACTGGCAGGCGATATCCGTCACGGCGGGCGACAAGTCGCGCCCAGGCTGCTGTGGCGGCATCGGCTCGACCCGCCAGGCATCCGGTATAAACCGGCGCGAGATCTGCTGGCGATCCGGGTGACGCAGGAAGGAGCGGATAAATTTATACACCCTTGCTTCACGGGCGAGATTGAACGGCACCACGCTGGATTTAACTACCGACTTCAGCACCGCATGGGCTTTGACACTGCGCAGGTCGAACAGCGCCATGCCGACGTTTTCAAAGTGCCGATGCGGCGCGTAGTCGCGCATCAGCTCAACGATGAAATCGTGCCGCTCGTCCCGGCTGATGCGTTCGAACAGGGCATCAACCGAGCTCAGCGGCCCTTCAAGCACCTGCAGAAACTGGTAGCCATCAAACACCAGAATGCCGCTGACCTGCATCGCAGCGTTACGCATCTGTGCCTGCCTCACAATCGCGGCCAGACTTTCATGGTCGATATCAGCTTTAAGCCGACTGCGGTAAATGAGGGTAGATAGCATCGTTTTTCTGCATTTTCAGGTCATATAGAGGGCCAGTATACCCGGTTGCCTTTCGTTGCAATCCGCGAAGTTGCCCGCATATATTCTTTCAATCGATGCCATTGCGCCCTTTAATTAGCAAAAACAGACGCATAGCCGGTGAAAATATTTATTCATTAAGTGAATGTTCAAGGGGAACGGCGCAAGCAGGAAAATCAGTGAACAGAAAGGGACACATTAAGCGCAATGCGATCGGCCACGCATTTTACAGATTAATGCCATTGCGCCATTCCCTTAAGTTTCATAAACCTGTGCCATATTATCAGACATAGTACAGCTTCCCGCTGTGCCACGTGGGATCAGGAGACCAGATGAATACCACTGCAACACCTCTGACGCCCGATGAGGCGCTCGACAAACTGGAAGCGTTATATGATGACGCGGTTAACGCGCTGCGCGACGCGATTGCAGCCTTTATTAATGAAGGACGCCTGCCGGATGAGGCGCAGCGCGCGCAGGGATTATTTGTATATCCACAGTTGCGGGTATGCTGGGACGGCGACGGAAGCAAAGCCGAGAAGACGCGCGCCTACGGGCGATTCACCCATGCAGGGTGTTACACCACAACCGTAACGCGCCCCGGACTGTTTCGCAGCTACCTGCGCGAACAGCTGATCCTGTTGTATGAAGATTACGGCGCGACGATTGAAGTCGGCCCGTCGCAACATGAAATCCCCTACCCGTATGTGATTGACGGCTCGGCGCTGACGCTGGACCGCTCGATGAGCGCGGGCCTGACCCGCCACTTCCCGACCACCGAGCTGGCGCAAATTGGCGATGAAACGGCCGACGGGATCTTCCACCCGACCGAGTTTTACCCGCTGTCGCACTTCGACGCCCGCCGCGTTGATTTCTCGCTGGCGCGTCTGCGCCACTACACCGGCACGCCGGTCGAGCATTTCCAGCCCTTCGTGCTCTTTACCAACTACACGCGCTATGTCGATGAGTTCGTACGCTGGGGATGCAGCCAGATCCTTGATCCGGACAGCCCGTACGTGGCCCTCTCCTGCGCGGGCGGCAGCTGGATCACCGCCGATACCGAAGCGCCGGAAGCAGCGATTTCCGATCTCGCCTGGAAAAAACATCAGATGCCCGCCTGGCATTTAATTACCGCCGACGGTCAGGGCATTACGCTGGTGAATATCGGCGTCGGACCGTCGAACGCCAAAACGATTTGCGACCACCTCGCGGTGCTGCGCCCGGATGTCTGGCTGATGATTGGCCACTGCGGCGGCCTGCGCGAAAGCCAGTCGATCGGCGACTACGTACTGGCGCACGCGTATCTGCGCGACGACCACGTACTGGACGCGGTGCTGCCGCCGGATATTCCGGTGCCGAGCATCGCCGAAGTGCAGCGCGCGCTCTATGACGCCACGAAGCTGGTGAGCAATATGCCGGGCGAGGAAGTGAAACAGCGGCTGCGTACCGGCACCGTGGTAACCACGGACGACCGCAACTGGGAGCTGCGCTACTCCGCTTCGGCGCTGCGCTTTAACCTGAGTCGTGCAGTGGCTATCGATATGGAAAGCGCAACTATCGCCGCCCAGGGTTATCGCTTTCGTGTGCCCTATGGCACGCTGCTGTGTGTCTCCGATAAACCGCTGCATGGCGAAATCAAGCTGCCGGGCCAGGCGAACCGCTTCTACGAGGGCGCGATTTCCGAACACCTGCAGATTGGCATTCGCGCCATCGATTTGCTGCGCGCCGAGGGCGAACGCCTGCACTCGCGCAAACTGCGCACCTTTAACGAACCGCCCTTCCGCTGATGTCAGCGCAGCCCCGGCGTGGCGCTGGCTGCGCCGGGGTTTGCGGAATTATTCAGCAAACGGTTCAGCATTTTACATTCAGGCTTTGACAACCCGGAACGCTGCCGTTACTATGCGCCCCGTTCTCGCAATTCCTCTGTAGTTCAGTCGGTAGAACGGCGGACTGTTAATCCGTATGTCACTGGTTCGAGTCCAGTCAGAGGAGCCAGATTTAGAAAAGCCCGCTTTTTAGCGGGCTTTTTGCTTTTCTGCTTAAGGCTTACATCGCCCTCGGCTGACCTGGCGGCGCAGGGGTATCCAGCACCACGGGTCGCTTCGGCGGGCGTGGATATTTCTGTAGCCATTTGCCGCTTACCATACGCCAGTAAAAGAAGACGCCGCGCACCGCCCAGTCGAGGAACATCCCGAGCCACACGCCCACCACACCCATGCCGAGCACGATCCCAAGCGTATAGCCCGCGACGACGCGACAACCCCACATGCCGAGCATCGACACCCACATCGCAAACCGTGCGTCGCGCGCGCCCTTAAGCCCCGCCGGCAGCACCCACGAGGCCGCCCAGATCGGCATAAACGCGGCGTTGAGCCATAGCAGAATTTTAACGACCTCTTTGACATCCTCTTCCTGGGTGTAAAACGAAGCAAACAGCCCGGCAAACGGCGCGCTCACCCAGGCGATGGCGGTTAGCATAATCGTTGAAAGCCAGAAGACATGGCGCAGTTCACGCTCAGCCTGGCCAATCTGCCCTTTGCCGAGGCGTTTGCCAGTGATGATGGTCGAAGCCGAGCCGAGCGCGTTACCCGGCAGGTTAATCAGGGCGGCGACCGAGAACGCGATAAAGTTACCGGCAATAACGTTGGTGCCCATGCCCGCCACAAACATTTGCGTCAGCAATTTGCCGCCGTTAAACAGTACCGATTCAATGCTCGCGGGCAGCCCGATGCCAAGCACTTCCCAGAGAATATTGAGCTTAAGCGGCAAAAAATAGCTTTTAAGCGAGATACGCAGCGCCGGGTTGAAGCCAATCATCAGTACATAAAGAATGGCGATAGCGCCGATATAACGCGAAATGGTCAGTCCCAGCCCGGCGCCGATAAAGCCCAGACCGTCCCAGGAGAAGAGCCCGTAAATCAGAAAGCCGCTGATGACGATATTCAGGATGTTCATCCCGCCGTTAATCAGCAGCGGAATTTTGGTGTTGCCCGCCCCGCGCAGCGCGCCGCTGCCGATAAGCGCGATGGCCGCCGCCGGGTAGCTCCAGGCCGTAAGCTGCAGATAGACGAGCGCGAGCGCTTTGACCTGCGGCGCCGCATCGCCCGCCACCACGTTAATGATGTATTCACCGGTTACATGCACCAGCGCCGCCAGCAGAATCGAGACGATGGTCATCAGCACCAGCGACTGTCTGGCCGCCGCCCTCGCCCGCTTGCGATCGCGCTTGCCGAGGCTGAACGCCACAACAACCGTTGTGCCTAAATCCACCGCGGCGAAGAAAGAGAGCACCACCATATTGAAGCTGTCGGCAAGGCCCACGCCCGCCATCGCTTCTTTCCCGAGCCAGCTCACAAGGAACGTGCTCAGCACCCCCATCAGCAGCACACAGGTATTTTCCAGCAGAATAGGCACCGCCAGCGGCGTGATTTCACGCCAGAACAGAACCCGATAGCTTTTTCGTTTCTTGTACCAGGGCGTGCGAGCAATGGCCTGGCGAACAGTGGTGGTTACACTCAAAATGAACCTGCGCGCGAAAGTTGAAACCTCATTTCAAATAATGAGTTAGATCCCACGATCCTGCAAAGGCTTTCCACAGATATTGTCGGAAAATAACTCGTTATGTTCATAGAATGTCCGAACGCGCAGACCGAAGGAAAATGGCATTTGACAATTGGCGCGGGGCCGCTATGATTAGCCTCCACACGATTCCTCTGTAGTTCAGTCGGTAGAACGGCGGACTGTTAATCCGTATGTCACTGGTTCGAGTCCAGTCAGAGGAGCCAGATTCAAAAAAGCCCGCTTTTTAGCGGGCTTTTTGCTTTTAAACGTTCTCTCGCCAGGAGAGATGTGCGCCATACCGCAGACATAAAAAAACCGCCGAAGCGGTTTTTTTAAACTTATTCTTCGCCTTTCGGCTCGTGCACTTTCAGCTCGCCCATCGCTTTGAGCTTTTTCGAAATCTCGCGGCGCTCTTTGGAGATCTCGGCGTTTTTGATGATGTAGTCATCAACACGGTCTTCGTAGTCGCTCTTCATGCTGGCGATAATGCCCTGGATGGCTTCCACGCTCATACCCGGCTTAATGTAGTCGCTCAGGTTGTCGAGCAGCAGCACGCGCTTCTGGTTGTCACGAATTTTCTTCTCGACGTCCTGAATTTCACGCTGCAGCTTGTTTTTACGGCGGAACAGACGTACGAACTCAAGAACGTCCTGGAATGAAGGTTTGCTGTTTTCCATTTTTACACCCCTGCTGAATATAAGACTCGGATTCGTTAAAACAACCGCATAGCGTAAACCTTACTGGCAGCGGCGGTTGATGACAATGGTTTTATCCCGTTCAGGATGCCTGCGGCTATCATACTCTGAAACGGTGCTGAATCGAAACAAGCGCCTGCCGTCTGCGTATTATTTGCGCAGCGCCCGACAGATAAGCTGTGAAAGGCGCTCCAGCTGCTGCGCCAGTTCCATGCTTAACCATACATAGCCGTGAATCGGCGTTTCCACCAGTTCACTTTGCTGCCCCTCTTTCATCAGCGCGCGCAGCTCAAGGGCAATTTCCACCAGCTTCTCACGGTTGGCCATGACCGGCGACGGGTTGCCTTCGCGCAGCGCCTCGGCAATCGCCGCCAGCGTGTTTTCGGTCATCTGCTGCGAATCACGCAGGGTACGGGCGTTAATCATCAGAAAATGGCTTTCCCGCGAGGCCCACCAGGCGTTGATCTGCATCTCCAGCGTACAGACCATATTGCGGCTGGTAGTCTGAATCGCTTCGAAAATCGCCCGCTGAATGTGCGTCTCCTTACTGGCGGGCGTGATAAACGCGCGCAGCTTCACCACACTGCCAAGCATATTCTGTAGCGGCTTATCGAGCCGCGGGCGCTCCACCAGGTTGGGCGACAGCCCGGCGTGATAAATCTTTGCGAAATCGCCGACAAACTTCGCCATCTGGATACGCCAGTGGATAAATGCCCGCTGCGGCCAGAGGCTCGTAAAAAGCATCGCCAGCAGCGAACCGAAAATCACGTCACCGCCGCGCCAGAGCGCGACCAGCATATCGCCCTGCGGCGCGCCGACCACCACCGAGAGCGTGATGCCAATCAGCAGCGCCTGATAAGGCCGTTTACCGAGCGCCAGAAAGCCGCACAGAAACATCGCCAGCGCGCACCACAGCAGCATCAGCGGCAGCGACCAGCCTTCGAGTTGCAGCGCCACCAGGCCCAGCGCCGCGCCAAGAATAGTGCCGCCGATACGTTCAAACGCGCGCGGTACGACATTCCCCCAGAACGAGATGGGCCCCATCACCACCACCAGTGTGATGAGCGGCCAGGTGCCTTCCGGCACGTTCAGCATCCGCACCAGTAAAAATGTCAGGATAAACGCCAGCGCAATGCGCACGCCATGCACGATGCGGTAATGCTCGTAGAGACGAATTTCAAAAGAGGAGAGCGATTTATCAGCACGCACGCTTTCTTTCCCGTTAACAGCCTTGATGAAACGTCGATTCAGGCGAGGCGCCTGAAAATGAGGGACGCTATTTTCTGACAAAAATCGGGGAAAAGCTGTAAATTTTCGGAAAAGGTGGACGAATAATCGAGGAATTAACGTAATTTCGCCATTTGCTTAACAAAAAATCGCGCCCGCCGTGACAACGGGGGCGCCAGTGGGTTATTCGCCTGAGGTTTGCACCGGAATATACATGTCTATCTCCCAGTAGCCGTCGCGCTTGCCATCGTTGAGATAGATTTCAAAACACGGACGCGCCGCCATCTGGTAACGCACGTCCTGATGCAGACGGGTAAAGAACGCGAGCCACGGCGTGCCGAAATCGTGGTTTTCAACGCGCGCGCGCGCCACCGCATACTGGCCGCCCGGCAGATCCGTCAGGATAATGCCGACGCTGTTCTCCGGCAGGGTAAAATCCGCCGGCACCTCAACCACCGTATCGGCGCGAAGCTTCTCCGGGGCGACCTGCTGCGGATTATCATAATAGACCGCCAGCCACGCCTGCGGCTGGATATGAAAGTTATCCACCCACAGCGTGAGCTGTTCAAACCCCTGCGGCACCGTTTTCTCCCACGGGCCGACCAGATGAAAACCGGCAATTTTACGCGTTAAGACATGCTCGATGGTGTAATCCATGTTCACTCCTCGCTGTTCAAAATAGCGAGTATAGTGTGCGGCGCTCATCCGGGCGTCTGTGAGCGCCTTCGCGTTCGCAAAAAACGGTTACAGCGTCAGGTGCAGCCAGTCGCCAAAGCGCGAAAACACGCCGCCCTTTTTCACTTTCTCAAGCGTCACCAGCGGCATACGCGCAATGATCGTATCGCCGTTATAGAGCTCTATCTCACCCACTTTTTCATTGGCGTCCAGCGGCGCGTCGAGGCGCTCGCGATCGAGCAGATATTTCGCCTTCACGTTGGCGAGCTGCGCCTTCGGCAGCGTCAGCCAGAAATCGCGATCGGTGCCGACCGCCACCTGCTCGTTTTTGCCATACCAGACGCGCTCGGTGCCCACTTTTTTGCCTTTTTGCAGGATCTCCACGGTATCGAAAGTCTGCTGGCCCCAGTGGAGGAGTTTACGCGCCTGGTCTTCGCGCCCTTTCGGGCTGTCAGCCCCCATAATCACCGCGATCAGGCGGCGCTTGCCATCGACGCTGGAGGCAATCAGGTTAAAGCCTGCCCCGGAGGTGTGGCCGGTTTTCAGCCCGTCGACATTGAGCGTCTTATCCCACAGCAGGCCGTTGCGGTTCTGCTGAGTAATGCCGTTCCAGGTGAGGCTCTTTTCGCTGTACATATGATAAAACGCGGGCTCGCCGTGAATGATGGCGCGCGACAGCACCGCCAGGTCGTAAGCGGAGCTGTGCTGCCCCGGCGCGTCCAGACCGTGCACCGTTTCAAAATGGGTGTCTTTCAGGCCGAGCTTTTGGACATAGTCATTCATCATCGAGACAAACTGCGGCTGGCCGCCCGCCACGTAATCCGCCAGCGCCACGCAGGCGTCATTGCCGGAATCGACAATCAGACCGCGGCTGAGGTCGCGCACCGTGACGCGATCGCCCGCCTTCAGGAACATCAGCGACGAGCCCTCAAACACCGGGTTATCTTTCGCCCAGGCGTCTTTCCCGACCGTGACCACGTCATCCGGCGTGATGCGATGGCTGTCGATGGCGCGGTCCACCACATAGCCAGTCATTAATTTGGTCAGGCTCGCCGGGTTACGCTGTTGATGTTCGTTATTTGCCGCCAGTATTTGTCCGGTCGTGTAATCCATCAACACATAGCTACCCGCCATAATGGCTGGCGGCTGCGGCATGGAAAGCGCGGCGGCGTGCGCCTGCGCGGTAATACCGGCCAGCATGATGCAGGAAGCGGCAATCATTGGTCTAAATTTCAACAGCATATCCTCTGTAACTTCGCGATGGGGCGCCTTTTTTACGGCAGTTTGTATTTCCTTGCTCCGGTAAATTGCAAGGAAATATGAATAAGACGTGTCTTAACCGAAATTCCTGGCTTTTCGCTTATCCCTGATTACCGGGCTGCGGAAAATCTGATAATAAACATTTCACGTACTCTTCCGATTGTTATAGAGGCCGACTCTTTTTAGCCTGGTGACTTTTAAAAGGCTGAGGAGAAGGGTATGGCGCAGGGTAAAAGCTGGTCGCCGGAGCTGGAGGGGTTACGCGGCCTCGCGTCGCTGTGGGTACTGCTTGGGCATATTTGTCTGCTGGTGCAGTGCCGCATTCCTCTGTTATACGATCCGGGTATGGGCGTCGATCTGTTTATTTTGCTGTCGGGTTTTCTGATGGCGAAGAATTATATGGAACGTCGGGACATCGAGCCCTGGACCAGTGGCCATACTATTCGTAATTTCTGGCTGCGGCGGTTTTTCCGCATCGCGCCGCTCTATTATTTCATGTTGCTGCTGGCGCTTATTTTCGGCGCGGCGTTCGGCGAATGGCGCGACGTCATCGCGCAGGCCTGGCCGTCGACGCAAACCGAAAGCCAGCGCTATGCCGACACCTCCGTGGGCAATATTCTCGCGCATATTTCGTTTATCTTCGGCGCTATCCCTTATTATTCGTTCCGCACGGTATTGCCGGACTGGAGCATCGGGCTCGAAATGCAGTTCTACGTGCTGTTCCCGTTCATTATGCTGCTGGTCATGCGCTGGGGCTTCTTCGCCGCCGCCTTCGCGGTAATGATGGGCTGCTTTGGCGCGCGCTGGGCGTTTCCGGGCTATTTCGAGGCGTTCCCGATGCCCTCGATGATCCTGATTAAGCTGCCGCTGTTCGTCGCGGGCATGCTGATTGCCGCCGCCGTGCGTGACCACCGCCGCCTGTTATTGCTGCTGGCGTTTCTGGCGCCGGTGCTGGCCTGGCAGATGCATATCGCGGTGACGCCGGTTCGTCTTATCGCCCAGTGCGTGATGATTGCCGGCCTCGGCGCGCTGCTGTGGCAGGCGCAGGCGGGCTCGCTGCTGCATCAGGCGATGCGGCTGCCGCGCTGGCTGCTGACGCGTCGTAGCAGTCAGTTCCTGGGCGATGTCTCCTATTCGGTTTATCTGCTGCACCTGATGATTGTCATTCCGGTTATCGGGCTGCTGGTGAAGCACAGCGCGTTTGAGCAACACGCCTCGCCGGTGCGCCTGCTGATTGCCGCGGCCATTAGCCTGCCGGTGACGTACGGACTGGCGACGGTTCTCTTCCATCGCGTTGAGAAACCAGGCATTGCGCTCGGCAAACGGCTGATTACCCGCAAACCGGTGCAACCGGAGCAGGTCATGCCTTAAGACCGCTGCCACTTCTTCCGGAGAGGGCTATGGTTTACCATAGCCCTGTTTTTTTACTTACTCTGGATGGTGACCTGGTGTCTGATTCTGCCGCGCAACCGACTTTTCTGTTCCACGATTACGAAACCTTCGGCAAAAGCCCCTCGCTGGATCGCCCGGCGCAGTTTGCTGCCCTGCGCACCGATGAGAATTTCACGGTCATCGGCGAGCCGGATGTCTTTTACTGCAAGCCCGCCGACGATTATCTCCCGCAGCCGGAAGCGGTGCTGATAACCGGCATCACGCCGCAGGTGGCGCGCGCGCGCGGCGAAAACGAAGCTGAGTTCGCCAGACGCATTCACGCGCTGTTTACCGTGCCGAAAACCTGCGTGGTCGGCTATAACAACGTGCGCTTCGATGACGAAGTGACGCGCAATATTTTCTATCGCAACTTCTACGATCCTTACGCCTGGAGCTGGCAGAACGATAACTCGCGCTGGGATCTGCTGGATGTGATGCGCGCCTGTTACGCGCTGCGCCCGGAAGGCATCGTCTGGCCGGAAAACAGCGACGGCCTGCCAAGCTTTCGTCTTGAGCATTTAACCGTCGCCAACGGGATTGAACACGCCAACGCGCACGATGCGATGGCGGATGTCTACGCCACCATCGCGATGGCGCAACTGGTGAAAACCCGCCAGCCGCGGATGTTTGACTATCTCTACACCTACCGCAGTAAGCAAAAGCTGGCGACGCTCGTTGATATCGTCCAGATGAAGCCGCTGGTGCATGTTTCTGGCATGTTTGGCGCGTGGCGCGGGAATACCAGCTGGATAGCGCCCATCGCCTGGCATCCGGATAACCGTAACGCGGTGATTGTGGTGGATCTGGCAGGCGATATCAGCCCGCTGCTGGAGCTGAACGCCGACGACCTGCGCGAGCGGCTCTATACGCCGAAAGCGGCGCTTAACGACGCGAGCCCGGTGCCGGTGAAGCTGGTGCATCTTAATAAGTGTCCGGTGCTGGCGCAGGCCAATACGCTGCGCCCGGAAGACGCAGAGCGTCTGGGCATCGACCGCCAGCGCTGTCTGGATAATCTGAAGGTGCTGCGCGATTCGCCGCAGGTGCGCGAAAAGCTGGTGGCGCTGTTTGCCGAAGCCCCGCCCTTCCCGCCCACCGATAACGTGGATGCGCAGCTCTACGACGGCTTTTTCAGCGACGCCGATCGCGCCGCGATGCGTATCGTGCTGGAAACGCCGCCGCAGAATCTGCCGGCGCTGGATATTACGTTCGTGGATAAGCGGATCGGGAAGCTGCTGTTTAACTACCGGGCGCGTAATTTCCCCGGCACGCTCAGCGAGCAGGAACAAGAGCGCTGGCTCGCGCACCGCCGCGATGTGTTTACGCCGGAATTCCTCCAGACGTATGCCCAGGAATTAGAGATGCTTTATAACCAGTACGAAAGCGACAAAGAGAAAACGGCGCTGCTGAAAGCGTTGTATCAGTATGCGCAGGAGATGGTCGGGTAAGCGCGGGTGACTGTGTGACGGGAAAAGGCGGGTGCGCTGCGCTTACCCGCCCTACGCATCAGGAAACGGGGTGGCTTTAACATGGCGGGTGCGCTGCGCTTACCCGCCCTACCCATCAGGAACGGGGTGGTTTTAACAATGGCGGGTACGCTGCGCTTACCCGCCCTACGCATCAGGAACGGGGTGGTTTTAACAATGGCGGGTGCGCTGCGCTTACCCGCCCTACGCATCGGGATACGGGGTGGTTTTAACAATGGCGGGTGCGCTGCGCTTACCCGCCCTACGAGTGAGCGTTTTTTGTAGGGCGGGTAAGCGAAGCGCACCCGCCGCCCCGACCAAAACCACCGCCAACAAAAAAGGCTCCCGACGGGAGCCTTTTTGCTGTGCGTATCACTGTAATTACGCGATATCTTCACGGTATTGCGGTACCGGGTTACGGAAGCTGCGGGTCACGCACGCCAGGTAAACCACACCGATACCCGCCCAGATCAGGCCCAGCACCATCGAGCTTTCTTCCAGGTTCAGCCACAGGGCGCCCACGGTCAGCGCGCCGCATACCGGCAGCAGCAGGTAGGTGAAGTGGTCTTTCAGCGTCTTGTTGCGGCCTTCGCGGATCCAGAACTGCGAAATCACAGACAGGTTCACGAAGGTAAACGCCACCAGCGCACCGAAGTTAATCAACGCGGTCGCCATCACCAGGTCAAAGTTAATCGCCATCAGCGCAATCGCGCCCACCAGCACCACGTTCAGCGCCGGGGTACGCCATTTCGGATGCACGTAGCCGAAGAAGCGATTCGGGAACACGCCGTCACGGCCCATCACGTACATCAGACGCGCAACGCCTGCATGCGCCGCCATACCGGAAGCCAGCACGGTCACGGTGGAGAAAATCAGCGCGCCGACCTGGAAGGCTTTGCCTGCCACATACAGCATGATTTCCGGCTGAGACGCATCCGGATCTTTAAAGCGCGAGATATCCGGGAAGTAAAGCTGGATAAAGTACGTCGCGAAAATAAAGATCATGCCGCCAATCAGCGCGGTCAGGAAGATAGCGCGCGGGATCACGCGTTCAGCGTCTTTGGTTTCTTCCGACAGGTTGCTGATGCCGTCAAAGCCGGTAAATGAGAAGCACAGAATGGTCGCCCCGGTGATCATCGGGATGACGTGCGCATTCTCAGACCAGAACGGCCGTGAACTGGTCAGCGTACCCGCGCCTTCGCCGTGCGCCACACCGTAAATCACCATGCCCAGAATCACGGCGATCAGCACCACCTGCAGCACCACGATAATGGTGTTGAAGTTCGCCACGCCTTTCAGGGTACGCATGTTGAAAACGGTCATGAACGCGACCAGCAGCACCACGAAAATCCACGACGGGATCCCAGGCACCAGCGCTTCAAAGTAAATTTTCGCGAGCAGGATGTTGATCATCGGCGCGAACAGGTAATCGAGCAGCGACGACCAGCCCACCATGAAGCCCACGGTCGGGTTAATCGCTTTCTGCGCGTAGGTGTACGCCGAGCCCGCAGACGGGAAGCGTTTGACCAGTTTGCCGTAGCTCAGCGCGGTAAAGAGGATCGCGACCAGCGCGAAGGCGTAGGCGGTCGGCACATGGCCGTCCGTCAGGCCGGATACAATACCGAATGTATCGAACAGCGTCATAGGTTGCATATAGGCAAGGCCCATCATAACAACCGGAATCAACGTAAGCGTTTTACGTAATTCCACGCGAGAGGTTTTTGGAGTTGCGTTAAGCGACATAATTATTCTCCTTTACGGTGAACATCGCCGCATAAGCGAAAAATTGCCCCATTTTCTGTATTCCTCAGCGACAACAACTGTCGGATTTTAAGTAAGTATCTATCCGGTACGAAGCCCGGCCTCTTGAATTTAATTACGATGCTCTTGACTGCAAAAAAATAACCGACGCGTTGACGTCGGTTAATATCTTATTTTGCAGGGCGCGTATTTTGCACCACTTTGAGGCAGGATGACAAGACGTTGAGACCTTCTGTCACAATTTCTTTCTCAGCGGTGAGCGGGATGAGGAAACGTATGACGTTCGCACGCACGCCGCAGGTCAGTAAAATCAGCCCCTGACGCCCTGCCTCCTGCACCAGTTGCTGGGTCAATTCTTTATCCGGGCGATGGCTGTCGCGCTCATGCACCAGCTCCATCGCCACCATCGCGCCGACGCCGCGCACATCGCCGATAAAGTCATACTCCTGCGCCAGTTCGCGCAGGCGGCTCATCAGCAGTTCGCCCTGGGCGACAGCGCGTTCGTTCAGATGCTCCTCTTCGATGAGATCGGTCACCGCCAGCGCCGCCGCGATGCTTACCGGCGACCCGGCGTAGGTGCCGCCAAGCCCGCCCGGCAGCGCCTTGTCAAACAGCGCCTTTTTACCCACCAGCGCCGAGAGCGGGAACCCGCCCGCCAGGCTTTTCGCCATGGTAATCAGATCCGGCTCGACGCCTGAATGTTCAATGGCGAAGGTTTTGCCCGTACGGCAGAAGCCGCTCTGGATCTCATCGACAATCAGCACGATGCCGTGTTTATCGCACAGGGCGCGCAGCTGCTGCATAAACTCGGCAGACGCGGCGTAAAACCCGCCCTCCCCCTGCACCGGCTCGATGATAATCGCCGCAACCTCTTCCGGCGCCACGTCCGCGGCGAAAATCCCCGCCAGCGACGCCAGCGCCTGGGTGTCGCTCACGCCCAGATACGCCGCCGGATAAGGCGCGTGGTAAATACCTGCCGGGAATGGGCCATAGCCTTTTTTGTAGGGCTGCACTTTGCCGGTGAGCGCCATGCCAAGCAGCGTGCGGCCATGAAACGCGCCGCGAAACGCAATGACCGCCGAGCGCCCCGTGGCGATACGCGCCACTTTGATGGCGTTTTCCACCGCCTCGGCGCCGGTCGAAAGAAACAGCGTCTGGCAGGGCTCGCTGATGGGGGCCAGCGTATTGAGCCGCTCCGCCAGTTCAATGTAATTGCCGTAAGGCGTCACCTGGAAACAGGGGTGCGTAAAATTATCGAGCTGCGCCTTCACCGCCGCGATAACCGCCGGGTGGTTGTGTCCGGTATTCAGCACCGCAATGCCGGAGGCGAAATCGATATAGCGCCGCCCCTCCACATCCCAGATTTCCGCGTTCTTTGCCCGCGCGACAAATACCGGCAGCGCGTTGCCTACGCCCTGCGGCACCGCCTGCTCGCGTCTCTCCTGCCACTGCTCGTTGCTTTGCATCATTGACTCCTGTGCGCAAAAAGCCTCCGCCCAAAAAGACGGAGGCAACATTATTCTCATCGGTATGTTGGGGGGACGTTAACGCCAGGAAAAAAGCGGATCGGCTATGTGGTATCGCGAAGAAGGATGGCGAAAACCGCTCAAATAACGCCCGTGATCAAAACATAGCTCAAGGCGAAAGTTACGCCAGAGCGGGCGCGTGGAAAGTTGACCCGCTGCGAATGCTCAACTACAGGATCTGTATCCCAGCGAAACAGGCGAGCCAGCATGACCGTAAACACACCGCCGTTGATTGGCGTATTGATGTGTCAGAGTAATCAGGACGAGCAGTTGATCTTAACCGTAGAAAATCTTTATCTGGCGCCGCTTTATCACTCCGGCGCGGTGGCCATACCCCTGCCCCACCATCTGGCGGATGACCCGCTGTATCTGGCGGCGGCCCTGAAATCGCTGAGCGGTATTTTTCTCCCTGGCAGCCCGTGCAACATTGAACCGCACCACTACGGCGAGGAGGCGCAGGAGACCAGCAACGATCCGGGGCGCGACAAACTGGCGCTGATGCTGGTGCGTCATGCGCTCAATACCGGCCTGCCGCTGCTCGGCTCATGCCGCGGCGTGCATGAAATGGCTGTCGCCACCGGCGGCAAGCTCTGGCGACAGCTACACAATGTTGAAGGGCTGCGTGAGCATGAGGTCAACCCGAGCGGCAGCCCGGAGGAGAAATTCGCGCCGGTGCACGGGCTTGAGATTACGCCCGGCGGCTGGCTCGATAGCTGGGTAACGCCCGGTGAAACCGTGCGGGTCAATACGCTGCATCAGCAAGGGATACGCGAGGTGGGGCCGGGCGTGTTTATCGAAGCGCGGGCTGACGACGGGCTGATTGAGGCTATCAGTATTCCTGAGCACCCGTTCGCCTTCGGCGTACAGTGGCACCCGGAATGGGGCGCGCTGCATGACGAACCGCTCTCAAAGCAGATGTTTGACGCCTTTGTGGCGGCCTGCCGCGTCTGGCAGGCCGACCATCAGGCGCTTACTCCATTGGCATA
The DNA here is from genome assembly GCF_963888145.1 of Cronobacter sp. EKM101R. NCBI lineage: Bacteria > Pseudomonadati > Pseudomonadota > Gammaproteobacteria > Enterobacterales > Enterobacteriaceae > Cronobacter > Cronobacter sp. EKM101R. The sequence goes on along the minus strand of NZ_CAWPHW010000001.1, from coordinate 353,839 downwards.
ACCAGCGGGTTCGGATAGAGATACTCGAACCCCAGTTCATGGCAAATCCGGTTGCCGTCAATCAGTTTGCCTTTGGTGCCCGCCGGGCTTTCGCTAAAGCGCGGCGGCTCAAGGCCAAGCTGGCGCGCCATCACCGGGTAGAACTCGGCGCGCGCCGGGTGCTGCGGGGCGCACAGATTATAAATGTGTCCGCCTTTCGGCGACTGCAACAGAAGGGTAATCGCACCGATCACGTCCTCAAGATGCACGAGATTGACGCCATGATCGCCGTTCGGCGCCATTTTTCCGGCAAAGAAGCGGCCCGGATGACGCCCCGGCCCCACCAGCCCCGCGAGGCGCAGAATATCGACTGACGTGCCCGGTAAATTGTGCAGCCACTGCTCAAGCTCTCTTAACACGCGGCCGCTTTCCGTCACCGGATTAGCGGGCGTGGTCTCTTTACAGATACCTTCCGCTTCACCGTACACCGAGGTGGAACTGGTAAAAATAATGCGTGGGATCTGGTGCGCCAGCGCGCTGTCCACCACCTGCTGTACCGCCTGCAAATAATACTCCCCGTTGCCGCCGGTTCGCCGCGCGGGCAGCGTCACCACCAGCGCGTCGGCGTTAAACAGCGCCTCCAGATCGTCGCTGTCGCACACCATTTCCGGCAACAGCTCAAGCTGATAGCTTTCGATACCGCACATGCGCGCGGCTTCCACGCCGTCGGCCGTGGTTTTGCTGCCGGCAACCTGCCAGCCACGGGCGTTAAGCGCGAGCGCCAGCGGCATGCCCAACCACCCTAACCCGACAATCGCGACCTTTTTCATGTCTCTCTCCTGCTCCGTCTTTGCGCCTGCATCTTTTCAGGCTACGCCAGCCGCCGCGGGCTGACAATTGATGTAGTGAATATGAAAGGTTTTAATGATGAAAAAAAGCCCTTGCCTTCTCTCCCCGGTATGGTTTACGGTTAAGACAGGTTTTGAATAAGCATTCAACAAGAGAATTTTATGACACGCGTTCAGTTTAACAACCACCACCATCACCATCATCCTGACTAGTCTTTCAGGCGATGTGTGCTGGAAGACGATCGGATCTTCCAGTGGTGCATGAACGCTAAGAGAGCCCCCGGAAGATCATCTTCCGGGGGCTTTTTTATTGGGCGTTGGCAGACGAATTTAACGAGATCAACAAGGATAAGGCGAGATGACAGACAACAACCGTTTACGCATAGCTATTCAGAAATCCGGCCGTTTAAGCGATGATTCGCGCGAACTGCTGGCCCGCTGCGGCATAAAAATTAATCTGCACACCCAGCGTCTGATTGCGCTGGCGGAGAATATGCCTATCGACATCCTGCGCGTGCGCGATGACGATATTCCGGGTCTGGTGATGGATGGCGTGGTCGATCTCGGCATCATCGGCGAAAACGTGCTGGAAGAAGAGTTGCTGACCCGCCGCGCCCAGGGCGACGACCCGCGCTATTACACTCTGCGTCGCCTCGATTTCGGCGGCTGCCGCCTCTCGCTCGCCACGCCGGTAGATGATGTCTGGGAAGGCCCGGAAAGCCTGAATAACAAACGTATCGCCACCTCTTACCCGCACCTGCTTAAACGTTATCTCGATCAAAAAGGCGTGCAGTTTAAATCCTGCCTGCTGAACGGCTCGGTGGAAGTCGCGCCACGCGCCGGGCTTGCCGACGCTATCTGCGATTTAGTTTCCACCGGCGCGACGCTTGAGGCCAACGGCCTGCGCGAAGTGGAAGTGATTTACCGCTCCAAAGCCTGTCTTATCCAGCGCGACGGCGAGATGCCAGCCGTGAAGCAGCAGCTTATCGACAAACTGCTGACCCGCATCCAGGGCGTTATCCAGGCGCGCGAATCGAAATACATCATGCTGCACGCGCCGACTGAGCGTCTCGATGAAGTCATCGCCCTGCTGCCGGGCGCCGAGCGTCCGACCATTCTGCCGCTGGCAGGCGATCAACAGCGCGTGGCGATGCATATGGTGAGCAGCGAAACCCTGTTCTGGGAAACCATGGAAAAACTGAAAGCGCTGGGCGCCAGCTCCATTCTGGTGCTGCCGATTGAGAAGATGATGGAGTGACCGCCATGAACTTTACGACGATCGTTGACTGGAATGCCTGTAGCGCGCAGGCGCAGCGTGAACTGCTGATGCGCCCGGCCATTTCGGCCTCAGAGAGCATCACCCGCACCGTGGCCGAGATTCTTGATAACGTCAAAGCGCGCGGCGACGCGGCGCTGCGCGAGTACAGCGCGAAGTTTGATAAAACCGACGTGGCGGCGCTGAGCGTCACCCCGGAAGAAATTGACGCCGCCGCCGCGCGCCTTGACGACAAGGTGAAACAGGCGATGGCGGTCGCGGTCGCGAATATCGAGAAATTCCACCGCGCGCAACAGCTCGCGCCCGTTGATATCGAAACCCTGCCCGGCGTGCGTTGCCAGCAGGTGACGCGCCCGGTGGCGTCGGTCGGGCTCTATATTCCCGGCGGCTCCGCGCCGCTTTTCTCAACGGTGCTGATGCTGGCGACGCCCGCGCGCATCGCGGGCTGCAAACGCGTGGTGCTCTGCTCCCCGCCGCCCATCGCCGATGAGATTCTCTATGCAGCGAAGCTCTGCGGCGTGCAGGAAGTGTTCCAGGCGGGCGGCGCCCAGGCGATTGCCGCGCTCGCCTTCGGCACCGAAAGCGTGCCGAAAGTGGATAAAATCTTCGGGCCGGGCAACGCGTTTGTCACTGAAGCCAAACGCCAGGTGAGCCAGCGTCTTGACGGCGCGGCGATCGACATGCCCGCCGGGCCTTCTGAAGTTTTGGTGATTGCCGACAGCGGCGCGACGCCGGATTTCGTCGCCTCCGATTTACTCTCACAAGCCGAGCATGGCCCGGATTCGCAGGTGATTCTGCTCACGCCGGACGCCGCCATGGCGCAGGCCGTGGCCGACGCCACCGCCCGCCAGCTTGAGGCGCTGCCGCGCGCGCAAACCGCCCGCCAGGCGCTTTCCGCAAGCCGTCTTATCGTGGCGCGCGATCTCGCGCAGTGCGTGGAAATCTCCAATCAGTACGGCCCGGAGCACTTAATTATCCAGACCCGCAACGCGCGCGATCTGGTTGATGGCATCACCAGCGCAGGGTCGGTGTTTTTAGGCGACTGGTCACCGGAATCGGCGGGTGATTACGCCTCCGGCACCAACCACGTATTGCCGACTTACGGCTATACCGCCACCAGCTCAAGCCTCGGCCTGGCGGATTTCCAGAAGCGCATGACGGTGCAGGAGCTAACGCCCGCGGGCTTTTCCGCGCTCGCTGAAACCATCGAAACCCTGGCGGCGGCAGAACAGCTCACCGCCCACAAAAACGCCGTGACGCTGCGTGTGGCAGCCCTGAAGGAGCAAGCATGAGCATTGAAGAACTCGCGCGCGAGAACGTGCGTAATCTGACGCCCTATCAGTCTGCGCGCCGTCTTGGCGGCAACGGCGATGTGTGGCTTAACGCCAATGAATACCCACAAGCCGTGGAGTTTCAGTTGACCGCGCAGACGCTCAACCGTTACCCGGAGTGCCAGCCGAAAAGTGTCATTGAACGTTACGCGCAGTACGCGGGGGTTAAGCCAGAGCAGGTGCTGGTCAGCCGCGGCGCGGATGAAGGCATTGAGCTGTTGATCCGCGCATTCTGCGAGCCGGGGCGCGACGCGGTGCTCTACTGTCCGCCGACCTACGGCATGTACAGCGTCAGCGCCGAAACCATTGGCGTCGAGTGCCGCACCGTACAGGCGACGGACGGCTGGCAGCTTGATCTGCCGACTATTGCCGAACAGCTTGACGGCGTTAAAGTCATTTTCGTCTGTAGCCCCAATAACCCGACCGGCCAGCTGATTAACCCGCAGGATCTGCGCACGCTGCTGGAGATGGCACGCGGCAAAGCCATCGTGGTGGCCGATGAAGCTTATATTGAGTTCTGCCCGCAGGCGACGCTCGCGGGCTGGCTTGGCGAGTACCCGCACCTTGTCGTGCTGCGCACGCTCTCTAAAGCTTTCGCGCTCGCCGGGCTGCGCTGCGGCTTTACGCTCGCGAATGAAGACGTCATTAATCTGCTGCTGAAGGTCATTGCGCCCTACCCGCTCTCAACGCCGGTCGCGGATATCGCCGCCCAGGCGTTGAGCCCGGAGGGCATTGCCGCGATGCGCAAGCGCGTGGCGCAGGTGCTGGCTAACCGCGATGCCCTGATAGCGGGCCTGCGCGAGACGCCGTGCGTCGAGGCGATTTTCGACAGCGAAACCAACTATGTGCTGGCGCGTATCACGGCCTCCAGCGCGGTATTTAAATCGCTGTGGGATCAGGGCATTATCCTGAGAGACCAGAACAGACAACCGACACTCAGCGGCTGCCTGCGCATTACCGTCGGCACTCGTGAAGAGTGCCAGCGCGTGATTGACGCCCTGCGTGACCAACCCGGCCTTGCGGCCACGGAGCGAGTATGAGCCAGAAGTATCTCTTTATTGACCGCGACGGCACCCTGATTGCCGAGCCGCCGGAAGATTTCCAGGTCGATCGTTTTGACAAGCTGGCCTTTGAGCCGGATGCGATCCCGGTACTGCTGCAACTGCAAAAAGCGGGCTTTAAACTGGTGATGATCACCAATCAGGACGGTCTTGGCACTGACAGCCTGCCGCAGGCGGATTTCGACGGCCCGCATAACCTGATGATGCAGATTTTTACCTCTCAGGGCGTGCTGTTTGAAGACGTGCTGATCTGCCCGCATTTCCCGACGGACCATTGCGACTGCCGCAAGCCTAAAACGAAGCTGGTTGAACGCTATCTGGCGCCGGGCGTGATGGACGCGGCGAACAGCTATGTGATTGGCGATCGCGCGACCGATGTGGAGCTCGCCGACAACATGGGCATTACGGGCCTGCGTTACAACCGCGCCGACCTGAACTGGTCCGCCATCGGCGAACACCTGACAAAGCGCGATCGCTACGCGCACGTCGAGCGCAGCACCCGCGAAACGCAGATTGACGTCAAAGTGTGGCTGGACCGCGAAGGCGGCAGCAAAATCAACACCGGCGTCGGCTTCTTCGACCATATGCTTGACCAGATTGCCACCCACGGCGGCTTTCGCATGGAAATCGGCGTCAAAGGCGATCTCTATATCGACGATCACCATACCGTTGAAGATACCGGCCTGGCGCTCGGCGAAGCGCTGAAACTGGCGCTCGGCGACAAGCGCGGCATTAACCGCTTTGGCTTTGTACTGCCGATGGATGAGTGTCTGGCGCGCTGCGCGCTCGATATCTCCGGGCGTCCGCACCTCGAATATAAAGCCGAGTTCAATTACCAGCGCGTGGGCGATCTCAGCACCGAAATGGTGGAGCACTTCTTCCGTTCGCTCTCTTACACCATGGGCGTCACGCTGCACCTGAAGACCAAAGGCAAAAACGATCACCACCGCGTCGAAAGCCTGTTTAAAGCGTTTGGCCGCACGCTGCGCCAGGCTATCCGCGTCGAAGGCGAAACCCTGCCCTCATCGAAAGGAGTGCTGTGATGAACGTGATGATTCTGGACACCGGCTGCGCCAATCTGCACTCGGTACAGTCTGCGGTGCGTCGCCACGGCTATGAGCCTGTGGTGAGCCGCGACCCGGATCTGGTATTGCGCGCCGATAAACTCTTTCTGCCAGGCGTCGGCACCGCCGAGGCCGCGATGCAGCAGATCATCGCGCGCGATCTGGTCGATTTAATCAAAGCCTGTACCCAGCCGGTGCTGGGGATCTGCCTCGGTATGCAGCTGCTCGGCAGCCGTAGCGAAGAGAGCAACGGGGTCGATCTGCTGGGCATTGTCGACCAGCCGGTGCCGAAGATGACCGACCACGGCCTGCCGCTGCCCCACATGGGCTGGAACCGCGTGTATGCCAAAGCGGGCGACCGGCTTTTCCGCGGCATCGACGATGGCGCCTGGTTCTACTTCGTGCACAGCTACGCGATGCCGGTGAACGCCAATACGATCGCACAGTGTACCTATGGCGAGGCGTTTACCGCCGCGGTGCAGAAAGATAACTTCTGGGGGGTGCAGTTCCACCCGGAGCGCTCAGGCGCCGCGGGCGCGCAGCTGCTGAAAAACTTCCTGGAGATGTAAATGATTATTCCGGCTCTCGATTTAATTGACGGCGCGGTGGTGCGCCTGCATCAGGGCGATTACGGTAAGCAACGTGATTATGGCCGCGACCCGCTGCCGCGTCTGCAGGATTACGAAGCACAGGGCGCGCAGCTGCTGCATCTGGTGGATTTAACCGGCGCGAAAGATCCGGCGCAGCGCCAGATCGCGCTGATTCAAAAGCTGGTGGCGGGCGTGAGCGTGCCGGTGCAGGTCGGCGGCGGCGTGCGCAGCGAAGACGACGTGGCGGCGCTGCTGGACGCGGGCGTCGCGCGCGTGGTGGTCGGCTCAACGGCGGTGAAATCGCCGCAGGACGTGCAGCGCTGGTTTAAACGCTTCGGCGCAGACGCGCTGGTGCTGGCGCTCGACGTGCGTATCGACGACGCGGGCAACAAGCAGGTCGCCGTGAGCGGCTGGCAGGAAAATTCCGGCGTGACGCTGGAAACGCTGGTGGAAAGCTATCTGCCCGCAGGGCTTAAGCATGTGCTGTGCACGGATATCTCCCGTGACGGGACGCTGTCGGGCTCGAACGTGGCGCTGTATGACGAAGTCTGCGCGCGCTATCCGCAGGTGGCGTTCCAGTCCTCCGGCGGCATCGGCGAGCTTTCGGATATTCGCGCGCTGCGCGGCAGCGGTGTCGGCGGCGTGATCGTCGGCCGCGCGCTGCTGGAAGGCAAATTTAACGTAACGGAGGCGATCCAATGCTGGCAAAACGGATAATTCCCTGTCTGGACGTCCGCGACGGACAAGTCGTAAAAGGCGTGCAGTTTCGCAACCATGAAATCATCGGCGATATCGTGCCGCTCGCGAAACGCTACGCCGAAGAAGGCGCCGATGAGCTGGTGTTTTACGATATCACCGCCTCCAGTGACGGCCGCGTGGTGGATAAAAGCTGGGTGACCCGCGTGGCGGAAGTCATCGACATCCCCTTCTGCGTGGCGGGCGGGATCAAAACGCTGGAAGACGCGGCGCAAATTCTCTCTTTCGGCGCGGATAAAATTTCCGTCAACTCCCCGGCGCTGGCGGACCCGACGCTGATTACCCGGCTTGCGGATCGCTTCGGCGTGCAGTGCATCGTGGTGGGCATCGATACCTGGTTTGATGAGCAGACCGGTAAATATCACGTCAACCAGTATACCGGCGACGAGAGCCGCACCCGCGTGACCCAGTGGGAAACGCTGGACTGGGTGCGCGAAGTGCAACAGCGCGGCGCGGGTGAAATTGTACTGAACATGATGAACCAGGATGGCGTGCGTAACGGCTATGATCTGGTGCAGCTGAAAAAAGTGCGTGAGGCGTGCCGTGTGCCGCTGATTGCTTCCGGCGGCGCCGGAACGATGGAGCACTTCCTGGACGCGTTTCGCGAGGCGAACGTCGACGGCGCGCTGGCCGCATCAGTGTTTCACAAACAGGTAATTAATATTGGCGAGCTGAAAGCGTTTCTGGCTCAGCAAGGCGTGGAGATACGGGTGTGTTAACAGAACAACAGCGAGCCCAACTGGACTGGGCAAAAACCGACGGGCTGCTGCCGGTCGTGGTGCAGCATGCGGTTTCCGGCGAGGTGCTGATGCTGGGGTATATGAATCAGGACGCGCTGCGTGAAACCGAGCAGAGCGGTAAGGTCACGTTTTTCTCGCGCACCAAAGGGCGTCTGTGGACCAAAGGCGAGACGTCGGGTCACTTTCTCAATGTGGTGAGCATGACGCCGGACTGCGATAACGATACGCTGCTGGTGCTGGTTAACCCGATTGGCCCGACGTGTCATCTTGGCACTTCCAGCTGCTTTGGCGAGGCGCATCACCAGTGGCACTTCCTTTATCAGCTCGAAGCGCTGCTGGCGTCACGTAAAACCGCGTCGCCGGAGAGTTCTTACACCGCGAAGCTGTACGCCAGCGGCACCAAGCGTATCGCGCAAAAAGTGGGGGAAGAAGGCGTTGAAACAGCGCTGGCAGCCACCGTTCATGACCGCGACGAGCTGGTGAACGAAGCCTCTGACCTTATGTATCACTTGCTGGTGCTGCTTCAGGATCAGGAGCTCGATTTAAGCGCGGTGATTGAAAACCTTCGCGCAAGACACAAATAATCCTTTGTAAAACACCAATAAAAAAGGCCGCGCGATGCGGCCTTTTTTTGTGTGGCAGATTAACGCAGCTGGCGGGCGGTGTGCTCGCGGATCGCGTTGCGGCACAGCACAATCGCCGAGCCAATCAACCCACCCAGCAGTACGGCGAGGACCAGCACCAGCGCGCGTTTCGGGCTGTCGCGACGCAGCGGCTCGGTCGGCTTCATCACATAGCGATACGCATGCAGTGACGCTTCGTCGATTTTAAGCTTCGAGATATCCAGCAGATTCTGTTTCGTCAGGTAGTAGGCATCCGTAAAGACCAGCGGACGCGTCGATTCGTTTTTGATCATCGACGAGAGCGCCTCGCTGCCTAACAGGAACAGCGTATCCTGTGTGACTTCCTGCGCCTGCGGCATTTGCGGCGAGCTGACATTCGATTCCTGCGCGAATTTCAGCGCTTCGGCGATCTGCTTGATACGCAAATCTTTCTGCTCCTGCGCCACTTTCTCCTGCGTGGAGAGCGATTCCTGCAACTCTTTCGCACGAGCCGCCACGTTATCGGTGATGTCTTTGTTTAACTCTTTCGCGATCTGCTCATCGACCTGCTGAATGTATTCCGCCAGCTTTTTCTGGGCCGCCTGCGCGGTTGCCCCCTGATAAGTGACTTTCAGCGGTAGCGGCTGGCCTTTCACTGCCATATCGATGGTCAGCTGTTCCGGTTCTTGCTGGTTTTGCAGCGTTTCAGACAGCGCGGAAAACGCAGAGCTGAAGCGCCCAACCACGCGTTGCTGCACGTCGGTGACGTTCGGCGCGTTGGCGCCATACAGGATATTCATCGCGTTGTTGTAACTGGCAATCTGACCGGCGTCCGGCATCGTTACGATAGCGGTCGACGTCCATTTTTCTTTGGCGACGAAAAGATACAGCACGGCCAGAATAATCATCACAATCATGGTCGCAACGATGGTGACTTTGCCCCTCCAGAGTTGCATCAGAAGGTCAATAAGATCGATTTGCTCCGGGTTCCCATTGCTGTGCTGTAAAGCGCCACCCTGAAATTCTTTGCTCATAGAATCCTTGTTTCTCATCTAATTATTATGTTGAAGCCACACCAGCCATGAGTGTAGATGCAAGCCATAATGATTGCATAGCGAAGCGCAAAAGAGAGCTGGGAAAATACTGAAAAGCAGTGCGCTTACTGGCTACATTTAAGGCTGCTGGCGGCTCCTGGTGCTATCATCAGACGTAAAAAAGCCCGGCGAAACCGGGCTTGTCTTCTGAATACGTAAAGGTTATTCCATCCACTCGGTGTGGAAGACGCCTTCTTTGTCAGTGCGCTTGTAGGTATGCGCGCCGAAGTAGTCGCGCTGCGCCTGAATCAGGTTCGCCGGCAGTACCGCAGAACGGTAGCTGTCGTAGTACGCGACAGCAGCGGAGAAGGTCGGCGTCGGGATACCGTTCTGAACGGCATACGCCACGACGTCACGCAGCGCCTGCTGGTAATCATCAGCCGCTTTCTTAAAGTACGGCGCCAGCAGCAGGTTAGCGATGGACGGGTTCTCAGCGTAAGCGTCAGTGATTTTCTGCAGGAACTGGGCGCGGATAATGCAGCCCGCACGGAAAATCTTCGCGATTTCACCGTAGTTCAGATCCCAGTTGTACTCTTCGGACGCAGCACGCAGCTGAGAAAAGCCCTGCGCGTAAGAAACGATTTTACCGAGGTACAGCGCGCGACGGACTTTCTCGATGAATTCGCCTTTATCGCCTGCGAACGGTTTCGCCTGCGGGCCGCTCAGCACTTTGGATGCTGCAACACGCTGCTCTTTCAGGGAGGAGATGTAACGCGCGAATACCGATTCAGTGATAAGAGACAGCGGTTCGCCGAGATCCAGCGAGCTCTGGCTGGTCCATTTACCGGTACCTTTGTTCGCCGCTTCATCCAGAATCACGTCAACGAGATATTTACCGTCTTCGTCTTTTTTGGTGAAGATGTCTTTAGTGATATCGATCAGGTAGCTGCTCAGCTCGCCTTCGTTCCACTCAGCAAAGGTTTTCGCCAGCTCGTCGTTAGACAGGTTCAGACCATGCTTCAGCAGAGAGTAGGCTTCAGCGATCAGCTGCATATCGCCGTATTCAATGCCGTTATGCACCATTTTCACGTAGTGACCTGCGCCATCCGCACCGATATAGGTCACGCACGGTTCGCCTTCCGCAACGGCCGCGATCTCTTTCAGGATCGGCGCAACCAGTTCGTAAGCTTCTTTCTGACCGCCAGGCATGATGGACGGGCCTTTCAGGGCGCCCTCTTCGCCACCGGAGACGCCGGTGCCGATAAAGTTAAAACCTTCAGCCGACAGTTCGCGGTTACGACGGATAGTGTCCTGGAAGAACGTGTTGCCGCCATCAATGATGATGTCGCCTTTTTCCAGATACGGCTTCAGGGAGTCGATGGCCGCATCAGTGCCCGCGCCTGCTTTCACCATTAAGAGGATGCGGCGCGGCGTTTCCAGCGACTCGACAAATTCCTGAACGGTATAATAAGGAACCAGTTTTTTGCCTGGATTTTCGGCAATCACTTCTTCGGTTTTGTCACGAGAGCGGTTGAATACGGAGACGGTATAACCACGGCTTTCAATGTTGAGCGCCAGGTTGCGCCCCATGACTGCCATACCGACGACGCCGATCTGTTGCTTGGACATTACATACTCCTGTCAGGTGTGGTCACCGCGACGAGTGCGCGGCTTGAAAATGTATTGAAAATGTTAACTCATGATGCACACAAGTAGATAGCGGAAGATGCGTTTCAGCTCTCACCAATGCGGGAAGGCTTTCGCGTAAGCGGGATCGAATGGACCTTCCTTAATTTCCATCATTATTGCTTTCTCACTAATACACTCAACACTGTGTATGTCACCTGGAGAAAGTTCGACAATGCATACCCCAGTACCTTCACCTGCAAGAAACTGAGTGAGTATTTCACCTTTAATATTAAAAAGAGTAACTTGTATCTGGCCCTGTAAGATCGTGAACATTTCCCATTGCTGAGGAAGCTCATGGTAGTGAGGTTCAACATAACTTCCTCTTACCATCGCTATCAGCAAGCGCTGGACTTTATCCTGATGAGAATTATGTAGCAATAAATGTGATCGCAGGCGCTCAGAGTCTTTTGCTTGTTCAAAAAGCACATCTAATTGTGAAGTTTCTATCAGGCGCATTGCAAAGCCTCCAGCCGCATAACTATAGCCTGAGCAGCAGAGTGCACTGAAAACTGTTCTTTTAACAATGTATGCGCTCCTGCTCCCATTTGCTGGCGTAAAGAGGCATCCATGAGTAATGTCCTGGCAGAATGGTAAAGCTTGTCATCCTCGCCATTTACATGGATAAAACCAGCATTGTTGTCATTGATAACATCTAGCAAGTCATTCCCTGCATTGACACTGCCCAATATCGGGAGTGACTCAACCATATATCCTAAGAGTTTCCCCGGGAAATTATGGGCCGAGTGCCTGGCTGAAAGGGAGAACAGACCGATATCCATTTCCGATAAAATAAACTTGAAATCGTCTTGCTTAACGGAAGGCAAATAGGTGAAATTACTTAAATTCCACTTCCTTGCCAAATTATTAATCAACTCGACTTCATCGCCCTGACCAATGAAAAGAAAGTGGGCTTGCGGATGAATACTCATCTTGCGTGTAAGGCGCAAAAGATTAGACATATCTTGTGCATGTCCAATATTTCCACCATAAAAGAAGATGACTTTATCTTCAAGTCCTAGTCTTTGGCGGAGAGAGGCATAATTTTCCGGTAAGGTTACGGGTTTAAGTGAAGCCCAGTTTCTCAATACTTCACATGGATAACCTTTATTGAGAGTACGGAAAAGTTCGAGATTTTTCTCGGACATAAGCCCAATGCGGTCTGCATGCGCGTAAGTCTGTTTTTCAAATAAACGAAAATATTGCGCTATCACAGAATCGTTTTTTATCATGCCCGCATCGATCACCCATTGAGGGAATAAATCACGTAAGATTAGATAAGCCGGACACTGGCAGTGAGCTTTAAGTTTTTTTACAAGCCCCCCCCAAAAAATTGAGGGAGAGTAATAAACAATCCCATCAAATGTATCGTTTTGCACACGCTTTTTAATTGAACGCCATGCCCGCCATGAGAGCAATGTTTCATTGATTGCACGCAGAATCTTATTCACATCTTTAAGAGCGCCACTTTTAAAACGCCACGTTGTCACTCCTTCTACAATATCTATTAAAAGCGCTTTATTAATAGTTGCATCTGGTGTGATTACCGTGACGTCATGTCCGGTTCTTAAAAATTCCTGCGCCAGCTCGTGAAACATTTTAGCGCCAACGCGAGTACTATTGGGCAAATAATCATCTATGATTAACGCAAGCTTCATCAATATTCTTTCCAGACTACTCTTTTAACGTAATCAGTATAGGATTGAATAATCCTGACGACTTTGTCAGATACATTCGGCATAGAATAATCACTTACCTGTCTTAATAAGCGCTCTTCCCCGCGTGGCTGAGAAGATAAGATCTCCAGGGCCTGTAATACACGATTGCATTCAAGTCCAACCATCATCACCGAGGCTTCTTCGAATCCTTCCGGGCGTTCGTGAGCTTCGCGAATATTTAACGCTGGAAAATTCATGATAGACGATTCTTCCGTAATCGTTCCGCTATCAGACAGGACAGCTCTGGAATTTTTTTGCAAATTATTATAGTCGTGAAAACCCAGAGGCTTTAATAGTTGAATATTTGGGTGAAATTCAATGCCTTGCTCGTTAATGCGTTTACGCGTCCGTGGGTGGGTCGATACAATAACCGGCAAATCATATTTTTCAGCGATAGTATTAAGAATTGAAGCTAATTTTATTAACTGCTTAGGCGAGTCGACGTTTTCTTCACGGTGTGCACTGACGACAAAAAATTCTCCCGCACGTAAGTTCAGGCGAGACAGCACATCAGAGTTGTCGATTTGTGGCATATAGTAGGAAAGTACTTCAAACATGGGGCTGCCGGTTTTAATGATTCTGTCCGGAGGCAGACCTTCAGCAAGGAGGTACTCACGCGCAATATCACTATAGGTCATATTAATATCGGCCGTGTGATCGACAATACGACGGTTAGTTTCTTCAGGAACGCGCTGATCGAAACAACGATTACCCGCTTCCATATGAAAAATTGGGATCTTACGGCGCTTAGCGGGAATGGCAGAAATACAGGAATTCGTATCACCCAAAACTAGCATTGCTTCAGGCATTTCTTTTTCAAGTACTTCGTCAACCTTTATGATGACTTGTCCAATTGTTTCCGCCGCATTTTTACCAGCAGCATTTAAAAAATAATCTGGCTTACGTACACCTAAATCGTTGAAGAAAACTTCATTTAATTCATAATCATAATTCTGGCCAGTATGAACAATAATATGTTCACAATATTGATCCAGCTTTGCTAAAACGCGTGATAACCGAATGATTTCTGGACGGGTACCAACAACTGACATTATTTTCATTTTAATCATTATAAAGCTCTCGCTATCGTATCGGGCTGTTCACGGTTAAATATTTCATTAGCCCAAAGCATCACAACAAGCTCATCAGAGCCAATATTCGTTATATCGTGCGTCCATCCGGGTACTGTTTCGACAATCCTGTACTCCTCAGAAGATACGTAGAGTTCATGACGCTCGCCCGTAATAATGTGTTGAAACTTGAATAGCGCGCTACCACGAATGACAAGGAACTTTTCATTTTTAGAATGATGATAGTGTCCACCGCGGGTGATACCTGGATGTGCCGTGAAAAAAGAGAATTGGCCTGTTGAAGGTGTCTTTAGCATTTCGCAGAAAACACCACGCGTATCTTCATACGATGGGATCGTATAAGAAAAATGCTCAACCGGTAAATAACTGAGCCATGTTGAATAGAGTGCGCGGACAAAGCCTGTCCCGACTTCCTCAGTTATGAGAGTATTGCGACTTTCCTTAAACCGATAAAGTAAATCAGCGACATCACCAACCGTTGTTGCATACACTGGTTTCACTTCCTGATAGCCACTCTCGATATCATCGGTAAGAAGCTTAATGGCTTCAGTGCATACATCATCTATATAAACGAGATTAACAACGGCTGCAGGATCATTAATTTTAATATCAATATCGTGAGCCAGATTATAGCAAAAGGTTGCTACAAAAGAATTGTAGTTAGGTTTACACCATTTACCAAAAACATTTGGATAGCGATAAATAAAATAACTAGCTCCGCTGACCGCGGCATATCTAATAATATGTTTTTCCGCAGCCGCTTTGCTTTCTCCATATGGATTGTCCAGCTCGGCCTGTATGGATGAACTCACCATTACAGGGATGCTTCGCTCGTTAGCTAGCAGTATATCAACTATTTGACCAGTTAAATTACTATTCCCTTCAGCAAACTCGTCAACGCATTGAGGTCTGTTTATACCTGCCAGATGATAGACAAAAGCAACTTCTTTGAGACCGTTTTCGAGTTCTTGATAAGGGCTATTGCGATCAATCTTGATAAGGTCAATGTAACCCGATTCTTGCAAGCGTAAACACAAGTTGCGGCCAATGAAACCATCAGCTCCAGTTACAAGTATTTTCATTTTATGAGTCCAATTCGTATTGCTCGCCAGCGCGTAAAGCTCGAATGAATGAAAGTTTTAGCAGCAGCTTTTTCATACCTTCAACATCAAGGCGAGTAGTATTATGAGAATTGTAATCTTCCACCTCAGATATGCGTCGATCGCCCTGTTCAACATATTTACCATAGTTAAGGTCACGTAAATCAGGTGGCACGCGATAGTAATCCCCCATATCAACCGCAGCAATCATCTCTTCACGGCTCAACAAAGCTTCGTATAGTTTTTCACCGTGTCGAGTGCCGATAATATTAATGGGATGATGCTCTTTATTGAGAAGCTCTTTTAAGGCGACAGCTAAGGTTTCAATTGTTGCTGCGGGAGCTTTCTGGACGAATATGTCACCGTTATTACCGTGTTCAAACGCATAGAGCACAAGATCCACAGCGTCTTCAAGTGTCATCATGAAGCGTGTCATATTGGGATCGGTAATAGTAAGGGGCTGGTCAGCTTTGATCAGGTCGACGAACAGAGGAATAACAGAACCGCGCGAAGCCATTACGTTGCCATAACGAGTACCACAAATGACAGTCTTGTTCGTATCCACATTACGTGATTTCGCAACCATCACTTTTTCCATCATAGCCTTGGAGATACCCATAGCATTGATTGGATAAACAGCTTTATCTGTACTTAGACATACCACACGTTTGACTTCGTTTGCAATTGCCGCTTCAAGGACATTTTCGGTACCAAGAACGTTCGTTTTAACCGCTTCCATGGGGTGAAATTCGCAGGAAGGCACTTGCTTGAGCGCAGCCGCATGATAAATAAAATCTACACCTCGTGTCGCGTTTAGAATGCTTCCATAGTCACGCACGTCACCAATATAAAATTTAAGCTTATTGTTATTATATTTTTTTCGCATGTCATCTTGTTTTTTCTCGTCACGGGAAAAAATGCGGATTTCTTTTATATCGGTATTTAAAAAACGATTAAGCACTGCGTTACCAAAAGAACCAGTTCCGCCAGTTATTAAAAGAACTTTATTTTTAAACATGCTCCCTCTCATTATTAACAAGATATTCTTTGATTAATGTCACTATTTTATTCACACGCTGTTCTTGCGAACCATATTTTTTTACAATTTGCATTGCCATGTGATATCTTTCCCCAAAATTAATATGTTGTATAGCATTATACAAAGCTTCAACATAAGAATTAAGATCATTGGCACTATAATAATAAGCATAATTACCGCAGATGGATTTCGCAAAATCAAAGTCTGGGACGACCAATGGTTTTAACGTTGACATTGCTTCGATGTAACTCGTAGAAAATACTTCTAGCGCACTAGGTTGAAGAACAACATCATATTTTGAATATATACTTAACGCTTGCGAATGAGAATAAGCACCAATATTTTCTATAAGATCCTCAACGCCGTTCTTTTTGGCAATTTCAACGATATTATAGTAGTCTTTATCAGAACCCACTGTAAAAATTATTTTGAATTTTCCTGAATATCTTTTTCTTAATAAAGCGGCTGCAACAGGAACTCTTTCTAAATCTTTATGCTTATAATATGCGGTAGGCACTAATATTTTGCAAACAGGTCCATTGCTTAACTGTTCAATGTAATCACCAGAAATACTTCTTTGGTTCAGGAAATTCAAGAATTCCTCTGATAGGGAATTATAAACTATATGGATCTGTGCCGTTTCACCTACTATATTCTGTAATTGAACTTTTGATGATTCTGTTTGAACAACCCATACATTAGCTTTCTTAATATTAATCCTTTGATAAGCAGTTTTCAACTTTCTCTTTATTTGCTCTTTTTTATTTCCGCACAAACTATAAGCATATTGTGAGGCACCTAAAATATACGGATTACTACAACCCATTATATGTGGGACGCCAAATTCTATATATGCTGGCCCAGCAGATGTATATACTACTTTAGGACTAACCAAATCTACTATTTTCTTTATTTTATTTCTAACAAGAAATGATGATGCGGGGGAATCATAAGCAATAAAAAAGGAGCCTTGGGGAAGAATGTTTTTTACTTGCTCATATACCTGAGGACTCAGTAAAAAGAACCATTCTAGCCCGTAACCTTCATTTTTTAATACTTGAGATATGAAATTTACGCTATTCTGGATCCCACCGCCAATTACATTTGTGGAACAGTTAAAAACCACATCTGATTTATTCATTATCTTATTCGCTTCATGAACTCTTTAAATTTTTGCAAATTAGCTCGTGCAGAATATTTTTCTTCATATATTTTTTTTAATGCAGGAGCATATTGATTCTTTTTATCCATAGCAACTTCAATTAAGTTATCAACATCATCTTCCATTGGCTGATATTTGATTCCAGTAAATTGTAATTCTGAACTAATATCACCAACAGCATTAGTAATAACAGGGACACCAAAAGATATCGATTCAACATACTTTGATGGAAAACCAGCAATAGCATATCTTTTATTTTCTCTAAAAAAAACACAATAATCGGTCTTTCTATATAACTTAAATACTTCAGCCATTTTTAACCGCCCAAGGAAAATACAAATTTCGTCAAGGGCATATTCTTTTTGATAGTATATAGGATATAGTTCTAAAAATTTTTCTTTATCAATACCAGCTATATAGAATTTTACTGAAGACATTGCTTTTTTACTTGTAAGCAAATCATCTATGAAAAAATCGAGTCTATCTTTTTTTCCAGGGGAACCCGCGTATAAAAGGTTCAAATTGTCAGCTGAATGCACCCTATTTTCAGCATATTGAAATTCATTACCAAGGGGAGGGATTTTGATAATATTTTTACCCTTGCGCATATAAAATGCCTCTAAGAATGAAGATATTGCGATAACATTTTTAAACAAAGGGTAGGCTAAATGCATGCGACACCAGTTCTCAAAAGAAGCAGCACTATACTTGCCTCCTACCAAATGCTCACTTTCATACCATTCAGTTGAATCAAGAATGATTTTCTTATTAAAAATCTTGGATAAAATAAAAATAGTTATCGAAAAGAGAAACGGTGTATTATAAATAAATACATGGCTGTATTTATCTTTATTAAAGATCATCCAAGGGATAATTTGTATACCCATAAATAGAAAGCTTATTAATTTCCTTATTTTAGACGTTCTTTCCTTATCTAGAATCGAGAAAGATAAATGGCTTGTTTTATCATTTATTTTAATTACACCTTCGTTTCCTTGTTCCCATCCGCCGACAATAATGCTTTTACATTCGTCTATATGGTTTAACATATCAACAATTTTATGGACTCGCTTTCCAGCAGCATCTATATCGGGAAACCTGAACATACCGGTATAAAATACTTTAAATTCGTCCATTTAATAACGTACCCTCATTTGTTTTTTAAAATTAATGTACATACTAAGACCCAAAATCTGTAGTACTGGAAAGAAAAGTATAAAATACCTCAAATTTATTGTTGGATTGAAAAGCCAAATACCAAAAAAAGCATTAATCATAGCTAACAGGTATTTTTCTTTTTGGTTCATATAAACATTATAGTTAACTATTGCATTTATTATAAAAGGACTCAAACTCATCAGAAAAATAACTTGAGGTATATTTTTAAAACGGCCTACATCGACCTGATATCCGTCGATAAAATCGAATGAAATTATTGCATCATGGACATATTGAATTGCTCTAATCGGATTTAAGAGCAAAGAACCTATATAATAATTTCTATTTAAAGTATAAACTAAATAACTCATACCGTCTGACAATGTAGATTCATTAAAAAATTCAGTTTGATACTTTGCTAAAACCCCATTAGCTAGTGAAAGCAAAACATATGCTACGATAAATTTAACAATATGATTTTTTTTACCAGTAATAAAAAATAAATAAAGTAAGAGTAATGCAGGCAGTTGAAAACGAATCAATGTGGAAATCATCACTAATAAAGAAAATGTTTTCCATTTTTTTTCTAATGATAATTTTATCGCTAGTAAAATTATTAAAATGGTAAAGGAATCTTTATTAATTAATTGCGCGAAATATATTAAAGGCGTCATTAAAAAAAATGTTAATGCAAATGTCAAATCTAAATTCAGCCTACGAATTATAGCTGTATATGTATTTAACGCAAATAGCAAAACAATCAAATTTACGATTAGCGCCAGTGTTTCATAAGAAACAACGATATCAAGGGATTTTAAAATGCCATGAAAAAAGTAATACAATAATGAAATGCCAAAATTATTATTTAAACCAGAAAGAGTTATCCAATTTCCGGAAGATTCAATATCCTCAATATAACTCAAATAAACATAGTGATCATGTATGTTTACCGGGTAAAGCCATCCGTCTACAGGCTCATATGTAAATCCCTTGTTATAAACAAAAAACAAGTAATACACGAAGCTGCCAAAACAAAAAAATAAAAAAAGATAGTATCTTAAAATAGTAGAAAAGTTATAATTGCTCTGATAAATGCCCATAGTATTACTTCACCCACCAAAAAGTTGACATAATAGTTACAAAGCAAAAAAGAATATAATAATGGCAATACTTTATATCAAAACCCATTGGGCTAAGTCGCTCTGAAACAAGCCATGTGGTATAGGTGAGTAATATGTTTGAAAAAAATATGGCTAAAGCAACACCCGTTAGCCCCCATATTGAACCACCGAATATAATAAGCAAAAACAAAATGACTGTATTACAGATATATATGTATGATATGTATTTTGTTTTCTCACTTAACTTTATGCCGGCATCAACCATTTCTTTTATGACTAAAAGTGACATAGCAATAATCATTATATAAGTAGGATGTTCTGATTCGGCATAAGACTGAGGTATAAAGAAACGAAAAACCAACCAGGTTATAATGAAAAGCACAACATCTACGACAGGCAACAAAATCAGCACTAATCTAAATATTTTTCTTGTACTTTCGATGGCGGCATTATTATTTTCATTATAAAGTAACGGGTACCACACCATACAAAATGCACTAACCCCGACTAGCATTAGAGCTGATATTTTATTAGCGAGGGCGAATAAACCAATAGTTGATTGAGTAAATATTGCATATAAAATAAAGCGATTACCATACTGCGCCATAACGCTAGCGATTCTGCCTGGTAACTGCGGTAGTGAAAATTCTATAAGTTTTTTAAAATCAGCCTGAGTGTTTTTAACAGAAAATTCATTTTTGAGGATAACTATGGATGTCACTACAGATACTATATAAGATACTAATAACGCAAAGAAGTAACCTTTTATACCACTATTTAACTTAATCACTGTATAGCAGGCCAATCCTGCAAATAGACTTGTTTGCAAAATATTAATAAAAATCACATATTTTATTGTTCGAGCATATCGTATAGTTAAACTATTGACTATGTATAAATTTGCAAACAACACGCAGAACCCAGATAAGCCTAGCTCAATATATGCTGAAGATCCTAATGATAACAATGAAGTCATCACTGGAATGGATATTAAATATATGATTAAAGTTCCAAAAGAAAACCGTAAGACGCTAATGAACGTTGATTTAGGAATGCTTTTGCTTTGATAAAAATACCTTTGTAAAGCAGTGTCTAGTTGACACATGCCAAATACCATGAAAATGTTATATAAAGAAAGTATAAGTTCTAAACGCCCCATCTCTTCAGGAACAAGATAGTGTGTAAAAATTGGTGTTAGTAGAAAGGGTAATAATCTTGAGATGCCTGAAACAAAAAGAAAAATGAAAATTTCCCGTATAAACTTAGCAATCATTTGTTTTTCTAGCGTTATTAATTGGAATTAATCAAAAAACAATGCTACCGCCCCTGGCTCAACAGCTACCAGTGTACTGAGTTATACAGCAATCTGTGGATCGGGCGATGAGCTTATTTACCTGCGTATCTGACCAGGGCGCTACCGCGATGTTACTTACCCGTCATGGCCTTTCAGCCACAAAAAAACAAAACGGCAGCGAGTCCGTCGAGTATAAATGCTTATCAACCCGAATGCTCAACTGCCGTTTTATCAAAGGCTATCCTGCCTGTATAGCGTTCTGCGCAAAGCGGCTGGCTTACGCCAGCAGTTTCTTGATGCTCTCGCGGAACTTCTGCCCTTCTTTCAGGTTACGCAGGCCGTAGTTAACGAACGCCTTCATGTAACCCATTTTTT
The DNA here is from genome assembly GCF_963888145.1 of Cronobacter sp. EKM101R. Classification (NCBI taxonomy): domain Bacteria; kingdom Pseudomonadati; phylum Pseudomonadota; class Gammaproteobacteria; order Enterobacterales; family Enterobacteriaceae; genus Cronobacter; species Cronobacter sp. EKM101R. The sequence continues at coordinate 332,814 of NZ_CAWPHW010000001.1, read as the reverse complement.
TGCCGCAATCGTAGCTTTCGCCGGTCATCAGCATCGCTTCAACAGGCTGATTCTCGTTAAGGCGCGCGATGGCGTCAGTCAACTGGATACGTCCCCAGGCGCCCGGCTCGGTTTTCGCGAGTTCTTCCCAGACATCCGCGGACAGCACATAACGCCCGACGGCCATCAGATCAGAATTCAGCGTCTGCGGCTGGTCTGGCTTCTCGATGAAGTCGACGATACGGCTGATTTTACCTTCGGTATCCAGCGCATCCTGGGTAGTTATCACGGAGTATTCAGAGAGATCGCCTGCCATACGCTTGGCCAGTACCTGGCTGCGGCCATTTTCCTGGAAGCGCGCAATCATAGCGGCCAGGTTATAACGCAGCGGGTCAGCAGAAGCGGCGTCAATAATAACATCCGGCAGTACGACCACAAACGGGTTATCGCCAATAATCGGGCGGGCGCACAGAATGGAGTGGCCAAGGCCCAGCGGCTGCGCCTGACGCACGTTCATGATGGTCACGCCCGGCGGGCAGATAGACTGCACTTCTGCAAGCAGCTGGCGCTTCACACGCTGTTCAAGCAGCGCTTCGAGTTCGTAAGAGGTGTCGAAGTGGTTCTCAACCGCGTTCTTGGAGGAGTGGGTAACCAGCACAATTTCCTTGATTCCCGCCGCTACGATTTCGTCGACAATGTACTGAATCATTGGCTTATCGACGATAGGTAGCATTTCCTTCGGAATAGCCTTCGTGGCTGGCAGCATATGCATGCCGAGCCCGGCTACCGGGATGACTGCTTTTAAATTAATCATTTTCTCTCCCACCTCAAAAGGTTGATGAATTATAGTCGTTTACCGGACATAAGCCAGTATGAATTTATCCATGGCGTAAGCGCCACAGCCCCGCGACTCTCAGGGAAAGTGGTTATACCTTCTATGAATTCATACCGTTAATCGCCAGGATAATTCGTAAAGTCCGGGCAATCATTTTGTGATCCGCGTCGGCAGCGCAAAATTCAGCATTTCCGTATTCACGTGCTGATGATCCACCCGGTCGATATCGACTGAACTCTGTCCTTTCTCGTTCACGGCCTGGATGTTCGCAAGCGACAGCAGCGTATCGTCTTTAGCCATAAAGCGGCCGCGCACATCTTTGCGCAGATCAAAGCGCATCTTCAGCGCCGGGCCAACGGACGACTCCTGCATCACTTTGACATTACGCACAAACAGGTGCTGCGGCTTGTTATGCAGCTCAAGCGTCGCGCGCTTCATATCCACGTTCGTGATAGCGACAAACGAGGTGGCATTCCCGGAGGAGATCTGGATCCCGCGCAGCTTATAAGGCAGGGTGCGGTTATCCATGCAGATATTGTTCAGCTTGAAGTTCTGCGGAATCGACAGGTAATTGCCTTTAATCACCCCGTAGCCGATCAGCATCCCGGCGCTGTTCACCATATTAACGTCATCAATGAGGAAGTTATCGCAGCCGTAAATCGCGACCGTCGCGTTATCGATGCCCGCGGTTTTACTGAAGTCCGGCGTGATGTTTTTCGCTTTTACATTGCGGATGACGAAATGTTTGCCGTTCTCCACATGCACCAACTGGCGGCAGTTGCTGCCGGTGATGTTCGCCACCACGAAGTTCTTCACCGCCTGGCTTTCCGGATAGGTATTATCGTAAGTGCTGCCCGCAAGGCCGATGCCGATGCCCCAGTTGATTTTGCCGTTGGTGCAGTTGATCTGGTCAAGAACGTGATCGGAGATAAGAAGCTCCGAATCGTTGATCGCGACGTTCCATTCGATGGCGTCGCCCTGGAGCCGTTCAAAGCGTCCATGAGTGATACGCACATTGCGCAGTTCGTTATGAAATCCCTGGCGCAGAATGCCGTAATTGGCGTCGTGGATGTAGATATCGTCAATCACGAGATCCTGCATCTTCTGCGGCTTTTTGCCGCCGATGTAAATCTGCATCACCGGGCCGAAGCCGCTCATCTCGATGCCTTTAATCGCCACCTGCGAGCCGCGCACGTCGAGAATGATGTTATGCAGGCGCCCTTTTTTCTCGCCCAGGATCTGGCAGCCGTCCTGGAGAATAAAACGTCCTTTGCCGTTGCCTTTGAGCGCGCCGAGCACCCGCAGGGTTTTCCCGGCCGGCATAAACACCGGGCTGTTGATATTGTCGCAGGTGAGACTGGCGGGCACTTCCACGGTCTGCGCCTCACTGAAGGCAAGCTTAAATGCCTGGGGCCAGTTGTCCTTGTAGAAATCAGCGACATTCACGGTTTTGCCGCCCGTAACGGCATGGGCGGCGCGGCTGTGCAGCAGCGGCATCAGCGCCGCAGCGGCGCCGGCCTGCACGAAAGTCCGGCGGGAAAGACGCCCGGACGACATGATTTTACGCATAAAACCTCGGGTTACAGGGTTTGCAGCAGGCCCGCGAGTTCGCGGTAGATGCGCTGCTGGTTAAACTCGGTTTCCACTTTTTCACGGGCGCGGGACAGCATCGGGCGCAGCGTCTGTTCGTCGATTTGCGCAAAGGCCTGAAGCTTGTCCGCCAGCGCATGCGCGTCGTTTTCCGGCACCAGCCAGCCCGATTTTTCAGCGTCGATCAGCTCCGGAATACCGCTGTGCTGCGTAGAGATAACCGGAATGCCCACCGCCATCGCTTCCATCAGCGCGACCGGAATGCCTTCCATATCGCCATCCACGCCGGTGACGGAAGGCAGCAGGAACAGATCCGCCTCGTCGAGCATCGCTTTCACTTCATGGCTCGGTTTAAAGCCCGGCATAAACACGCAATCATCAAGACCATATTGCTCAATCAGCGTGCGCAGACGGCGCTCCCACGGCCCGGTGCCCAGGATGTTGTAACGAAAGTCCACGCCGCGGCCTTTCAGCAGGCGGCAGGCCTCGATCGCCACATGCAGCCCCTTTTTCTCGGTCAGGCGCGCCACGGAGATAATCTCCAGCGGCGTACCCGGCTGCTTCAGCGGGCGCAGCGAGAACTTCTCCATGTCCACGCCCATACGGGAGACCGCGATTTTCTCCTGCGGGCAGCCCATCGCCTTCAGACGTTCGGCCCACAGTTCGCTAATCGGCAGCATTAAATCGCCGCGGCGAAACAGTTGCTGATATTCCGGCGTGTAGCGCGTGAGAACTTCACGGTGCGACACATCGATGCCATGAAACACGGTCGCGATTTTGCCGTCCAGCACGCCCAGTTCGCGAAGCTTGGCGGCGGTGACGCCCGCCGGGCCGAAATGCGCGATAAACACATCGGCCTTCAGCGTGCCGGGCACGCGCCCGCAAATGGCCGAGAGAATCAGGTTACGCGCCTCATCGCCGTAGCGGGCCATATTGAGCGCCCGCCAGGTGCGGCCGTTGAACAGCCCTCGCGCGGTATGTCTGGCGCGATATTTCAGCTTGGCGGCTTTGCCTTCCGGCTCTTCCAGCAGAAAGCGGGTTTTCTGCGCCAGGTTGTACTCGGTATACGCGGCATGGGTGTTTTTCAGATCGCCCTTCTGCAGCGAGACGATCTCCACCTCATATCCCATGTTGATAAAGCCGACAATCTGGTTCAGGACGAACGTTTCCGAGGCGACCGGGAATTTCAGCAGAAAGAAGCTGACTTTCATCGGGCTCCTCCCGCGCGCATCAGCACGGATTTCACCATCTGATGGCCCTTCTCGCGCTCGGCGGCGACCGCCGTGGCGAGACGTTCATTAATCGCCGGCAGCTGGCCGAGCGTATCGCCCACCATCGACTGCAACGAGCCGTCCAGCAGATGGCGGATCTCAATCGCCATCTCCGGCATGCCGAGCTGCTGCATGATGCCCGCGGACTTGTGTTCGTAGTTAATGGCAATCGCTGGCGTCCCGAAGTTCATCGAGATAATCGCCGAGTGCAGACGGGTGCCGACGGTCAGCTCGCACGCGCCGAGAATTTTGCCCATCTCAAGGTCGTTCAGTTCATCCATCACCACGTGGAAGCGCGACGGATCTTTCACCAGCTTGCTCAGGTTTAGCGCCACCATACGGTCATCTTTGTTGTAACTGTCGATACCGGTGCAGGTGGAGAGCGCCAGCACCTGATAACCTTCGTCGATAATGCGGTTCACCACATTCGCGAAAGCCTGTTCGTAGGCCTGCTGGGTGGTGCCGAGACGTTTGTCGAACGGCGCCAGTTCGCGCAGCGTAATCGCTACGGTCTTATCGCGCGCCGCCACGTCCAGCCAGTGCTGCACCGCGTAGCTCGCGACGAAATCTTCATTATGATGCTCAACCAGCCAGGCGGTATCGACGCCCAGTTCCACTTTCGAAGTGTCGATCTGGCCTTTCTTCATCAGGTCGAGACTCACGGTTTCGCGCAGGATCAGCGCGTCGCAGTGGCCGAACACGTAGTTCGCGAGCTGGTTAAACTGCGGCTCCTGGAACGGCCCGACGCTGTGGCCCACCATAAACAGCGGCTTTTTCGCCATAAAGGCGCACAGCGCATGTTCAAATTGCGGGGTGCCGTAGAGATCGACGAAGAACGAGCCGCCGACCTGGATAATCGCGTCATAACCGCCAAGCAGCCCAACGAAATCGGTAAAGCCCTGCGGCAGAGAGATATTGCGCAGCTTCCCGTTGCCGGTCACTTTGGCGAGCAGCACCTGGTGCTGATAGCGGCGGCGCAGCACTTTCTTTACGCGGCCCATCACGCCCGCCGCGTTATTAAACTGCTTCATCTGTTTGTAGAGCGGATCAGGCATGACCTCTCTGTCCAGCAGCCAGGCGGAGCTCACCGGGTAGCGGCTCATCACGTCCACTTCCGCGGCAGGATCCTGAAGCGCTATCGCATCGATTAATCCGCGCAGGATAGCGCTGTCGCCACGGTTTCCGCAGGTGTGGTTGCCAAGAATGAGTAACTTCATGTTGACCTCTGAAATATGCGCTCGCCCTGTTCGCCGCACGCTGGCAGCAGGGGCTTGCGCATCAATAATTTTTAACGGGATCAGCCTGCACGGAGCAGCATTTTCATTTTATCGTTGCGGCAAAACTGACGTTTCAGCTCTACCACCAGCGCATTGCGCGAAAGCACTATCGTCACGACGAACGCCAGCACGCCAGCGCCAATCTGCACCGCCAGCAGCGGGGCGAGCGCCAGATGTCCTTTCAGCGCCACGCCAAGCGCGTAGCTGACCACAAGCGTAGGCAGCGAGAGCCAGAATGGCAGCAGAATGCTCTGGATATACTCGCGGTAGCTGGAGCCCAGCACCGGTTTAATCATGATGAAATAGCTCAGCACGGTATTGATTATCTGCACCAGCAGGAAGCCGAGCGTCACGCCGAGCGCGCCGCCAAGATGCCCGCCCGCGACAATCGCCGGAATAAACAGGAAGGTTTTAAAGACGTTGAATTTAAAGCTGATATCCACGCGCGCTTTCGCCATCAACAGCGAGCCAATCGGGTTACCGATAGAGCGCAGAAGACCTACGACGCACAGCAGTTGCAGAATCGGCACAATGCCCACCCACTTCTCACCAAACACCAGCGGCACGAAGTTATTCGACACCACCATCAGGCCGAGCAGCGCTGGGAAGTTAATGATACCGACCACCGAGAGCAGCTTGTAGAAGTTCACGCGCAGCTTGTCGATATCGTCCTGGATTTTGGCGAACGCCGGAAACAGCACGCGGGTGATAATCGGGTTAAGCTTCATTGGCGGTACGACCGCCACGTTGTACGCGAGGTTATACCCGCCCGCGACCGCCGCGCCGAGAATGCGCGCCAGCACCAGCGTCGAGAGGTTGGTATTGACGTAGTTCACCAGGCTGTCGGCGGTCAGCCACGCGCCGAACTTCAGGTTAGAGGAGACCGACGCCAGCGAGAAATGCAGGCCCGGACGGTAAATCTTGCGCCCGAAGAACCCGAACAGCGTGGTGCGCACCGCCGTGTTGACCAGATAACCAAGAATGGCGGTCATCGCCACCGGCCAGTACTGGGCGGAAATCACCGTAAAGGTGAAGCCCGCCAGCACCGAGAAAGTCTCAATGGCGCCAATCTTGTTGAACTCCAGCTCTTTTTGCATCAGCGCGCGGAACTGCTGGCCGTGCGGGATCACCACGAAGGCGAACGCCAGGGTCCGGATAAGCGGCGCCAGATCCGGGTTATGCAGCACGCCCGCGATAAGATCGCTTAACAGAAAGACCACCACACAGACCACAATCCCCAGGCCCACGTTCAGCCAGTAGAGCGTGGTCAGCTCCAGGTTGCTGATGGTTTTGCGCTGGATAATCGAGTTCGCAATCCCGAAATCGGAAAGCGTATCGGCCAGCGCGATAATCACCAGACTAATGGTCAGCAGACCGAACTGATGCCCATCCATCAGCCGCGCCAGGATGGTCATCTGCACCAGCCCCAGGCTGATGATAATCACCGTCGAAATGGCGGACCACTTGGCGCCGCTAATGGTTTTGTCGCGAAGGCTCATGACCTACTACCCTTAATATGCCGCTTTGTTAACAAAGCCTTTGAACACGGTCAGGAAGACGATTTTGATATCGAGCCACACGCTCCATTCGCGGATGTACTCCAGATCGAACTCGATGCGTTTTTCCATCTTCTCCAGGGTATCGGTCTCGCCGCGCCAGCCGTTGATCTGCGCCCAGCCGGTAATGCCCGGTTTCACTTTATGGCGCAGCATGTAGCCCTGAATCAGCGCGCGATATTGCTCGTTATGCGCCACCGCGTGCGGACGCGGGCCAACAATCGACATCTCGCCGGTGAGCACGTTAATAAACTGCGGCAGCTCATCAAGCGACGTGCGGCGCAGGAAGTTGCCCACTTTGGTGACGCGCGGATCGTTCTGCGTCGCCTGCTTCACGACTTTGTCGTTTTCCATCACGCGCATGGAGCGGAATTTCCACACCATAATCGGCTTGCCGTCCATGCCGTAGCGCGTCTGGCGGAAGATAATCGGGCCTGGCGAGCTGAGCTTCACGGCCACCGCGATACAGCACAACACCGGCGAAATCAGCAGCAGGATCATGGAAGCCAGAACGATATCTTCCAGGCGTTTGAGCACGCGGTTGATGCCCGAGAGCGGCGTATCGTACAGCGGCACCACCGGCACGCCGTTCACGTCATCCAGGCGCGAGTGCAGAATGTTGAACGTAAACACATCGGGGATCAGCATCACCGAGCAGGTGGTATCGGAAAGCTGGCGCACGAGTTTCTTCATCTGCGCCCCTTCGCTCATGGACATCGCGATATAGACGTTATGAATTTTGCCCGCGCGGGCGTCTTCCACCAGTTGTTCCAGGTTACCCGCCCAGCCCGTCGGCACGCCGCCCGGCTCCGGATCGTGATAAATGCCTGCGACTTCCAGCCCCAGCCAGGGCTCGTTGCGAAAGCTCTCGGCGAGTTGCAGACCGACCGGCTGCGCACCCGCAATCGCCACGCGACGGGTGTTATAACCGCGATTACGCAGCCAGCCCGCGCCGAAGCGAATCGCCGAACGGCACATCACCATCCCTACCCCGGTCAGCAGATACCAGGCGAAGAACACGCGCACCGGGCTGTCGAAATCGGGGTTAAAGGCCATCAGACCGGCGCTGAACACCAGGCTCATGGTCCAGTTCTGCAACAGCAGCAGCAGTTCGGTCGAGATTTTGACGCCGCGCCAGGAGCGGTAAAAATCGGTGATCCCGCCAATCATCTGGAATACAACGAGGGTGGTCAGGGCCATCAGCAGATGCATGTAGAAAAACGGCAGCTCATTGATCCTGCACACCACCCACAGTCCGACGAACATAATGGTTATGTCGGAGAATCGTTGCACCAGAGAGATTAACGATGCATTCGTTTTGGCTCGTTCGCGCTTTTTTAGATTTGTCATCGTCGTACCTTCAGGCGCCGTAAGGCGCAGTTAAGCGACTGTCTGGTCCCGGCAGGCGGGACGTAAGCGTCGCGGCGCACCGCGACGCGCAGACGGCCGCGCCGTTTTACTGATTCAGCAGCGCAAGGATTTCTTTGGTTTTCGCCTGCATCAGTTCCGTATCCGCACGCGACTCCACGTTAAGGCGCACCACCGGCTCGGTGTTGGACGAGCGCAGGTTAAAGCGCCACTCGCCAAACTCCATGCTGATGCCGTCGGTGCGGTCAATGCTGTCCGCCTGCGGCGCGAAGTGATCTTCAACGCGCTTAATCGCGACAGCCGGCTGCGCCAGTTTGCTGTTGATTTCGCCGCTCGCCGGGAACGCCGCCATGCGGTCGCGCACCAGCTCGCCCAGAGACTGGCCTTTCAGGCACAGCAGCTCGGTCACCAGCAGCCACGGGATCATGCCGCTGTCGCAGTAGGCGAAATCGCGGAAGTAGTGATGCGCGCTCATTTCGCCGCCATAAATGGCGTCTTCCTGGCGCATACGCTCTTTGATAAACGCATGACCGGTTTTCGACATCACCGGCGTGCCGCCCGCGCCCTGCACCACGTCAACGGTGTTCCAGGACAGACGCGGATCGTGAATGATTTTCGCGCCGGGGTGTTTTTCGAGGAACGCTTCGGCCAGCAGACCGACAATGTAGTAGCCCTCGATAAACTGCCCGGTTTCGTCGAACAGGAAGCAGCGGTCGAAATCGCCGTCAAACGCGATGCCCATATCCGCGCCATGTTCGATAACCGCGTTGCGGGTATCGTCGCGGCACTCCGGCAGCAGCGGGTTAGGAATACCGTTCGGGAAGTTGCCGTCCGGGTTGTTATGCACCTTAATGAACTGTACCGGCACATTCAGCGCCTTAAAGCGCGCTTCGATGGCGTCCACCACCGGGCCCGCGGCGCCGTTGCCGGAGTTAATGACAAGCTTCAGCGGCGTGAGGTTTTTCACGTCGATGTAGCCCAGCAGATGGTCGATATACGCGTCGCGCAGGTCGATTTTTTTGTAGCTGCCGCGGGCGGCTTCATTCACCGGCGGGAAGTCGTTCGCTTCGGCAAGACGCTGCACGTCGCGCAGGCCGGTATCGCCGCTAATCGGGCGCGCGCCTTCGCGGACCAGCTTCATGCCGTTGTAATCCATCGGGTTGTGGCTTGCGGTCACTTCGATGCCGCCGTCCACGCCCAGATGGAACGTCGCGAAGTAGATCTCTTCGGTGCCGGAAAGGCCGATATCCAGCACGTCGACGCCCGCGTCCTGCAACCCTTTCGCCAGCGCCAGCTTTAGCGCTTCGCTGGTCAGACGCACATCGCCGCCCAGCACGATGGTTTTCGGCTTCAGGAACTCGCCATACGCGCGGCCGATGCGCCACGCGATATCTTCATTTAACTCTTCGCCCAGACGCCCACGAATGTCGTAGGCTTTGAAACAGGTTAACTTTTCCATTTTTTATCTCTTGGGTTCTCTTTTTTGTCGGAAAATGCGCAGGATGCCTGCGCCTCACACCCGGCCGTAACGGTCGGCGAAGCGGATCACATCGTCTTCTTCCAGATAGGTGCCGGAGCGCACTTCAATCAGGTCGAGCGGGATCTTGCCGGGGTTTTCCAGGCAGTGCGTGGCGCCCAGCGGGATGTAGACCGATTCGTTCTCCCCTACCAGTTTCACGTCGTCGTTAATGGTCACCTTCGCAGTGCCCGCCACCACAATCCAGTGCTCGGCGCGGTGATGGTGCATCTGCAGCGACAACCCTTCGCCCGGCTTCACGGTGATGCGTTTCACCTGGTAGCGTTCGCCCTGATCAATGGAGTCATATTTGCCCCACGGACGGTAAACCTCGCGGTGGATGTGATGCTCATGGCGGCCGTCGGCTTTGATTTTCTCGACCACTTTTTTCACGTCCTGGACGTGATTACGGTCGGCGATCAGCACCGCGTCTTTGGTCTGCACCACGACGAGATCTTTCACGCCGACGGTGGTCACAAGGCCGGACTCGGCATAGACGTAGCTGTTTTCGGTGTTATGCGAAATCACGTCGCCGTGATGCACGTTGCCTTCCGGCGAATGGTTGGAGATCTCCCAGAGCGAAGACCAGGAGCCGACATCGCTCCAGCCTGCGTCCATCGGCACCACCACCGCGTCGGCGGTTTTTTCCATCACCGCGTAGTCGATGGACTCTTCCGGGCAGGCCAGGAAGGCTTCTTCGTCGACGCGGATAAAATCGAGATCCGGGTCAACGGTGCTCATGGCTTTTTCGCAGGCGTCAAGGATATCCGGGCGGTATTTGGCGAGCTCTTCCAGGTAGCGACCGGCGCGGAACAGGAACATGCCGCTATTCCAGTAATATTCGCCGCTGTTGACGTAGGACTGCGCGGTTTCCAGATCCGGTTTTTCGACAAACTGCGCGACGCTGAAGGCGACGGCGTCGACCGCCACTTCCGGATTAGAGACTTCGCCACGGCGGATGTAGCCGTAGCCGGTTTCCGGCAGGTTCGGCACGATGCCGAAGGTGACCAGCTTGCCGCTCTCGGCGAACGGCATCGCGGCGCGCACGGCATTGCGAAACGCGTCTTCGTCCTGAATGACATGGTCAGCCGCCAGCACCAGCATCAGCGGATCGGTTTCCGGGCTGTTGCGTTTTGCCGCCAGCGCCGCCAGCGCGATAGCCGGCGCGGTATTACGTCCGGCTGGCTCCAGAATGATGTTTTCGGTCAGCTTGTTGAGCTGTCGCAGCTGCTCGGCGACGATAAAGCGATGCTGTTCGTTACAGATAACCACCGGGCTTTCGCACTGCACGCCGTTTAAGCGGCAGACGGTGGTCTGAAGCATTGTCAGATCCCCTTTCAGACAGAGGAACTGTTTTGGGTAAAGCACGCGGGAAAGCGGCCACAGACGGCTGCCGGAGCCGCCTGCCATAATTACCGGAAAGAGTTTTGACTGACTCATGGCTTAACCCCGAATATCAGCGATAAATTGGCTTAACACGTTCTCTTTTTCGAGCGTGCGTTCGGCATATTCACGTGCCACCGTGTTGTCTTTGGGAAGCGCAAGCGCGCTGACGATCCCTTCCGCCAGCGCGTCAACCGACTCTGGCTCTACGCAGACGGCGATGCCTGGCTCCTCGATACAAAGCTGTCCAAGCTCGGTGTCGTGCTCGGCGGTGATCACCGCGTTGCCGCCGACCGCCAGGATATTGGTGAGCTTCGACGGCAGTACCGCGTCGGCCGCGCCGCGCTTCTGAATCACCAGATGGCAATCCGCCATCTTGAGAAGCGCCGGGAGCGCTTCATAAGGTTGCAGCGGGAAGAACTTCACGTTCGTAAGCCCCCGCTCTGCGACCATCTTCTCAAGGCGCGCTTTACCGCCGCCCTGGCCGACAATCGCGAAAATCCACGGCTGGTCGGTAAACCGCGCCGCCACGTCAATGGCGCTCTCCAGCCCCTGTTTCTCCCCGATGTTGCCGGAGTAGAGGATGATTTTTTTATCCGCCGGCAGACCAAGCTGGCTGCGCAGCGCCAGGACGTCCTCTGTCTTCACATCCCGGAACCGCGCCACTTCGGACCAGTTCGGGAAAAAGATCACGCGCTCCGGGGGAACCCCTTTTTCTTTGGCTTTGTTCATCATTGAGCGCGAAATGGTCGAGACGTTATCAACGTTATGCAGACCGCTACGCTCAAAGCGGCTGGCGAGACGGGCGATTTTGCCCCCCTTGCCGCGGCCCGCCATGCCAAGGCCAAGCATGGCGTCCACTTCGTAATCCTGAATGTGCAACAGCGTCTTCGCGCCGGAGAGCTTCGCCAGCAGGCGCATGCCCGGCGTGCAGAACAGCGTTGGCACGACGCCGATGATGCGATCCGGCTTCCAGCGACGCTGGGCCAGCAGCGGGAAGAATGAGCTCGCCGCAAAGCTGCCAAGATGGATCAGGCGTTTTAACGTAGAAGGTTGTTTCGGGACATAAAGCGGGCAGCGCCACACCGTGGCGGCGCCCTGCTCTTTGCGCCAGCGCCAGGAGGAGTAGTTCTCCCCCACTTTCCAGGCCGGGTAGTAAGGCGGTGCGGTAATCACCCGCACCTCATGGCCCTGACGGGCCATCCATTCCACCATCTCGCCGGTGTACTTACCGATACCGGTCAGCTCCGGCGAGTAGTTGATGCCGTAAACCAGGATTTTCATAAGCCCGGCACTCCGGCAAAACGTTCAGCCATGAAATAGGCGCGGCTGTTGTCGTGCACATCTTCACTCGCCACAATCGAGGAGGGCGACTGCCAGCGGTACGCTTCGTGCTGCTCTTTGGGCAGGTTGAGCTCATCCGCTTTTACGCGCAGCCGGAAACCCAGCACGATGTAATGGGTGGTGAAGTCGGTCCCGGAGAAGTTGTCGTCATAGAAGTGCTGCCAGACGCCGTAAAACTCTCCCTCCGGCATCGAAAAGCGTTTGCCAAGCTCCGCCTGCGTCAGACGTTCAAACGCCTGCGCCAGCGGCTCATCTTTCTGAACCCGACCGCCTGGCACGAACCAGAAGCCCTGCGCCGGACGGTTGGTGCGATGACCGAGCAGGAACTCCCCCTGCTCGTTCTCGACAATCAGATCGATGGAGATAAGCGGCGTGGAGCGCACCACGGTGGCAAAATCTTCCTGACTTAAAAACATCCTTACCCCCGGAAACGATGCTGGTTTTCAAGGAACCACTGGTAAGTGCTGGCAAGGCCCGCCTCCAGTGAAATCTCGTGATACCAGCCCAGTGAGTGCAGACGGGTGACGTCGAGCAGTTTGCGCGGCGTACCGTCCGGTTTAGAGGCGTCAAACACCACGCGGCCTTTGTAGCCCACCACTTTGGCGATGGTCTGCGCCAGCTCGCGGATAGTGCAATCCACCCCGGTGCCCACGTTGATGTGCGACAGCATCGGCTCGGTGTTTTCCTGCCACACCTCGCGGTCAAGCTCCATGACGTGAATGCTGGCGGCGGCCATGTCATCCACATGCAGGAATTCACGCATCGGCGTACCGCTGCCCCACACCACCACGTCCGCGGCGTTTTCCTGGGTCGCTTCATGGAAGCGGCGCAGCAGCGCCGGGATCACGTGCGAGTTGCTCGGGTGGAAGTTGTCGTGCGGCCCGTACAGGTTCGTCGGCATCACCGAGCGGTAGTCGCGGTTATGCTGGCGGTTGTAGGATTCGCACAGCTTGATACCCGCGATTTTGGCGATAGCGTACGGCTCGTTGGTCGGCTCCAGCGTGCCCTGTAACAGCTCGCTTTCCGCAATCGGCTGGTTCGCCAGTTTCGGATAGATGCATGATGATCCGAGGAACAACAGCTTGTTCACGTTGTGCAGATGCGCCGCGTGAATGATGTTGCTCTCAATCATCATATTTTCGTAGATGAAGTCCGCCGGGTAGGTGTTGTTGGCGACAATGCCGCCCACCTTCGCCGCCGCCAGGTAAACCTGATCCAGCGCGGCATCCGCGAAGAACGCGTTCACTGCCGCGCTGTCCAGCAGGTTCAGCTCGTCGCGCCCTTTGAGCACCAGCTCGACATCGTCGCGCTGCTCAAGCTGGCGAACGATGGCCGACCCCACCATCCCGCGGTGGCCGGCCACAAAAATACGTTGCTTTTTCATGCTCAGGACTCCAGCGCGATGGCAACCTCGTAGCCGTGAGATTTCAGCAGCGAGTGTTTCTTCGCGGCTTCGAGATCTTTCGCGACCATTTCAGAGACCATTTCCTGCAGAGTGATTTCCGGTTTCCAGCCCAGTTTTTCGTGTGCTTTGGTCGGGTCGCCCAGCAGGGTTTCCACTTCAGCAGGACGGAAGTAACGCGGGTCAACTTCAACGATCACGTCGCCCGGTTTCACGCCCGGTGCGTCATGGCCGGTCACGGAAACCACGATGCCTTTCTCTTCCACGCCTTTGCCTTCAAAGCGCAGTTTGATACCCAGCTGCGCGGCCGCCATTTCGACGAACTGACGCACGGAGTACTGCACGCCGGTCGCGATAACGAAATCTTCCGGCTGTTCCTGCTGCAGCATCATCCACTGCATTTTCACGTAGTCTTTGGCATGGCCCCAGTCACGCAGGGAGTCCATGTTGCCCAGGTGCAGGCAAGATTCCAGACCCTGTGCGATGTTGGCGATAGCGCGGGTGATTTTGCGGGTGACGAAGGTTTCGCCGCGGCGCGGGGATTCGTGGTTGAACAGAATGCCGTTGCACGCGTACATGCCGTAGGATTCACGGTAGTTTACGGTGATCCAGTAAGCGTACAGTTTCGCGACCGCATACGGAGAACGCGGGTAGAACGGGGTGGTTTCTTTCTGCGGGATTTCCTGCACCAGGCCATACAGCTCAGAGGTGGATGCCTGATAGAAACGGGTTTTCTTTTCCAGACCCAGGAAGCGGATAGCTTCCAGCAGGCGCAGGGTGCCCATGGCATCTACGTCTGCGGTATATTCCGGGGATTCGAAGGAGACCGCTACGTGGCTCATCGCGCCCAGGTTGTACACTTCGTCCGGCTGCACTTCCTGCAGGATACGGGTCAGGTTGGAGGTATCGGTCAGGTCGCCATAGTGCAGGTGGAATTTCGGGTTGGTGCTGTGCGGATCCTGGTAGATATGGTCAACGCGCTCGGTATTGAAGGAAGACGCGCGGCGTTTGATACCGTGGACTTCATAACCTTTCTCAAGCAGAAACTCAGCCAGATAGGAGCCATCTTGTCCGGTTACGCCGGTAATGAGAGCAACTTTACTCATAATTTGTTTTTCCTCTGTTTAAATCGGACTTTGCCTGGCTCACCAGGCCGTTTATTAATTCAGGGATCAGTGTCCTGCTCCCCTTTCCCAAACCCTCTCGGCTTGAGAGGGGAAATCGATGTGGCGCGGAGGGTTACTGCCCCTCCACCCGGTCGCGAACGATCTGCGCCGGATTGCCACGACAAATCTTGTTCGCCGGCAGCGTCTTAAATACGCTGCTGCGCGCGCCGACCACAGTGCCTGCGCCGATGGTCACGCCAGGCGCGACAAACACATCCGTCGCAAGCCAGGCCTTTTCGCCAATCACAATCGGCTCGGCGGTAATATCAAAATGCGGGCTCATGTAGTCGTGGCTGCCGGTGCACAGGTAGCATTTCTGCGATACCACGGCGTTCGCGCCGATGGTGATATCCCCAAGCGTATAGAGCACCGCGTCATCCCCGACCCAGGCGTAATCGCCGATGGTTAATTTCCACGGGTAGGTAATTTGCACCGAAGGGCGAATCACCACGCCTTTGCCAATTCGCGCGCCAAATAACCGTAATAAGAAGGCGCGCCAGCGATATAATATTTGCGGAGACCAGGCAAACAGCGTCGCCTGAACCGCCCACCACAGTTGAACCTTAATAGGGTGCCCGCCCCGGAAGCCTTTCGGCACCGAGAATCCGCTTAAATCTTGCATATGCTTTCCTTATGGCCAGGCTTTATGCTTTGTTATACAGCGCCTTAGCTTTTCCGGTCGTACGCATGCGTAATAAATAAGAAAGTTCTGTTAATATTCCAGGAACCCGCAATATGTTGCGTTGCACTTTTTTAGCGTCCTGACATAATTCCAGATTATTCGAGGTTGACACGCCGCCCATTGAGAATTCTGACACCAGCCCCTTCAGCTTTTTAAAGCCGTAGCCGGATTTATACATTTTGGCGGTTAACGCGTAATCGGATGAGACTTTATATTGCAGATCGTAGGGGTACTTTTTAAGCCCGGAAACCGGGAAGAAAATCGCCTGATGGCTGGCAGGCAGGCTGTGGTAAATATACCAGCCGCTTTTCGCGTTGCGGCGCATTTTATTGCCGTCACCGAAATCGAGCAGCGCATCGCCAATATACATCGCATTTTCATTTTCCGGCGCAGCGGCCAGCTGGCGCGCCACGTCGGCTACGCCTGGATGAAATATGTCGCCGGAATTCAGAAAAATCGCAAAGCGGCCGTTGGCCATTTCGATGCCTTTATTCATCGCATCGTAAATGCCGTGGTCTTTTTCGCTGACGAAACGCAGGTTGTACTGACCGTTGAGATCTTCCAGGAACTGCGCGGTACCGTCGTTAGAGCCGCCGTCCACCACAATCCATTCGAACTCGATCTCAGGCGCCTGCGCCAGGTGGGCCAGGGACTGCCAGGTCTTCACCACCCCTTCGTAATTGCGCCAGGCGACAGTAATTACACTTAAAAGCATCCGGGCCTACCTCATCAGGAATCTGTAATGTTTAACGCTTTACGCAGAATAAACGGACAAACAATTAAGAACGCATATTCCGGGCTAAAAATCGAACCGGTAAAAAACAGGGATACAGGTGTAAATAACCACAGCTGTACACGAAAATTCTGATTATTACCAAATGCGTTAATCATCATTTTCCCGACCCTGAACATATACCAGCCGGTGAGTAACACTGCGAACCATGAAAAATAAATGATTAGCAGGTAGAGCCCATTGTCTATTGTTTTTCCGACGTCCGCACCGTTAAAAATTCCGAATGATGCGACATATTCGTAAAGCGAACCAAAACGCACTACACCATCGATATTCGTCAGCGAATATCCCACCATCACCAGCGGTCCGATGATGCGATAATAGGATGACGAACCCTCTGTGCCTAAATCACCGATACGCTCCGCGATATACGGGAAGGCGAACACTACGCCTACGATAAACACAGCCAGGGAAACAATTGCCAGCGGCAACTTTTTACGAATCGCGTTTTTATTAAGATACTGAAACGCCCACTCCAGCAAATAAAACAGGATAAATGTCATCACGCCCGAAAACGAACCCGATAAGACTATCCCTAAAAGAATCATACCATCGGTTTTTGGGGTTTTGATACCAAACTGTTTGATGCTGAGCCAAATTGAGATTAACGCCAGAGCGAAGAACGCCGGCTCGAAATACATCGCCGTGGTGCGCCTGCCGCCAAACTTAATGAAATTGAGTACATAGCTGTTGCTGTAGATGAGAAACTTCGAGATGGTTTCCATCAGACTACTGCCGCCGGAGAGGATAATCTGCGCCATCTCCAGCGCCGCCAGCGTAACGATAAAGCCCACCACCAGGTAAAACAGCCGCAGAATTTTGCGGTAGTTACGCGGCGAGATGGTCTTGAAGCGAATGCTCCAGGTCATCCCGATGATGATAACCGTATACAGAAACAGCATCGTCGACGTGACATATTTACTGGCGTCGAGCGATTTACCGAACAGGTAGTTGAACATCGTCAGACCAGCGCCGAGTCCCAGCGCGATCATCAGCTTCTTCAGGTTAATCTTGTCCACGAACAGCAGCAGCAGCACCGGCAAAAACGTCACAATCGTAATCGGGAAACTCTCGCCAAGCTGCGCCAGTTTGACGTTCACCACCAGATAGATGAACGGCAGCAGCAGATAGCTACAGACTCTGATAGAACGAGACATATTCCTCCAGCATCTGTTGGCCGCTGTACGCTTCCCGACTGCGCGCCCGGAAGGCTTCAAGCGTGGTGCCGAAAACCGCTTCGGCGATCTGCGCTTTACCGCGCTGCGCCAGCAGCAGCACGTCATTGTCATCGACCGTTTTACCGCCCGATTTATTCAGCACTTCCTGCGCCGCCTCGCTGTGGGTGGCGATAACCGGCACGCCGATGGAAAGCGCTTCGCACAGAATCAGCGGGTAGTTATCGACGCGCGACGTAAACAGCAGCGCGTCCATCTGATTCAGTTCGTTCATCAGCTTACGTTTGTCGGTCAAAAAGCCGTGGTTGACTACATTGGCGCCTTCAAACGGCGAGAATTTGCCGAAGGTGTGCACTTCCACTTTATCGCCGAGCGCCACCAGATCGCGCACCAGACGCTGATTGGTTTTACCGTCGTAACGTAAATCGTGAGCCACAACGGCGATTTTCGGCGCGCCCGTGCCCGGCGGCATCAGCGGCAGTTCGGCGAGAATGGCTTCCGTCGCCACGTCGATGCCGTTGTTGATGATTTTGCAGCGCCCTGCCCCGTAGAGGCTGTTAAAGGCGTCGGCCACGTGCTGGCTTGGCGAAATAAAATGGCAGCCGAGCGCCAGCATGTCGCGAAAGCGCTGGCGTTTGTTATCGACCAGGCTGTGCGCGCGGTCGACTTTGACCGGCGGATAGTTGTCCAGCGTCGGGCATTTCTGGCAGCCGCTTTTCCAGCCTTCGCAGCCGTCGAGAAAGGCGCAGCGGCCGGTGACGCTCCAGTGATCGTGCAGCGTCCAGACGAAAGTGACGTCGCGCTTGTGCGCTTTCAGCTTCTGGCAGAACGCCACCACCTTATCGAGATTCAGCCAGTAGCTGTGCAATACATGAAAGTGCAGCACCACCGGCCCGTCGGCGCGCGTTACCCGACGGTAAAGCCCGTCGAGCGAGCCAAAGAGATCCTGGTTTACGAAGCGGAACAGCGCGATATTGGCGATCGAGGTCAGTCGCGGCGTATGTTTTTCCACTTCCGGGAAATTATCGTGACTGACGCTTTTTTTACCGCCCTTGCCGTAGCCGTAAATAAAACGGGAACGCATCCCTTTTTGCAGGGCGCGCTGATGAAGATCCAGCGCTACGCCTGCCGCGCCGCCTTCTGCGAGGCGGACATTAAATTGTAATATGTTCATTTAATTACCTTCACCCGCGCTTTTTCGCCGACCACCAGCGCATTGTCCGGCACGCTGTCCAGCACCACGCTGCCCGCGCCTATCGTGACGTTATTGCCGATGGTGATATCGCCAATGATCACCACGTTCGCCCCGAGCTCCACGCCGTTGCCGATAACCGGGCAGGCGAGGCTTTCCGCGCCGCGGTTGCCGATGGTGACGCCGTGGCGAATGGTGAAATCATCTCCGGCCACCACGTTTTTGTTGATAACGACGGCATAACCGTGGTGAATGGTGAAACGGCGGCCAATGGTGGCGGCGGCCTGAATTTCATACCCGAAAAAACATTCGGTAAAGAAGCGGTAGAGCAGCAGCACCGGCGCCGCCCACAGGTTGTTAAGCACGTTTTTTTTGCGCCACACCGAGCAGAAGTGCGCGATGCGATAGGCGACCACCATGCAGCAGGGGCGCAGGTTCCATGAATTCGCGCGCAGATCCTCAAGCAGCATTATTTCCCCCGCAGGCTGTCAGCCAGACGTTTGGTATTACGCACCGACAAAAGCGTCAGCAGCGTGCGCCAGTTCATGCGTTTATTACGGATCTGATAGAGCGTAAACAGCTGATATTTTTTGCTGGCGCGGTCGAATTTATCTTTGTGTTTACGGTAGAAGTGGAAATAACCGGCAAACTTTTTCGCCGATTTGGTTATCTGCATTTCACCGTGGTTGATATGCAGAATTTGCGTCGCGTCTTCCACTTTCCACGGCTCGCCGTAGGTCACGACCATGCGCAGGAACATGTCGTAGTCCTGCGCGGCGGCAAGCTCGTTATCAAACAGCGACTCTTTGAAACGCCACGCCCAGGTGAACACCTGGTTGCCGACGATGTTGCGCTTAAAGAACAACTTCAGCGACCACGGCGATTTCGGGTAGAGCGGCAGGCTGGTCGGCTGCGAGTAAACCTGGCCTTCGCACAGATAGTCGTTGGCGTAGAGAAACGCGTGCTGATTAAGCTTCTCTTTGTGCGAAAGGAAAACGGACAGCCGGTTCGGCATCCATTCGTCGTCATCGTCGATGCCGGTAATGAAATCGCCCTTCGCCTGCAGAATGGCCTGGTTGCGCACCGCGCACGCGCCGGAGTTAAAATCATTGCGCGTGTAGCTGACGCGCGGATCGTTAAGCGCCAGAACGAAGTTTTGCAGCTGCTCCCAGTTGCTGGAGCAGTCGTCGACAATGATAAGTTCCCAGTTGTCGTAGTCCTGGCGCAGCACGGAATTGATCGCCCGGATAGCCAGTTGCTGGCGGTTCCACGTCGGCATGTAAACAGACACTAAGGGGCGCGCGGTGCTGGTCATTGTGGTTTCTCCGAATGCTTAATGGATGTTATGCACGTTGCCGCAAGGGCGTAGCCGCTTAAGGCTGCGCCGTGTTCATTGCCCTCACCCCCGCCCTCCTCCTCAGAAAAGAGGAAGAAAATAAGCCTGCCGTTGGGGTTGCTTACCCTCCCGCAGGGAGCGGGAGGGCGAGGTGGGGAGGGACGCCGCTACTTGTGGTCCGATTTGTACTCGTACTCGTAGTAGCCGTAGTCCTGGTAGCCGGAAGCGCGACGGAAGATGGAGTTAAGGATAACCCCCCGGACTTCAATGCCGTTCTGCTCGAAGCGGCTCAGGCTGGTCTGTACTTCTTTAAGCGTGTTGACCGCATAGCGCGCGACCATCAGCGTGGTGCCGGCGTGGCGGCCGACGACGGCGGCATCGGTGACGGCCAGAATCGGCGGCGTATCGATAAGCACCATGTCGTAGTTCGCGCTCGCCCATTTCACCAGCTCCGCGAAACGTTCGCTCATCAGCAGCTCAGACGGGTTCGGCGGCACCTGACCGCGCGGCACCAGGTCAAAGCCCGGCACAGAGGTTTTCTGCGCGCAGCGGCTGATATCGCCCTGCCCTGACAGCACGTCAGAGAGTCCGTTGACGTTAGTCGTGCCAAGCAGCTCGTGGGTGTAGCCCTTACGCATATCGCAGTCGATCAGCAGCACGCGTTTGTGGGTCTGGCTGATCACCGCCGCCAGGTTGGCGCAGACAAACGTTTTACCGATAGACGGGCTTACACCGGTCAGCATCAGGACGTTGTTCGGCGCCTGCATCATGGCGAAGTGCAGACTGGTGCGCAGGCTGCGGATAGCCTCGATGGCGAGATCCGTCGGGTTGCCCACCGCCAGCAGCTGGCTCTGTTTGAAGCGTTTAACCCCTTTGACGGTCTTCACGCTGTCGCGCGATTTCTGCCATTCAGAGAGCGGGATACTGGCGTAGACGTTGATTCCCGCCTCTTCCAGCGCCAGCGGGCTTTCGATACCGCGGTTAAACAGCGAGCGCAGCAGCACAATCACGATGGAGAGCAGCAGGCCGAGAATAATGCTGCCAAGCACGATCAGCGCTTTCTTCGGCTTCACCACGCCCGGTTGAGTGATAGCCGGGTCGACGATACGCACATCGCCCACGGTGCTCGCCTCGGTGATTTTCAGCTCCTGCTGTTTGTTCAGCAGCTGCATGTACACCTGCTGGCCCGATTCCACATCACGGGTCAGACGGACGATCTCCTGCTGGGTTTTCGGCATCGCGGTGACGCGGTTATTCAGCTTCGCCTTTTCATCTTCCAGCGCCTGGCGTTTTTCCAGCAGCGTGCGATACGCCGGGTGCGCTTTGGTGTAGAGCTTGGAGATTTCCGCCTCTTTGAACGTCAGCTCGTTGAGCTGAGCGTCAATGTTCACCATTGAGTCCAGCACCGCTTTGGCCTCCAGCGGCAGGTCGACAGAATCCTGCTGCTGGCGATACGCGTTGAGTTTGTTCTCGGCGATATCCAGATTCGAGCGCACTTCCGGAAGCTGTTTGGCGAGAAACGCCAGGCTTTTGGCCGCTTCTTCCGATTTACGCTCGATATTCTGCTCAAGGTAATTACGGGTGATGCTGTTAAGAATATCGCGGATCTGATCGCGATCTTCGCCCATATACGTCAGGCTCAGCACGCCGGTGTCTTTACCCGTTTCGGTGACCGTCAGGTTGTTTTGCAGCTGATTGATCATGCCGAGCGTGGAGTATTTGGTGACGGTAAATTCACTGCCTTCCTGTGCGTGAATCTCGTCCACCATCATTTTCACGCCGTCTTTGCTCAGCGGTTTACCCACTTCGCCGCGGGCGCTAAAACCGCCGCTGCTGGTGAGCTGATACTGTTTCGGGCCCAGCACCGCGACCGTGAACTCATCCTCCGCCATGCCTTTCGGCAGATCGAAAGTGGTCACTTTAATGGTCTCGTCGGCGCGGCCCATCAGGCGTTCCCAGCCCGAACCAAACAGGGGGAACGTCTTTTTCTGAACGGCGATGTCGAGATCAAGATCGTCGACGGTTTTGCCGAGCACCAGACGGGACTGGATCAGCTGAATTTCCGCATCCGACGCGGGCGGCTTGTTTTGCAGCGCCGTGCTGATGTCCTGCACCAGGGAGTTGCCCTGATTCTGCTCGATTTGCACCAGCGCGTCGGCGCTGTAGATGGGAGTGGCGAACATGACATAAATCAGCGCGCCCAGCGCAAACAGCGCCGTAATGCCAAGCACCCACCAGCGTGCTTCCACCACAGTGCCGACCAGGCGTCCAATATCTATCTCGTCGCCGCCCTCCACCGGGGCGGCAGAATGTCTCACTTTATCAGTCATCGTTATCCCTGCTGCGTTTTCAGTGCCTGCGCCCACTGGCGGGCAGAGTGATCCAGAAGTGCGTAAACCGCCTCAAAGGCGTCCCGGCTTTTACGATACGGGTCGGGAATATCGCGCTGGTCGTCCCAGTGACCAAACAGCATCACTTTGCCGCGCATCTCCGGCGCCATGTCGCAAATCGAGGAGACATGACGCTTTTCCATGGCGAGGATTAAGTCGTACTCGCGGCACATCGCGCTGGTTAACTGGCGGGCCTCATGGCCCTCCAGAGAGAGGTCGTGCGCGGCCGCCACGCTCACCGCGCTGGCGTCTGCCCCCTTCCCGACCAGCGCCCCAAGGCCTGCGGACGCGACCGTCACGTCCGGCAGATGGCGTTTAAGCAATCGCTCCGCGGTAGGGGAACGACAGATGTTCCCCACGCAAACCACAAGTATTTTGTTAAACATAGGCGTTACCACTTGTGAATGTCGTTTGCTGTATCCGTCATGTAACGGACGCCACTGATGGTCGGCAGCAACTGGTTGATAAGACGGTTCCAGCGCGCCACCGGTGCGGTGGTGACATAGACCACGTCATACGGTTGCAGACGGAATTCCGTCGCCATAATGAGCGAAGTCGCATCGGACATATCAAGCTGGTAAATGTTGGCAATCTTGCCGCCGCGCTGGGTGTCGCCGCGCAGAGGACGGATAACAAAGATGCCGCTCGCGTTAGACGTCGTCAGATCGATACCTTCAGCCTGGCCGAGCGCTTCGGTCAGCGTCATACCACTGAAGTCCATTTTGAGCGTGCTCTGTTTCTTCACTTCGCCCATCACGAAGACTTTCAGATCGTCATTACGCGGAACGAATAAGATATCGCCCGGATAAAGCAGATGGTTCTGGCTCAGATCGCCGTTCTGCATCAGCGCCTGCAGGGAGATGCGGCGCTCCTGACCGTTATGGGTCAGCACGACGTTGCGCCAGTCAGCGGCGTCCGTCAGACCGCCTGCGGCGTTGATGGCATCCAGCACGGTCAGCGGCACGTTGGTGATGGCCTGCTGGCCCGATTTCGCCACCTGCCCTGAGATATAGGCTTTTTGCGAACGGAATGCGGCGATATTAACGTCCACCTGCGGGTCAGCGATGTACTGCGCTAAACGGCCGGTAATATCGCTGCGGATTTCAGCGAGGGTTTTGCCAACAACGTGGACCTTACCAATGTAGGGATAGAACATGGTGCCGTCCGGCTGCACCCAGTTACCGGTGTCGCTGGAGCTGCGGTACTGGCCCGCAGGCGTGGTGAGTTCCGGGTGATCCCAGACGGTGACGTTGAGTACGTCGCCCGGCCCTACACGATACTGGTAGTTGGCAATCTCCTGGTCGAGAGACATATTCGGCTGAGCCACGTTCGGACGAGGACGTAATTGTTCTACCAGTCGCGGCGTCAGCGGATATACGTTCACCATCCGGTCAAGATCAAAGTCTGCATCCTGTTGCTTGATCACGTCCTTTCCCATCGTAGACATATTGCTGCCGGGAAAAACAGTGCAACCGCTCATCAAGGTTACAGACACCAATAAAGGCATCAATTTCAGTCTGGATTTCATCATTGAATTTTTATCACTTTGGCAGAGTAATTATTCTGACCCTTTAAATAAGCCACCGTACCGCTTGTTCCTGCATCAAGAATGCGGCGTCAGGCGCCAGAATATAACTGGAATCATTCCTAAAAGTCGCTTATTTACCCATATACTATTGACAGAATAATTGAGGCTAATTGACAGACTTCAGGCACGCTACCGCCCTTGGCTTTCAGTTACCAATCTACTGCAAAAACAGACGGTTATATTGACACACCCCTGTGGAGCCTCTTCCAATTGGATTTATCTTATTGCAAGAGACGGTTCATTACGCTGGCGCACTGCTCATCCAGAACGCACAAAGAAAAATCCTTGTGTGCCGGTGGGAATAAGAAATGCTGAGTGGATTGTTGCAGCTAAAGTTTTGGCAGGCAAGTTAACGCACCGTTGCAGGGCTGTTTTTAAGAATAATATGAACAGCCCATTTTATTACTTTTAGGATTTTCTTCATGTTGACAGGCAGGGGCGTATAAACTACGCAGACATTATAATTAAGATATATCCGGGTAATATTATTATTTCATTCTTTTTCATTATGACCAAAATATGGCATCTGGCTACTTATTAGCTTTTATTTGCCACGTTTGGTTAATTTCCCGCCACTCTTCGCCGTTAAGATAATTCTGCCTCGCGTTGCAATTTAAGCGCGATTTATCCAGGATCATCAGACTGCTATTTATCTTAAAAGGTAACTGACCCCATATGGAATGGATTGCCGACCCCTCGATCTGGGCAGGTCTGGCCACGCTTATCGTGCTGGAGCTGGTGCTCGGAATCGACAACCTGGTGTTTATCGCCATCCTGGCTGAAAAACTGCCCCCCGCCCAGCGCGACCGCGCGCGCGTTACCGGCCTGATACTGGCGATGGTGATGCGTCTCGGCCTGCTGGCCTCCGTCTCGTGGCTGGTGACCCTCACCACACCGCTGTTAACCATCAAAAGCTTCAGCTTCAGCGCCCGCGATTTAATTATGCTGCTGGGCGGCCTGTTTCTGCTGTTTAAAGCGACCGTGGAACTTAACGAGCGGCTCGAAGGCAAAGATACGGAAAACCCGACGCAGCGGCGCGGCGCGAAATTCTGGGCCGTGGTGGCGCAGATTGTTATCCTCGATGCGGTCTTCTCGCTAGATTCGGTCATCACCGCGGTCGGCATGGTGGATCACCTGGCGGTCATGATGGCGGCGGTAATTATCGCCGTCTCCCTGATGCTGATGGCAAGCAAGGCGCTGACACGCTTTGTGAATCATCACCCGACGATTGTTATCCTCTGTCTCAGCTTTTTGCTGATGATAGGCTTCAGCCTGATTGCCGACGGCTTCGGCTTCCATATTCCTAAAGGCTATCTCTACGCGGCCATTGGCTTTTCTATTATTATCGAAGCCCTCAACCAGCTCGCAATTTTCAACCGCCGCCGTTTTCTCTCCACCGCCAATCAGACGCTGCGCCAGCGCACCACGGAAGCCGTAATGCGGCTTATCAGCGGTAAGAAAGAAGACGCCGATCTCGACCCGCAGACGGCGTCGCTGCTCGCCGATTACGACAACCATCCCCTGTTCAATCCGCAGGAACAACGGATGATTGAACGCGTGCTGAACCTTAACCAGCGCACCGTCAATAGCATTATGACCTCCCGTCACGACGTCGAGCATATCGATATCAACGCGCCAGAGGCGCAGGTACGCGCCCTGCTTGAGCGCAATCAGCATACCCGCGTGGTTATCCGCAGTGACGAAGACGAGGACGCACTGCTCGGCGTGGTGCATATCATCGACTTGCTGCAACAGTCGCTGCGCGGCGAGCCGCTCGATCTGCGCGCGCTGGTGCGCCAGCCACTGGTGTTCCCGGAAGGGTTGCCGCTGTTAAAAGCGCTGGAGCAGTTTCGCAACGCCCGCACTCACTTTGCGTTTGTGGTCGATGAGTTTGGCTCGGTGGAGGGGGTGGTGACGCTGAGCGACGTGATGGAAACCATCGCCGGTAATCTGCCAAACGAAGTGGAAGAGATTGACGCGCGCCACGACATTCAGAAAAACGCCGACGGTAGCTGGACCGCCAACGGCCATATGCCGCTGGAAGACTTGATTCAGTATGTTCCGCTGCCGCTTGACGAGAAGCGGGAGTACCACACGCTCGCCGGGCTGATGATGGAGTATCTGCAACGCATTCCGGGCGTGGGCGAAACGGTCCAGGTGGGACATTACCGGCTCACCACGCTCGCGGTGGAACAGCATCGCATTCAGAAAGTGCGAATCACCTCGCAGGCTGTGCCGCAGGAAACGCCGACCGACGACGCGGCGTAACGCCATAAAAAAAGCGGCCGCCAGGGCCGCTTTTTTGTGTGGTGGAGATTACAGCTTATCGAGCAGTTTTTTCACATCCTGCGCGTCGTTGCTGCCTTTATGGCGCTCGCTCCAGTCGCTCAGCCGACGTTTGGCTTCATCCTGCAGATGCTTACGCAACAGCTGATCGACCTGCAAACTGTAGTTAAGCGCCTTCCACGAACCGTAGACGCGCAGTGGCACCGGCGTGGCTTTAAGCCACTGCACCAGTTTATCGTCGCCTTTCCAGCCGTCGGTCACCTGTACTTTAAAGCGCGTGTCGCACTGCTCGCGCACCAGATCGAGCGTGCCCTCCCCGCTTAAGGCCAGCAGTGAAGACTGCCCCTGCATCTCGTCAAGCGTCAGCTCGCCGTGATCCAGCGTCGCGTGCGTGGTGAAACTGTCGAGCGTGGTGGCGTTGTCGAAATCTTCGCGCGCGCTCACCCCACCGCCGCTGCGTTCTACCGCCTGCTGGATAAGCTGCTGGAAATTCAGCCCTTCCATGCGGCTGCCTTTAAGCGCAAGCGTCGCCTCGCCTTCCCAGTTTTCACGAAACGCCTGGGCGTCGATGCGATCGCCCTGAAACTTACCGTCAACGCTCATTTTGCCGGTCAGCGCGATAGGGTAATTAAAGGCGCGCAGGATCTCGCCCACTTCAATATCTTTCGCGTTGACCGTAAAACGCGCGTCCGGGACATCATCGCGCGCGTCAAGCCTTCCCGGCAGCGACAGTTCGCCCGCGCCGAGTTTGCCGGTCAGCGCGCTAAGCGTCAGCAGCCCCGCCTGATTGCGCATCTGCGTATTGACGTTGCTGAAGGTCAGCCCACGCCAGCGTACGCTGTCGGCCTGAATACGGGCGCTGGCGTTAAAACCACGCAGCCCCACATACGGCGCCTGGTCCACTTCAGCGGCAATCACCGGGCGCGGCAACGCGCTCTGCTGGCCCTGCTGGGCGACGGCGGTAGTGGTGGCCGGGTCCGGCGCGAGCAGTTTTTCCAGATCCAGCGCGCTGAAATGCAGATCGAGATCCCAGGCCGGCGTGTCGCCAAGCGTCACGCTCCCCTGCCCGGCAAGCTGGCTGTCGTTGGCTTTAAGGTTGAGCGCGCTGAATTCCAGGCGCTTGTCGCCCTCAAGCCAGCGTGCCTGGAACGTGCCTTCGCCTGTGATGCCGTCACGGGGAAGATCGGCGCCGTGCAGTTGCCAGGAGAGCTGCGACACCGTGGCGCTCAGGGTTTGCGGATAGTCGGCGGCGTTCAGCGCGGCAGTGAGCGAGAGCGTCAGATCGCGCTGATCGCGGCTGACTTTGCCACTCAGCTCAAGCTGCGCATCGTGGTACTCGTTCTGCTCCATTTGCAAATTAATGTTGCGAACGGTGACCTGTTCATCATCTTTATGCTGGAACACCAGCACGCTGTCGGCCACTTTAAGACGGGCGATGTCGAACGACCAGCCGCGGGTATCTTCTACCGGCGGCGCGCTGTTTTTCGGCCCGACCGGCGCGCCCGGTTCGTGCCGCGCCTCGCTCTGGGGCGTGAGCTGCACCACCGCGCCTTTCAGCATCACCTGACGCACAGCGAGCTGGTGCGAGAGCAGCGGAAACAGCGCCACATCCAGACGCATGTTATCGGCGCTGACCAGCGGCTGGCTGGCGCCGGGCGCGGTAAGGCTCATCCGGCCCGAGAGAATGCTGAGCTGCGGCCAGACGTGCCAGCGCAGCGGGCCATCAAGCTTCAGCTGATACCCGCTGCGCCGCTCGACCTGGCTTATCATGTAACTGCGAAAATCGTTGGGATTTACCAGCATCACCAGCGCGGAGAGACCGGCGAAAAACACCACCAGTAAGATCATCAGCGTGGTCAGAACTCGTCTCATGGCATCCTCTGCAGACCGGCCCGCGGGCGCTTAGTCTTTGTCTATACGGCTGGCGACAGCACCCTGCTGATCGCGATATTTCGCATCCTGACGGCGGTTGTAAGGACGCTCTGCCGGGCCGGAAAGCGGCTCGAAGCTCAGCGCGCCAATCAACATGCCAGGGCGCAACGCCAGGGGCAACTTACCTGAATTATAGAACTCCAGCACAATACAGCCCTGCCAGCCCGGATCGATACGGTGCGCGGTGACGTGCACCATCAGCCCGAGCCGCGCCAGCGACGAACGTCCGTCGAGCCAGCCGACCAGATCGGCCGGCAGCGTGACGGACTCATAGGTCACCGCCAGCGCCAGCTCGCCCGGATGGAGGTAAAACGCCTCGCCGTCGTTCAGCACGATTTCGTCGCTCATGACGCGATCGAGCGCCGCGCTCACTTCATCTTTCGGGCCGCTTAAATCGATAAACGCGGCGGTATGGCCGCGGAAGGTGCGGAATTTATTGCCAAGACGCACATCCACCGTGGCGCCGTTAATGCGCTCCACCGGCGGACGCGGGGTAATCGCCAGTCGGCCTTCATCCAGCCAGGCTTCAATATCTCGGTCACAAAGACGCATTACACTCTCCTGATGTGTTCAGGCTTCCGGCAAACGCCGAAAGCCTGAGGGTAACTTCTGGAACGGTACACGCAAAACGCAGCTTATTCAAAGAACTGGCTGATTTTCGCCTTGAGAATATCGATAGCGATGCGGTTCTTGCCTCCGCGCGGCACGATGATGTCGGCGTACTGCTTGGAAGGATCGATAAATTGCAGGAACATCGGGCGCACCGTTTTCTGATACTGCGTCATCACAGAGTCCATAGAACGGCCGCGCTCGTTGACGTCACGCTTAATGCGGCGCATCAGGCAGATATCCAGCGGGGTATCGACGAAAATCGAGAAATTCATCTCTTCGCGCAGACGCGCGTCGGTGAGCAGCAGGATCCCTTCCAGAATAATCACCTTTTTCGGTTCGATATGTACCGTTTGCGCGGTACGCGTGTGCTCCACGTAGCTGTAAACCGGCAGCTCGATGGGTTTACCTGCTTTCAGCATTTGCAGGTGTTGAAACAGCAGGTTGTGATCCATCGCGTTCGGATGGTCATAATTGGTTTTAACCCGCTCCTCCATGGACAGATGACTTTGATCCTTGTAATAGCTGTCTTCTGGAATAACACCAATGTGTTCATCACCGACCTGCTCACGCAGCTCCCGATAGAGGGTACTTGCGATAAGGCTTTTACCTGAAGCCGATGCGCCGGCGATGCCGATGATGACGCATTGATGGGACTTGTCAGTCATAAATTAGCGACCTGGTTTACATAATAAAGAGAAAAGGAAGGGTGACGCCGTCGCGCCAGACGCGGCAATTATAGGGATTTCACGAAATTGATACCAGTCGATGCTGCAATCGTGAGAATAAGTGCGCAAATTCTGTCGTCTGTGGCAGGTGAAAAGCGGTGTTTTTCGCCGTGTAAACAGGCATTAAGCGAGGCGCAGGCTCTCCGGCGCGCTTTTTATTATTCACCGCAGTTAATTTATGAGCAGACGCCATAGGAATTGTAAATTGTTTGTACTAGCATAACCGAAACATTTTTCCTGATGCGTCCGGGTATTGCACCTGACGGCAATGCCTATGCGGATTATGTGGTAATGATCAAAAAAAAGAACAAGCAGGAGCTGGCGGCCACGCCGCATCCTCTGCTGCGCTTAGTAAGCCTGGGCTTACTGACCTACATTTTTACGCTCTTTTCGCTTGAGCTGACGCTATTCGACACGCTTCTGGCCCCGCTGTGGTTCCCGACCTCCATTATGATGGTGGCGTTCTTTCGTCACGCCCTGCGCCTGTGGGCGCCGATTGCGCTGGTCTGCGGCGCGGGCACGGTGCTGGCGAGCCTGACGCTGTTCCCGGCCGCGCACCTTGAGCTCTCTTATACCGTTATCAATATTATCGAAGCGCTGCTGGGCGCAACGCTACTGCGCAAACTGCTGCCCTGGTACAACCCGCTTAAAAATCTCAATAACTGGATTCGGCTGGCGTTCGCCAGCGCCGTGGTGCCGCCGCTGGTGGGGGCACTGCTCCTGACGGCCATCAGCGATGTCCACGTCACGCTGCGCCTGGCGCTGGTGTGGATCTTATCGGAAACCATCGGCGCGCTCGCGCTGGTGCCGCTCGGGCTGCTGTTTAAAGCGCGCTACCTGCTGCGTCATCGCAGCCCGCGCCTGTTGGCCGAAAGCCTGGCGACCCTCTGCGTCACGCTGCTGTGCAGCTGGCTGGCGCTGCACTATATGCCGTGGCCCTTCACCTTCGTGATTGTGCTGCTGATGTGGAGCGCCATCCGCCTGCCGCGGCTGGAGGCGTTCACGGTCTTTCTCGCCACCGTCATGATGGTCTCTTTTGTTATCGCCACTAACCCGACGCTGCTTGATTTGCCGCATGAAGGCGTAGTGATCAATGCGCCCTGGCTGCCCTTTTTAATGATCCTGCTGCCCGCTAACGTGATGACGATGGTGATGTACGCCTCCAGGGAAGAGCGCAAGCTCATTACCGAGAGCGAGACGCGCTTTCGCAACGCGATGGAATATTCCGCCATCGGCATGGCGCTGGTCTCGACAGAAGGCGGCTTCTTGCAGGTTAACAAAGCGCTCTGTACGTTTCTTGGCTATACGCCCGAGCAGCTCGCGAATATGAGCTTCCAGCAGATGACCTACCCGGAAGATCTGCATGCCGATATGGCGCAGGTCGAGAAGCTGCTGAACGGCGAGATGAATAACTACTCGATGGAGAAGCGCTACTACACCCGCGCGGGCGATGTGGTATGGGCGCTGCTGGCGGTCTCTATCGTGCGCCAGCGCGACGGCTCGCCGCTCTACTTTATCGCCCAGGTGGAGGATATTACCGATCTCAAGCGCACCGAGTGGGTGAACAAACGTCTGATGGAGCGTATTACGCTCGCCAACGAAGCAGGCGGCATCGGCATCTGGGAGTGGGAACTTGGCACCGACGTGCTCGCCTGGGATCAGCGCATGTTTGAGCTTTTCGAAGTGCCGCCGCACACGCGCCCGACCTACCAGCTCTGGAAATCGCGGCTGCTGAAAGAAGATGTCGCCCAGGCGGAAGCCACCATCCAGGAGGCGCTGCGCGCGCGCGTGCCGTTTAAGATGGAATATCGCATTCAGGTGAAAAACGGCGTGCGCCACATTCGCGCGCTGGCCAACCGCGTGCTGAATAAACAGGGCGAGGTGGAGCGGCTGCTCGGCGTGAACATGGACATGACCGAGGTGAAACAGCTTAACGAGGCGCTGTTCCAGGAGAAAGAGCGGCTGCATATCACGCTCGATTCTATCGGCGAAGCGGTGATTTGTACCGATATCGATATGAACGTCACCTTTATGAACCCGGTCGCCGAGAAAATGAGCGGCTGGCGTCAGGAAGAGGCTATCGGCCAGCCAATCCTCGCGATTCTGCGTATCACGTTTGGCGATAACGGTCCGCTGCTTAACGATATTCACAACGGCGAAGCCTCGCAGGCCGGCACCGGTATTGAACAGGATGTGGTGCTGCACTGCCGCAGCGGCGGCAATTACGACATTCATTACACCATTACGCCGCTCAGCACGCTGGAAGGGGAAAATATCGGCTCGGTGCTGGTTATCCATGACGTTACCGAATCGCGCAAAATGCTGCGCCAACTGAGCTACAGCGCCTCGCACGACGCCCTCACCCATCTCGCCAACCGCGTAAGCTTTGAAAGCCATCTCAAGCGGCTGCTGCAAAGCGTCAGCGACAACCATCAGCGCCACGCGCTGGTTTATATCGATCTCGATCGTTTTAAAGCGGTGAACGATTCCGCCGGACATGCGGCAGGCGACGCGCTGCTGCGGGAACTCGCGTCGCTGATGCTGGGGATGCTGCGCACGACTGACGTGCTGGCGCGCCTTGGCGGCGATGAATTTGGCCTGCTGCTGCCG
This sequence comes from Cronobacter sp. EKM101R, assembly GCF_963888145.1. Lineage (NCBI taxonomy): Bacteria > Pseudomonadati > Pseudomonadota > Gammaproteobacteria > Enterobacterales > Enterobacteriaceae > Cronobacter > Cronobacter sp. EKM101R. The sequence continues at coordinate 300,806 of NZ_CAWPHW010000001.1, read as the reverse complement.
GATTGCAGCCTGGAGAACGCCCGCACCATCTGCGAGCGCATCGTGGCGGCCATCAATGAATACCCGTTTGTCTGGGAGAGCCGTCTGCACCGCATCGGCGCCAGCGCGGGGATTACCCTTATCGAGGCGACAAATAACCAGGCGCAGGAAGTGATGTCGCAGGCGGATATCGCCTGTTACACCTCGAAGAACGCCGGGCGCGGCGTGGTGACGGTTTACGAACCGCACCAGCAGCAGCTCCATAATGGCCGCGGCACCCTGACCGCCCAGGAGCAGCAGCGCATGATAAGCGAACACCATCATGTGCTGATGGTGCGTCCGGTCGCCTCGCCGCGCGTGCCGGAAAGCGCCAGTTTCTGGCTGCTGTCGCTGCGCCTGTGGACCAGCGAAGGCGAAATGATAGAAGAGCACAGCTTCCGCGCGGGGCTGACCGATCCGGAGCTGATACAGGCGCTGGACACCCGCATGATGACCGATTTCTTTCGCGATCACGCCGCGAATGTGGCGCGCAAGGGCGTCGGCGTGGCGCTGACCCTCTCCGCTGCGACGCTGTTAAACGCCCAGCGCCTCGATGCGCTGCTGGCGCAGCTTGCCGCCAGCCCGCTGCCGCCGCGCCTGCTGCATCTGATTATCAACAGCGAGGTGTTAATGCAGGATGCCGCGACGGCGCGCCGCCATCTGGCGCGCCTGCGTGAAGCGGGTTGCCGGGTCGTGCTGAGCCACATCGGCCGCGAGCTGGAAGTGTTTGAACATTTCTCTGCCGCCTGCGCCGATTACATCATGGTGGCAAGCGACCTGGTGACCGACGCCCATGCGAGCCTGATGGACGAAATGCTGCTGACGATTGTGATGGGCAATGCGCGCCGCCTCGGCCTGCAAACCATCGCGGGCCCCGCCGACCAGCAGTCGTTGCTGGAAACGCTCGCGAGTGTGGGCATCGATCTGGTTTACGGCGAAACGGTGGCCCAGACGCAGGCGCTGACCGCGCGCCTCGCCACCAGCTATTTCGCTATTCACTAAGCGGCGTCTGCCAGTCCTGAGCGTACCAGATGTGTAAAAGCGCGTAGGTGCGCCACGGCTGCCAGCGCGCGGCATAGCGGCGGATCTGCGCGGGCGTCATCGGCGCGAAACGCTGCTTAATCAGATAGTCGTCCGGCAGAAAGATATCCGGCGCCTGCCAGCCGCGCATCGCGAAATAATTCGCCGTCCAGGGACCGATCCCCGGCAGTTGCGTCAGCGCTTTCACGCCAGCCGCCACATCCTCCGGGCAGGTGAGCGGAAACCGCCCGGCCAGATGTTCATGGGCGAGCCGGATAAGCGCCCCGGCGCGCATCAACGGCATCCCGAGCGCTTTGAGCGTCGCAGGCTCAGCGCGCGCCATCTCTTCAGGCGTCGGAAAGCGCCAGCCGGTTCCATCCTCAAGCGGCGCGCCCACCGCCTGCACTACTTTGCCGGTCAGCTTCGCCGCCATCGCCACGCTCACCAGCTGCCCGAGAATCGCGCGCACGCCCTGCTCAAACACATCCACCGAACCCGGTAACCGCAACCCTGGCCTGCTGGCGGCGAGCGGCCCGAGCGTCTCCAGCATTGGCGTCGGGTCGAAATCCAGATCGAACAGCCGCACCACGCGCGCCTGCACCGCTTCCGCCACCGGCAGCAGGCCGTCGCTCATGTCGAGCGTCAGCGTCGCGCGCGCCGGATGCGGCGTGACGCTAAACCAGCCCTGATGCACGCCGATAGCCAGCGTGCGCCGGTAGCGGCTTTCGCTCACCTCTTCAATGCCCGCCACGGCACGGTCGCTGAGAAAACGTAACATCCATGGCCAGTCGTAAGGTGGCTGATAGCGAAGCGTAAACATGGCGTCTCCTTTGTTGATGATTTCTAAAGCTTAATCGCTACGGCCTTTTTTTGCCTTGCGCGGTTATTCCATTTGCCGCCGACGCGACATTTCGCTAAAGTCGCCCCCCTTCTTCACGGCATGGGGAATATGTGAATGTTTATCGGTTTTGACTACGGCACCGCCAACTGCTCTGTGGCCGTCATGCGCGACGGCGTACCGCAGATGCTGCCGCTTGAGCAGGGCTCGACGCTGCTGCCGTCCATGATTGGCGCGCCGGTGCGCGAGGCGATAAGCGAATGGCTTTATCGTCATCAGAATGTCGAGGCGAGCGGCGCGGAAACGCAGGCGCTGCTGCGTCGCGCGGTGAGCTATAACCGCGAAGAGAGCATCGACGTCACGCCCGGCAGCGTGCAGTTCGGCCTGAGCGCGCTGCGCCAGTACATGGACGATCCGGAAGAGGTCTGGTTCGTGAAGTCGCCGAAGTCGTTTCTCGGCGCCAGCGGGCTGAAGCCGCAGCAGGTCGCGCTGTTTGAAGATCTGGTCTGCGCGATGATGGTGCATATTCGTCAGACGGCGCAGCAGCAGGCGAACGCGGAGATAGACCAGGCGGTGATTGGCCGTCCGATCAACTTCCAGGGGCTCGGCGGCGATGAGGCCAACCGTCAGGCGCAGGGCATTCTGGAGCGCGCGGCGCACCGCGCCGGATTTCGCGATGTGGTGTTTCAGTATGAGCCGGTCGCGGCCGGGCTCGATTTTGAAGCGACGCTTCGTGAAGAACAGCGCGTGCTGGTTGTGGATATCGGCGGCGGCACCACCGACTGCTCGCTGCTGCTGATGGGCCCGCAGTGGCGCGCCCGTCGCGATCGCGATCAAAGCCTTCTCGGCCACAGCGGCTGTCGCGTGGGCGGTAACGATCTGGATATCGCGCTGGCGTTTAAACAGCTGATGCCATTACTTGGCATGGGCGGCGAAACCGAAAAAGGCACCGCGCTGCCGGTGCTGCCATGGTGGAACGCCTGCGCTATCAACGATGTTCCGGCGCAGAGCGATTTTTACAGCGCCGCCTGTGGACGCCTGCTGGCGGATTTAGCGCGCGACGCCCGCGAGCCGCAAAAAGTGGCGCTGCTGCAAAAAGTGTGGCGGCAGCGTCTGAGCTACCGGCTGGTGCGCGCGGCGGAAGAGAGCAAAATCGCGCTTTCGCAGGCTCCGCTGTGCCAGACCGCGCTGCCGTTTATCGAGGCGCAACTGAGCCAGGAAATCACCCAGCAGGCGCTCGCGCTGGCGCTTAACCCGCCGCTACAGCGTATTCTTGAGCAGGTCACGCTGGCGCTTGCGGCAAGCAATGAACGCCCCGACGTGATTTATCTGACCGGCGGCAGCGCGCGTTCACCGCTGATCCGCGAGGCGCTGCAAACGCAACTGCCGGGCATTCCGGTACAGGGCGGCGACGATTTCGGCTCCGTCACCGCCGGTCTTGCTCGCTGGGCGCAGGTGGTGTTTCAGTAACAAGCGCCGTCATACCGGGATCACTTTGCTGCCTTCGGGCAGCTCAACCAGCAAAGAGAGCTTGCCGCCCAGCGCTTCGACATAGCGCTTGAGCGTCAGCAGTTTGATTTCCTTGCCGCGCTGCTCAATGGCGGCGATAGCGGGCTGCGTTACGCCCATTATCTCCGCCAGCTGCTGCTGCGAAAACGCCCTCTCTTCGCGAATGCGCGGCAGGCCGTGCTCCAGCGCGATTTCGTCAGCCATGCGCAACACGTCGGCATACTCTTCTGCGGAATACCCTGCCAGCACATCATCCAGTGTTTTCATCTCTCGCTCCTTAGCGCCAGCAGGTGCCGATAAAAACGGGCTTCCGCCAGCCTGATATAAATGGAATAAAAACGTTTATTCCCGGTTTTATTGCCGCCGCACAGTAAAACCGCACGGCGATCGGGATCGAAGGCAAACAAGATACGCCACGCTCTTCCCTGAAACTGCGCGCGCAACTCTTTCAGTTGACCGTAGCGCGAAGTCTTTAACGTATCGACCAGCGGACGTCCAAGTGTTGGCCCCAGCTGGCTTAAATGCATCAGATACGCTGAAAGCCGTTTTTGCACTGCGCGATCTTGCCTTTCATACCATGTGGCGAATTCCGGACACATGATCACCGTCCATGCCATAACCATCCCTCATAAACTATAGTTTATATCCACAGATAAAACCATACTTTAAAAGCGGTTTTAAAGCTCTGCCAGAGACGGATACCAGCGCTGCGAGACGTCTCGTAAAACGTGCGCGATTCAGACACTTCTAAACGGTGTTTCATATTTCCTCCATCTTTCCGCTGTGAAGGCTCACTAAACTTGTATCATTACGCCTAATCGTTTCAGGAAAAGAAGACGTACTGCTTATGAAAAGCACGGTTAAAAAGCGCCGGTGGGTCATCGCCGGTATTGTTGTCGTGGCGTTGGCCGCCCTCCTCTACTGGCGTTACGCCGCAACAGAGGCTTCTTCAGGCAAAGCACAGCACGCGGGCGGTCGCGCCGCGATGCGCATGGGCGGCGCCCCCGCCCCGGTGCAGGCCGCCACCGCGCGCAGCGAGGCAGTGCCACGCTATCTCACCGGCCTTGGGACTATCACCGCCGCGAATACCGTGACGGTGCGCAGCCGCGTGGACGGTCAGCTGATGGCGATTCACTTTAAAGAAGGCCAGCAGGTGAAAGCGGGCGATCTGCTCGCGGAAATCGACCCGAGCCAGTTTAAAGTGGCGCTCGCCCAGGCGCAGGGACAGCTTGCCAAAGACCGCGCCACGCTCGCCAATGCCCGCCGCGATCTGGCGCGCTATCAGCAGCTTGGCAAGACGAATCTGGTCTCCCGCCAGGAGCTGGATGCCCAGCAGGCGCTGGTCAGTGAAAGCGAAGGCACGCTGAAAGCCGATGAAGCCGCCGTCGCCAGCGCGCAGTTACAACTCGACTGGAGCCGCATCACCGCGCCGATTGACGGGCGCGTCGGCTTAAAACAGGTGGATATCGGCAACCAGATTTCCAGCGGCGACACCACCGGCATCGTGGTGCTGACCCAGACGCACCCTATCGATCTTGTCTTTACCCTGCCGGAGAGCGATATCGCCGCCGTAATGCAGGCGCAGAAGGCCGGGAAAACCCTGACGGTGGAAGCCTGGGATCGCACCAACAGCACAAAGCTCAGCACCGGCGAGTTGTTAAGCCTTGATAACCAGATTGACGCCACGACCGGCACCATCAAGCTCAAGGCGCGCTTCGCCAATGAAGATGACGCGCTGTTCCCGAACCAGTTCGTTAACGCCCGTATGCTGATTGATACCCAGCAGAACGCGGTCGTGATCCCCACCGCCGCGTTGCAGATGGGTAACGAAGGCCACTTCGTCTGGGTGCTCAACGATGACAATAAAGTGAGCAAACACACCGTCACCACCGGCATTCAGAACAGCGAAAGCGTGGTCATCACCGCGGGCCTCTCCGCCGGCGATCGCGTGGTGACGGACGGCATTGACCGCCTGACCGAAGGCGCGAAAGTGGATGTGGTAGAAGCGCAAACGGCGGCGGAGGCCGCGAAGCCTGAACGCGGCGAGCGCGCCCCGACCGACAGCGCCCGCGCGGCCAAAGGAGCGCGTTCCTGATGCAGGTGTTACCTCCGAGCGCCACCGGCGGCCCGTCCCGCCTGTTTATTCTGCGCCCCGTCGCCACCACGCTGCTGATGGTGGCTATCCTGCTTGCCGGGATCATCGGCTATCGCTTTTTGCCGGTCTCCGCCCTGCCGGAAGTGGACTACCCGACGATTCAGGTGGTGACGCTCTACCCCGGCGCCAGCCCGGATGTCGTGACCTCCGCCATTACCGCGCCGCTGGAGCGCCAGTTCGGCCAGATGTCGGGCTTAAAGCAGATGGCCTCGCAAAGCGCGGGCGGTGCCTCGGTGGTGACGTTGCAGTTTCAGCTAACGCTGCCGCTGGATGTCGCCGAACAGGAGGTGCAGGCCGCCATTAACGCCGCCACCAACCTGCTGCCGGACGATCTCCCTAACCCGCCGGTCTACAGCAAAGTGAACCCGGCGGACCCGCCGATTATGACGCTTGCGGTCACCTCGTCGGCGTTGCCGATGACACAGGTGGAAGATATGGTGGAAACCCGCGTCGCGCAGCGTATCTCGCAGGTGACCGGCGTGGGGCTGGTGACGCTCTCCGGCGGGCAGCGTCCGGCGGTGCGGGTGAAGCTTAACGCGCAGGCGCTGGCGTCGCTGGGCATTGACAGCGAAACGGTGCGCACCGCCATTACCGGCGCGAACGTCAACTCGGCGAAGGGCAGTTTCGACGGCCCGGAGCGCGCAGTGACGCTCTCCGCGAACGATCAGATGAAATCCGCCGACGAGTACCGCAACCTGATCATCGCCTATAAGAACGGCGCGCCGGTGCGGCTTGGCGACGTGGCGACGGTCGAGCAAGGGGCGGAGAACGCCTGGCTTGGCGCATGGGCCAATAAACAGCCTGCGATTGTGATGAACGTCCAGCGCCAGCCGGGCGCCAACATCATCACCACCGCCGAAACCATTCAGAAACTGCTGCCGCAGCTTACGGAAAGCCTGCCGAAATCGGTGCAGGTGAAAGTGCTGACGGATCGCACCACGAATATCAGCGCCTCGGTCAACGACACGCAGTTTGAGCTGATGCTGGCGATAGCGCTGGTGGTGATGATTATCTACCTGTTCCTGCGCAATATTCCGGCGACCATTATCCCGGCGGTGGCGGTGCCGCTGTCGCTGGTGGGCACCTTCGCGCTCATGGTGTTCCTCGATTTCTCCATCAATAACCTGACGCTGATGGCGCTGACCATCGCCACCGGGTTTGTGGTGGATGACGCCATCGTAGTGATTGAAAACATCTCACGCTATATCGAGAAAGGCGAAAAGCCGCTGGCGGCCGCGCTCAAGGGCGCAGGCGAGATAGGCTTTACCATTATCTCCCTGACCTTTTCGCTTATCGCCGTGCTGATCCCGCTGCTGTTTATGGGCGATATCGTGGGCCGTCTGTTCCGCGAATTCGCGGTGACGCTGGCGGTGGCGATTTTGATCTCGGCCGTGGTGTCGCTGACGCTGACGCCGATGATGTGCGCGCGCATGTTAAGCCATGAATCGCTGCGCAAACAGAACCGCTTCTCGCGCGCCTCAGAGCGCGTCATTAACCGTGTCATTGCCCGCTACGGCCAGCTCCTGAAGCGCGTACTCAACCATCCGTGGCTGACGCTCGGCGTCGCGTTCGGCACGCTGGCGCTGACGGTGCTGCTGTGGATTGTCATCCCGAAAGGCTTTTTCCCGGTGCAGGACAACGGCATCATCCAGGGCACGTTGCAGGCGCCGCAGTCGGTGTCGTTCGCCAGCATGGCTGAACGCCAGCGCGCGGTGGCGGATATCATTCTGAAAGATCCGGCGGTGGAGAGCCTCACCTCGTTTGTCGGCGTCGACGGCACCAACCCGTCGCTGAACAGCGCGCGGCTGCAAATCAACTTAAAACCGCTCGATGACCGTGACGACCGCGTGCAGACGGTCATTACGCGTCTCCAGGAGGCCGCGAGCCGCGTGCCAGGGGCAACGCTGTATCTGCAACCGATTCAGGATCTCACCATCGACACCCAGGTGAGCCGCACGCAGTACCAGTTTACCCTGCAGGCCAATTCGCTGGAGGCGCTCAGCACCTGGGTGCCGAAACTGGTGGCGCGCCTGCAAACGCTGCCGCAACTCGCGGATGTCAGCAGCGACTGGCAGGACAAGGGCCTCGTGGCTTACGTGAATGTGGATCGCGCCAGCGCCAGTCGGCTGGGCATCAGCATGAGCGATGTCGATAACGCGCTCTATAACGCCTTCGGCCAGCGGCTCATCTCCACCATTTACACTCAGGCCAACCAGTACCGGGTGGTGCTGGAGCACGACACCGCCGCCACGCCGGGCCTGTCGGCGCTTGACGGCATTCGACTGACCAGCAGCGACGGCGGCACGGTGCCGCTCAACGCCATTGCGAAAGTCGAGCAGCGCTTCGGTCCGCTCACGATTAACCATCTCGACCAGTTCCCGTCGACGACGATCTCCTTCAACGTGCCGGAGGAGCATTCGCTCGGCGACGCGGTTGCGGCCATCACCCAGGCGGAGGCGGATCTCGCCTTTCCGTCCGAGATAACCACCCAGTTCCAGGGCAGCACGCTCGCTTTCCAGGCGGCGCTTGGCAGCACTATCTGGTTGATTGTGGCGTCAGTGGTGGCGATGTATATCGTGCTCGGCGTGCTGTATGAGAGCTTTATCCACCCGATTACCATTCTCTCGACGCTGCCCACCGCGGGCGTCGGCGCGCTGCTGGCGTTGCTTATCGCCGGTGCCGAGCTGGACGTTATCGCCATCATCGGCATTATTCTGCTGATAGGCATCGTCAAGAAAAACGCCATCATGATGATCGACTTTGCGCTGGCCGCCGAGCGCGAACAGGGCATGACGCCGCGCGAGGCTATTTATCAGGCATGCCTGCTGCGTTTTCGGCCTATCCTGATGACCACGCTCGCCGCGCTCCTCGGCGCGCTGCCGCTGATGCTCAGTACCGGCGTCGGCGCGGAGCTGCGCCGACCGCTCGGCATCGGCATGGTCGGCGGCCTGCTGGTAAGCCAGGTGCTGACGCTCTTTACCACGCCAGTGATTTACCTGCTGTTCGACCGCCTTGGTCACGCTGTTCGCCGCCGTCTGCCCGCGCGTGATAAGGAGGCGTAAGTGAAGTTTTACGCGCTCTTTATCTACCGCCCGGTGGCGACGATTCTGCTTTCCATCGCCGTAACGCTCTGCGGCGTGCTTGGCTTCCGGCTGCTGCCGGTGGCCCCGCTGCCGCAGGTCGATTTCCCGGTGATCATGATAAGCGCCTCGCTGCCGGGCGCGTCGCCGGAAACCATGGCGTCGTCGGTCGCAACGCCGCTTGAACGCTCGCTCGGGCGCATCGCAGGCGTCAACGAGATGACCTCCACCAGCTCGCTTGGCAGTACGCGCATCATTCTGGAGTTTAATTTCGATCGCGATATCAACGGCGCGGCGCGCGACGTGCAGGCGGCGATCAACGCCGCGCAGAGCCTGCTGCCGAGCGGGATGCCCTCGCGTCCGACGTACCGCAAAGCGAACCCGTCCGATGCGCCGATCATGATCCTGACGCTCACCTCGGATACCTTCTCCCAGGGCGAGCTTTACGACTACGCCTCAACGCAGCTTGCCCAGACCATCGCACAGATTGACGGCGTGGGGGATGTCGATGTGGGCGGCAGCTCGCTGCCGGCCGTCAGGGTGGCGCTCAATCCGCAGGCGTTGTTTAACCAGGGCGTCTCGCTGGATACGGTGCGCAGCGCCATCAGCAACGCCAACGTGCGTCGTCCGCAGGGGGCGATAGAAGACACGCAGCGCCGCTGGCAGCTGCAGACCAACGATGAACTCAAAACCGCCGCCGAATATGAGCCGCTGATCATTCATTACAATAACGGCGCGGCGGTGCACCTGCGCGATGTGGCGACCGTTACCGATTCGGTGCAGGACGTGCGCAACGCGGGCATGACCAACGCCAAACCGGCCATTTTGCTGATGATCCGCAAGCTCCCGGAAGCCAATATTATCGAGACCGTGGACAGGATCCGCGCCGCGCTGCCGGAGCTGCGTGACACCATTCCCGCCGCCATTGATATGCAGATCGCGCAGGACCGCTCGCCGACCATTCGCGCGTCGCTGGCGGAAGTGGAGCAGTCGCTGGCGATTTCCGTCGGTCTGGTGATTCTGGTGGTGTTCCTGTTTCTGCGCTCCGGACGCGCGACGCTTATCCCCGCCGTCGCGGTGCCGGTATCGCTTATCGGCACCTTCGCCGCCATGTATCTGTGCGGCTTCAGCCTCAATAACCTCTCGCTGATGGCGCTCACCATCGCTACCGGTTTTGTGGTCGATGACGCCATCGTGGTGCTGGAGAATATCTCGCGCCATCTGGAGGCGGGCATGAAACCGCTTCAGGCAGCGCTCCAGGGCGTGCGTGAAGTGGGCTTTACGGTACTTTCCATGAGCCTGTCGCTGGTGGCGGTCTTTCTGCCGCTGCTACTGATGGGCGGGCTGCCGGGGCGGCTGTTCCGGGAATTCGCCGTGACGCTCTCGGTCGCCATTGGGATTTCGCTGGTGGTGTCACTGACGCTTACACCGATGATGTGCGGCTGGCTGCTGAAGACCAAACCGCGTGAAGAGACGCGCCGTCGCGTCGGCGTGAACCGCCTGTTGCTGGCGCTGCAGGGCGGTTACGCCCGCTCGCTCGGCTGGGTACTGAACCACGCCCGGCTGGTCGGGCTGGTGCTGCTGGCCACCATCGCGCTGAACGTCTGGCTCTATGTTTCTATTCCCAAAACTTTTTTCCCGGAGCAGGACACCGGGCGGCTGATGGGCGGCATTCAGGCCGACCAGAGCATCTCTTTCCAGGCGATGCGCGGCAAATTACAGGATTTCATGAAAATTATTCGCGAAGATCCGGCGGTGGATAACGTCACCGGCTTTACCGGCGGCTCGCGGGTGAACAGCGGCATGATGTTTATCTCGCTTAAACCGCTCGGCGAGCGCACCGAAAGCGCCCAGCAGGTCATTGACCGGCTGCGCAAAAAACTCGCGCGCGAGCCGGGGGCCAGCCTGTTTTTAATGGCGGTGCAGGATATCCGCGTCGGCGGGCGGCAGTCGAACGCCAGCTATCAGTACACGCTGTTGTCAGACGATCTGGCGGCGCTGCGCGAATGGGAGCCCAAAATCCGCCAGGCGCTCGCTAAGCTGCCGCAGCTCGCGGATGTGAACTCCGATCAACAGGACAACGGCGCGGAAATGAGCCTGGTGTATGACCGCGAATCAATGGCGCGTCTGGGCATCAGCGTGCAGGATGCCAATAGCCTGCTGAACAACGCTTTCGGGCAGCGCCAGATTTCGACCATCTATCAGCCGCTTAATCAGTACAAAGTGGTGATGGAAGTCGACCCGCGGTATACGCAGGATATCAGCGCGCTGGATCAGATGTTCGTCATGAACAGCGAAGGTAAGCCGATTCCGCTCTCGTGGTTTGCGTCATGGCGGCCCGCCAACGCGCCGCTGTCGGTTAACCATCAGGGGCTGTCGGCGGCGTCCACCATCGCGTTTAACCTGCCGACCGGCGTGTCGCTCTCGGAGGCCAGCGACGCCATCACCCGCACGATGACCTCGCTTGGGGTGCCGTCGTCGGTGCGCGGCAGCTTCGCGGGTACGGCGCAGGTTTTCCAGGAGACGATGAATTCGCAGGTGATCTTAATCCTCGCGGCTATCGCCACGGTTTATATCGTGCTGGGGATTTTGTATGAGAGCTACGTGCATCCGCTGACCATTCTCTCCACGCTGCCGTCGGCGGGCGTCGGCGCGCTGCTGGCGCTGGAGGCGTTTGACGCCCCGTTTAGCCTTATCGCGCTTATCGGTATTATGCTATTGATTGGTATCGTGAAGAAGAACGCGATAATGATGGTGGACTTCGCGCTGGAGGCCCAGCGCAACGGCCAGCTCAGCGCCCGCGACGCCATTTTCCAGGCCTGCCTGCTGCGTTTTCGTCCGATCATGATGACGACGCTGGCAGCGCTGTTCGGCGCGCTGCCGCTCATGATTGCAAGCGGCGACGGCGCGGAATTGCGCCAGCCGCTCGGGATTACGATTGTCGGCGGTCTGGTGATGAGCCAGTTGCTGACGCTCTATACCACGCCGGTGGTCTACCTCTTCTTCGACAGACTGCGCCTGCGTTTTACGCGCCGGGCGAAACCTGAGGACACCCTGACCGCGAGCGAATAATTTATGACTGACCTGCCCCAGAACGTGCGCTGGCAATTGTGGATCGTCGCCTTCGGCTTTTTTATGCAGGCGCTGGATACCACTATCGTCAATACCGCCCTCCCCTCAATGGCCGCAAGCCTCGGGGAGAGCCCGTTGCGGATGCATATGGTCATCGTCTCGTATGTGCTGACGGTGGCGGTGATGCTGCCCGCGAGCGGCTGGCTGGCGGACCGCGTTGGGGTGCGCAACATTTTCTTCAGCGCCATTGTGCTGTTCACGCTCGGCTCGCTCTTTTGCGCGCAATCGTCGACGCTCAATGAGCTGGTGGCGGCGCGGGTGCTACAGGGCGTCGGCGGCGCGATGATGGTGCCGGTCGGCAGGCTGACGGTGATGAAAATCGTTCCGCGCGATCAATACATGGCGGCGATGACGTTTGTGACGCTCCCCGGCCAGGTGGGGCCGCTGCTCGGCCCGGCGCTCGGCGGGCTGCTGGTGGAGTACGCCTCCTGGCACTGGATCTTTTTCATCAACCTGCCGGTGGGCATTGCGGGCGCCGCCGCGACGCTCTGGCTGATGCCAAACTACACCATGCAGACGCGGCGTTTCGATTTCTCCGGTTTTGTACTGCTCGCTTTCGGCATGGCGGCGCTGACCATTGCGCTCGACGGCTACCGCAGCACCGGCCTCTCCCCTGCCGGACTCGGCGCGCTGGTGGCGGGCGGCAGCGCGGCCCTGCTGTTCTACCTCTGGCACGCGCGCGGCAACGAGCGGGCGTTATTCAGCCTGCGGCTTTTTAACACCCCGACGTTTTCGCTGGGGCTGCTCGGTAGTTTATGTGGCCGCATCGGCAGCGGCATGTTGCCGTTTATGACGCCGGTGTTTTTACAGATTGGGCTTGGGTTTTCACCGTTTCACGCCGGGCTGATGATGATCCCGATGGTGCTTGGCAGCATGGGAATGAAACGCATCGTGGTGCAGGTGGTAAACCGCTTTGGCTATCGCCATGTGCTGGTGGCCTCGACGCTCGCGCTGGCGCTGGTGAGCCTGCTGTTTATGGGCGTGGCGCTGGCGGGCTGGTGCTGGCTGTTGCCGGTGGTGATGCTCTTTCAGGGGATGGTGAACTCGGTGCGTTTCTCGACGATGAATACGCTGACGCTGCGCGATCTGCCCGATGCCATGGCGAGCAGCGGCAACAGCCTGCTGTCGATGGTGATGCAGCTCTCCATGAGCGTAGGGGTCAGTATCGCGGGCCTGCTGCTGGGCGCGTTTGGCCACAACCAGCTGGCCGCCGACAGCAGCGACGCCCACGGCGTCTTTTTCTGGACATACCTGTGCATGGCGCTAATTATCGCCGTTCCGGCGCTGGTGTTTGCTCGCGTGCCGGACGATGTCAGTAAAAACGCCGTCATCGCACGGCGTAAAAGGAGTGCTTCATGAGGTTCTGGCGGCCCGGCATCACGGGCAAGCTGTTTTTAGCCATTTTCGCCACCTGTATCCTGCTCTTGATAACGATGCACTGGGCGGTGCGCTTTAGCTTTGAGCGCGGCTTCATCGACTATATCAAGCACGGCAACGAGCAGCGGCTGGCGCTGTTAAGCGACGCGCTGAGCGATCAGTATCAGCAGCACGGCGACTGGGGATTCCTGCGGCATAACGATCGCGTGGTGTTCCAGATCTTACGCTCTTTCGAGCGTGAGAACGCCCACGACGGCCCGCCACCGCCGCCGGACGGCAGGCCGCCGCCCCATATGCCACCGCACGGCTGGCGCACACAGTTCTGGGTGGTGGATGCCGAACAGAATGTGCTGGTCGGCCCACCGTCGCCGGTGCCGCAGGATGGCGCGCGGCGCGCCATTGCCGTTGACGGCAAACGCGTCGGCTGGGTGATCGCCTCGCCGGTCGAGCGGCTGACGCGCAGCACCGATATCAACTTTGATAAACAGCAGCGGCGCACCAGCTGGCTTATCGTCGCGCTCTCGACGCTGCTCGCGGCAGCGGCCACCTTGCTGCTGGCGCGCGGGCTGCTTGCCCCGGTAAAACGGCTGGTGGAAGGCACTCATCGTCTGGCGGCGGGCGATTTCACCACCCGCGTCGTCGCCACCGGGCAGGATGAGCTGGGCCGACTGGCGCAGGATTTCAACCAGCTCGCCAGTACGCTTGAGAAAAACCAGCAGATGCGCCAGGCGTTTATGGCGGACATCTCCCATGAGTTGCGCACGCCGCTGGCGGTGCTGCGCGGCGAGCTGGAGGCGATTCAGGACGGCGTGCGCCAGTTTACGCCGGAATCGGTCGCCTCGTTGCAGGCGGAAGTGGGCACGCTGACCAAACTGGTGGATGATCTGCACCAGCTGTCGCTCTCTGACGAAGGCGCCCTCGCCTACCAGAAAAAGCCGCTGGAGATCGTGGCGTTGATTGAGGTGGCCGCGGGTGCGTTCCGCGAGCGTTTTGCCGCGCGCGGGCTGACGCTGAATTTGTCGATGCCGGAAAACGTGACGCTTTTTGGCGATCGCGACCGTCTGATGCAGCTTTTTAATAATCTGCTGGAAAACAGCCTGCGCTACACGGACGCGGGCGGCGGGCTGCTGATTCAGGGGGAGCGTCAGGCGCAGCGCTTTGTGCTGCGGTTTAGCGACAGCGCGCCGGGCGTGAGCGATGAACAGCTCGCGAAACTGTTTGAGCGCTTTTACCGGGCGGAAGGCTCGCGTAACCGCGCCAGCGGCGGCTCGGGCCTCGGTCTTGCCATCTGCGCCAATATCGTGGCGGCGCATGGCGGGACGATTACTGCCGATCATTCTTCATCAGGTGGTGTTAGCATCACCGTATCCTTACCGCTTGATGCCGTACTTCCGGGAGACGTATGACAGAGTTACCGATTAACGACAAAACCCCGCGCATTCTGGTTGTCGAGGATGAGCCTAAACTCGGCGCGCTGCTGGTGGATTACCTGCGGGCGGCCAGCTACGCGCCCACGCTGATTAACCATGGCGATCAGGTGTTGCCGTATGTCCGCCAGACGCCGCCGGATTTGATTCTGCTGGATCTGATGCTGCCCGGCACTGACGGGCTGACGCTGTGCCGCGAAATCCGTCGCTTCTCTGAAGTGCCGATTGTGATGGTCACCGCCAGAATCGAAGAAATCGACCGCCTGCTGGGGCTTGAGATCGGCGCCGATGATTACATCTGCAAGCCCTTTAGCCCGCGCGAAGTCGTGGCGCGCGTGAAAACTATTTTGCGCCGCTGCAAGCCGCAACGCGATCTGCAAACGCTGGACGCGCAGAGCCCGCTGGTTATTGATGAAGGACGTTTCCAGGCGAGCTGGCGGCAGAAGCCGCTCGATCTGACGCCCGCCGAATTCCGGCTGCTGAAGACGCTCTCCAGCGAGCCGGGCAAGGTGTTTTCCCGCGAGCAGTTGCTGAATCACCTGTATGACGATTATCGCGTGGTGACCGACCGCACAATCGACAGTCATATCAAAAATTTGCGCCGCAAGCTGGAAGCGCTGGACGACGATCAGCCGTTTATCCGCGCCGTATACGGCGTGGGCTACCGCTGGGAGGCCGACGCGGGCCGGGTGGTGTAGAGATAATCGCTGGCGGGTGCGGGTTGCATGGCGGGTGCGCTGCGCTTACCCGCCCTACGCAGAATGTGAATCGGGTTTTCGTAGGGCGGGTAAGCGTAAGCGCACCCGCCGTCACGTTCATAAGTTTCGTAGGGTGGGTAAGCGCAGCGCACCCACCTTGCTTCCATAAGCCCCATAACGGTTTGCACGCCCAGGCTGCGGGCGCTACAATTCCCGCCCTTAACGTGGGGGTAAACGTGCCCCCGACCGCTTCACTGTTGAAGCGGGTCTGACCTGTCATCAGAACGAGTTCATCATGTTTAAACCAGAATTACTGTCGCCTGCGGGAACGCTGAAAAATATGCGTTACGCCTTCGCCTATGGCGCCGACGCCGTTTACGCCGGCCAGCCGCGATACTCGCTGCGCGTGCGCAATAACGAATTCAACCACGAGAATTTGCAGCTCGGCATTAATGAAGCCCATGCGCTGGGCAAAAAATTCTACGTGGTCGTTAACATCGCGCCGCACAACGCCAAGCTCAAAACCTTTATCCGCGATCTCAAACCTGTTGTGGAGATGGGGCCGGATGCGCTGATTATGTCCGATCCGGGGCTTATCATGCTGGTGCGCGAGCACTTCCCGCAGATGGATATCCACCTTTCGGTGCAGGCTAACGCGGTGAACTGGGCGACGGTAAAATTCTGGCAGCAGATGGGGCTGACGCGCGTCATTCTTTCCCGCGAACTGTCGCTGGAAGAAATTACTGAAATCCGCGAGCAGGTGCCGGAAATGGAGCTGGAAATCTTCGTCCACGGCGCGCTCTGCATGGCCTATTCCGGCCGCTGCCTGCTTTCCGGCTACATCAATAAACGCGATCCGAACCAGGGCACCTGCACTAACGCCTGCCGCTGGGAATATAACGTTCAGGAAGGCAAAGAGGACAGCATCGGCAATATCGTGCATATCCATGAGCCAATCCCGGTGCAGAACGTCGAGCCGACGCTCGGCATCGGCGCGCCGACCGACAAAGTCTTTATGATTGAAGAGGCCCAGCGCCCTGGTGAATACATGACCGCGTTCGAAGATGAACATGGCACGTACATCATGAACTCCAAAGATCTGCGCGCGATTCAGCACGTCGAGCGGCTCACGAAGATGGGCGTCCACTCGCTGAAAATCGAAGGCCGCACCAAATCGTTCTACTACTGCGCCCGCACCGCCCAGGTCTATCGCCGCGCGATTGACGACGCCGCCGCTGGCAAGCCGTTCGACCCGAGCCTGCTGGAGACGCTCGAAGGGCTGGCGCACCGCGGCTACACCGAAGGTTTTCTGCGCCGTCACACCCACGATGACTACCAGAACTATGACTATGGCTACTCGGTATCGGACCGTCAGCAATTCGTCGGCGAGTTTACCGGTGAGCGCAACGGCGCGCTGGCCGCGGTGGCGGTGAAAAATAAGTTTTCGATTGGCGACAGTCTGGAGCTGATGACGCCGCAGGGCAACGTCAGCTTTACGCTTGAGCATATGGAAAACGCCAAAGGTGAGAAAATGGACGTGGCGCCGGGAGACGGATATACCATCTGGATGCCGGTTCCGGAAGATTTAGCACTGGAATATGCGCTGTTGATGCGTAATTTCTCTGGCCAGACCACCAGAAATCCACACGGCAAATAATTTATAAGGGTTATTTTTACTGCGCGAATGTTTCTTCGAATGGGATCACAAACCGTTATGTTTAAAGCGGTTATTATCCCTGGCGCTGAAAAACATAAACCATAAATGCCCGTTGTACCAGGAACCACCTCCTTCAGCCTGCGTAATCTCCCTTACGCAGGCTTATTTTTTTGTCCTTTCAGTCAGTTCTTAAGCGACTCGCCAGACTCTGCGATAAACTCTGTGAATCGGTATTCACTGGAGTGCATTCATGTCCCGTTCCCCTGGTTCATTTCTGATTTTAAATGGTAAAAGCGCTGACAATGAGATCCTGCGCGGCAGCGTCAAGCTGCTGCGTGACCAGGGCCACCCGATAGAGGTGCGCGTGACCTGGGAAAAAGGCGATGCGGCGCGCTATGTCAGTGAGGCGGCGGAACAGGGTGCGCAGACGGTGATCGCCGCAGGCGGCGACGGCACGATTAATGAAGTGGCGGCGGCGCTGGCCTCGCTGAGCGGCGAAGAACGTCCGGCGCTCGGTCTGCTGCCGCTCGGCACCGCGAACGATTTCGCGACCAGCGCGGCCGTACCGGATGACATTGAGCTAGCGCTGAAACTGGCCATTGAAGGCCGCGCCGTGCCGATTGATATCGCGCACGTCAATGATAAAACCTGGTTTATCAATATGGCGACCGGCGGTTTCGGTACGCGTATCACCACCGAAACGCCGGAACGATTAAAAGCGGCGCTGGGCGGAGTGTCGTATCTGATCCACGGTTTGATGCGGATGGACGCCCTGAAAGCGGATCGCTGCGAAATTCGCGGCGAGAATTTTCAGTGGAAAGGCGACGCGCTGGTGATTGGCATCGGCAACGGGCGTCAGGCGGGCGGCGGACAGGAGCTGTGCCCGGAGGCGTTGATTAACGACGGCCTGCTGCATCTGCGTATTTTTACCGGCGAAGAGTTATTACCTGCGCTGTTTACCACGCTGACGCAGCCGGAAGAGAGCCCGAATATTATCGACGGCGCATCGGCCTGGTTTGAGATAACCGCGCCGCATGAGATCACCTTTAATCTCGACGGCGAGCCGCTGAGCGGACAGCATTTCCGTATCGAGGTGCAGCCCGGCGCGCTGCATTGCCGCCTGCCGCCGGATTGCCCGCTGCTTAAGTAAGGTATGCGCGGGATGGCGTTACGGTTTGTGGGACGGCGGGTGCGCTGCGCTTACCCGCCCTACCACGATGCAAGGGTTTGAGATTTTGTAGGGTGGGTAAGCGTAGGGTGGGTAAGCGCAGCGCACCCACCTTATACCACGCCCCACCTTATACCACGCCCCACCTTATACCACGCCCCACCATAGCCCACGCCCCACCATAGCCCACGCCCCACCTTATACCACGCCCCACCGCTTACCCCGCCCACAAAAAACGCGCCCACAGGCGCGTTTTTGCTGCGTAACCTCAACCGCCGTCAGGCAATCGTCACGCTCTTGTCCAGATAAACGTCCTGCACCGCGTTAATCAGCTTCACGCCATCAGCCATCGTTTTCTTAAACGCCTTGCGTCCCAGAATCAGCCCCATGCCGCCCGCGCGCTTGTTAATCACCGCCGTGCGCACCGCATCGGTAAGATCGGCCTCGCCGCCGGACGCGCCGCCGGAGTTAATCAGCCCCGCGCGGCCCATATAGCAGTTGGCGAGCTGGTAGCGCACCAGATCAATCGGGTTATCGCTCGTCAGCTTGCTGTAAACGCGCTCATCGGTATAGCCGAACTTCAGCGCGGTATAGCCGCCGTTATTCTCGGCCATCTTCTGCTTCACGATATCCGCGCCGATTGTGGCGGCCAGATGGTTGGCCTGACCGGTGAGGTCGGCGCTGGAGTGGTAATCCACGCCATCTTTCTTGAAATTATTGTTACGCAGATACGCCCACAGCACCGTCACCATGCCGAGCTCATGCGCGCGCTCAAACGCGGCGGAGATCTCCTCAATCTGGCGGCGCGACTCTTCAGAGCCGAAATAGATAGTCGCCCCGACCGCCACCGCGCCCATATTGAACGCCTGCTCGACGCTCGCATACAGCGTCTGGTCATACTGGGTGGGGTAACTCAGGGTTTCGTTATGGTTGATTTTCACCAGGAAAGGAATGCGGTGCGCGTAGCGGCGCGACACCGACGCCAATACGCCGTAAGTTGACGCCACGCAGTTACAGCCCGCCTCAATCGCCAGCTCGACAATATTTTTAGGGTCGAAATACATCGGATTGGCGGCGAACGACGCGCCCGCCGAATGCTCGACGCCCTGGTCCACCGGCAGAATAGACAGATAGCCGGTGCCCGCGAGGCGTCCGGTGTTGTAGAGGGTCTGCATATTTCGCAGCACCGCAGGCGGACGGTTGTTATCGATCATCACGCGATCGACATAATCCGGCCCTGGCAGATAAAGCTGGTCGGAGGAAATGGTCGTACAGCGGTGCTGTAACAGGCTATCGGCATCATTGCCGAGCAACTGCACAATATCAGTCATCATACGCTCCCGTTATGGTCGGCAGGCGCAGACCTGCCGGACGATAAAATTCCTTACCCACGTCTTAACTGGGCCCTCTTAGCCTGGACTTGATTAGCACAGATTGCCAGACCTGACCGCATTTTCAGCTAATTCTGCTGGCACGCTTCACCACCACGCATGAAAATGATGGACGGGCCCGATCCCCTCTCCCACCTCCAGGCTATCCGCCTGTTGCAGCGCTTGAGTGAGCCATGCTTTCGCCGCCGTCACCGTCTCAACCCAGTCAGCATATTGCGGGCGCAGCGCCGCGAGCGCGCTGGAGAGCGTGCAGCCGGTGCCATGGGTGTTTTTGGTGATGACACGCGGTGCCGTGAAGCGCGTCGCGCCGTCGGGCGTAAAAAGCCAGTCCGGGCTTTCGGCATCGTCCAGATGCCCGCCTTTCATCAGCACCGCGCCGCAGCCGAGCGCCAGCAACGCCTCGCCCTGCTGGCGCATCTCCGCTTCGCTGCGGGCATGTGTGGTTTCCAGCAGCGCCGCCGCCTCCGGTAAATTCGGCGTGATGATCGCCACCTGCGGCAATAACCGTTCGCGCAGCGTGCGCACGGCCGACGGGCTTAGCAGCGGATCGCCGCTTTTCGCGAGCATGACCGTATCCAGCACGATATTGCGCACACGGTAGCGTGCGAGCCGCTCCGCCACGGCCTCCACCACATCGGTTTCCGCCAGCATGCCGATTTTGGTGGTGTCGATGCGCACATCGCTTAATACCGAGTCGAGCTGTGCGGCGACGAACGACGGCTCAATCCGATACACCGACTGCACGCCGCGCGTGTTCTGCGCCACCAGGGCCGTGATCACTGAGGTCCCATAGGCGCCGAGCGCCGAGAAGGTTTTGAGATCGGCCTGAATGCCCGCGCCGCCGCTCGGATCGGTACCGGCGATGGTGAGCGCGTTAATGCGTTTCATGAGCACCTCCGAATGCCTGCGCGTGCAGACTATCCAGCAACGCGCTGGCGAAACTGCCGGGCCCACGGGAAATGGCCTGCGCCTGTTCGCCCGCCCGCTTCATGAGCCAGCAGGCCGTCGCGACATTTTCCAGCCGGTCGCCCGGCAGCGCGCAGCAGGCGGCGACGACCGCCGAGAGCGCGCAGCCGGTGCCCACCACGCGGGTGAGCATCGCGGTGCCGCCCTCGACCGCCAGCGTGCGTTCGCCATCGGTGATGTAATCAACCTCGCCGGTAACGGCGACAACAGCACCGCTGCGGCGCGCCAGTAAGCAGGCCGCCTCGCGGGCCTGATGCGCGCTTTCAGTGGCGTCAACGCCGCGCCCGCCGCCGCTCTCGCCTGCCAGCGCGCGAATTTCCGAAGCGTTCCCGCGGATCGCGGCGGGACGACACGCCAGGATCTCCTGCGCGAATTCAGTGCGTAGCGTGAGCGCGCCGACGGCGACCGGGTCGAGCATCCAGGGCTTGCCCGCCGCGCAGGCGCTGTCGATGGCCGCCCGCATCGCCTGCTGCTGCGGACGCGTCAGCGTACCGAGGTTGATGAGTAAGGCATCGGCGATGGCCGCGAACTGCGCGGCTTCTTCGGCATCCACCACCATCGCGGGCGAGGCGCCAAGCGCGAGCAGGACATTGGCAGTGAAATTTTGCACCACATCGTTGGTGATGCAGTGCACCAGCGGCGCATGACGACGAAGTTGGGTGACAACAGGCGCGGCGTGCGAGCCGCAAAGCAGGTCAGAAGACATGGTTCTCTCCTGCCAGGCGCGAAGACGGGATACCGGACAGGCATCTGACTTCCCTACGCTGGCATTATCCAGATCAGGTAATACGGGTATTTCTCAGCCTTCACGAAGAAGGGCACCCCGAGTCATCAGTAAATACATTTACCGCTGTCAGAGTAGGGCAAACGGATGAGGGAGGCAAGCGGTGGATTTAACCATATTATCCACGATAGAATTCATAACATTTTTATTTGCCCCTTATATTTAATTAAGGATAAACATTTTTAAATGTAATATTTAAAATAGTGAGCAGTCCGTATTTTAGCTTTCTGAGCTATCACCACAAAAAAGATAATGTCATTAAAATTTAACGGGGTTAAGATCGCCATATCATTAATGCGTAAAAAAGGAACTCTTGTGGCTATTCCTGCATACTTATGGTTGTTCGATGAGACTGACCAACCTGTTAATGGATCCGTTAATATCCATAACAGAGAAGGCAGCATTGAAATTTTAGAATTTATGCATAGTGTAGAACTGCCCGTTGACCACCTGACAAGTGAAATCACCAGCAAGCGCATTCATAGTGATGTTGCCTTACTCAAAGAAATAGATATCGCCTCACCTTATCTTTACAGAGCAGTAGCTACAGGTCGAAAGTTCAACAAGGCTGAATTAAAGTTTTATAAAATCAATTTCAACGGCAATGAGGAGGAATATTTTCGTATCACAGTGGAAAATGCGATAATTAATGAAATAACTTCTCTCATGATGGATGATAAAGACCCTCTTTTTGGAAAACATAATCATTTGGAAGCGTTTTACATTTCCTATGAAAAAATAACATGGCACTACATTGATGGTAACATCATTCATAGTGATAACTGGAACAAAAAAATGGAGGCAGCATAATGCCCTGGGTTTATAAGGTTAGCGCAAAGGAGTTTTATTTAAACGGAACTTATCAGTTTTCAGCAGAATATTCAGGCAGGCCGGGTTATAAAGATGATTCGGCGAATGAATGCGTTAAAGGTAAAGGTCCATTACCAAGAGGTACATATACTATTGGGCCAGCCTTTAGCCATCATAAAACTAAAGCGTGGACAATGAAGCTTACCCCCTATACAGAAAATGACATGTGTGGTCGGGACGGTTTTATGATTCATGGCGAGAGCACTGCCCATCCAGGAGAAGCCTCTGATGGTTGTATCATTCTCAGCCTGACGAACCGTAAAATCATCGCAGCCAGTGACGACAAAATATTAGTGGTAGAAGATTGAAAACATGAAGCGATTACTTTTCTGCCTTATATCCGCTATCCCTGTTATCTCGTATAGTAAAAATCATGATTGCACAATCGTTGGTGCATCGCTGGAATCTTCATTATTTAGTGCGATAGGGGATGAATTAAACATTGATATTACCGCTATCGACCGCGCTAAAACTCGGGTAGAACATCTGTATACTGCTCCCGTATCGAAAACCTATGCTGCTGCATTAGCGAAAACTGACTATGCCGCTAATACATCAGCAGGCAGGCTATCATTATCAGAAGGTGATTATTTTGCAAGTTACCACGGTAATCATACGCAATCGGTAACAGCAAAATATACTTATTTCAACAAAGCCAATAAAAAAGATGTTTTTATCGCCTCTGGTCTGATAAATCGTGATGAATGCTCTGTCAGGTTTAACGGATATTTAACGCTTTCCAGGGAGTTTTGATCTCTGTGCTTAAGTTATACCCTGTAAATTCACTCGGTCGCAGCTGGAGAATTGCAGGAGAGAGCACTGCCCATTAGAAACAGCAACCTACCCCCCACCAAATCAGCTCAACGCCGATTGCTATCCGCTTCATTTTTTTATACATAATTAGCCTTGCCCGGCCGGGGATGGCGCAGGAAGATAGCGGCCTGACGGTAACAAAATCAACGGGGCGCAGCGCCCTGACATGTGGAGAAGGTATGTTGAAAACCAGAATGATCGTAGCGGGAGTACTGTTGATGTCGGTGGCCTCTGCATTCGCCGCAGATGTCGTAAAACCGAAATCCATCGATAGCTATGAAGTGAAAGAGTTTCACTCCGATTCCAAAAAATACACCATCGGCGACATCGTGCCGGACCTCTACCGCACCGAGCAGTACAACATCAAACAATGGCAGATCCGCAACCTGCCCGCCCCTGAAGCGGGCACCCACTGGACGTACATGGGCGGCTACTACGTGCTTATTACCGATGCCGATGGCAAAGTCGTGCGCGCCATGAACGGCGACATTTTCTACCACCGTTAATCCTTCTGCGCCTGAAACGCCGCCCGGCGCTCAGGCGCGTCTTTCCTGTCGTTACCTCAAAACGTTTTTTAGCTCACACCCCTCAATACGCGTAGTGGTGCAAAAACGCTCCGCCCGCTACACTCGCCCTACCCATCAACCTGATGAATATAAAAGGAGGACTCTTATGCTGTGCTGTGAATTGTTTGACTATTCACATCATTTTGGCGATCGCCAGAGCTCAGGCATTACCGGTATCGTGCTGCGATAACTGGACCCTGAGCGAAGATCCCATCACATAACCCTTCTCCAGGGCTTACCAGATTATCGTCAGCGATGTTTGACGAGGCATTGTTATGCCTGAAAATTCTGAGTAAGCGATGAGCACATTACTGACGGCGCACTCTCTGCGCATTGATTCTCCGTTTGGCCCGGTGCTGAACGCCCTTTCCTTTACCCTGAAAAAAGGCGACCGCATTGGCCTGATTGGACATAACGGCTGCGGCAAAAGCACGCTGCTGAAAGCGCTGGACGGCACCCTTGCGCCCGCCGAAGGCGTTGTGACGCGCGCGGCGCGCTGCCTGCTGGCGCGCGTGGAGCAACATCTGCCGGACGAGCTGCATCAGCAGACGCTACTTGAAGCGCTGCTGGCCCGGCTGCCGGAAACCGAGCGCGAAAGCAGCGCCTGGCGGGCGCAGGCGTTGCTGGCGAATATGGGTTTTGCCGAGGCCGCCTGGTCGCTGACGGCAGGCTCGCTCAGCGGCGGCCAGCATACCCGTCTGCTGCTGGCGCGCGCCCTTATCGTCTCGCCCGATCTGCTGTTGCTTGATGAGCCAGGCAACCATCTCGATCTTCCCACCCTGCTGTGGCTGGAGCAGTTTCTGGCGCGCTGGAACGGCAGCTTTATTCTGGTCTCCCACGACAGCGCGCTGCTGGACAGCGTAACTAACCGCACCTGGATCCTGCGCGACGGTCAGCTCCAGGCGTTCGATCTCCCCTGTACGGCGGCCCGTGCGGCGCTGGTGGCGCGCGATGAGAGCGATGCGCTGCGCCGTAAAGCGGAGCAAAAAGAGATAGACCGCGTCACGGCGAGCGCGAAACGGCTCGCCACGTGGGGGCAGGTTTATGACAACGAAGACCTGGCGCGCAAAGCCAAACAGATGGAAAAGCAGGTCGCACGGCTTAAGGAGGAGCAAACTGAACTGGCGCAGGGCAGCCGCTGGCAGTTGACGCTTTGCGGCGATGCGCTGGCGGCGGACCGTCTGCTTGAGCTGGAAAATCTGGCCGTCAGCGCGGCGCCTGACGCCCCCACGCTGTTTACTCTGCCGCTGGCGCGGCTCAAGAGCGGCGATCGCGTGGCGCTGCTCGGCCATAACGGCTGCGGCAAGTCATCGCTGCTGCGCCTGCTGTGGCAGCAGTGGCAGACGGCGGAAACGGGTCCCGGCGTCACATTTCATCCGCGCGTGTCGCTCGGGTATTACGATCAGTCGCTGCATCAGCTACCGGATAACGCCACGCTGCTGGAGGCGCTGGAGCCGTTCGCCCCGGAACTGCAACAGCGTAAGCTCGCGCTTATCAGCGCCGGTTTTCCGTGGGCGCGGCACGGGCAGCGGGTCGACACGCTCAGCGGCGGTGAGCGCTCGCGCCTGCTGTTTGTCGGCCTGTCGCTCGCGCGCTATTCGCTGTTGATGCTTGATGAACCCACCAACCATCTCGACATGGAAGGCAAAGAGGCGCTGGCGCAAACCCTGCAAACGTTCGCAGGCGGGCTGTTGCTGGTGACGCACGACAGAACGCTGATGGAAGCGAGCTGTAACCGCTTCTGGCTCGTGGAGGATGGCGGTTTGAGCGAGTGGCACAATATGGACGCGCTGATGGCGCGCCTGCGCGCCGCGCCGACGCAGGAGGCGATGGATGAGGCTCATGCAGTCACCACGCCGCCTGAGACAAACAGCGACACGCGCCTGCTGGAGCGGCTGATTGACCTGGAAACGCGGCTGAATGCCGATCTCGAACGCAAACCACGCCATCAAAAACCGGCGCTGCAAGCCGAGTGGCGTAAGGAGATAGCGCACCTCAGCGCCGCGCTGGGGCTTGAGTAAACCAAAAAGCCGCCCTCACAGGCGGCTTTTTTATTACAACGACGGAGAAGATCAGGCCGAGAGGCGGAACTTCTGCACGGTGCTTTGCAGCTCTTCGGTCTGACGCTCCAGCGCGGCGGCGGCGGCGGAAACCTGCTCCACCAGCGAGGCGTTCTGCTGGGTGACGGTGTCCATCTGGGTGATAGCCAGCCCCACCTGCGAGATGCCCTTGCTCTGTTCTTCAGACGCCGAAGCGATCTGTTTGATGATCGTGCTGACGTTCGATACGCCGCGATAGATTTCCGCCATCGAATCCCCCGCCGCGTTGACCAGCTCCGAACCTTTATCGATACGCTCGACCGATTCGGTGATGAGCGTTTCGATTTCACGGGCGGCCTCAGCGCTGCGGCTCGCAAGGTTGCGTACTTCGCCTGCGACGACCGCGAAGCCGCGGCCCTGCTCGCCTGCGCGCGCCGCTTCAACGGCGGCGTTGAGCGCCAGGATGTTGGTCTGGAACGCAATGCTATTAATCACGCTGGTAATATCGGCGATTTTCTTCGAACTGCCGGAAATCCCCTGCATGGTCTCGATAACATTCTGCGCCAGCTGGCCGCCTTTACCGGCGTTTTCCGAGGCGGCATGCGCCAGCTCGCTCGCCTGACGGGCGTTCTCGGCGTTAAGGCGCACGGTAGAGGTCAACTCTTCCATACTGGCGGCGGTCTGCTCCAGCGCGGCGGCCTGCTCTTCGGTACGTGACGAAAGATCATTATTGCCCGCGGAAATTTCCGACGCGCCGCGCCAGATATTTTCGCTGCCGTGGCGAATCGCGCTCACGGCTTCGCGCAGTTGATCCTGCATCGCGGTCAGCAGCGGCACCAGTTTACCGACGCAGTTGCGGCCAAACGGTTCAACCGGCTGGCTGAGATCGCCTCCCGCAATCAGGGTGAAGTGGTTGCGGATTTTCTCAAGCGGCTTCACCAGCAGCGCCACCAGATAGCGGTCGGTCAGCAGCAACAGGAGCAGACCAATGATCACCGCAATAATAATCACCGTTTTGGTGGTGACGGTCATGCTGTCGACGCGCTCGCGGGTGGCGTCAAGCTTGGCGCCCGCCGCGGCGTTGAATTTCTCGGCGCTCGCGCCAAACGCGCGGCTGAAGACCGGCGTCACTTTACCGGCATGGGCGCGGTATGCCTCCGGCGTGCCTTCGCGCGCCAGTTTCATTTGCGGGATCACACCTTCATCGAGCAGCTTCTGCCAGTCGGCGATCACTTTTTGCGATACGGCCGGATCGAGCGGGCCGGGGGAGAGCTGTTTAAACGCGTCGAGCTGGCGCGACATGCTGTCGAGCGCCTGCTGCACGGATTCGAGCGATTTGGCGTCCGGCGTGCCGTTTTCCATGGCGCGGGTAAGACGGGTGACGAAGCGGAAATACTGATCGTTGCCTTTGCTGAGCACGGTCATTTGCGACACCAGCTGGCGGTCCACACGGTTGCCATCGGCCATCGCCGAGAGCGAATAGACGCTGTAGACGCCCACGGCCGCCCATAACACGCAGAGTACGCCGAGCACCGTCAGCATCACTGCGCGGATGGAAAAGTCTTTAAGCAGGCCCATCAAGAAGTCCTCATTTTTGCCTGATACGGATATATCTTCCCGTTATCGGCAAACGAGGAAAAAGATGTACGGGGCGATAACATTTATTTTACCGCCGCGATAATCACGCGCCTATCCGCGCAGTCCGAGCGCTTCTTTCAGGGTTTTGAGATAACGGCGGCTGACCGGCACCGTCTGGCCGTGGCGCAGCAGCAGCTCCGCCTGGCCGTTCTCCTCCAGCCGGATCTCTTTCAGGTGCGCCATGTTGACCAGATACTGCCGGTGGCAGCGCATGAGCGGCGTGCGGCTCTCCAGCGTGCGCAGCGTCAGCTCGGTGAAACCTTCCTGCCCTTGCCCGCTCGTGACATACACGCCGCTCATGCGGCTGGCGACAAACGCCACGTCCTCCATTTGCAGCAGGTAAATGCGGCTGTGGCCAGTGCAGGGAATAAATTTCAGCGCCTCCTGGCGCTCGGTGATCGGCGACATATCCTGCTCGCGCCGCTCGTTGCGCATCCGCGTCAGCGTCTTTTGCAGGCGCGCGGTCTCAATCGGTTTGAGCAGATAATCAAAGGCATGCTCTTCAAACGCCTGCACGGCGTATTCGTCAAACGCCGTCAGAAAGACAATCCACGGGCGGGTGTCGGGGTCGAGCATCCCGACCATTTCGAGACCGGAGATGCGCGGCATCTGGATATCGAGAAAGACCACGTCCGGGCGCAGGCGGTGCACCGCGCCGATAGCCTCCACGGCGTTGGCGCATTCGCCCACCACCTCGATATCCGCCTCTTCTTTCAGCAGAAGACGCAGATTCTCTCGCGCCAGCGGCTCGTCATCGACAATCAGCACGCTAATCATGTCGTTCCCTCCAGCGGTAAACGTAAGGTAATCCGGGTAAAGCGGTCCTGTTCACAGGCGACCGAAATGCCGCACTCGTCGCCGAAGCGCGCGCGCAGTCGTTTATCCACCAGGCTCATGCCAAGGCCGTTGTTCGCGGCGTTGGGCTGATAGAGCCCGGCGTTGTCTTCAATTTCCAGCACCAGATGCTCGTCGTCGCGGCTGCCGCGCAGGGCGATTTCGCCCGGTCCTAAAAGCTGCGAGGTGCCGTGCTTAATGGCGTTCTCGACAATCGGCTGCAACGTAAACGCGGGCAGCCGGATATGGCGCAGCTCATCGGGCAGGTTCATGCTCACCTGTAAATGCGACTGAAACCGCGCCTGTTCGATTTGCAGATACGCGTTCACATGGTCGATTTCATCGGCGAGCGACACCACATCCGTCGGGCGCTTGAGGTTTTTGCGGAAAAATGTCGAGAGATACTGCACCAGCTGGCAGGCCTGATCGCTGTCGCGGCGGATCACCGCCATCAGCGTGTTCAGCGCGTTAAACAGGAAATGCGGGTTCACCTGGGCATGCAGCAGCTTGATCTCCGACTGGGTGAGCAGCTGCTTCTGGCGCTCATACTGGCCCGCCAGGATTTGCGCGGAAAGCAGTTGCGCGATCCCTTCTCCCAGCGTGCGGTTAATCGAGCTGAACAGACGGTGCTTGGGCTCATACAGCTTGATGGTGCCGACCACCTTACGGTTCTCGCCGCGAAGCGGGATCACCAGCGTCGAGCCGAGCTTACAGTTCGGGTGCAGCGAACAGCGGTACGGCACTTCGTTGCCGTCGGCGTAAACCACTTCGCCGGACTCGATCGCCCGCAGCGTCCAGGGCGACGAAATGGGGCTGCCAGGCAGATGGTGATCCATACCGATGCCGGTAAAGGCCAGCAGCTGTTCGCGATCGGTAATGGCGACCGCGCCTATCTCCAGCTCCTGGCGAATCACCTGCGCCACCTTCATGCTGTTTTCGACGTTAAACCCCTGGCGCAGGATCCCTTCTGTCGCAGAGGCGACCTTCAGCGCGGTGGCGGAAAACGCCGTGGTGTATTTCTCAAACATCGCGCGCTTGTCGAGCAGAATGCGCATGAACATCGCGGCCCCGACGGTATTCGTGACCACCATGGGCGCGGCGATGTTTTGCACCAGATGCAGCGCGTCGCCGAACGGGCGGGCAATCAGCAGAATAATGCCCATCTGGACAATCTCCGCCACCAGCGTAATCGCGCCTGCGGTAAAAGGGTTAAAGATTTTATCGGTGCGCCCGCGACGAATCAGCCAGCGGTGAACGATCCCGCCGAGCAGCCCTTCGACAATCGTTGACACCATGCAGCTCAGCGCGGTCATGCCGCCGAGCGAATAGCGATGCAAACCGCCGGTGAGCCCCACCAGGCCGCCCACCAGCGGCCCGCCGAGCAGGCCGCCCATGACGGCGCCAATCGCGCGGGTATTAGCGATGGAGTCCTGGATATGCAGGCCGAAATAGGTGCCCATAATGCAGAAACCAGAGAACGTAACGTAGCACAACAGTTTATGCGGCAGGCGAATCGACACCTGGATCAGCGGAATAAACAACCGCGTTTTGCTCATCAGCCAGGCGATCACCAGAAACACGCACATCTGCTGGAGCAGCAATAACACCAGATTGAACTCGTACACGTCCACGCTCCGCTCTGACAATTAAGAGCGCGTAAAATACGCTGCTGTGCCATAACTTTCTATGAAGAAAACCAAAAAAACAGCAGGTCAGCGTCGTTTATAAAGGAGACCGTTATGGAGATTAGACCGTGGGAGGAGAGCGATCGCCCGTTTTTACGCACGCTCTATCTGCACGCCCGCCGCGAGGGGTGGCCGTGGCTTGACCCCAGCGAATGGCGACTGGAGGATTTTGACGCCGACACGCTCGGCGAAACGATTCTGGTGGCGCAGGAGGACGGCCACCGGCTGGGGTTCGCGTCCATCGCTGACAATGACAACTTTCTGCATCATCTCTTTGTGGCGCCAGACGCCCAGGGGCGCGGCGTCGGCGCGGCGCTGCTGGAGGCCGTGCAGGCGCGGTTTACCAGCACCGGCGCGCTGAAATGTATGGAGAAAAACGCACGCGCGCTGCGCTTTTACGCCCGTCACGGCTGGGTGGAGGAAGGACACGGCGACGCCCCGGAAGGCGCCTATGTGCTCCTGCATTTTCGCAAACCCTGATCCATAAAAAACGCCTCCCGTGGGAGGCGTTTTTCATTTTAGCGACAACGACCCGGCATCACACCGCGCGAAACGCGATATCGCCCGGGATCACTTCGCCTTCCCAGTAGAGCTGCGCCGCCACACGGCCCGCCAGCTGGCGGTAAATGGTGGTGAACTCGCTCTCCGGGCGGGAGACCACGGTCGGCTGGCCGCGGTCGAGGTCTTCACGCAGCGTAATATGCAGCGGCATCTGGCCCAGCAACTGGGTGCGGTAGGTTTCCGCCAGCTTCTGCGCGCCGCCGGTGCCGAAAATCGGCTCGTGATGACCGCAGTTGCTGCAAATATGCATACTCATGTTCTCAACGATGCCAAGCACCGGCACTTCCACTTTTTCAAACATCACGATGCCTTTTTTAGCGTCGATAAGCGCGATGTCCTGCGGCGTGGTCACCACCACCGCGCCGGTCACCGGGATGTTCTGGGCAAGCGTCAGCTGAATGTCGCCGGTGCCCGGCGGCATATCCAGCACCAGATAGTCGAGATCCGGCCACATGGTTTCCTGCAGCAGTTGCAGCAGCGCTTTGCTCGCCATCGGACCGCGCCACACCATGGCGTTATCGTCGGTCACCAGGTAACCGATGGAGTTGGTGGCAAGACCGTGAGACATAATCGGCGCCATGTGCGTGCCGTCCGGCGAGGTCGGGCGTTCGCCTTCCGCGCCCAGCATCGTCGGCACCGACGGGCCGTAGATATCGGCATCCAGAATGCCCACTTTCGCGCCTTCCGCCGCCAGCGCCAGCGCCAGGTTGACGGCAGTAGAGGATTTCCCTACACCGCCCTTGCCGGAGCTGATCGCGATGATGTTTTTCACACCGTTCACGCCCGGCTGGTTTTTCACGCGTTTTAAGGTGGCGATGCTGTGGGACAGCTTCCAGTCGATCGCGCTCGCGCCGGTTAAACGCAGCAGCTCGGCGCTCACCTGCTCTTTCAGCTCCTCAAAACCGCTGCGCCAGGCGAACGGCATCAGCAGTTCGACATGGATGGTGTCATCAAGCCAGGCGACGTGATGCAGCGCTTTCAGCGCCGTGAGGTTGTGCTTCAGGGTGGGGTGCTGGAAATTGGCTAACGTCCCGGCGACCAGCGCACGCAGCGCCTCGGGGGATTTGGCCTGGGATTGCGAATTCATCCCGACTCCTTTGTTGTTCTGATGTTAATAAATTGCAGTCATAGAATCATAACAGAGTCGTGGGGAGTAAGACGACATTAAACGCCCGTTGAGCCTGGCCTGATGTGCGCTTATGCACACCAGCGGGCGTCTGGCTTCAGGGCGCGATAAACGATACGGCGTATTTTTGCCGTTCACCGCCCGGCTTCATCAGCACATACTCTGCCACCCACGCTTCACCCTTCTGGTAAGCGCCGTACGGCAGACAGGTCTGATACGCAGGTAATAGCACCGCGTGGCGCTTTGGGTTTGGGTCATGGATGGAATAAACCGCATACTGCGTGAAGACATCCCCCGGCCCGGCCTGCGCGGTATAAATACAAACCTCGCCATTGATAATGCGCACGTCGCCGGCGCGATTAAACGTCGCCTGGTCAGCCACGCAGCCGGTTAAATTAACCAGCGACATCAGGAAAATAGCCGATAACGTTTTCATATCTGGCGAGCAGTCCTTTTTTATCCGATTGGGATACGCTTTAAAACGCCGCCCACCTTTAAAGCATTAGCGCCAGCCTCACTGATATCCATCCCACAGACGCCCGCAATTCAGAATCCCTCGCGCGTGTTATTCCTGGCGGCTCATCGCCTCGCCGTAGGCCGCTCTTTCGTCTGCTTTTTTGCGCGCTTTTGCCGCCGCGCGGTACTCAACGCGGGTGGATTCGGGTACTATGACTGCCCCATTTGCCACAGAAGACGTAATACTCACTATGACTCAAGTCGCGAAGAAAATTCTGGTAACGTGCGCGCTGCCGTACGCCAACGGCTCCATCCACCTCGGCCATATGCTGGAGCACATCCAGGCTGATGTCTGGGTCCGTTACCAGCGAATGCGCGGCCACGAGGTTAATTTCATCTGCGCCGACGACGCCCACGGCACGCCTATCATGCTCAAAGCCCAGCAGCTTGGCACTACGCCGGAGCAGATGATTGCCGAGATGAGCAAAGAGCATCAGACCGATTTCGCGGGCTTTAACATCAGCTACGACAACTATCACTCCACCCACAGCGACGAAAACCGCGTGCTGTCGGAGCTGATTTACACCCGCCTGAAAGAGAACGGCTTTATTAAAAACCGTACCATTTCGCAGCTCTACGATCCTGAGAAAGGCATGTTCCTGCCGGACCGTTTCGTGAAAGGCACCTGTCCGAAATGTAAATCTGCGGATCAGTACGGCGATAACTGCGAAGTGTGCGGCGCGACCTACAGCCCGACCGAGCTTATCGAGCCGAAATCGGTGGTCTCCGGCGCGACGCCGGTGATGCGTGATTCTGAACACTTCTTCTTCGATCTGCCGTCGTTCAGCGAAATGCTGCAGGCGTGGACCCGCTCCGGCGCGCTCCAGGAGCAGGTGGCGAACAAAATGCAGGAGTGGTTTGAATCCGGCCTGCAACAGTGGGATATCTCCCGCGACGCGCCTTACTTCGGCTTTGAAATCCCGAACGCGCCGGGCAAATATTTTTACGTCTGGCTGGATGCGCCTATCGGCTACATGGGGTCGTTCAAAAACCTGTGCGACAAGCGCGGCGATACCCTGAGCTTCGAGGAATACTGGAAAAAAGACTCCGCCACCGAGCTGTATCACTTCATCGGTAAAGATATCGTCTATTTCCACAGCCTGTTCTGGCCGGCGATGCTGGAAGGCAGCGGTTTCCGCAAACCGACCAACCTGTTTGTGCACGGCTATGTGACGGTCAACGGCGCGAAAATGTCTAAATCGCGCGGCACGTTCATCAAGGCCAGCACCTGGCTGAACCACTTCGACGCCGACAGCCTGCGCTACTACTACGCGGCGAAACTCTCGTCACGCATCGACGATATCGACCTGAACCTGGAAGATTTCGTGCAGCGCGTGAACGCGGATATCGTCAACAAGGTGGTCAACCTGGCGTCGCGCAACGCGGGCTTTATCGCTAAACGTTTTGACGGCGAATTAGCCGCGGAACTGGCTGACCCGGCGCTCTACAAAACCTTCACCGACGCGGCTACCGTGATTGGCGAGGCGTGGGAGAGCCGCGAGTTTGGTAAAGCGATCCGCGAAATCATGGCGCTTGCCGATCTGGCGAACCGCTACGTTGACGAACAGGCCCCGTGGGTGGTCGCTAAACAGGAAGGCCGCGACGCCGATCTGCAGGCGATCTGCTCCATGGGCATTAACCTGTTCCGCGTGCTGATGACGTACCTGAAGCCGGTACTGCCGGAGCTGTGCGCGCGCGCCGAGGCGTTCCTGAATGTCGAGCTGACCTGGGACGGCGTTAACGCCCCGCTGCTCGGCCATAAAGTGAACAGCTTCAAAGCGCTCTATAACCGTATTGAGATGAAACAGGTGGAAGCGTTAGTGGAAGCCTCCAAAGAAGAAGTGAAAGCGGCTGCCGCGCCTGCGACCGGCGAGCTGGCGGATAACCCGATTCAGGAGACCATCACGTTTGACGATTTCGCGAAAATCGATCTGCGCGTGGCGCTGATTGAAAACGCGGAATTCGTTGAGGGCTCCGACAAACTGCTGCGCCTGACGCTGGATCTCGACGGCGAAAAACGCAACGTCTTCTCCGGCATCCGCTCCGCCTACCCGGACCCGCAGGCGCTGATTGGCCGTCTGACGGTGATGGTGGCGAACCTCGCGCCGCGCAAAATGCGCTTCGGTATTTCTGAAGGCATGGTCATGGCCGCAGGCCCTGGCGGGAAAGATATCTTCCTGCTGAGCCCGGACAGCGGCGCGAAGCCGGGTCAGCAGGTGAAATAACCTGACGCCCAACGCGCCAGCCGCGCCATAAACCGAGGGGAGATGCATATCTCCCCTTTTTTCGTCCTGCGCCGTGGTTTTCGCCTTTTGCCGCCAGGATACAGGATACAAACTCTTTTTCCCGGTTCGTGCATCACCTACTACATTTAACGGGTAACATTTCCCGAAGAGAACCAGTATGGCGTTATATACGATTGGCGAAGTGGCCGATCTCTGCGAAGTAAACCCTGTGACGCTGCGCGCGTGGCAGCGCCGTTACGGGCTGATCAAACCCGTACGCACCGACGGCGGCCACCGTCTGTTCAGCGAGGCGGACATCGACCGCATACGCGAAATCAAACACTGGATTGAGCAAGGCGTCCAGGTCAGTAAAGTTAAAACGCTGCTCAGCGAGGACGGCGCCGATGAGCCGGAAGGCTGGCGCGAGCGACAGGAGATGCTGCTCACGAAACTGCGCAGCGGCAATCCAGGCCAGGTGCGCCACTGGGTAAGCGAGCTTGGGCGCGATTACCCGGCCCAGATGCT
Source organism: Cronobacter sp. EKM101R (assembly GCF_963888145.1). Taxonomy (NCBI): domain Bacteria; kingdom Pseudomonadati; phylum Pseudomonadota; class Gammaproteobacteria; order Enterobacterales; family Enterobacteriaceae; genus Cronobacter; species Cronobacter sp. EKM101R. The sequence goes on along the minus strand of NZ_CAWPHW010000001.1, from coordinate 266,188 downwards.
GGTGCGCCATCTTTATACCCCGCTGCGCCGCCGGATGCAGTTACAGCATGCCACGCTGCATGCGCTGTTAAGCCTTCTTGACGGCATTCTGATTAACTACATCGCGCTCTGCCTGCAATCGGCATGGAAAAAGCCCGGCAACGACGCGCTGGTGGTCGGCTGGAATCATCAGGATGCGACGCAGGTCTGGCTCGCGGCCTGGGTGGCGGTGCAGAAAGGCTGGCGGGTGGATGTGCTGGCGCAGCCGCTGGTACAGTTGCGCCCGGAGCTGTTTCCTGGCAAAACGCTGCTGGTGTGGTGCGGAGAGCCGCCCGCGGCGCGTCAGCTTGAGCAGATCGCCGCCTGGCATCAGCAGGGACACGCCATCTTTTCACTCCATGAGCCGGAAACGATTTAAAGGTTCATTAACAGGCGCGCTTCACCGTATAATTACGCGGTTAACATAAGGAGCAACGCATGAAATTAGTCAGAATCGGGCTTATCACCGGCATGGTCCTGATGGCCATCGGGGGTATCGGCGGCGTTATGCTAGCCGGCTACACCGTTATCCTGCATTCCGGTTCATAACCCGCGCCAGGCGCTCAAAGAGCCGGTCCACCAGGACCGCCGCCAGCGCCACCAGCACCGCACCCTGAATCACATACGCCGTGTTAAACCCACTCAGGCCGATGATAATCGGGGTGCCGAGCGTGCTGGCGCCCACGGTCGAGGCGATGGTGGCCGTGCCGATATTAATAATCACCGACGTCCGGATCCCGGCGAGCATCACCCCGAACGCCAGCGGCAACTCCACTTTGCGTAATATTTGAGCGCGGCTCATGCCGACGCCCCGCGCCACCTCTTTCACATCCTCCGGCACCGCGCTCAGTCCCGCGAGCGTCCCTTGCAAAACGGGCAACAGGCCGTAAAGAATGAGCGCGACAATCGCAGGCTCCCGTCCGAAGCCCATCACCGGCACGGCAATCGCCAGCACCGCCACCGGCGGGAACGTCTGCCCGGCGGCGGCGAGCGTTTCGGCAAGCGAGCGGAACTCGCGTCCCCACGGGCGCGTTACGGCAATCCCCACCGCGACGCCGCAGGCGACCGACACCGCGCCCGCGACCGCCACCAGGCCGAGATGCGAGAGCGTGAGCGCGACAAAGCTCTCCTGGAGATAAACCGGGCGCGACAGCCCCGGAAACAGCCAGTGAAACAGTCCTTCGCTGTGCGGCATCGCCAGTAACAGCGCGACAAACAGCAGCGCCAGCCAGAGCAGCGGATCGCGCAGTCTATTCACCCCGCGCCTCCCGCTGATTCACCAGATGACGAAAGCGCAGCACGCCGCGGTGCGCCCCTTGCGCGTCCACCACCGACAGCGCCTCGCACTGGCGCTCGACAAACACTGACATCGCCTCGCGCAGCGTTAAGGTGTCCGCCACTGGCGCGCCCTCGCCTGTGCCAGGCTCGATAAATTCCGCCACCTGTTTGAGCGACAGCAATCGCACGCCAAGCTCGCTGCGCCCGAAAAAATCACGCACGAAATCATTGCGCGGCGCGGTGAGCAGCGTCAGCGGCGCGCCCTGCTGCACCACTTCGCCGTTATCCATCAGCACCAGATGCTGGGCAAGCCCGAGCGCCTCGTCGATGTCGTGCGTGACCAGCACAATGGTGCGCCCGAGCAGCTGATGAATGCGGCGCATCTCCTGTTGCAGCGCGCTGCGCGTTACCGGATCGAGCGCGCCGAACGGCTCGTCCATCAGCAACACCTCCGGGTCGGCCGCCAGCGCGCGCGCCACGCCGACGCGCTGCTGCTGCCCGCCGGAGAGCTGATGCGGATAGCGATCGCGAAACGCTTCAGGCGCGAGCCCAAGCAGCGCGAGCAGCTCATCGACCCGCGCCTGAATGCGCGCCTTCGGCCATTTCAGCAACTGCGGCACCGTGGCGACGTTTTGCGCCACCGTCCAGTGCGGGAACAGCCCGACCGACTGAATCGCATACCCCATGCGCCTGCGCAGCGCTTCGGGCGAAAACTGACGGATTTCCTCGCCCGCGAAGCGGATCTCGCCCGCGTCGTGCTCCACCAGACGATTAATCATCTTCAGCGTAGTGGACTTACCGGAGCCGGAGGTGCCGATAAGCACCGAAAACGCGCCTTCGGCGAACGTCAGGCTTAAGTCTTTCACCGCCGCGCCGCCGTCATAAAATTTACTGACCTGCTGAAATTCAATCATCTCGTTTCGTCTCCAGCGCGCCGATGGCGAGCGTAAACAGCGCGTCCAGCACTACCGCCAGCGCCACGACCGGGATCACCCCGAGCAGCACCAAATCGAGCGCGCTGCTGAGTAATCCCTGAAATACCAGCGCCCCGAATCCGCCTGCGCCAATCAGGGCGGCCACCACCGCCATCCCGACCGTCTGCACCGCCACCACCCGCAGGCTGCGCAGCCAGACGGGCAGCGCCAGCGGCACATCGACATGCCAGAAGCGCTGCCAGGCGGACATGCCCATTCCGCGAGCGCTCTCCCGCACCGCGTCGGGAACCTGCCCAAGCCCCGCCACCACGCCGCGCACCAGCGGCAGCAGCGCGTAGAGCGTGAGCGCAATCAGCGCGGGCGCAAGCCCGGTGCCGGAGACGCCCAGCGCGCCGAGCGCCGGAAATGTCTGCGCCAGCCCGGCGAGCGGGGCCATCAGCAGACCGAACAGCGCCACCGACGGCACCGTCTGAATAATATTGAGCGCGGCGAACAGACCGGGCTGCCAGCGCGGGCGCCGGTGACACAGGATCCCGAGCGGCAAGCCGATGACGACCGCAGGCGCCAGCGTGCCGAAAAGCAGCGTCAGGTGGCGCGCGGCGGCGTCATCAAACACCGTCTGGCGGTTGGCGTATTCTTTAAGAAGCGACAGCGCATCGAAATGACCGCTCAGCAGAAGCCAGAGCGGCGCAATCCAGATTTGCGCCTGTAGCAGCCAGCGCCAGAGCGGCTGGCGCGTCAGCCTGCCGATGGCGTCGCTTGCAGCGAGCAACGAGACCGCGAGCATCAGCCACAGGCCGCTGCCGGGCGAGGTCCGCGCCAGACGACTGCCGGTTTCAGCCAGCCGCGCCGCCTCGTCGCCCGTCACAAACAGCAGCGTGATAAAGAGCGCTTGCGCGGCAATAAGAATCAGCAGCGCCCCCGGTTTTCCGGGCACGCAGGCGAGCAGACAGAGTAAAAGCGGCAGCGCCCACAAGGCAGGCGCGATAGCAGGAAAAAGCCCGGAGAGGCCGAGCGGCGCGCCGGACACCAGCCGGTTCGGCGCGTAATTTAAAAAGGGCAACAGGGCGGCGGCGGCCAGCAAGACCGCCAGCAGCACCAGCACCCGGTTATGGCATCTGATTGACAAAACGTGTCCCGCAGGCAAACGCCGGAGGCGTTATTTCACCAGTCCTTTTTCTTTAAGCCACTGCGACGCCACTTTACCGGCATCGAGCCCTTCTACCGCGATTTGCGCATTCAGTTCCTGAAGCGTTTTCTCATCCAGCGCTTTAAAGACCGGCTCAAACCACTGCGGCATCTCCGGGTACGCCTTCAGTACCGCCTCACGCACGACGGGCGCTGGCGCGTAAACCGGCTGAACGCCTTTCGGATCGGTGAGCGTTTGCAGACCGAGCGCCGCTACCGGGCCGTCGGTGCCATACGCCATCGCGGCGTTAACGCCGGAGGTTTGCTGGGCCGCCGCTTTGATGGTCACCGCGGTATCGCCGCCCGCGAGCGACAGCATCTGATCCTGATTCAGTTTAAACTGGTAGGCTTTTTCAAAGGCTGGCAGCGCGTCCGGGCGCTCGATAAATTCCGCCGAGGCGGCGAGTTTGAACGTGCCGCCGTCTTTAAGGTAACGGCTGAGATCGGCAAGCGAGGTCAGTTTGTTTTTCTGCGCCAGATCCTGACGTACCGCGATAGTCCAGGTGTTGTTCGCCGCCGCGGGCGTCAGCCAGATAAGTTTGTTCTGCTCGGCGTCGAGCTTTTTGACTTTGTCATAGCCCTGCTGTGCGTTTTTCCAGGCCGGATCGTTCTCCTGCTTAAAGAAAAACGCGCCGTTGCCGGTGTATTCCGGGTAGATATCCAGCTCGCCGGACGTGATCGCCCCGCGCACCACCGGTGTGGTGCCCAGCTGGATTTTGTTGACCGTTTTCACGCCGTGGCTGTCCAGCACCTGCAGAATAATGTTGCCGAGCAGCGCGCCTTCGGTGTCGATTTTCGAGCCCACTTTCACCGGCTCGGCCGCCTGCGCGCCTGCCGCCAGTAGTAACAGACCTGCCGCGCTCCAGAGTTTTAGCCTCATGATTTTCCTCTTTTATCCGCTTCGCTAAGGGCTTAAGAGAAAAGCGTAGTTGATAAATCTCAGGGGGAAAGGGAAAAGACGGGAAATGGCATTTTTTAACGGACAAACGCCATAAAAAAGGGCCGGTTTCCCGGCCCTCTGACAGTCGACAGCAGTTTACAGCAGTTCAAATTCGCCCTGCTTCACGCGGGCGGAATCCAGCCCGATGAAGACATTAAATTTGCCTGGCTCCGCGTCATATTTCATGCGCTGGTTCCAGAATTTCAGCGCGTCGATATCGATAGGGAAGCTGACGGTCTGGGTTTCGCCCGGCTTGAGGGTCACTTTCTCAAAGCCACGCAGCTGTTTCACCGGACGGCTCATGGAAGCCGTAACGTCCTGGAGATACATCTGCACCGCAGTCGCGCCTTCGCGCTTGCCGGTGTTGGTCACCGTCACGCTGGCGGTTACTTTGCCGTCGCGCTTCATGGTCGGCGCGGAGAGCTTCACGTCGGAGACGCTGAACGTGGTGTAGCTCAGGCCGTAACCGAACGGATAGAGCGGGCCGTTAGCTTCATCAAAGTAGCGCGAGGTGTATTTGTTCGGTTTTTCCGGGTTGTACGGACGGCCGGTGTTGAGATGGCTGTAGTACACCGGGATCTGCCCGACCGAGCGCGGGAAGGAGATAGGCAGCTTGCCTGACGGATTGTAATCGCCAAACAGCACATCGGCGATGGCGTTACCGCCTTCGGTCCCGGCAAACCAGGTTTCCAGAATCGCATCGGCCTGCTGGTCTTCTTTCACCAGCGCGAGCGGACGGCCGTTCATCAGCACCAGCACCAGCGGTTTGCCGGTCGCTTTCAGCGCGCTGATAAGGTCACGCTGGCTCTGCGGAATGGTGAGATCGGTGCGGCTGGAGGCCTCATGCGCCATGCCCTGCGCTTCGCCCACGACCGCCACGACCACGTCAGACTGCTTCGCGACGTTTACCGCCTCGTCGATCATCTCTTTTGGCGTGCGTTTATCCACCACCACCGCTGGCTCGTAGAGATTCAGGAAGTCGACGATGCCTTTATCGTCGGTCACGTTAGCGCCTTTGGCGAACAGAATTTTCGCCTTATCGCCCGCCACGTTTTTCATACCCTGAAGCAGCGTCACGGACTGGTCAGCCACGCCTGCGGCAGACCAGCTGCCCATCATGTCGCGTTTGCTGTCGGCCAGCGGCCCGACCACCGCGATGGTGCCGGATTTTTTCAGCGGCAGCGTTTCCAGACGGTTTTTCAGCAGCACCAGGCTTTCGCGCGCCACGTTACGCGCGTCGTCGCGGTGCAGACGGCTTTCGGCGTTGGTGTCTTTCGGGTCAGAGTCTTTCGGCCCCAGATGGCTGTACGGATCGTTAAACAGCCCCATGTCATATTTGACGTTCAGCACGTGACGGGTGGCGTCGTCGAGCTCTTCCATCGAGACTTTGCCGCTCTTGATAAGATCCGGCAGGTATTTGCTGTAGTACTCATCCGCCATACTCATATCGACGCCGGATTTAATCGCCACGCGCACCGCGTCTTCCGGATCGGACGCCGTACCGTGTTTAATCAGCTCTTTGATAGCGCCGTGGTCGGAGATGGTGATGCCTTTAAAGCCCCAGTCGCCGCGCAGCAAGTCTTTCAGCAGCCAGCCGTCGGACGCCGCCGGTGTGCCGTTCAGGGAGTTAAGCGCGATCATCACGCCGCCGCTGCCCGCGTCGAGCGCTTCTTTATAGGGCGGCATGTAGTCGTTGAACAGACGCTGGGAACTCATATCGACGGTGTTGTACTCTTTCCCGCCTTCCACCGCGCCGTAAGCGGCGAAGTGTTTCACGCTGGTCATAACGGAATAGCGGTCCGCCGGGCTTTTGCCCTGCATCGACTCAACCATCGTTTTACCCATCATGCTGGTGAGATAGGTATCTTCGCCGAACCCTTCAGAGCCGCGGCCCCAGCGCGGGTCGCGCGTCACGTCCACCATCGGCGCCCAGGTCATGTTCAGGCCGTCGTCGGCGGCTTCATACGCCGATACGCGGCCCACGGTTTTTACCGCGTCGAGGTTAAATGTTGAGGCAAGCCCGAGGCTGTTCGGGAAAATGGTGCGCTGGCCGTGCAGCACGTCGTAGGCGAAAAACAGCGGAATTTTCAGGCGGCTAAGCTGCATTACCTGATCCTGCATCGCGCGGATATCCTGGCGGGTCACGGTGTTGAAAATCGCGCCGACCTGGCCTTCTTTGATCATGTCCCGAATCGCTTCTTTCGGGTTATCCGGCCCGACGCTTATCAGACGCAGCTGGCCGATTTTCTCATCGACCGTCATTTTTTTGAGTAAATCGGTGACGAACGCATCCCGCGCTTCGGGCGTCAGCGGATGGTCGCCAAACGGTTCAGACGCCAGGGCCGGTTGCAGCGCAAGGCTCACGGCCATACCCACAGAACAAAGCCATTTCATAGGATTAACTCTCTTTTAGACGCAGCCGCAACGTTGCCGCCACAACAAATATAAGGTGTGCAGTGTGCCATAAGCCTTAGCAGGGAAGAAGCCAAACGCAAGTTTATACGCTGATTTTTCAACCTTTTCGGACTCGTTGAGAAATTCGCGGCTATGCTTAGAGACGTGCGTTTTCTCTGCCACAAGGAGTGGAACATGACCCTGACACCAACCTCCGGTAACCATGAGGTTATCGCGGAGCTGACCCGCATGACCGGCGCCAGCCATCTTCTCACCGACCCGGCCAAAACCGCCCGTTACCGCAAAGGCTTTCGCTCAGGTCAGGGCGAGGCGCTGGCCGTCGTTTTTCCCGGTACGCTGCTGGAATTATGGCGCGTTCTGGAAGTTTGCGTCGCCAGCGACAAAATAATTCTGATGCAGGCGGCCAACACCGGCCTGACGGAAGGCTCGACGCCGAACGGCAACGACTACGATCGCGACATTATTATTATCAGTACGCTGCGCCTCGATAAGCTGCACCTGCTGGATAACGGCGAGCAGATCCTCGCTTATCCCGGCACCACACTCTGGCAGCTGGAGCGCGCGCTGAAGCCGCTCGGACGCGAGCCGCACTCGGTGATTGGCTCCTCGTGCATCGGCGCCTCGGTGATGGGCGGCATCTGTAATAACTCCGGCGGCGCGCTGGTGCATCGCGGCCCCGCCTATACCGAAATGGCGCTGTTCGCGCAGATAGACGACACCGGGCGGCTGCGTCTGGTGAATCATCTGGGCATCGATCTCGGCCAGACGCCGGAGCAGATCCTGGGCCGCCTTGACGATGACCGCATTGATCCGACCGCCGTGCGCCACGACGAACGCCAGGCTTCCGATCGTCACTATATTGAGCGCGTGCGCGATATCGAAGCCGATAGCCCGGCGCGTTACAACGCCAACCCGGAGCGGCTCTTTGAAGCCTCCGGCTGCGCCGGTAAGCTTGCCGTGTTCGCGGTGCGTCTCGATACGTTCGAAGCCGAAAAACGCCAGGAAGTGTTTTATATCGGCACCAACCAGCCTGACGTATTGACCCATATTCGCCGTCATATTCTCGCGAATTTCCAGAGCCTGCCGGTCGCGGGCGAATATATGCATCGCGATATCTACGACATCGCCGAACGCTACGGGAAAGACACGTTCCTGATGATCAACAAACTCGGCACCGACAAAATGCCGTTCTTCTTCACCACCAAAGGCCGCACCGACGCCTGGCTTGAGAAAGTGCCGTTCATCAAACCGCACTTTACCGACCGCGTGATGCAAAAACTGGGCGGGTTATTCCCCGGTCATTTGCCGCCGCGCATGAAAAGCTGGCGCGATAAATATGAGCATCATCTGCTGCTGAAAATGGCGGGCGACGGCATTGAAGAAGCGCGCAGCTGGCTGACGAGCTTCTTTAAAGAGGCCGAAGGCGATTTCTTCGCCTGTACGGCGGAAGAAGGCAGCAAAGCGTTTCTGCACCGCTTTGCGGCGGCGGGCGCGGCGGTGCGTTATCACGCGGTGCACGCCGACGAGGTGGAAGATATTCTGGCGCTGGATATCGCGCTGCGACGCAACGATACCGAATGGTTCGAGCATCTACCGCCGGAAATTGACAGCAAACTCGTGCACAAGCTCTATTACGGCCACTTCTTCTGCCATGTTTTCCATCAGGATTACATCGTCAAAAAAGGCGTGGATGTACATGCGCTGAAAGAAGAGATGCTGGCGCTGCTGCGCGCGCGCGGCGCGCAATATCCGGCAGAGCATAACGTCGGCCATCTCTACGAAGCGCCGGAAAGCTTAAAACAGTTTTATAAGGCCAATGACCCGACCAACAGCATGAACCCCGGCATCGGCAAAACCTCGAAGCAGAAATACTGGGGTGAGCCGGACGGGATCGCACAAACGCCAGAGGAGCATACCGCCCGCTGATTCTGGCAGGCTGTATTCTTTTTAAGCACAGGCATACTATATCGTCCATACCGCCGGAGCCCTCCGGCGGTATGTCTTTGAGGATACAGGTATGGCTGTTGTGGAAAATCTCACGGCGTCAAAAGCCGCGATTCGTGACGTTACGTCGGGGGATATCGAGGCTATCTGCGCCATTTACGGCTGGCATGTCGAACACGGCCGCGCCTCCTTTGAAGAAACGCCCCCTACCCTTGATGAGATGACCGCGCGCGTCAACGCCGTCACGCAGCAGGATTTGCCCTGGCTTGTGGCGGAGATCGACGACATCGTGGTCGGCTACAGTTACGCCTCGCCCTGGCGCCCACGCCCTGCGTATCGCTATACCCTCGAAGAATCGATTTATATCGACGCCAGCATGGTCGGACGCGGCATCGGCAGCCGTCTGTTGCAGGCGCTGATCGAGCGCTGCGAGCAAGGCCCGTGGCGTCAACTGATGGCGGTGATTGGCGATGGTGAAAATAATCGCGGCTCGACGCGTCTGCACCGGCTGCTGGGGTTTGAAGTGGTGGGGAGTTTGCGCAGCGTCGGGTTTAAATTCGGCGGCTGGCGCGACACGCTGATTATGCAGCGTCCGCTCAACCAGGGAGACTGGACGCTGCCGGAATAGCTTATTCGACGCTGTTATTGGCCATTTGCGCCGCTTTCTGGCGCTTATAGCTCAGCGCCGCTTCAGGCACCGGTTGCGCCTTGCCGGTTTCAAGCCAGGTACGCAGACGGCTGGCGTCAGCAAAGTGAGTGTATTTGCCAAAGGCGTCCATCACCACCAGCGTGACCGGGCGGTTTTTAATCAGCGTGCGCATCATCAGGCAATGCCCCGCCGCGTTGGTAAACCCGGTTTTGGTCAGCTGGATATTCCAGTTATCGCGGTAGACCAGATGGTTGGTGTTACGAAACGGCAGCGTATAAGCCGGGTTCGCGAACGTCGCCATCTCTTCGCGCGTGGTGCTGAGCTGGCCAATCAGCGGATACTGTTTGGTCGCGATTAACAGCTTTGTGAGATCGCGCGCGGTAGAGACGTTGTGGATGGAGAGCCCTGTCGGCTCCACAAAGCGCGTGTTGCGCATGCCGAGCGCTTTCGCTTTGGCGTTCATGGCGCGAATAAACGCGTCGTAGCCGCCCGGATAGTGATGCGCGAGGCTTGCCGCCGCGCGGTTTTCCGACGACATCAGCGCCAGCAGCAGCATATTTTTACGGCTGATCTGGCTGTTTAAGCGCACCCGCGAATAGATCCCTTTCATTTCCGGCGTATGGCTGATATCGACCGTCAGCATCTCATCCAGCGGCAGACTGGCGTCGAGCACGACCATCGCGGTCATCACTTTGGTAATCGACGCGATCGGGCGCACCAGATCCGGGTGGCTTGAGAACAGCACTTCATTGGTGCGCAGATCGACTATCATGGCGCTGCCGGAAGCAATTTGCGGCTCGGCGGCGGCAACAGGCGACGCGGCGGCTTTCGCGGCGGCCAGCGCCGGAGTGGAAAGCGGCGCGGCCAGCAGCAGCGCGAGACTTAACAGGGAAAGACGAATTTTTATCGACATGGCGAAGGTTCGGAAAATAATTCACGCGCGTAATTAAACGCACCGCCACCAATGGAAAAGCTATTGATGGCTGGCGCGGGCATCATACTCCGGCCTTCGCGTTTCCCGCTACAGAAGATTCAGCGCAGGGCGCGGCGCCGCCGGTTTTTTAGACCGGCGGCACGCGTCAGAACAGACGATAACCGTAGCCCCACAGCAGGACCGTCAGGGCCAGCAATACTTCCAGCAGCAGCACGCCGATAGCGAGCGTCGAGCCGGAAAAACGCAGCCCCTCTTCCTGGTTAATATTGAGAAACGCCGGAATGCCGATATACAGCAGATAGCCGGTATAAAGCAGCGCCAGCGTGCCCGCCAGCGCGCAAAGCCATACCAGCGGATAGAGCGCCACGATGCCGCTTAAAAAGAGCGGCGTCGCCACATAGCCCGCAAAGACCATACAGCCCGCGAGCGACGGACGGCGCGGATAGTCGCGCGCCATCCACCAGATGACCCGCCCCATGACCGCCACACCGGCCAGCATCAGCGCATAGAACAGCACGGCCAGATAAAAACCGGTAAAGAGTGACAGCTTCACCACATTGCCGTCGCCGAAATCCCAGCCAATCTGGGTGGTGCCGATAAACGCGCACAGCACGGGAATGGCCGCCATGATGAGTACGTGGTGGGTATAGTGATGCGACACGGTTTCGTTTTCGCGACGAATCATCTGCATTTCACGGAAAGGATGGGACAGAAGCCCCCAGACATGGTTCATAACGCCCCCTGACACAGACCGCCCGGAACGGGTGCTTTAAGTATAATTCAGCCTGCGTGATTAAAAAGTAAACAGAACAAAAACACGTGGGCCGTTGTACGCGCAGGGTATGGCGGGCGCGTTATACTTTCGGTTTCGCGCGTGGCGCGAAGAGAGGTATGACAAACGGGAGTAAGTGGAATTCATGGATATCAATAACCTGATTGAGCAGTACGGTTATGTGACGCTCTTACTGGGCAGCCTTGCCGAAGGCGAAACGGTCACGCTGCTGGGCGGCGTGGCGGCGCATGAAGGGCTGCTGCGCTTTCCGCTGGTGGTGCTGGTGGTGGCGCTCGGCGGCATGATTGGCGACCAGGCGCTTTACCTGTTAGGACGTCGGTTCGGCACCCGGGCGCTGGCGCGCTTTTCCGGCAAGCAAAAGCAAATCGCCCGCGCGCAGACGCTTATCCAGCGCCATCCGGCGTGGTTTGTGATTGGCACGCGCTTTATGTATGGCTTTCGCATTGTCGGCCCGCTGCTCATCGGCGCAAGCCGGGTTCCGCCGAAGCTCTTTGTGCCGCTGAATATTCTCGGGGCGCTGGTCTGGGCGATGCTGTTCACTACGCTGGGTTATCTGGGCGGACAGGTCATCGAGCCGTGGCTGCATCGCCTCGATCATCATCTCAAACAGCTGGTATGGGTGGCGCTGGCGGTGGGCATTGTGCTGCTGCTGCGCTGGCTGTGGCGTAAGCGCAGCAGCAGAGAGGATTAAGCCTTCGGTTTAAACTGCGGGTTGGCGAGCGTAAACCCGCCGTCGATGATAAACGACTGGCCGGTGGTGTAGGTGGCGCCTTCCGAGCAGAGCCACGCGACAATGCTGGCAATCTCATCGGTTTCGCCAGGGCGCGCTATCGGGATATTCGGCATCGAGCCGGGTTTCGCGTCGCCCTCTTCCATATCGTTCATCGGCGTGGCGATAGCGCCAGGCGCGACGGCATTTACCAGGATGTTATGCTCTACGAGCTCCAGCGCCATTGATTTGGTCAGGCCGCCGAGCGCATGTTTGGCGGCGGTGTAGGCGCTCGCCTCCGGCAATGGCGTATGTTCATGCACCGAGGTGATATTCACAATGCGCCCGCCCTGCCCCTGCTTCACCATCGCTTTGGCGGCGATTTGCGAGCACAGGAACGCGCCGTCCACGTCCACCGACTGGATGCTGCGCCATTCATCGAACGTCATCTCCAGAAACGGCTTTTTGATCATCGCGCCCGCGTTATTCACCAGCGCGTCGATACGACCGAAGCGATCGATAAGCGTCTGGATGGCGTTCGCGCCTTCCGGCAGATGGCTGAGGTTGAGCTGGATAAGCTCGGCGCGCCGTCCGAGGCTTTCGACTTCCTGCGCGGTCTCTTTCGCGCCTTTATCATCGCTGTGCCAGGTAATACCGATATCAAACCCCTGCTTTGCGAGAAAAACCGCACACTTCTTGCCGATGCCTGAATCTGACGCGGTGACGATCGCCACTTTGTTTGCAGAACTCATGGTGCCTCCGGGAGTTGCGTTAAAGCGTTAAGTATAGCGAGGCCTGAACATTCGGCGCCGGGGAGGGAAAAACGCTACCCGCACTTTTTTCTGCCGCCTTTGCAGGAGCTTCTATACTGATAATTACCTTCATGGATCAACGAGATCCCGCAAAGACAATAAGGAGTAAGTGATGAAAATCATTCTGTGGGCGGTACTGATTATTTTTCTGATTGGGCTGTTGGTGGTCACGGGCGTGTTTAAAATGATCTTCTGATGTACCGGGCGCCGCCTGTCCGCGGCGCCCTTTACGTTACTTCGCGCCGTGGCTGCTGTAGTTGACCGGCACCCAGCGATACCCGTCTCTCTGCGCTTTAATCTTCCCAATTCCCGGAAACGCGATATGCGCCGATGCCACCCAGGCGTTGCTCTGCGCCGCCATCTTCAGCATTTTCTCCCGCATGGCCACCGCCTCGTCCTGATTGACGTCAAAATGAATCGCCACCTGCGGCTGCGGCATTTGCACCGCTTTCACATGAATGATGTCGCCCCACAGCAACAGCGTTTCGCCGCCGCGGCTCACTTTATAGATAACGCTGCCAGGCGTGTGGCCGGGCGCGGCCAGCGCTTCAATGCCGGGCATAATTTGCGTGGGCGCGCGGAACGCCTTCATCTTTCCGGCGCTGATGACCGGGCGCAGCGACCGTTCAGACTCCGCAAACGTGTGGCGCTGGCTGGCTTCTACTTCCTTCTCGCGCGCCGGGTTCAGCCAGAGATCGAGATCGCGCTGATCTACACGCACGGTGGCGTTCGGGAAGACCGGTTTACCGTCGCGCTGTAGGCCGCCAGAGTGATCGGCGTGAACGTGCGTCAGCAATACCGTGTCGATTTGCGACGGTTCGATACCGGCGGCGCGCAGGTTTTCCGGCAGATGACCGCCGTTATTCCCAAGCAGCGCGCCCGCGCCGGTGTCCACCAGAATGAGTTTATCGCCGGTATTGATGACATAGGCGTTGATAGAGGTTTCGACCTGCGGCGTCAGCGCGTCATCGGCGAGGCGCGCGTTGAGAGCGTCGGGCGCGATGCGGGTCAGCAGTTTGTCGGCGGGAATGGTTACAGTGCCGTCAGACACCGCCGTTATCTGCCAGTCGCCCAGCATCATGCGGTAATAGCCCGGCGCCTGGGCGTTGTTGACGGCCATCGGGGCCGCGCCGAGCGGCGCGGCCAGCGCGACGGTGAAAAGCGCCAGTAAGGTCGCAGCAGTTTTCATGGTATTTCTCCAGGTGATTTATCTTGCTGAAGTATCCACGCCGCACTAGTATCACTCCAATTGATTGGAGCCATAATGACTATCAAAGAAAACGATTTTCGCAAAATCGACCTCAACCTGCTCATCGCTTTCGCCGTGCTGTTTCGCGAGCAGAGCGTGTCACTCGCGGCCGATAAACTGCATCTCGGGCAGCCGGCTGTCAGCGGCGCGCTCGCACGCCTGCGCGATATGTTCGATGACCCGCTCTTTATCCGCAGCGGCCACCGGATGCAGCCGACCGCGCGCGCCATCGCCCTGCATGGGGAGCTGATGCCGCTCCTGGAGCAGCTCCAGTCGGCGCTGTTTCAGCAGGCTGAATTCCACCCGCAGCAGGCGAGCGCCACCATTACGCTTGGCATGACCGACTGGGTGGAGATGTGGCTGATGCCGCAGCTGATCCCGGCACTGCGTGAGGCTGCGCCTGGCCTGCGGCTTAACGTGGTGGCGAGCTCGCCGTTTAGCGATCCGCGCCGTCTGGAAGAAGGCGAACTGGATATGGCGATAAGCGTGGCGCAGGCCGGGCCGCGCTGGCAGGAGCGCGAGGTGCTGGTCAGTATGCCTTTCGTGACGCTCTGGCACCCCTCGCAGCTCCGCCTCGCCGCGCCGCTGACGCTCAGCGATTATGTGCGCGAACCGCACCTGATGGTGACGTACCGCGAGGCGACCAGCAGCCTTATCGACACGCTGCTGGCGCGTCAGGGAGAGAGCCGCCGCATTTGTTACACCACGCCGCACTTCGCGGGCCTGCCTGGCCTTCTGATGCAAATGCCCGCGCTCGCGACCGTGCCCGCCGGACTGTGCGATATGTGGCAGACGGCCTGGGGCCTGACGTCGAGCCCGGTGCCGCTCGACGTGCCGCCGTTTGAGGTGGCGCTGCTCTGGCATCAGCGCCATAACAGCGATCCGGCGTTGATGTGGTTGCGCGGGTTTATTCAGCGGCTGGTGGCGAACGGCGAATAACGTCAGTAACGGTTGATGGCGTCGGCAATAGCCGCTGAGGTGGTTAACGCGCGTATTTCGCTGAAAAGCGCTGTCGCCTCGGCATACTCTTTGCGCAGATAGCCCAGCCACTGTTTGATGCGCGCCACATGGTACATGCCCGTATCGCCCTGTTTCTCAAGCCGGGTGTACTGTTGCAGCAGTTGCACCACCTCCGGCCATGGCATACGCGGCTCGTTATATTTAATCACGCGGCTTAAATTCGGCACGTTGAGCGCGCCGCGGCCTATCATCACCGCGTCGCAGCCCGTCTCTGCCATGCAGGCCTGCGCGCTGGCGTAATCCCAGATTTCGCCATTGGCGATAACCGGGATCGTCAACCGCTCGCGGATTTCGCCAATCGCCGCCCAGTTGATCCGCTCCGCTTTATAGCCATCTTCTTTGGTGCGCCCGTGCACCACCAGCTCCGTCGCGCCCGCCTGCTGGACGGCATCGGCGATTTCAAAACGGCGCGCGCCGCTGTCCCAGCCGAGACGGATTTTCACCGTTACCGGCAGGTGCGCAGGCACGGCTTCGCGCATCGCTTTCGCGCCGCGATAGATAAGATCCGGGTCTTTCAGAAGCGTGGCGCCGCCACCGCTGCCGTTCACAAGCTTAGACGGGCAGCCGCAGTTGAGGTCAACGCCCCAGGAGCCCAACGCCACCGCGCGGGCGGCGTTTTCCGCAAGCCACTGCGGATGCTGGCCGAGCAGTTGCACACGCACCCGCGTGCCGGACGGCGTGCGGCTCTCGTGATGCAGCTCCGGGCAGAGTTTATAAAACGATTTCACCGGCAGCAGGCTGTCCACCACGCGCAAAAACTCGGTGATGCAGAGATCGTAATCGTTCACGCCGGTGAGCAGTTCGCGCACCAGAGAATCAAGCACGCCTTCCATCGGCGCCAGTAGAACACGCATAACGCTACCCGTTAAAAAAAGAGGCGCTATGGTAGCGCCTCGCCGCCCCGAAAGGAATGCGCGAGCGCGGGCTCAGAGCGTAAAACCGAAACGCTGGCCGTCCGGCAGCTCGACATCCAGACGCACCGTCCCGCCGAGCGCTTCGACATAGCGTTTTAGCGTGGAGATTTTCATCTCGTTGCCGCGCTGTTCGATAGCCGCGACCGACGGCTGCGCGATGCCCATCTGGCGCGCCATCTCGGTTTGCGACACGCTGAGCGCCTCGCGCAGCGCATACAGGTGGGTTTCCAGCAGCAGCTGCGCCGTTTTCTCTTCAATGCGCGCGCGGGCCTCCGGGGTCTGCGCCGCCAGCACTTCATCAAACGTCTTCATCTATACCTCCCGGTGTTTCAGATAGTCACTAAACAGTTTGTCAGCAACGCGCAGCATGACCTGATAAAACCGCTTTTCATTGCCTTTTTTATCCGCCGCGCATAGCACAATGGCGTAACGGTGCGGATCAAAAGCGTAAAAGGCGCGCAGGGGCCGTCCGGCGTGCTGGATCCGTAATTCCTTCATGCCCGCGTGACGCGAGCCTTTAAGCGTGTCGGCATAGGGACGCCCCAGGTGCGGCCCTTTGATTTTCAGAAGCCCCAGCGCCGCCAGAACATCCTCCTGCAACGGTTGCGGCTGCGTCGCGAGCCAGCACTCAAACTCATGAGTGAGGTAAATAGTCCACATGGCGCTCCTCCCTGTACGTTAGCGACTACCGTGAACGGCAAGGAGCGTTTTATAGATTGTAATCTATAGCTTCAAGCGAATCATTAGCGGTTTGCGTAACGCCGCCCAAAAAATTTATGCGGCCCCGAAAGGCTTACCGCGAACCTGAGCGGCGACTCGAAAGTTTAGGTATGCTGGGCTGGCTCCTGTGATCGGTAGCACAGTTTTCATTTTAATTGTATGATGAATGCGTTCGGTTTAAAGGTGACCTCCTATGAGCACAATGCTGACTTCTCTCTGGCAACTGGTACGCGCGTTTATTTTGATTTACGCCTGCCTCTATGCAGGTATCGCGATTGCCGCGCTGCTGCCGATTACCATCCCCGGCAGCATCATCGGCATGCTGATTCTTTTTGTGCTGCTCGCCTTTCAGATCCTGCCTGCAAAGTGGGTTCAGCCCGCCTGCAATCTGCTGATCCGCTATATGGCGCTGCTGTTTGTGCCGGTGGGTATTGGCGTGATGCAATATTTCGACGTGCTGCAGGCGCAGTTCGGCCCGGTGGTGGTCTCCTGCTTTATCAGTACGCTGGTGGTGTTTATGGTGGTGAGCTGGAGCGCGCATCTGGCGCACGGCGAGCGCAAAGTGGTAGGCCAGGAAAGGAGTCGTGAGAAATGATCCAGAATATCTGGTGGTCGCTGCCGCTGACGCTGCTGGTGTTTTTCGCCGCCCGTAAGCTCGCCGCGCGTCTCAAAAGCCCGTTGCTCAATCCGCTGCTGGTCTGCATGGTGGTGTTGATCCCTTTTCTGATGCTGACCCATATTCCTTATGAGCGCTATTTTCAGGGCAGCCGCATTCTGAATGATTTACTGCAACCCGCCGTGGTGGCACTGGCGTTCCCGCTGTATGAACAGCTGCACCAGATCCGCGCGCGCTGGAAATCGATTATCACGATTTGTTTCGCCGGGAGCGTGGTGGCAATGGTCACCGGCACTTCTGTTGCGCTGTTAATGGGCGCCAGCCCGGAGATCGCGGCATCGGTGCTGCCGAAATCCGTAACCACCCCGATTGCGATGGCCGTGGGCGGAAGCCTCGGCGGCATTCCCGCCATCAGCGCCGTTTGCGTGATTTTCGTGGGTATTCTCGGCGCGGTGTTCGGCCATGCCGTGCTGAATGTGATGCGGATAAAAACCAAATCCGCACGCGGGCTCGCGATGGGCACCGCCTCGCACGCCCTGGGTACGGCGCGCTGCGCGGAGCTGGATTACCAGGAAGGCGCGTTCAGTTCGCTGGCGCTGGTGATCTGCGGCATTATCACCTCGCTCCTGGCGCCCTTTTTGTTCCCGCTTATTCTGGCGATATGGCGCTAAAACATGCGATACGTCGCGCATTTTCATTTTAAATTTCATTTGTTGCATAGCCAGTGAGAGTTAAATCACATATAAAGCCTCGGGAGCGCCGTAAACTACGGTTCCGGTTATTTCTTTTGAGGCTTTGCCATGCACCCACGTTTTGAAACTGCCTTCGCACAGCTGCCGGCGGCGCTGCAAGCCGCGCTGGCGCCGCTGATTGCCGATATTCATTTCCCGGCGATGCTGAACGCTGAACAGGTCGCTGACATTCGCCGCCAGAGCGGTCTGGATGATGACGCGCTGGCCTTCGCGCTGCTGCCTTTAGCCGCAGCCTGCGCGCAGACGGAGATTTCTCATTTTAATGTGGGCGCTGTGGCCCGCGGCCTGAGCGGCAGTCTCTATTTTGGCGCCAACATGGAGTTCCGCGGCGCGGCGATGCAGCAGACCGTCCACGCCGAGCAGAGCGCCATTACCCATGCCTGGATGCGCGGCGAAACCGGCCTTGCGGCTATTACCGTTAACTACACGCCGTGTGGCCACTGCCGCCAGTTTATGAATGAGCTGAACAGCGGGCTTACCCTTCGCATTAATCTGCCGGGGCGCGCGCCTTCACAGCTTGGCGATTACCTGCCGGACGCCTTCGGCCCGCGCGATCTTGATATCAAGACGCTGATTTTTGATACCGAAAACCATGGCTATGCGCCTGAGGGCGACGCGCTGGCTCAGGCGGCGATCGCCGCGGCTAACCGCAGCCATGCGCCTTACAGCCAGTCGCCTTCCGGGCTCGCGATTGAAACCCGGGACGGCGCGGTCTTTACCGGCAGCTATGCCGAAAACGCGGCGTTTAACCCTTCGCTGCCGCCGTTACAGGCTGCGCTGAACCTGCTGAGCCTGAACGGCTACGCGTGGACGGATATCAAACGCGTCGCGCTTGCCGAACTGAACGATGCGACCATCGTTCAGCGCGATGCCACCGCCGCGACCCTGAACGCGCTGGGCTTTACCAGCCTTGAGCAGGTTACGCTCGCCTGAAACATCACAGCGGGCGCCCTGCCCGCTGTGACGAAAAATGCTTCAACCGGACGTTCGATTCTTGCTCTTGCCCGACGGGTAAAGTAGCCTTGAATCTCTTTCCTTTTTGCTTCGAGCTGCCTGAATGTTAAAGCGTTTGTTATACAGCCTGCTGGCCCTGATTGGCGTACTGCTGTTAACAGCGCTGCTGCTCGACCGCTGGATCAGCTGGAAAACCGCGCCTTACGTCTATGACGAGCTACAGGATTTGCCGTGGCGGCAGGTGGGCGTGGTGCTCGGCACCGCCAAATATTATCGCACCGGCGTCATTAATCAGTATTACCGCTACCGCATTCAGGGCGCGCTGAATGCCTATAACAGCGGCAAGGTGAATTACCTGTTGCTGAGCGGCGATAATGCCCAGCAGAGCTATAACGAGCCGATGACGATGCGCAAGGATTTGATAGCGGCAGGCGTCGATCCAGCGGATATCGTGCTGGATTACGCGGGTTTCCGCACGCTCGATTCTATCGTTCGCACCCGTCGGGTGTTTGATACCAACGATTTCATCATTATTACCCAGCGTTTCCATTGCGAGCGCGCGCTGTTTATCGCGCTGCATATGGGCATCCAGGCGCAGTGTTATGCCGTGCCGTCGCCGAAAAATATGCTGTCGGTGCGCGTACGCGAATTTGGCGCGCGGTTAGGCGCGCTGGCGGATCTCTATATCTTTAAGCGCGAGCCGCGTTTTCTCGGCCCGCTGGTGCCGATCCCGGCCCTTAGCGAAGTGCCTGACGACGCGCAGGGTTACCCTGCCGTGACGCCCGAGCAGATGCTGGAATTGCAGAAGAAGAAGTAAACGCGGCGGCATGGTGGGCGCCACATGGCGGGTGCGCTACGCTTACCCGCCCTACAAATACTGGGATATACCAGGTCAGTGAACGCGTTCCGTTCGCCATAATGTCATCCTGATATAAGCGCTTCCCTCACGCGAACGTGCAAAGGGGGCTCGCCGCCGCCCCCTTTGCAATCCCGGCTCCCGGCATAAAATCGCCCCTGCGGGGAAGCCTCGCCTTATTCCCTCCGGCTACGGGTCGGGCATGACAATACCTCCCTGTATTGTCATGCCCTCGCACCGGGTCCATCCGGTGCGCCCCATCCTGCGGCGAAACGGCGAGGCCGATTTTTTTAAGCCGGAGCAAAACCATCCCCATCAGCGGCATATGGTCTGTAGGGCGGGTAAGCGAAGCGCACCCGCCGTTCCCCCTTTCCCCCGCCCCATAAAAAAAGCCCCCGCAGGCGGAGGCTTTTTCGGTGTAACGACGCTTATTTTTTACGCGCGTATTTCAGGGAATCCAGCGCTACCGCGAAAATAATAATCCCGCCCTTGATGATGTACTGCCAGTACGGGTTAATACCGATATACGTCAGGCCGTAGTTAATGACGGTAAAGATAATCACACCGGTCACCACGCCAAGCACCGTACCCACGCCGCCGCTGAAGGAAACGCCGCCCACCACGCATGCCGCGATGGCGTCGAGCTCATACATAAAGCCCAGGTTGTTGGTGGCAGAGCCGATACGGCCCGCTTCCAGCATCCCGCCGAAGGCGTAGAACACGCCGGAGAGCGCATAAATCATCAGCAGGTTCAGCGCCACGTTCACGCCGGAGACTTTCGCCGCTTCCGGGTTGCCGCCGATAGCGAAAATGTTTTTACCGAAGCGGGTTTTGTTCCACAGGATCCAGACGAACGCGACGGCGATCAACGCGTAGAACGTAATGTAGGAGAGCCTGAAACTACCGAGCGCCACAAAGCCCTGCGTAAAGGTCGAGAAGCCGGAATCGAAACCTGAAATCGGCGACGCGCCCACGAAGTCGTAATACAGCGAGTTAATACCGTAAACGATGATCATCGTGCCAAGGGTGGTAATAAACGGCGTCACGTTGAGGTACGCGATAATAACGCCGTTCACAAGTCCTATCACAGCGCCGATGGCGCAGACAATCAGGATCACCAACGGAATCGGCATGGTCGCCATTTCCGGGAACACCTTGTTGGCATTTTCCATTGACTGCAGCAGCGTCGCTGCCACCACCGCCGCCAGACCCACCTGGCGCCCAGCGGAAAGGTCGGTCCCCTGGGTGACAATCAGCCCCGCCACGCCGAGCGCGATAATAATACGCACCGATGACTGGGTCAGAATATTACTTAAGTTCAGCAGGCTTAAAAACGTTGGATCCTGGAAAATAATAATGGCCAGCAACACTAAAAGGACGACGTAAATACCGCCCTCTTTCAGATAAGTGAGAAAACTCTTCTTATTTAACGCACTCATGAGGAGCCCCTGATATTAAAGGTGCAAAGACGCAAGACGCAGAATTTCATTTTGCGTCGTCGTTTTGGTGTCAACAATTCCGGAGACGAGGCCATTGCTCATTACCAGAATACGGTCAGTTATCCCTAACAGCTCAGGCATTTCTGAGGAGATAATAATGATCCCCTTGCCCTTTTTCGCCAGTTCAGCAATAAGCTGGTAGATTTCGAATTTCGCGCCTACGTCGATACCGCGCGTCGGCTCATCGAGCATTAATATTTCCGGCTGGGTAAGCAGCCAGCGCCCAATAATGACTTTTTGCTGGTTACCGCCGGAAAGCGAACCAATTTGCGTGCGATGACCCGGCGTTTTAACACGCATTGAGTCAATCACCCACTGGGTATCGCTTTTCATGCGGGAATTATCCAGCAAGCCGATTTTGCTCTTATAGTTGCGAATATTGGAAATCAGGGAGTTGAAGCCGATATCCAGATAAGCGTAGATCCCCGTTGAGCGGCGCTCCTCGGTCACCAGCGCAAAGCCGTTATTAATGGCTTCATTCGCGCTGTGGTTATTGATCTTTTTGCCGTGCAGACTAATGGTTCCGCCGGATTTCTCGCGAATACCAAATAAGGTTTCCACAATATCGGTGCGTTTCGCGCCTACCAGGCCCGCAATCCCGAGAATCTCGCCTTTATGCAGATCAAAGGAGACATCGCGAATCGACGGCTGGCGCAGCGAGGTCAGGTTGCGCACTTCAAGAATCACTTCACCCGGTTGGTTTTCACGATCCGGGAAGCGCTGGTTGAGCGAGCGCCCCACCATCATGGCGATGATTTTATCCATGTCCAGGCCGTCGAGGGGCTGGGTGGCGATCCACTGGCCGTCGCGCAGGATAGTGATTTCATCGCACAGCTGGAAGATCTCTTCCATTTTGTGGGAAATATAAACGATACCGCAGCCGCGATCTTTCAGCTTACGGATAATCTTAAAGAGGTGATTGACCTCTTTCTCGGTCAGAGAAGACGTCGGTTCATCCATGATGACGATTTTGGCGTCATAGGAGAACGCTTTGGCGATTTCAATCATCTGCATCTGCGATACGGAAAGCGTACCCACGCGAGCTTTAGGATCGATATCAATATCGAGCTCGTCGAAAATCGCTTTGGTATCAAGATACATTTTTTCCTGGTCTACAAACATGCCTTTGGTCGGGTAACGGCCAAGCCACATGTTGTCCATGACGGAACGTTGTAATACCAGGTTTAATTCCTGATGCACCATTGATATTCCATTCTCAAGCGCCTCTTTGGCAGAATGGAAATCGATTTCTTTCCCCTGGAAAAGAATACTGCCGGAATCTTTTTGATAGATCCCGAAAAGACATTTTAATAACGTTGATTTGCCCGCGCCATTCTCACCCATCAGAGCATGAATAGAATGGGGACGAACTTTTAAATTAACGTTATCGAGTGCCTTAACGCCCGGGAAACTCTTGTTGATATTCGTCATTTCCAACAAGTATTCGCCTGACGACTGCGTATTATTGCTGACCATATTTATACCTGGCTGCGAGAGTGTTGTCTGAGCATGGCACGCTAAAGGGGGCGCAAAATGCGCCCCGTAAAAACTTGGCAATTATTTTTTGCTGGTGATTTCCGCCAGGTTGTCTTTATCAACGCCGACGTAAGGAATACGCACCACTTTGTTTTCAATTTTCCAGTCAGTGCCATCTGCCGCGCCTTTGCCTGCCGCCAGGTTTTTGGCAAGGTCAAAGGTCGCTTTCGCCTGGTTGTTGGCATCGTTCAGCACGGTACCGGCCAGCGCGCCAGATTTCACCAGCGCCAGCGCTTCAGGCAACGCATCCACGCCGAAGACCGGAACGGAAGATTTGTTGTGCGCTTTAAGCGCTTCTACCGCACCCATCGCCATGGCGTCGTTGTTGGCGATAACCACTTCGATTTTGTTAGCGTTCGGACCAGAGAGCCAGGCGTCCATTTTATCTTTCGCCTGAGCGGTGTCCCACATCGCGGTATCCAGCTGCAACTGCTGGGTTTTGATGCCCTTGTCGTTCAGCTCTTTGATAACGTAAGTGGTGCGCGCTTCAGCATCCGGGTGACCCGGCTCGCCTTTCAGCAGCACGTACTGGATCTGACCGTCTTTGTTCAGGTCCCAGCCCGCGTTGGCTTTCCAGTGCTTGGCAATCAGATCGCCCTGGATAATGCCGGATTCTTTAGAGTCGGTGCCCACGTAATAAGCTTTGTCATAGCTGTCCAGCGCTTTGCGGGACGGCTCTTTGTTGAAGAACACGATAGGGATGTTCTGACCGCGCGCTTTTTCAATCACGGTGCCTGCGGCAGCCGGGTCAACCAGGTTGATCGCCAGAGATTTGACGCCTTTCGCCAGCAGCACGTCAATCTGGTCGTTCTGCTTGGACTGGTCGTTCTGGGAGTCATTCATCAGCAGCTGAACGTCAGGCGCCGCAGACGCGTCTTTTTCAATGGCTTTACGTACGACGGACATGAAGTTGTCGTCATATTTATAAATGGTTACGCCAATACGGTCAGCTGCCTGAGCCGCGGTGCCAAAGAGCATGCAGGACATAACGGCAGAGAGGGTCAACACCTTCTTATTCATGGTATCTCCGGTTTTTATGCAGGGTAGCAATCGTGAAAAACGGGCGGCAGGACGGTAAGGATAAAAGCCTTACTGAATGCCGAAGTTCACTAATAAATAACGCTTCCATGCTCGGTAAGACTTCCAGTAACGCTTTTTTATCGTTCAGGGGCGGCAGATAACGTCAGTGTTAAATCGCCGTTACATAAAGTTTCAGGCCCATGAGACGCCGTCATCATAGTCAGCGCAATGTTAATATACTGTGAATTTACTCACAGATTGAAAGCGGTTACATCACCCTCGTTTATAAACTAGTGATCGGGGCCACATTTTGCCGCGCCGCCACAGAATGACGACGCACCAGCGTCGGCATAAAACAGTGGGTTGACGCCGGATCCAGCTCCCCTGCGGCGCCCTGTAACGCCAGTTCGGTAGCGAGACGCGCCATTGATACCACCGGATAACGCACGGTCGTCAGTTGCGGGTCGGTATAACGGGCAATCGGAATATCATCGAAACCAATGACTGACAGATGCTGCGGCACCAGAATGCCGTTATCTTTCAGCGCCGTCAGCGCGCCCGCCGCCATGCTGTCGTTATACGCAAACACGGCGGTAAGATGCAGGTTACGGCCCAGCAACTCCACCATCGCCGCCTCCCCGCCCTGCATGTCCGGACTGCCGGTACCCACCCAGCTTTCGGGCGGCTGAATGCCCTCATCGGACAGCGCCCGCTGCCACCCTTCGCGACGTTTGTCGTTATCATCAATGTGGTGACTGGAGGCGAGATAGCCGATGCGCTGATGTCCGCTGCTTTGCAGCATCCGCGTCGCCATCATCGCGCCGGTGACGTTATCAAGACCGACGCAGCGATGCGCGTAACCCGGCACGATGCGGTTAATCAGCACCATGCCCGGCACCTGTTCGAGGAAGGTTGAAAGCTCGTCGTCGCTGAGCGATTTGGCATGCACGATAAGCGCGCTGCAGCGCTGGCGGATCAGCACTTCAATGGCGTGACGCTCTTTTTCTGCCTCGTGATAGCTGTTGCCGATAAGCACATATTTGCCGTGCTGCTGCGCCACCACGTCAACGGCTTTCACCAGCGCGCCGAAGAACGGATCGGAAACGTCCATCACGACGACGCCTATCGTGTCGCTGACCTGGGTCGCCAGCGCCTGGGCGTTCGCGTTCGGGCGGTAACCCAGTTGCGTGACCGCCTGCATGACAGTTTCGCGCGTTTCCGGGCTGACCAACGCGCTGTTATTGAGAACGCGGGAGACCGTCGCGACAGACACCCCTGCCAGACGGGCAACGTCACGAATGGTGATCATGGCGACCACCCTGAAGAGCTGAAATGCGTCTCACAGAAACCCCCTGTGTTAAGTCAGGTGGCTATTCTGGCAGTGCGCCCTCACGCGCTGCGTGAAGCGCATCACAGCGCTGGAAACGGTTACATACGATTTGTTAACGATTGTGATCCAGATCGTTATCTGGATGATGCAGTTTGCGGTGCGCCTGCGGCAAGGCGCGTCAGACGGCGCCATACCCACTCCAGCGGCCCCTGGCGGAAATAACGCAGCCAGAGCACTGAGAAGGCGAGGTTAACGGCCCAGACCGCCGGAACAAACGCCAGCAGCGACAGCCGGTCGAACCTCATAAACAGGCCGAAGTGATTAAACAGCGTGGTGCAGATAAGGCTTTGCAGCAGATAGTTGGTGAGCGCCATGCGCCCGACGCAGGCCACGGCGGCCATCAGTTTAAGGCGTCCCAGCCGCGGCCAGTAGCCGAAAACCAGCGCGGTATAGCCGAGCGCCTGCAGCGGCGCGCCAAGCTCGCGCGGCGCCTGAAGAAGAAACGCGCACCAGCGGTAGTCCCAGCCAAGCCGCCACTGAACAATAATCGCCGGCAGATTGATGACTATCCCCAGCGCCACCAGCCCGAACCCGGTGCGCCGGTAGTGACGCAGGCTGAATTCGCCGCGCAGCCAGCCGCTGCGCATCAGCGCCGCGCCGATAAGCATCATGCCCGCCAGCTGCCAGCCATACTGCGCGCCGAGCGCCAGCAGCATGGAGGAGAGCAGATCGAGGCGGCTGCGCACAGCCTCCATGCCCCCTTCCAGACGCCAGAATTTCTCATAGAACAGATCGGCCGCCTGCGGCGTCCAGGAACGGCTCATGTGATCGTCAGACATCATGCCGAGCAGCAACAGCACCGCAATG
This sequence comes from Cronobacter sp. EKM101R, assembly GCF_963888145.1. Taxonomy (NCBI): domain Bacteria; kingdom Pseudomonadati; phylum Pseudomonadota; class Gammaproteobacteria; order Enterobacterales; family Enterobacteriaceae; genus Cronobacter; species Cronobacter sp. EKM101R. Next base: position 240,240 of record NZ_CAWPHW010000001.1, on the reverse strand, counting down.
CCGATGAGATAAAGCACCAGGCCGGTTTTAAACAACGATTTGACGCTCTGGGCGTCGCGCACCATGCGCCAGCAGACCAGCCCCACCAGCCCGTAAGCCAGCAGAATGTCGCCATCCCAGATGAAAATCGCGTGCAGGAAACCGAGCAGCGCCAGCAGCGTCAGGCGCGCCTGGATCCAGCGTTTGCCACGCGGCAACAGCATTTGCAGACCGGCGCCGAACAGCAACGCAAACAGCGTGAGGAATTTGACCTGGGCGAAGAGATCGAGCAGCGCCCATGTCCAGGCGTCGCGGGAGGTGATATCGCCGTACCAGGCGGGGTTGAGATAAGCCGCCTTCGGGAGCCCAAAGGCGGTAATGTTGAGCAGAAGAATGCCGAGGATCGCCAGACCGCGTACCGCGTCGAGAGTGATATTCCTCGTCATCCTGCGTCTTAGCCGTTGTGGTGACGCACGGCGCGCAGAAACTCCTGGCGCGTGTTCTGGCTGGACTTAAACAGCCCGCCGAGCGAGGTGGTCGTGGTCGCGCTGGTGGCGTCGCGAATACCGCGCGCTTTCACGCAGTAGTGCACCGCGTCTATCGATACCGCCACGTTATTGGTGCCAAGCAGCGTTTGCAGCGCCACCAGCACCTGCTGCGTCAGTCGCTCCTGCACCTGCGGACGCTGGGCGAAGAACTGCACGATGCGGTTGATTTTTGAAAGCCCGATCACCGCGTCTTTCGGGATATACGCGACGGTCGCTTTACCATCGATGATCACAAAATGGTGTTCGCAGGTGCTCGTCAGGGTGATATCGCGCACCGTGACCATTTCATCCACCTTCATTTTGTTCTCAATGACGGTTATCTTCGGGAAATTGGCGTAATCAAGGCCGGAGAAAATCTCATCCACATACATTTTCGCGATGCGATGCGGGGTTTCCATCAGGCTGTCATCGCTCAGATCCAGGTTAAGCAGCTGCATGATTTCGGTCATGTGACCCGCGATGAGGCGCTTGCGGGTTTCGTTATCCAGTTCGTTGACCGGCGGACGCAGTGGCGTCTCCAGACCGCGCGCGACCAGCGCTTCATGAACCAGGGCCGCTTCTTTACTGAGTGATGGCATCGTTATTTTCTCCTGCAGGTGTAACCAGACTCTGCCCGGCCGGGGCTGAGCGTGGGCTCATTGTGCGTGAGCAAACGCACATAATCCAGTGGCCGGGGCGAAATTGTTGAAATCGTCGCGGCCTTTCAGGCACGCCGGAAGACCAGCGCGCCGCCGATAAAGAGCGCCACGCCCGCCAGCCATAATGCGGGCTCCAGCTGGCCGGTAAAGTGGCTGGAGAGCGCCGATGTTACCGGCCCGACGAGCTGGCCTATCGCATAACCGGTGGTGAGCAACCCGGCGAGATAGCGGGTATGCTGCGGCGCCAGCTCGCGTCCACACTGCAACGAGAGCTGCACCGCGCACAAAAAACCGCCGCCGACCAGAAGCGATCCGACCACCAGCCCGGACAGCCCCGGCAGCAGCGCTGCCGCCAGCACGCCGAGCCCCTGAAGCCAGAGCACGACGGCGAGCCGCTGCGACGCCGTACCGCGCGTGCGCCAGAGAATGCCGAGCGCGATCCCGGCGACCGACGCCGCGCCGAATACCGGCCATACAAACTGCGCGAACAGGCTGCCGGGAAAGCGCGCCGCCGCCATCTGCGATAAAAACGTGGCCGGCAGAATATAGCCGTAGCCCGCCAGACTGTAGCTCCAGACCAGTCTTTTCAGCGCGGGCGTGAGCTCCAGCGGCGCGGGTGGCGTATCCGCACGGTGCAGCTCGCCTTTGCGGGGTAAATAACGGGCGATAAGCGCAATCAGCGCGAACGCCAGCGTGCCGTAGATAACCCAGCCCTGCGCCGCGCTGAGCGCCGCGCCGTGGATCCAGACTGCCAGCAGGCCGCTGATGGTGATGCCGACGCCGGGACCGGCGAAGACCGCCGCGCTTAAGCCCGGTCTGCCGTGGTGGGCAAGCTGTTCGTTGGTCCAGCCCGCCGCCATCACCAGCGCCCAGCCGCTCATGCAGCCAATCACGAAGCGCACCACGCCATGCGACCACGGGCCGTCCGCCAGCGCGGAAATCAGCGTCAACAGCACCGCGCCCCACACGCCCATATGCAGCCGGTATTCGACATGGCGGTGAGCGTGCATGGCGTCCCAGGCGCCGAGCAAATAGCCAAGATAGTTGGCGGCGGCCACAAGACCCGCGCTGGTGAGCGTCAGTTCGCCCTCGCCCACCATGAGCGGCACCTGCGGCGTAAACGCGAACCGCCCGATCCCCATCGCCACCACCAGCGCCAGAAAGCCGGTTAATGCAATACGCAGCGCCACGCCGCCCCCATTTGTTAAAATAAAGTTATCAATATGATGCGCTATGATCCCGGCCCGGTGAAGTGAAACTTGCTCACCTGGCGTATAGACTGCACTATCCGGGTTTGAACAAAAGGAGCCTCTATGGAACTGCTCGAAGAACACCGCTGTTTTGGCGGTTTACAACAGCGCTGGCGTCACGACTCCCGCGTGCTTAACTGCCCGATGACCTTCAGCATCTATCTCCCGCCCGACGCGCAGACCCCGCCGCCGGTGGTATGGTGGCTGTCCGGGCTGACCTGTAGCGATGAGAATTTCACCACCAAAGCAGGCGCGCAGCGGGTGGCCGCTGAGCTTGGCCTGGCGCTGGTGATGCCGGATACCAGCCCGCGCGGCGACGCGGCGGCGGATGACGCCGGTTACGATCTCGGCAAAGGCGCGGGCTTTTACCTGAACGCCACTGAGGCGCCGTGGGCCGCGCACTACCGGATGTTTGATTATCTGAGCAATGAACTGCCGCAGGTGCTGGCGGAGAACTTTACGCTGGCGCCGAAGGCGGCGATTAGCGGACATTCGATGGGCGGCCACGGGGCTCTTATCATGGCGCTGAAAAATCCGGGACGTTTTAGCTCGGTGTCGGCGTTCGCGCCGATTGTGAACCCTACTGAGGTGCCGTGGGGCAAAAAAGCGTTCGCGGCATACCTGGGAGATGACGAGAGCCAGTGGCGCCAGTGGGATAGCTGCGCGTTGATGGAGCAGGCTTCAGCGGAAAACGCGATCCCGACGCTTATCGATCAGGGCGACAGCGATCCGTTTTTCGGCGAACAGCTCCAGCCGGAGCGGCTTGATGAAACGGCGCGCGAGGCGGGCTGGCCGTTAACGTTGCGTATGCAGCCGGGTTACGACCACAGCTATTATTTTATCGCCACGTTTATTGAAGAGCATTTACGTTTTCACGCGCAGCATTTGCGTTAGCAGGGCGTGATTCGAAGGTTGTAATACGGTACGTGGTGGGTGCGCTTCGCTTACCCACCCTACACATCTGTCGCACCTTCATCCCAGGGCATGTAAGCGCAGCGCACCCGCCGTCAACCGTAACCACGCGCCACTGTAGGGCGGGTAAGCGCAGCGCACCCGCCGTCAACCGCAACCTCGCGCCCTTGTAGGGCGGGTAAGCGAAGCGCACCCGCCATCAACCGCAACCTTGCGCCTTTGTAGGGCGGGTAAGCGCAGCGCACCCGCCGTCATCAAAAAACACCCATTAAAAAAGGGCGCCTTACGCGCCCTTCTCTTTATTTCTTCAGATGCTCAGGGAATTCCATATCGCGATAACTCACGAAACGGGAGCCCTTCGTCAGCTTGTAGCCAAACCAGATAATCAGGAACAGCGGAATGCCGATATAGGTCGCCGCGACGGCGGCCCAGTCAATGGTATCCGCGAGGAACGCCTGATAGTTCTGGCCAAGCGTAATAATCAGGCACAGCACGAAGGCGAAAATCGGGCCCAGCGGGAAGAAGCCGGAACGATACGGCAAATCGTTGATATCGTTGCCCTGCAGCACATAGCCGCGACGGAAACGGTAATGGCTGATGGCGATGCCAAGCCAGGCGATAAAGCCCGTCATCCCGGAGGTGTTCAACAGCCACAGATAGACCGTCTGGTTGCCGAACATCGAGGTCAGGAAGCACAGACCGGCGATAATGGTGGTCGCATACAGCGCGTTGCGCGGCACGCCGCCTTTCGACAGCTTCGAGAAAATGCGCGGCGCTTTGCCGTCGCAGGCGAGCGTATAGAGCATACGGGTGGAGGCATACATCCCGGAGTTACCCGCCGAGAGCACCGCCGTCAGGATAACCGCGTTCATGATCGCCGCCGCACCCAGCAGACCGGCATGCTCGAACACCAGCGTGAACGGGCTGACGCTAATATCTTTCACATCGTTGCGCAGCAGGCTCGGGTCGGTGTACGGGATAATCAGGCTGATAATCAGGATAGCGAACACATAGAACAGCAGGATACGCCAGAATACCTGACGCACCGCGCGCGGAATGTTTTTCTCCGGCTCCTCGGATTCGCCCGCCGCGATGCCGATAAGCTCGGTGCCCTGGAAGGAGAAGCCGACTATCATCGCCACGCCAATCATCGCCGAGAAACCGCCTGCGAACGGCGCATCGCCAATTTTCCAGTTGCTCCATCCCGCCGGTTCTGACCCTTTGAAAATACCCACGATCATCGCAATACCCACCAGGATAAAGATAATCACGGTGGCGACTTTGATTAACGAGAACCAGTACTCCGCTTCGCCGAAGCCTTTCACGGAAATCACGTTCAGCAGGAACATAATGCCGAGGAACAGCGCGCTCCAGATCCAGCCGGGCGTGTCCGGGAACCAGTAGCTCATGACCAGTTGCGAAGCCACGAGATCAACCGCGATGGTCACCGCCCAGTTGTACCAGTAGTTCCAGCCGAGCGCGAAGCCGAAGCCTTCTTCGACATATTTCTGGCCGTAGGTGGAAAACGAGCCCGATACCGGCATGTAGGCAGCCAGCTCGCCAAGGCTCGTCATCAGGAAGTAGACCATCAGACCGATGAGAATATAGGAAAACAGCGCGCCACCAGGGCCCGCCTGAGAAATGGTCGCTCCGGAAGCGACAAAAAGCCCTGTGCCGATGGAGCCGCCAATGGCGATCATGGTCAGGTGGCGCGCCTTCAGTTCGCGACGCAGCCCAGGCGCTTGTGTGGTTTTAGATTCGGAAACCATATAAAAATAATGCCCATCCATCAAAAGAGGCGCGATTGTAGCAGAGTTGCCGCAGAGCGCCTGGTGGAAATACGCGGTTATAAGAGAGCTTCATGATCGCTCGAGGATTATAAGTAAAGCAGCGAATCGGGGCGGCGGAAGGAAAAAAACTGATGATGAGCGCGCCGTGTGACGCGCTCCGCGAAATCAAAGTTCGCAATAGCGCAGAAAACGCGCCAGCGCGCTGGAGAGATGTTTCTGACGGTGGTGAATGCGATAAAGCCGACGTATCAGCGGCGGCAGCGGCAGTTTTACTTCCACCAGCGAGCCGGTTTCCAGCTGTTCGGCAATGACCCGACGCGACAGGCAGCTGACGCCAAGCCCGTGGCGCACCGCATGTTTAATGGCTTCTGAGTTGCCAAGCTCCATGCTGAGACGAAACTGCGGCAAATGCGACAGCAGCAGATAATCGACAATTTCGCGCGTACCGGAGCCTTTTTCGCGCAAAATCCACGGCATGGCGGCAAGCCGCTCCAGCGTGACCTCACCTTCCAGCAAAGGGCTGGCGGGCGAAGCGAACACCACCAGCTCATCCTCAAGCCACGGCTGCGCCACAATCTCCGCCATATGGCATGGCCCTTCGATAAGCCCGATATCCACGCGGAAATCGCACACCGCCTGCACCACGTCGAGGCTGTTGCCGACGCTCATCTCAAGCGGCAGATCCGGGAAGTCGCGACGGTAGCGGGCGATGATCTCCGGCAGAATATAGTTGCCGATGGTGCTGCTGGCGTAAACGCGGATAGCGCCATTGTCATTACGAAACAGCCGTTCGATTTCGCCCGCCTGCTCCAGCAACGCCACGGTGCGCGGATATAACAGCCGCCCATGTTCATTCACGACCAGCCGCTTGCCGACGCGGTCAAACAGTTGCACCCCGAGCTGGCCTTCCAGATCGGTGAGCGCCGCGCTGACGGCAGACTGAGAGAGGGACAACATCTGTGAAGCCTGGGTCGTCGAGCCGCTTTTCAGCACTTCGGCGAACACTTCCAGCTGGCGTAAGGTGATGTGCATGATGACCTCGTGCGAACGCAACGGTGCTTACCACTTATTGAGATTAATTATAAATATATAATCAATTTTAATTTTATACCAGAAAGGCATAAGCTTATTCCATAACAGGAGGACGCTATGACCACACTGACTTTTTCTGACCGCCATCATGGGCTTATGCATTTTTTGCCGGGCCTGGCGCTGACCGGGCTGCTGACGGCCGCCGCCCTTTGGATCGGCGCTATTCCCGCCGTCGGGAATGCGGGCTTCAGCGCGCTGACCGTCGCCATTCTCGGCGGGATGATTATCGGCAACACGCTGTACCCGAAAATCCACACCCACTGCGACGGCGGCGTGCTGTTCGCCAAACAGCATCTGCTGCGCCTTGGCATTATTCTCTACGGTTTTCGTCTCACCTTCTGGCAGATAGCCGATGTGGGCGCCAGCGGCATTCTGGTGGACATCCTCACGCTCGGCAGCACGTTTACCCTCGCCTGCTGGCTCGGGCAGAAAGTCTTTAAGCTTGACCGTGAAACCAGCTGGCTGATTGGCGCGGGCAGCAGCATCTGCGGTGCCGCGGCGGTGCTGGCGACCGAGCCGGTCGTAAAAGCGCAGGCGAGCAAAGTCACCGTGGCGGTGGCGACGGTGGTGATTTTCGGTACGCTGGCGATTTTTGTGTACCCGCTGCTGTGGCCGTGGCTTTCGCCGTGGTTTAGCGAACAGACCTTCGGCGTCTATATCGGCTCGACGGTGCATGAAGTGGCGCAGGTCGTCGCGGCAGGCCATGCGGTCAGCCCGGAGACGGAAAACGCGGCGGTGATCGCCAAAATGCTGCGCGTCATGATGCTGGCTCCGTTCCTCCTGCTGCTGGCAGGCCGGGTAAAACAGCTCGCGCCGCGCGGCGGCGAGAAAGCGGGCAAAATTACTATTCCGTGGTTCGCCCTGCTGTTTATCGTGGTGGCGGCGTTTAACTCGCTCCATCTGCTGCCGCAAGGCGTGGTAAATACGCTGGTGACGCTCGACACCATTTTGCTGGCGATGGCGATGGCGGCGCTTGGCCTGACGACCCACGTCAGCGCGCTGAAAAACGCAGGTGTGCGTCCGCTGCTGATGGCGCTGATGCTTTTCGCCTGGCTGATTGTGGGCGGCGGCGCGATTAATCTCGCGGTCACGCATCTGCTGGCATAAACCGGCACGCCTTTCCCTGCTCTGTCCGCTATGATAAAACGTTCCCCCTTTTGCGGGTATGACAGGAGAAAACGATGAAGTTTACAGGCGCGCACGTCAGCGCATCGGGCGGGGTGGCGAACGCCCCGGCCCGCGCGGCGGAGATTGGCGCGACAGCTTTTGCGCTGTTTACCAAAAACCAGCGCCAGTGGCGCGCGGCGGCGCTGACGCCTGCCGTCATCGAGGAGTTCAAAGCCGCCTGCCGCCAGCATGGTTACGGCCCCGGTCAGATCCTGCCGCACGACAGCTTTCTGATTAACTTAGGGCACCCGGAGCCGGAAGCACTGGAGAAATCTCGCGCGGCGTTTATCGACGAGCTGGAGCGTTGCGCGCAGCTCGGGCTGACGCTGCTGAACTTTCACCCCGGCAGTCACCTTCAGCAGTTAAGCGAAGAGGCGTGTCTGTCGCGCATCGCCGAGTCGGTGAATATCGCGCTCGATAAAACCGCAGGCGTCACGGCGGTGATTGAAAACACCGCAGGCCAGGGCAGCAATCTCGGTTTTCGTTTTGAGCATCTGGCGGCGATTATCGACCAGGTGGAAGATAAATCCCGCGTCGGCGTTTGCATTGATACCTGCCACGCCTTCGCAGCGGGTTACGATCTGCGTACCGAAGAAGATTGCGAAAAAACCTTCGCCGAATTCGACCGCATCGTCGGTTTCCAGTATCTGCGCGGCATGCACCTGAATGACGCCAAAAGCACCTTCGCCAGCCGGGTCGACCGGCACCACAGCTTAGGCGAAGGCAATATCGGCTTTACGCCCTTTCGCTGGATCATGCAGCAGCCGCATTTCGACAACATTCCGCTGATTCTGGAAACCATTAATCCGGATATCTGGAAGGAAGAGATAGCCTGGCTGAACGCCCAGCAAACTGACGGCGCGCAGGCGTAATTACGTCTCTCCCTCGCGGCGCGGCGCTTCAAGCTGCGCCGCAAGCCAGTTTAGCGAGGCGAACCCGGCGCGGGCGCTCTCTTCGGGGCCCACCTGCTGCCACGCATCGCTGAACACTTCCAGCGACCACGGCCCCTGATATCCGCTGTTCATTAATGTACGTGCGAAATCGACGACCGGCAGACTGCCTTCGCCCGGATAAGTGCGAAAATGGCGGCTCCACGCCTCAAGCGGTAAATTCTTGCGCGGCGCGTCGGCGAATTGCGTAAAGAAGATTTTTTCCGGCGGGATGACGTCAGGCGCCAGCGTATCCCCACGCGCCAGCACGTGAAAGCTGTCTAACACCAGGCCGAGCGCCGGATGATCCACGGCTCTCACCCGCTCCCAGGCCTGCGTATAGCGGTTCACATGGCGGCCCCAGGCGAGCGCCTCGTACCCCACCCGCGCGTCAAACTCCGCCGCGATCTCCGCGAGGCGCGCTAAATCCTCCGTCTGCCGCGCCGGATCGGCGCTGCTGTTCGCCTCCAGATTGCTGCACGCCAGCAGACAGCGACAGCCCGTTTCGCGCATCGTCTCAAACGTGCGGTACGCGCGCTCGCGGGTTTGCGGCCACGTTTGCGGCGGTACGCCTTCGCCGTTACGCAGCGGCTGCCAGAGAAAAATCGTTAAGCCCAGCTCCCGGCACAGCGCGGCCAGCCGCGCCGGGCTTTCGCCCCATTGCGTGAAATCGGGTTCGAATATTTCGACGCCGTCGAAACCGGCCTGCGCGATGGCGCGCAGCTTTTCCGGCAGGGTTCCGGCGACACACAGCGTGGCGATTGAGCGCAGCACAGCGTCCTCCTTTAAGCGATACAAAGAGTTAAGTGTTGACGTAAACGGCGCAGAGGGCAAAAAAGGCGTGTAACGGAGAGTGACAGAAGGGATAAAAAAACTCCCTGCCGGAGCAGGGAGTTATCAGCATCAGGCCGCTTTCGCCGCCATTTCGCTTTCAGGACGCTTCAGGAAGGCGTAAACCAGACCCGCCAGCAGCGAACCTGCCACGATGGCGAGCAAGTAGCCCAGCACCGGGGTAATGGCGCCCGGGATCAGCAGGACGAACAGACCGCCGTGCGGCGCCATCAGTTTCGCGCCAATCGCCATGGAGATAGCGCCGGTCAGCGCGCCGCCCGCGATACAGCACGGGATCACACGCATCGGGTCACGCGCGGCGAACGGGATAGCGCCTTCGGAGATAAAGCACAGGCCCAGCACCAGCGCCGCTTTGCCCCCTTCCTGCTGGCCTTTGTCGAATTTACGACGCGCCACCAGTGTGGCGATACCCATCGCCAGCGGCGGAACCATACCGGCCGCCATAATCGCCGCCATCGGCGCATACACCTGAGAACTCAGCAGCCCCACGCCAAAGGCATACGCCGCTTTGTTCACCGGACCGCCCATGTCGGTACACATCATTGCGCCGAGGATAGCGCCCAGCAGGACGGCGTTCGCCGTACCCATGCTCTGCAGCCACGCGGTCAGGCCCGCCAGGATTTTAGCAACCGGCGTACCGATCACGTAAATCATCGCCAGACCCACAATCAGGCTGGAGAACAGCGGAATAATCAGGATCGGCTTCAGCGCTTCCATACTCTGCGGCAGTTTTACTTTACCGCTGATGGCCTTCGCCACGTAACCGGCCAGGAAACCCGCGATGATACCGCCGATAAAGCCGGAACCGGTGCTGACCGCAAGCATACCGCCGATAAGACCCGGCGTGAGGCCCGGACGGTCGGCGATGGAGAACGCGATATAACCGGCCAGTACCGGCACCATCAGGGCGAACGCAGAGCCGCCGCCGATTTTCATCAGCGCAGCCGCCAGCGTCCCTTCCTGTTTAAACGCTTCGATACCGAACACAAACGAGAGCGCGATGAGCAGACCACCCGCCACCACCATCGGCAGCATATAGGACACGCCGGTCAGCAGATGACGGTACGGACCCGCGCCGCCCTGCTCTTTTTTATCCGTCGCCACGGCGCCTGCGCCTGCAGGCTGGTACGGTTTCGCTTCCGCCACCGCTTTGTCGAACTCTTGCGCGGTTTTCTTCAGCGCCAGACCGGTCGAGGTGCGATACATCGGCTTACCGGCAAACTTCGCCAGATCCACTTCGATATCCGCGGCCACGATGACCAGATCCGCCTGCGCCACTTCTTCCGGCGTAATCGCGTTACCCGCGCCGACAGAGCCGCGCGTTTCCACTTTCACCCACCAGCCGCGTTTTTTGGCTTCGGTTTCAATCGCTTCCGCCGCCATAAAGGTATGCGCCACGCCGGTCGGGCAGGCCGTGACCGCCACGATGCGTTTCGGGCCGCTGGCGTTTACGCTTGCCGCAGGCGCGGCGGCAGGCGCGGTATAAGCCTTCGCGTGAGATTTCGCTTCGCCTAAGAACAGCTCCGGGTGCGCCACGGCGCGATTAATATCTCCGAGGTAAACCTTTTTGCCGTTCAGGGATGCGTCCGCCGGTACGGCACTGCCGATAACAATCGCCAGCTCCGCATCGTTCGGGTTATCGGTTAATTCCAGCTGTGCTTTTTGCGCGGCGGCGCCAAGCAGCGTTTTCGCCATATAAGCGCGGGCCTGTCCACACCCGGGCTCGATAATCAGCAGCGTTTTCATTATGCCTCTCCTGCTGTTAGTGGAAGGGTTTTAAGTCGACACGCGCCATCATTGCGGCCAACTGTGTCCTGTCGGTGATGCCGACGTTGCTCTGGCTGACCGCCAGCGCCGCCACCGCCGTTGCAAGACGTAGGGTATGCTCACTGGATTCACGCATCAGCAACCCGTAAATCAGGCCGCCGACCATGGAATCCCCTGCCCCGACCGTACTGACGACTTCGCAGGACGGCGGTTTGGCGATCCATTCACCCGACGCGTTCACCCACAGCGCGCCTTCCGCGCCCAGAGAGATCACCACATGGGCGATACCCTGTTCGCGAAGCGCGTGAGCCGCCTCGATAACATCTTTCAGTTCCGGCAGTTTGCGGCCGGCCCAGATCTCCAGTTCGCGGCGGTTCGGTTTCACCAGCCACGGCGCGGCTTTCAGCCCCGCGACCAGCGCCTCGCGGCTGCTGTCGAAGATAATGCACGGACACTGGCTGCGCAGGCGGGTCATCCAGTCGGTGAACGCTTCCGGAGAAACGCCCGACGGCAGGCTGCCGCTGACGCACACCATGTCGAACTGGCCAAGCCAGGTTAAGGAGTCATTAACGAAACGCTCCCAGTCGGCAGGCGTCACTTCAAAACCGGAGAAGTTCAGGTCGGTCACTTCGCCGTCTTTTTCCGTCAGTTTGACGTTAATGCGGGTACGGCCCTGCACCACCTGGAAACGGTTGGCGATGCCAAGTTCGCTGAACAGCTGCTGAAAGCCATCCTGGTTATCTTTACCCAGAAAACCGCCCACGGTGACGTCGATGCCTAAATCTTTGAGCACTTTGGCGACGTTAATGCCTTTACCCGCAGCGTGCAGACCGGTGGTCCGCACGAGGTTAACTTCGCCGCGCTCAATCTCTGCGCAGTAACCTACCAGGTCATATGCCGGGTTGAGAGTAATAGTGGCGACACGTCTGCTCATGCTGCGCCCTCCCCAAGACCCGCGTTGATCGCTTCGCCGATGGCGTCCAGCGCCGCCTGCGCATCTTCGCCCTGCGCGGTAAAGCGCAGGCGATGGCCTTTCTTAACGCCCAGCGCCACGACTTTCATCAGGCTGCGGCCGTTAGCCGGTTTACCGGTGCCGTCGAGGTTGGTGACGGTGACATCGCTGTTGAACTGTTTGATGGTGTTCACCAGCACGGTGCCCGGACGCGCGTGCAGACCGTGCTCGTTACGAACGGTGAATTCCGCGCTCAGCACGTCTTCGCCCGGCGCGTCGTCGCTGGTCAGCAGCGTCAGCAGCGTGGCGGCGTCGGCGTTCAGCAGACGGTCAGCTTTTTTCGCGATCAGCAGTTCGCTGACGCGGCCCAGCACCTGCAGCGGCTGATCGTCAGCGACGGCAACGGTCAGCAGCAGGCCGACGCTTTCGCCATCCTGGGTGAACGGCTGCGCCGGACGGCTTACCGCGACCGCGCTTGCCAGGTTGCCCTGCGCGCAGTCAGCAAGCCAGACGCCCTGCCCGAGGTTTAGCGGTTTGGCGTTAATCACGTGGCTCACGAATTCAGCATCCACCGCGCCCGCTTCGCTGAGGCGACCGGCGTTCAGCGCCTGCAACGTCACAAGGCTCGTGGCTGCAACGTCAAGCGTGATGGTGTCGTTATCCAGTTTCATGCCCGCGCTTTGCTTCTCGCCCATCAGCAGAGCGCGCAGCTCTTCGGCGGTGGTCGCGGTTTTCAGCTGTTCAGCAATCGCGTCGTCGCTCAGCACGTGGGTGAGCTGACGCAGCAGACCTAAGTGTTCATCGGAGCTGGCGGCGATACCAATGGCGACATAGGCGACCTGATCGTCGCCCCAGGCGACGCCCTGCGGGAACTGAAACACCTGCACGCCGGTCTTCAGCACCTGGTCGCGCGTGTCAGTGGTGCCGTGCGGAATGGCGATGCCATTGCCTAAGAAGGTGGAAGTTTGCTTTTCGCGGGCCAGCATGCCATCAACATAACCGGCGCTGACGTTGCCCGCTTTCACCAGCGCGTCAGCTACCTGACGAATCGCTGCTTCTTTATCACCGGCGTGGGCGCCGGGATGGATATCCTGAACAGATAACTGGAACATGGTCTCCTCGCTTGCTGAACCCGAATCGTTTCAGCCGTTGTGAGAAAAAGAGCGTTGCCCCGCCAAATGAGCAAAACGAGACAACGCTGAAACGTTTCAAGAAAGTCTGCATTTTCTGCACGCTGCACGCAAGAAAAGCCGTTATTCACGTGTTGAATATTAGAGATCCCGCACATTTCATCCTTTAGTTAAACGCAGCGAGGCCCCGCTTCAGCACTTTTCAGATAACGTTCAGCTCGCTTCAGCAAAGCGGCAGAATCATTCTGAAATGCTATTTTGATTTTTCGTGGCGTCACGGCGTCAGGTATCTGTTCAAATAATGACAAGGGGCGTAAACTCCGCCCCTTCTTTATTGACACTGCCCAGGTTATGCAAAACGACTCCCTCACAGCGCCGCAACGGCCCCTCGATTTCACGTCAGCCTCGTTTCTGATTGTCGCCTTTCTCACCGGTATCGCGGGCGCGCTGCAAACCCCGACGCTGAGCCTGTTCCTGACGGAAGAAGTTCACGCCCGTCCGGCGATGGTCGGCTTCTTTTTTACCGGCAGCGCGATCATCGGCATTTTCGTCAGTCAGTTCCTGGCCGGGCGCTCGGATCGCAAAGGCGATCGCAAGTCCCTGATTTTCGTCTGCTGCCTGCTGGGCGCGCTGGCGTGCCTGCTGTTCGCCTGGAACCGCAACTATTTCATTTTGCTGTTTGTCGGCGTGTTCCTGAGCAGTTTTGGCTCGACCGCCAACCCGCAAATGTTCGCGCTGGCGCGCGAGCATGCCGATCGCACCGGGCGCGAGGCGGTGATGTTCAGCTCGGTGCTGCGCGCGCAGGTGTCGCTCGCCTGGGTGGTAGGGCCGCCGCTGGCGTATGCGCTGGCGATGGGTTTTGGCTTTCAGGTGATGTATGTCAGCGCGGCGGCGGCGTTTGTGCTCTGCGCGCTGATGGTCTGGTGCTTTTTACCGTCGATGCGTAAAGAGCCGCTCGCCACCGCCGCGCCCCTGGAAGCGCCGCGCCGCAACCGGCGCGACGCGCTGCTGCTGTTTTCGGTATGCACGCTGATGTGGGGCACCAACAGCCTTTACATCATTAATATGCCGCTGTATCTGATTAACGAACTGCGCCTGCCGGAAAAACTGGCGGGCGTGATGATGGGCGCAGCGGCCGGGCTTGAGATCCCGGTGATGCTGATTGCGGGCTATTATGCCCGTCGATTTGGCAAACGCTTTCTGATGCGGGTGGCGGTAGCGGCGGGCGTGCTGTTTTATCTCGGAATGCTGACGCTGCACAGCCCGGCGCTGCTGCTGGCGCTACAGCTGCTGAACGCCATTTATATTGGTATTCTGGCGGGTATCGGCATGCTCTATTTTCAGGATTTGATGCCAGGCCAGGCGGGTGCTGCGACCACGCTTTACACCAATACCACGCGCGTGGGCTGGATCATCGCCGGTTCGCTTGCGGGCGTGATTGCGGAGCTTCTCAACTACCACTCGGTGTTTTACGTGGCGCTGGCGATGACCGCAGGCGCGGTCTGGTGTTTGTGGCGCATTAAGGATGTTTAAGGCGCGGTCAACGCCTCAAGATGAATAAGAAAGGTCATCGCGTCGTGGCGGCTCTCGCCGCACATCTCTTTAGAAGGCTGAAGGCCGCCGCACACCTTCGGGCGCAGCGGCGAACCAAAGAGTTTACAGCGCAGACGTTCGTCAAGCTGGACGCAGGGCGTGTTCGCCGGTTTGCCGTCGGGCATGCCGGGGATCGGGCTTGAGATCGACGCTGCGGTGCAGCAGGCGCCGCAGTCGGGGCGACATTCCATACATTCTCCGTGACGACGCTCAGGCGTCGATCAGTGATTTTTCCAGCAGCAGCCGGTAGTCTGCCGCCTCGCCCTTCTTTTCCAGCCCGATAATCTGGTAACCGTTGCGGATCAGCAGCATCAACATGGCGCGAAACTGATTGCGCGTTTTCACGTAAAGCCGCTGGTAGCCGTTTTCCTGCGCCCAGCATTCCTGCGTTTCCAGCAGCTGCTGCGCCACGCCGTCGCGTCGGTACGCAGGCACGACGCCGCCGAGCCAGCTGTAAAACTCGCCTGGCGCCGATTCATAGCCGAGCTTAAAGCCAACCGGCTGAGTGCCGTCATACGCCACCAGGGCGCAGGCGACGCGCTCGTCGATACGCTCACGGATAGTCTGCGCATCATGTAGCCCGGCGAACTCCGGGATCAGACGATAAACGATAGCCGTTTCTTCAGGCAGGACGTGACGGATGGAAATCGGCATGGCGGCTCCTCGCGTGAAAGCCGGGCATTGTAGCCTTTTGCCTCGCGCGGTACAGCCCTGTGGCTTAAAAATTCGCCGCGCGCCGCTTTTTCGGCCTGCCTCGCAATGTGCGTAATTCCGCTTGCCTGCCGCGTGTCTCGCGAGTAACTTGTCGCGATATTTTGCATATTCCAGCTTAACAGGACACGTCGATGCCAAGAGCGAATGAAATTAAAAAAGGTATGGTGCTGAATTACAACGGCAAACTGCTGATTGTGAAAGATATCGATATTCAGTCACCGAGCGCGCGCGGCGCGGCTACGCTGTACAAAATGCGTTTTTCCGATGTCCGTACCGGGCAGAAAGTGGAAGAGCGTTTTAAAGGCGACGATATCCTGGACACCATTACGCTGACCCGTCGTTTTGTCGATTTCTCTTACGTCGACGGCAACGAGTATGTCTTTATGGATAAAGAAGACTATACGCCGTACACCTTCACGAAAGATCAGATTGAAGAAGAGCTGCTGTTTATGCCGGAAGGCGGTATGCCGGATATGCAGGTCCTGACCTGGGACGGCCAGCTGCTGGCGCTTGAACTGCCGCAGACGGTGGATCTGGAAATCGTGGAAACCTCGCCGGGCATCAAAGGCGCCTCCGCCAGCGCCCGCTCCAAACCGGCGACCCTCTCTTCCGGCGTCGTGATTCAGGTGCCGGAGTACCTGAGCGCCGGTGAGAAAATCCGCGTGCATATCGCAGAGCGCCGCTACATGGGCCGCGCCGAGTAATCGCCGCCCTGTAAACGTAAAAAGCCCCGCCAGCGCGGGGCTTTTTTTATGGCGGTGCTGACGATTACAGCAAATCCGGGAACAGCACTTTTTTCAGCGCCAGCTCCACGCCGCGCACTTCCGCAAGCCCTTTCAGGCGGCCAATCGCCGAATAGCCAGGGTTGGTTTTCTTGCGCAGATCGTCAAGCATCTGGTGACCGTGATCCGGACGGAATGGGATCGGGCGCAGATCGCCGGTTTTTTTACGGCGCTGCTCTTCGGTCAGGATCGCTTTCACCACTGCCACCATATCGACGTCGCCATAAAGATGCGCCGCCTCGTGGAACGTTTTCGGGTTCGCCTCGCGGCAGGTGGCGCGCAGATGCGTAAAGTGAATGCGATCGGCAAAAGTTTCTACCATCCGCACCAGATCGTTATCCGCCCGCACGCCGTAAGAGCCGGTACACATAGTGAAACCGTTATAGATGCTGTCGACGGTCTCTTTCAGCCACTGCATATCTTCAATGGTGGAGACGATGCGCGGCAGACCGAGGATCGGACGCGGCGGATCGTCCGGGTGGACTGCCAGACGCACGCCCACTTCTTCCGCCACCGGGACAATCGCTTTCAGGAAATACGCCATGTTATCGCGCAGCGCGGCTTTATCGATATGGTCGTACTCGCTCAGACGGGCGCGGAACTGATCCAGCGTATAGCCCTCTTCCGCGCCCGGCAGACCAGCGATGATATTGCGCGTCAGCGTCTCAATCTGCGCTTCGCTCATCGCGCTGAAATAGTCCTGCGCCTGGCGCTGCTCATCCTCAGAGTAATCATGCCGCGCACCATCGCGTTTTAAAATGTGCAGTTCAAACGCCGCGAAGGCGATGTGATCGAAACGCAGCGCTTTTGAGCCGTCCGGCAGCGTGTATTCCAGATCGGTGCGCGTCCAGTCAAGGATGGGCATGAAGTTATAGCAGACGGTATCGATGCCGCAGGCCGCCAGATTGCGAATGCTCTGCTGGTAGCTTTCGATATAGCGATCGTACTGGCCGGAGTGCGTTTTGATATCTTCATGCACCGGAATACTTTCGACGACTGACCAGGTCAGTCCTTTCTGCGCAAGCTCCGCCTGACGTTTTTTGATCTCCTCGACCGGCCAGACCTCGCCGTTAGGAATGTGGTGCAGTGCGGTGACGATGCCGGTCGCCCCGGCCTGTCTGATGTCATCCAGCGATACCGGATCGTTCGGCCCGTACCAACGCCAGGTTTGTTCCATCGCCCTCTCCTTAAAAGTTGTTATACCAATATTGCGGAACACTATGATGACTACCATACATGTTTGGCCGGAACCGTCAAACCGCACGCGAGCCGCTATTGATCCAGCTCACAATCCCCGGATATTTACGGCACACCAATTCAATTTGCTGTCATATAACTTTACACTGGTTTTGTTAAATAATGGTTATCAGGATATGTGAGAAATGAATAATATCGCTTCCGCCACGCTGCCCGCGTCGGTTCAACGCCCGACTTACGACCGCCGCACCCTGCAAACTCGCATCGTGCATTTCGGCTTCGGCGCGTTTCACCGCGCGCATCAGGCGCTGCTGACCGACAGAGTGCTTAACCTGAACGGCGGCGACTGGGGCATTTGCGAGATTAGCCTGTTCAGCGGCGATGAACTGATGAGCGCGCTGCGCGCCCAGGATCATCTCTATACGGTGCTGGAAAAAGGCGCTGACGGTAATCAGGCTATTATTATTGGCGCTGTGAATGAATGCCTCAATGCGAAACTCGACGGGATGGACGCGATTATTGAAAAATTCTGCGAGCCGCAGGTCGCTATCGTCTCGTTGACCATTACGGAAAAAGGCTACTGCATCGATCCCGCGACCGGCCATCTCGATACCCAAAACAGCCGTATCGCGCACGATCTTGAAAACCCGCACCAGCCGCACTCCGCGCCCGGCCTGCTTGTGGAGGCGCTGCACCGCCGCCGCGAGCGTGGGCACGCCCCGTTTACCGTGCTCTCCTGCGATAATATTCCTGATAACGGCCATGTGGTGCGCGAAGCGGTGCTCGGCATGGCGCACAAGCGCGACCCGTCGCTGGCGCAATGGATCGCGGATAACGTGACCTTTCCCGGCACGATGGTGGACCGTATCGTGCCGGCAGCGACGCCGGAATCACTACAGGAAATTGCCGACGCGACCGGTGTTGCCGATCCGTGCGCCATCAGCTGCGAGCCGTTTATTCAGTGGGTGATTGAAGATAATTTCGTCGCGGGCCGCCCTGCCTGGGAAGATGCGGGCGTACAGATGGTGGATGACGTGCTGCCGTGGGAGCAGATGAAGTTAAGAATGCTGAACGGCAGCCACTCTTTTCTCGCGTATCTTGGCTATCTCGCCGGCTATGCTCATATCAGCGACTGTATGAACGACGCGCATTTTCGCGACGCGGCGCGACAGCTGATGCTGCGCGAACAGGCGCCGACGCTGCGCATCACTCGCGTAGATCTTAACGGCTATGCCGACAGCCTGATTACGCGTTTCGCCAATCCGTCGCTGAAGCATCGCACCTGGCAGATTGCCATGGATGGTAGCCAGAAACTGCCGCAGCGTATGCTGGATTCGGTACGCTGGCATTTGCAGCACGGCGGCGAGTGGTCGCTGCTGGCGCTGGGCGTGGCGGGCTGGATGCGCTACGTGAGCGGCGTGGATGACAACGGAGCGTCCATCGACGTGCGCGATCCGCTCGCGGAAAAAATCGCGGCGTTAGTGCAATCAAGCAGCGAAGACGAACGCGTCGGCGCGCTGCTGACGCTCAAAGAGGTGTTCGGCGAGGATCTGCCGCAGCATCCGCTGTTTATCCATACGCTGAACGCCGCCTGGCAGTCGCTGTGCCGCCTGGGCGCGAAAGAGGCGGTTGCGCGGCTCGCGCGGCGCTGATTTTTAACCCTGAATGCTTTTAACGCGGACGCGGCCCCTGCCCGTCCGCGTTGCCTCTTCTCATGCCCGCTATTTTTATCCAGAATGACGCCTGATGATTTATTCCCGTCAGATATTTATCAGGAGCGCACGTGACCCGTACCAATCTCATTACCGGCTTTCTTGGCAGCGGCAAAACCACCACGATCCGTCATCTGCTGGCGCATAAAGATCCGGCGGAAAAATGGGCCGTCCTGGTCAATGAATTTGGCGAGGTGGGCATCGACGGCGCGCTGATGGCCGACAGCGGCGCGCTGTTAAAAGAGATCCCCGGCGGCTGCATGTGCTGCGTCAATGGCCTGCCGATGCAGGTTGGGCTTAATACCCTGCTGCGCCAGGGCAAACCCGATCGTCTGCTGATTGAGCCGACGGGGCTTGGTCATCCGAAGCAAATCCTGGATATGCTGACGTCCGAGGTTTACGAGCCTTATATCGACCTGCGCGCCACGCTGTGCCTGCTCGACTCGCGTCAGCTGCTGGATGAAAAATATAGCGCCAATGAGAATTTCCGCGACCAGTTGGCTGCGGCGGATATCATCGTCGCCAATAAACAGGATCGCAGCGACGCGGCAAGCCTCGCGGCGCTGAACGCCTGGCGCGACGAACACGCCGCCGACCGGGAACTGGTGTTCGCTATCCAGGGCGAAATCGACCCGGCGCTACTCGATGAACCCCGTCTGAACCTGCGTGAACTGCCCGCCAGCGCGCATCACGCTCATTCGCACGCGCCGCGCAGCGGCCTTGCCGCGCTGAGCCTGCCGGGCAATCAGCGCTGGCGTCGCAGCCTTAATAGCGGACAGGGGCATCACGCCTGCGGCTGGATTTTTGATGCCGACACGGTATTCGATACTATCGGCATCCTGGAATGGGCGCGACTCGCCCCGGCTGAGCGCGTAAAAGGCG
The DNA here is from genome assembly GCF_963888145.1 of Cronobacter sp. EKM101R. Lineage (NCBI taxonomy): Bacteria > Pseudomonadati > Pseudomonadota > Gammaproteobacteria > Enterobacterales > Enterobacteriaceae > Cronobacter > Cronobacter sp. EKM101R. The sequence continues at coordinate 220,354 of NZ_CAWPHW010000001.1, read as the reverse complement.
TACTGCGTATTCCCGAAGGGCTGGTGCGTATTAACCGCCAGGGACAGGATCTGCACATCGAAACCCAGAGCGCTCCGCCGCCGGACAGCCGGATTGAGCTGATCACTGCGGCGGAAACCGACTGGAACGCACTTCAGTCCGCCTTGTTGAAGCTTCGTTTAGACACGGCGCTTTAACGTTACCCTTTTGTGAATATTCAGACTGCCATGACCAATACCCGTTTCCCCACGATCCTGCTGCTTAATCTCGCAGGCGCCGTCCTGTTTCTTTCCTGGTATCCGCCGGCGCAGACCGGTTTCTGGTTTACCCTCGATGCCGGGGTTTTCCACTTTTTTAATCACCTGGCTGCGACCAGCCATAGTTTTTTATGGTTTCTGGCGATCACTAACAATCGCGCGTTTGACGGCTGCTCGCTGCTGGCGATGGGTCTGCTGCTGCTCTGGTACTGGCGTCAGGCTACGCCGCCGGGCCGCCGCCACATCATTATTATGGGCGTCGTGATGCTGCTTTCCGCGGTTGTGCTCAATCAGCTTGGCCACCTGTTGCCGGTGTCGCGTCCGAGCCCAACCCTGACGTTTGAAGACAGCCTGCGGGTGGGTAAGGTCGTGGGGATTTCCACCAAAGACGCCTCGACCGACAGTTTTCCGGGCGACCACGGCATGATGCTGCTTATATTTGCGGGATTTATGTGGCGCTATTTCGGCGGTAAAGCTTTCGCGCTTGGCCTGTTGATATTCTGCGTTTTCGCGCTGCCGCGCATGATGATTGGCGCGCACTGGTTTACAGATATCGCCGTTGGCTCTTTGTCAATCATTTTTATTGGTCTTCCGTGGATTTTATTGACGCCGCTTAGCGATAAAATAATTACCTGGCTTAATAATCATCTGCCCGGTCAAAAAACAACAAATTTATAACAATTAATTAATAAATTAATTGTATCACCAACAGGGATCGTTAAGGGTCCCTGTTTATTTTATATGCACTCCCCTCCTGACGCTTTTCGCAAGACTTTCACAGATTCGTCATAAAAATGAATAAGTTGTCTATTTTTACGGCAAATCATGCCCCCTTTTCCTTTCTCTGCAAATGCTATACGGGCATTACAATTTCTTATAAAAAAATAACTAAAACCACTCGCCATATGGGGTTTGTTAAGGTAATCTCGGGAGCGTTTTGCGGTTTAAGGGCATTTATTGGTAATGCAAATAAAAAGTGTGGACTGACACACAATTTAGCTCACCAGGAATTGTCTTACCCCCCAGAGCTCATTAGTCTCGGCACGTTTAGCTTTTTTTATAACGATTTTTATCGTTAAGGACTTCAAGGGAAAACATACATAATGGTCAAATCTCAACCAATCCTGAGATATATCATGCGGGCTATCCCCGCAGTCGCTGTGGCAGTTTTGCTTTCAGCATGTAGCTCTACCAATACCGCAAAAAACATGCATTCTGAGACGCATGCAGTAGGTGAAAACGACGGGCTGTTACTGCAAGCCTCTCAGGATGAATTTGAACAGATGGTTCGTACGCTGGATGTTAAATCCCGCATTATGGATCAATACGCTGACTGGAAAGGCGTGCGCTATCGCCTCGGCGGCAGCAACAAAACGGGCATCGATTGTTCTGGTTTTGTGCAGCGTACCTTCCGCGAACAGTTTGGTTTAGAACTCCCGCGCTCAACGTATGAGCAGCAGGAAATGGGCAAACCGGTCGATCGTACCCGGTTGCGCTCCGGCGATCTGGTGCTGTTCCGCGCCGGCTCTACCGGCCGTCATGTAGGCATTTACATCGGTAATAATCAGTTCGTACATGCGTCAACACGTAGTGGCGTCATGATTTCCAATATGGACGAACCCTACTGGAAGAAGCGCTATAACGAAGCGCGCCGCGTACTGAGCCGTAGTTAATTCCGGTATGACGATTTCCCTTGATCGTCCTCGCTGAACGATAAAAAACGCTGCTGATGCAGCGTTTTTTTTGTCTATGATTCTGGATGCCCGCCTCGCCCTTTCCCCTCACCTTACGCGGAATTGTCTGTTAAGCTGGTTTCACGCTAGTTGCTCGCACAGGAACTAAAAAGGATGTTATCCAGTCCGCCTTTTGCATCAACGCTCTCCACGCCCCGTAAAATTATTCTGGTCGGTATTGCGACCGGGCTGGCCCTGACGTTGATGATTACGCTCGCCGCCCGCGGCTGGCTGCACCAGCAGCGGGAAAACCAGTACGACATGCTGGCGCGGGATATCCATCATTATCTCAATACATATTTTGCGCAGCTGAAAGCCTCCGCCGACGCGCTGCAACCGCTGACGCTCGCCGAATGCGGCGCCGTGTCGGCCGAACTCACCTCACGCGCGGCATTTAACGTCAACGTGCGCGCCTTTTTATTGATAAGAGACGGCGCCGCCTATTGCTCCTCCGCCACCGGCAAGCTTCATCTGCCGCTTCGCGACCTTGTGCCGGATATCGATACCCGTAAAACGGTGGATATCAGCATTATTCCGGGCACGCCGATGATGCCCGATAAACCCTCTATCGTGATGTGGTTCGGCAATCCGCTGATGGAAGGTCGTGGCATTGTCACCACGCTTAACGTCAATCTTACGCCCTATCTGGTTTATACCGCGCGGCAGAACGATCTCAACGGTCTGGCGCTGGTGGCGAAAGATCGGGCGCTGACCACCTTTTCCGGGAAAGTAATGACGCCGGACGAACTGCCCGCCGAGCCGCTGCGCAGCGAGAGCGTGCAGGGTTATCCGCTTAAACTCTACCTGTATGGCGACACCATGCCCGCTGAAGACCGCCATCTGGCGCTGCTGCTGGGTCTATTAATCGGGGTCCTGGGCGGCGCGCTGACGGTAATTCTGCTGGCGCTGCGCGCGCGATCCGGGCGCGAGATCCTCAGCGCCATCAAGCGCAACCAGTTTTTTGTGGTCTATCAGCCTGTGGTGGACGCCGCCACGCGCCAGATCCGCGGCGTGGAAGCGCTCATGCGCTGGGAGCACCCGAGTGCCGGCATGATCCCGCCAGACGCCTTTATCAGCTTCGCCGAGGCGCAGGGGCTTATCGTCCCGCTCACTCATCATCTGTTTAAATTGATTGCTCAGGATGTGCCGCGCCTGCAACAGTCGCTGCCGCCCGGCGCCAAGCTCGGCATTAATATTGCGCCCGGTCACCTTCATTCCGAGCAATTCAAAGCCGATATCCAGAAGCTGCACGCCTCGCTGCCGCCGGATTACTTTCAACTGGTGTTTGAGATAACCGAGCGCGACATGATCCGCGAAGAAGAAGCGATGGATCTTTTTACATGGCTGCATGAACAGGGCCATGAAATCGCGGTGGATGATTTTGGCACCGGCCACAGCGCGCTGATTTATCTTGAGCGCTTCACGCTTGATTATCTGAAGATCGATCGCGGATTTGTCAATGCGATCGGCACAGAGACGATCACCTCGCCGGTGCTTGATGCCGTCATTAGCCTGGCGAAACGCCTGAATATGGTGACGGTGGCCGAGGGCGTGGAGACGCAGGAGCAAGCGAAATGGCTGACCGTGCGCGGCGTAAACTTTTTGCAGGGCTATTATTTCAGCCGTCCGGTGCGCGCCGCTGATTTGCCTGCCAGCATGAAAGAAGCCGACGCATAACGCAGGGCTATTTCACAATCCCGCGCGGCTCCCTTATTATGCTGCCATGCTGTTACCGCGCCCGCTCAGGCCCCGGAGAAGGACACACCACCTCAATGATTGCACGCGCGTTCGTTTTGCTGTTTCTGATGTTCAGCGCGGTTTGTCATGCGCAGACCATTCATGAAAGTTACTCCCTGGCGGTGCTCGGGGAGCCGAAGTACGTCGTTAACTTCAACCACTTCGATTACGTGAATCCAGCGGCGCCGAAAGGCGGCAGCATCACGCTGGCGGCCATCGGCACGTTTGATAACTTCAACCGCTACGCGCTGCGCGGCAATCCTGGCGTGCGTACGGAAACGCTCTACGACTCGCTGTTTACCAGTTCCGACGACGAGCCGGGCAGCTACTACCCGCTGATTGCCGACATGATCCGCTACCCGGACGACTTTTCCTGGGCGGAAGTGACGATAAACCCTCAGGCGCGCAACCACGACGGCTCGCCTATTACCGCTAAAGATGTCGCGTTTACCTTCCATAAATTTATGACCGAAGGCGTGCCGCAGTTCCGGCTCTATTATAAAGGCGCTTCGATGAAAGCCATCGCGCCGCTGACCGTGCGCATTGAGCTGGCCCAACCCGGCAAAGAAAATATGCTGGGCCTGCTGACCCTGCCGGTGATGCCCGAAAAATTCTGGCGCGACCATAAGCTTGGCGATCCGCTCCCCTCGCCGCCGCTGGCGAATGGCCCCTACCGCGCGACCCAGTGGCGCATGGGGCAGTACATTGTTTATTCCCGCGTGAAGGATTACTGGGCGGCCAACCTGCCCGTTAACCGTGGCCGCTGGAATTTCGATACCATTCGCTACGATTATTATCTGGATGACAACGTCGCTTTCGAGGCGTTTAAAGCGGGCGCGTATGATTTTCGCCCGGAAACCAGCCCGAAAAACTGGGCGACGCGCTATACCGGCAGCAATTTTGACCGTGGCTATATCGTTAAAGACGAGTTCGAGAAAACTACCGCCCAGGATGCCCGCTGGCTGGCGTTCAACATTCAGCGGCCTTTCTTCGCCGACCGCCGCGTGCGTGAGGCCATCTCGCTCGCTTTTGATTTCGAATGGATGAATAAAGTGTTGTTTTACAACGCCTGGCGCCGTCCGAACAGCTACTTCCTGAATACCGACTATGCTGCGCGCCACTATCCGGACGCCGATGAGCTCACGCTGCTGGCGCCGCTGAAAAAAGCGGTGCCCCCGGAAGTTTTTACCCGTATCTACGAGCCGCCGGTGTCGCGCGGCGACGGCTTTGACAGAGAGAATCTCATCAAAGCGCTGGCGCTCCTGAAAGAAGCGGGCTGGGAGCTTAAAAATAACAAACTGGTGAACCGCGAGACGGGCAAGCCCTTCACGTTTGAACTGCTGCTCGGCTCACAAGGGAATAACCAGTGGGTATTGCCTTTACAGCACAGCCTGGCACGGCTGGGCATTACCATGACCCTCCGCCAGGTCGATAATTCGCAGCTTACCAACCGGCTGCGCAAACGCGATTTCGACATGATGCCCACGCTCTATCGCGCCGCGCCCTGGCCCGATACCGGCTTACAGATAAGCTGGGCCTCGGACTACATCGACTCCTCGTGGAATACCCCCGGCGTGCAGAACCCGGCGGTGGATAAACTCATCGCGCAGATTATCGCCAGCCAGGGCAACCAGCAGAAGCTGCTGCCGCTCGGCCGTGCGCTCGACCGCGTGCTGACCTGGAACTACTACATGATCCCGATGTGGTACGCCGCCGCGGATCGCGTGGCGATGTGGAACAAATTCTCGCGCCCGGCCACCAGCCCGCTCTACACCATTGGCTTTGATACGTGGTGGTATGACGTGAATAAAGCCGCCACGCTGCCAGAAGCGCGGCGCTGAGGAGAGTTATGGGCGCTTATCTGCTTCGTCGCTTGCTGTTGTTGATCCCGACGCTCTGGGCCATCGTCACAATTAACTTTTTCATCGTTCAGATAGCGCCCGGCGGTCCGGTGGATCAGGCGCTTGCGGCTATCCAGTTTGGCAGCGGTAGCGGCGTACCTGGCGTACAGGGCGGCGGGATGCAAAGCGCTCGACCGCAAAACGGCGTGGTGAACGTTAACGAGAGCCACTACCGCGGCGCTCGCGGGCTCGACCCGGAAGTGGTCGCCGAAATCACTCACCGCTACGGGTTCGACAAACCGCTGCATGAGCGCTACCTGAAAATGCTGTGGGATTATGCGCGTTTCGATTTCGGTGACAGTCTGTTTCGCAGCGCGTCGGTCATTGATTTGATTAAAAACAGCCTGCCGGTATCAGTCACGCTCGGTCTGTGGAGCACGCTGATTATCTATCTGGTGTCGATCCCGCTTGGCATCCGCAAGGCGGTCAACAGCGGCAGCCGCTTTGACGTCTGGAGCAGCGTGGCGATTATCACCGGGTACGCCGTTCCCGCCTTTTTGTTCGCAATTTTACTGATTGTCATTTTCGCGGGCGGCACCTGGTTCGATCTCTTCCCGCTGCGCGGGCTGGTCTCGACCAATTTCGACACGCTCCCGTGGTATCAGAAAATCACCGACTATCTCTGGCACATTACGCTACCGGTACTGGCGACGGTCATTAGCGGCTTTGCGACGCTCACCATTCTCACCCGCAACGCGTTTCTGGACGAGATCCGCAAGCAGTATGTGGTGACGGCCCGCGCCAAAGGCCTGGGCGAGCAACAGATCCTCTGGCGTCATGTGTTTCGCAACGCCATGCTGCTGGTGATCGCTGGCTTCCCGGCGACATTTATCAGCATGTTTTTTACCGGTTCGGTGCTGATTGAAGTAATTTTCTCACTGAATGGCCTTGGGCTGCTGGGCTATGAAGCCACGGTGTCGCGCGATTATCCGGTGATGTTCGGCACGCTCTATATTTTCACCCTGGTCGGCCTGCTGCTGAATATCCTGAGCGATATCACCTATACGCTTGTCGACCCACGCATTGATTTCGAGAGGCGCGGATGAAAGGGCTGAATCCGGTCAATCAGGCGCGCTGGGCGCGGTTTCGTCATAACCGGCGCGGCTACTGGTCGCTGTGGATTTTCGCGGTCATTTTTGCGTTAAGCCTCTGCGCCGAGCTTATCGCCAACGATAAGCCGCTGGCGGTGCATTACCAGGACCGCTGGTATTTTCCGCTTATCCATTCCTACAGCGAAAGCGATTTTGGCGGCCCGCTCGCCACGCCTGCCGATTATCAGGATCCGTGGCTGCAACAACGGCTGGAGGAAAAAGGCTGGGTGCTCTGGGCGCCGGTGCGTTTTAGCGGCACCGCGATTAATTTTGCGTCGGATCACCCCTTCCCTGCTCCGCCGTCGGCGCAAAACTGGCTTGGCACCGACGCCAACGGCGGAGATGTGCTGGCGCGCGTTCTGTATGGCACGCGCATTTCATTGCTTTTCGGGCTGATGCTCACCTTCTGCGCAAGCGTCCTTGGCATTACCGTCGGCGCGATTCAGGGCTACTACGGCGGCAAAATCGATCTCTTTGGCCAGCGGTTTATCGAGATTTGGTCAGGCATGCCGACGCTGTTTCTGATTATTATCCTCTCAAGCGTGGTGCAGCCGGGTTTCTGGTGGCTGCTCCTGATAACCGTCCTGTTCGGCTGGATGGCGCTGGTGGGCGTAGTGCGCGCTGAGTTTCTGCGTACCCGCAACTTTGACTATATCCGCGCCGCCCAGGCGCTCGGCGTCAGTGACCGCGCCATCATCTGGCGTCATATGCTGCCGAACGCGATGGTGGCGACGCTGACGTTTCTGCCGTTTATTCTGTGCAGCTCGATTACCGTACTGACGGAGCTTGATTTCCTGGGCTTCGGGCTGCCGCTCGGCTCCCCGTCGCTCGGCGAATTACTCTTGCAGGGCAAAAATAATCTTGAGGCGCCCTGGCTTGGGCTCACTGCCTTTTTCTCGGTGGCGATCCTGCTGTCGTTGTTAATTTTTATCGGCGAAGCCGTTCGCGACGCCTTCGATCCCGGTAAGGCGGTCTGATATGGCGCATCCTCTGCTTTCCATCGACAATCTCTCCATCGCGTTTCGCCAGCAGGGCGTGGAGCGCCAGGTGGTGGATTCCCTGTCGCTGGCCATCGAGCCGGGCGAAACCCTGGCGCTGGTGGGCGAATCGGGCTCCGGCAAGAGCGTCACGGCGCTTTCCGTGCTGCGCCTGCTCCCGTCGCCGCCCGTCGTCTATACGCAAGGCGATATCCGCTTTCAGGGCAAGTCTATGCTGCACGCCAGCGAGCGCGAGCTGCGCGCGGTGCGCGGCAACCAGATAGCGATGATTTTTCAGGAGCCGATGGTTTCCCTGAACCCGCTGCACAACGTGGAGAAACAGCTCTATGAAGTGCTCTCGCTGCACCGCGGCATGCGTCGCGAGCCCGCGCGCGTCGAGATAATCAGCTGCCTTGAGCGCGTCGGCATCCGCAATGCGGCGCAGCGGCTGAACGATTTTCCGCATCAGCTTTCCGGCGGCGAACGTCAGCGTGTGATGATAGCCATGGCGCTGCTGACCCGCCCGGCGCTGTTAATCGCCGATGAACCGACCACCGCGCTGGACGTCACGGTGCAGGCGCAAATCCTGCAACTGCTGGCGGAGCTTAAGCGCGAACTCAACATGGGGCTGCTGTTTATCACCCATAACCTGAATATCGTAAAACGGCTGGCGGATAACGTGGCGGTCATGCAGAACGGACGCTGCGTGGAGCAAAACCGCGCGGCGGCGCTGTTCGCCGCGCCCGCGCATGACTATACCCGTCGCCTGATTAACGCCGAGCCGGACGGCGCTCCGGTGCCGCTTCCTGAGCCCGCCGTGCCGCTGCTCAGGGTGCAGGGGCTGAGCGTGGCGTTTGAGAAGCGTCGCGGGCTGTTCAGACGCATCGTGGGCTATCATCACGCGCTAAAGAACTTAAGCTTTACGCTTCATGCGGGGGAAAGCCTGGGGCTAGTGGGCGAATCCGGGTCTGGCAAAAGTACGTCAGGGCTCGCGCTGCTGCGCCTTATCGCCTCAAAAGGAGAGATTGACTTCGACGGTCATCCGCTGCATCAGCTTAACCGCCGTGCGCTGCTGCCGCTGCGCCGTCGTATCCAGGTCGTGTTCCAGGATCCGAACTCATCGCTCAACCCGCGTCTTGACGTGCAAAGCATTATCGCCGAAGGGCTGCGCGTGCATCAGCCGACGCTGACCGCGGCGCAACGCGAGGCGCAGGTGATTGAAGTTATGCGTGAAGTGGGGCTTGATCCTGAGACGCGCCACCGCTACCCGAGCGAATTTTCCGGCGGCCAGCGTCAGCGCATCGCCATCGCGCGAGCGCTAATCTTAAAACCAGAACTGTTGATCCTGGATGAACCCACGTCGTCGCTCGATCGCACCGTGCAGGCGCAGATCCTGTCGCTGCTGAAAAAACTACAGCAGGACTATCAGCTCGCTTACCTGTTTATCAGCCACGATCTTCAGGTGGTGCGTTCGCTGTGTCATCAGGTGGTGGTGTTGCGTCAGGGAGAGGTCATTGAGCAGGGCGACTGTCAGACTATCTTCGCCGCCCCGCGTGAGGCTTATACGCGCGAGCTGTTAACGCTGCGCTGACGCTCAGAAAGGATTCTGGCCGGAAAACGGCTCAGCAATCGCCACGCCGAAATTCTTCAGGCGGCAGGTGGCCGCGAACTCATCCTGATGGTTCACGAACAGGCATGGCTCGCCTTCGCACTCCAGCACAGAACAATCGACCGAGATATCGCTCAGCGCCTGGCTGAGCTTATGCATCACCGGCCAGGCTTTTTCACCGTCCGGGCTTAGCAGGCGCAGGCCGACCAGGCAGTTATCGCAGTCGGGGCCCTGATGCGGAATCGGTTCAACTTTTGAACCGGCGAAACCCGCCCGCCACCGATAGCTCTGCGGCAAGCGATGAACGATAGAGAGTTGTAGCGTATTCAAGATAGTGTCCCCGGAAACATAAATTTTACAAGTCATTCACATAAAGATTAACACATGTTGACAAAAAGTGATCGCGTCAACAAAGAAAACGGTTTCATTGCAAGCGGCCGCCGGTTATTTCCTCATCAGCGAGGCGGTTATTTTGTGCGTTGGCTCGCATTTTGGCGCTATATGTACCCCGTTACGCGTTATGACACAACCTTTTTTAATACAAGGCTGTGACTTTTTACACGATATATTTTTACATTCAGGAAACGAAAACGACTTACGGACGCGCGCCGGGGGAGTAAAAGCGTGAGTTAAGCGCGGGAGGAAAACTCCCGCAAGAAGATTAGATCGCGTGCCTGCGAGGACGGCTGGCGTAGAGATAAAAGAGAATCGAGCAGGTGGCGCAGAAGAAGATAGAGAGCAGCATCGGCCAGGCGGAGTTAAACGTCGCCATGGAGAGCAGCGCGCCCATAATCGCCCCGATCCCGAAGCGGAACGTGCCCGCCAGCGACGATGCCGTGCCCGCCATGTGCGGGAATTCGTCCAGGATAACCGCCATCGCATTGGATGCCACCAGCGACACGCAGCCCACAAACGCCGCCACGCCCAGCACCAGCGACCAGAAGCCGATATCGAACTGGGCGCTTATCACCAGCCACACCGCCATCGCGAACTGAATAAACAGCCCGGCGCGGAACATTTTCAGCGCGCCCACGCGGCGCACAAAGCGGCTGTTGATGATGGTCATCACGAACAGAAACACGATGTTAAGCGCGAAGTAATAGCCAAAATGCTGCGGCGACACGTGGTTCAGTTCGATATAGACAAACGGCCCGGCGCTTAAAAACGAGAACATGCCGGCAAAGCTGAAGCCGCTCGCCAGCATATAGCTCAGGACGCGCTTATGGCGAAACAGCGTGGCGAAGTTGCCAAGGGTGGTGCGAAAGTGAAACTTCTGGCGGCGCTCTACCGGCAGCGTTTCGCGGATGAGAAAGAAAATCATGGCGCAGGCGAGCAGCGCCAGCACCGCAAGGATCCAGAAGATAACGTGCCAGTTAAACCAGACCAGCACCGCCCCGCCCGCCATCGGCGCCAGCAGCGGCGCGATGGTGGTCACCAGCATCACGAACGACATCATGCGCGAGAACTCTTCCTTCGGGTAGATATCGCGCATCAGGGCGTTGATGACTACGCTTGCCGCCGCAGCGGAGAGCCCGTGCAGAAAACGCATATAAATGAGCTGGTCGATAGTCTGCGCCAGCGCGCAGGCGATGGCGGCCGCCGCGAAAATCAGCGTGCCGCCGAGGATCACCGGCTTGCGTCCCAGGCTGTCGGCCATCGGGCCATAGAAAAGCTGGCCGATGGCGAAGCCCAGAATATAGGTGCTGAGCGTCATCTGGGCGCTGCCCGCCTCGACGCCAAACTCGCTGGCGATAACCGGCAGCGCCGGCAGGTACATATCGATAGAGAGCGGCATCAGCATGGCCAGCAGGCCAAGAATAAACACAATACCCAGAGACGAATTCTGCCTGGTGGTCACTGTAGACTCCTGAAATTAGCGAGACGGCATGCCAACGCTGGCAATTTCGTCTTCGGTTAACGGGCGATATTCGCCAGGCGCAAGCTCAGGATCGAGCTCAATCGCGCCAATGCGCTCGCGATGCAGACCGACGACGTGATTACCTACCGCGGCAAACATGCGCTTCACCTGGTGATAGCGCCCTTCGCTGATGGTAAGACGCACTTCGGTCGGCGTTATCACTTCAAGCTGCGCCGGTTTGGTGAGATCTTTTTCGTTATTCAACTGCACGCCTTTGGCGAACAGCGCCGCGGTGTCATCCGCCACCGGCGATTCCAGCGTCACCAGATACGTTTTTTCGCAGTGGTGGCGCGGCGAAGTAATGCGGTGCGACCACTGACCATCGTCAGTCATCAGCACAAGGCCGGTGGTGTCGATATCGAGCCGCCCTGCGGCGTGCAGCTTATGGGCGACCGGCTCGTCCAGGAAGTAGAGCACCGTCGGATGATCCGGATCGTCCGTGGAGCAGACGTAACCCTGGGGTTTATTCAGCATAAAATAGCGCGGGCCATTCTGCTGGGTCAGCGGATTACCGTCATACTCGATCTCGTGGTCCGGCAGCAGTTTAAAAGCGGTATCTTTTACAATATCGCCATTCACCGTTACCCGGCTGGCGCGGATCTCACGACCAGCAATAGCGCGGCTGACGCCAAGCTGCTGGGCGATAAATTTATCAAGTCGCATTATGTTTATAAGCCTGTTGTTGATGCAGTTCCGACGCGGGGGCGGGCAAGGCGCCCGTCAACATTCATGAAGCGGAATCAGAGCCGTCAGTATAACGGGCAATGGCCCGCTCACAAGATGAAATTGATTCGTGGCATAATATTAGCGTGATCCCTATTTCTGCAGGCCCCATGTCTTTTACTTTACGTCCCTACCAGCGCGAAGCGGTGGATGCCACCCTTAACCATTTTCGCCGTCACGACGCGCCAGCGGCGATCGTTCTGCCGACCGGCGCAGGCAAAAGCCTGGTTATCGCCGAACTGGCGCGGCTGGCGCGCGGCCGCGTGCTGGTGCTCGCCCACGTGAAAGAGCTGGTGGCGCAAAACCATGCGAAATATCTGGCGCTCGGGCTTGAGGCCGACATCTATGCGGCGGGCCTCGCGCGTAAAGAGAGCCATGGCAAAGTGGTGTTCGGCAGCGTGCAGTCGGTGGCGCGCAACCTCGACCATTTTCAGGGAGAATTCTCGCTGGTGATTGTCGATGAGTGCCATCGCATCAGCGATGACGACGACAGCCAGTATCAGCAAATCCTCACGCACCTGCGTAAGCAGAACCCGCGCCTGCGGCTGCTGGGGCTGACCGCCACGCCGTTTCGCCTCGGCAAAGGCTGGATTTACCAGTTCCATTATCACGGAATGGTGCGCGGCGATGAAAAGGCGCTGTTTCGCGACTGCATCTATGAGCTGCCGCTGCGCTATATGATTAAGCACGGCTACCTGACGCCGCCGGAGCGCCTCGATATGCCGGTGGTGCAATATGACTTCAGCCGCCTGCAGGCCCAGAGCAACGGGCTGTTCAGCGAGGCCGACCTCAACCGGGAGCTGAAACAGCAGCAGCGCATCACGCCCCATATCGTGAGCCAGATTGTCGAATTCGCCGCCGACCGGCGCGGCGTGATGATTTTCGCCGCGACCGTTGAGCACGCGCGTGAAATCACCGGCCTGCTGCCTGCGGGCGAAGCGGCGCTTATCACCGGCGAAACGCCAGGGCGCGAGCGCGACGCGATTATCGAGGCGTTTAAAGCCCAGCAGCTGCGTTTTCTGGTCAACGTGGCGGTACTGACGACCGGCTTTGACGCGCCGCATGTGGATTTAATCGCTATTTTGCGCCCAACCGAATCGGTCAGCCTCTATCAGCAGATTGTCGGACGTGGGCTGCGGTTGTCGCCGGGTAAAACAGATTGTCTGATCCTCGATTACGCAGGCAATCCGCACGATCTCTACGCGCCGGAAGTGGGCGCGCCGAAGGGCAAAAGCGACAACGTGCCGGTACAGGTTTTCTGCCCTGCCTGCGGCTTTGCCAATACGTTCTGGGGCAAAACCACGGCGGACGGCACGCTGATTGAGCATTTCGGCCGCCGCTGCCAGGGCTGGTTTGAGGATGACGAGGGCCACCGCGAACAGTGCGATTACCGCTTCCGCTTTAAAAACTGTCCGCACTGCAACGCGGAAAACGATATCGCCGCGCGGCGCTGCCGCGAATGCGACAAAGTGCTGGTCGATCCGGATGATATGCTGAAAGCGGCGCTGAAACTCAAAGATGCGCTGGTGCTGCGCTGCGGCGGGATGCAGCTCCAGCCTGGCGCCGATGAAAAAGGCGAATGGCTGAAAGTGACCTATTACGATGAAGATGGCGCGGACGTCAGCGAGCGTTTCCGCCTGCATACGCCCGCCCAGCGCACCGCCTTCGAACAGCTCTTCATCCGCCCGCATACCCGCACGCCGGGCGTGCCGCTACGCTGGATAACCGTCAACGATATCGTGGCCCAGCAGGCGCTGCTGCGCCACCCGGATTTTGTGGTGGCGAGGCTCAAAGGCCAGTACTGGCAGGTCCGTGAAAAGGTGTTCGACTATAACGGCCGCTTCCGGCGCGCCAATGAATTACGCGGTTAGCGGCGGTTTTCATTGCCCGTGCGCGCTCAAATAGCTATAATACCGCCCGCTTTTGCATCCGCAAAGCCAGTCATTTGCCTGTTGCTGGGTCGCCTGTAACAGGTTTCTTATTAAGAGAGATGTCAATGTTTACTATCAACGCTGAAGTACGTAAAGAGCAGGGTAAGGGTGCGAGCCGCCGCCTGCGTCACGCCAACAAGTTCCCGGCTATCATTTACGGTGGCACCGAAGCTCCGGTTGCTATCGAACTGGATCACGACAAGCTGATGAACATGCAGGCTAAACCGGAGTTCTACAGCGAAGTGCTGACTCTGGCTATCGATGGCAAAGAAGTTAAAGTTAAAGTTCAGGCTGTACAGCGTCACCCGTACAAACCGAAACTGCAGCACATCGACTTCGTTCGCGCGTAATTGCGATGAAGGAAAAAACGCCGCGCTATGCGGCGTTTTTTTTTGCCTGTTATACAGGCTCAAAAAATAAGGGCGGATATTCCGCCCTTTCTCTTATCTCACGTTTATTTGCCGGACATGCGGCGCTGTAACTGATCGCGCAGGTTCGGCGGCGTGCCTTTGATAGTCAGCGTGTCGGTCGCCGGGTCCCAGAAAATACGCTCGCCGAGCAGCATGGCGTCGAAATTAATCGTCAGTCCACCGCCGCTGCCTGCGTATTTGGTCAACTGGCGCAGCGTACTGCGGTCCGCCGGGAAGGTTTCTTCCAGCTCGTAGCCCTGCTCCGCCGTAAACTCCTGGAAGCTTTTCTCGCCGAAATTCGGCAGCTCTTTGGAAAGCTCAGACAGCGCAATCTCTTCGCCCGCCTGCAATTGCTCGTTGCAGTAGCTGTAGACCTGCGCACGCACATTCTGGCGCTCGGCTTTATCGAGCTGCGCCTCGGCGGTGAAATCGTCCAGCGCCTGCAACAGCCCGCGGTTTTGCGCTTTAGTGTCGAGACCCACGCTCGCGCCGAGGAAATCCATAAAGAAATCGGCAACCTTGCGCCCTACCCGGCCTTTCAGGAAGGTTAAGTAGCGGGTCGATTCCGGATTGGTTTCCCACTCGGTCAGATCGATGCGCGCGACGATATCGGCATGGTTGATATCCAGGTAGTGCGTGGCGCTGATGTCGAGCTGCTCGTTGACGCGCATGCTGCTTAAGTTGTTCAGCACCGCCACCAGCAGGTATTCCACCGCCAGATAACGGTAGTGACAAAACAGCACGATGCCGCCATCCGCGAACGGGTATTTCGCCAGCTCGTCACGCAGACGGCCCGTGGCCGCGCGGCTGAACGCCAGGAAATCCTCATCGCCGCGACGGCACTGGCGCAGCGCCTCGGCAAGCTCGCTTTCTTCATTAAAAAGGCCGTAAGCTTTGCTTTTCGCGCTGTAGACGCGATGCAGCTCGGCCATCATTTCCGTGACCGTATTGCCAGGTTCAAGCAGCGAGTCGCGCAGGATAAGCTCCAGGTTCTGCTCATCGCGCTTAATTAACTGATGTAAGGCAATCTGGTTGATATCCAGACTCATGATAAACTCTCCTGTTGGGCAGGGGCGTATTCAACCACTGCCCGCCGTCCTGCGCAACCGCAGATAAAAAAGCGGAAATAAAGCCACTGCTACGGTAAGATATTGGACTTTCCTGAACAAACTGATGTTGATTTATGCCACAACTATCCCGCTATAGTGATGAACACGTTGAAGAATTACTGACTGAACTGGCGAGCGTGCTGTCAAAGCACAAAGCGCCGACCGACCTTTCCCTGATGGTGCTTGGGAACATGGTCACCAATGTTATTAATAACAGCGTGGCCCCCGCGCAGCGCAAGACGCTGGCGCGCTCCTTCGCGGAGGCGTTGCAGTCCTCCATTCGCGACGATAACGCGCATTAAGGAAGAACGTTAAAAAGCTATGGTGACTAACCGTCAGCGCTACCGCGAAAAAGTCTCCCAGATGGTCAGTTGGGGGCACTGGTTCGCCCTGTTCAATATTCTGCTTTCCATTGTTCTTGGTAGCCGCTATCTGTTCATCGCCGACTGGCCCACAACCCTGACGGGCCGGATTTACTCCTACGTCAGCCTGGTGGGCCACTTTAGCTTTCTGGTCTTCGCGACTTATCTGCTGATCCTCTTCCCGCTCACGTTTATCGTGATGTCGCAGCGGCTGATGCGGTTCCTGTCGGCGATCCTCGCGACCGTCGGCATGACCCTGCTGCTGGTCGACAGCGAAGTCTTTACCCGCTTCCACCTGCACATCAACCCGGTGGTCTGGCAGGTGGTGATTAACCCCGATCAAAGCGAAATGGCCCGCGACTGGCAGCTGATGTTTATCGCGGTGCCGGTGATTTTGCTTATCGAGATGCTGTTCGCCACCTGGAGCTGGCAGAAGCTGCGCAGCCTGACGCGCCGCCGCCGGTACGCGCGCCCCGTGGCGGCGCTCTTTTTCGCGTCGTTCGTGACTACCCATGTGATGTATATCTGGGCCGACGCCAATTTCTACCGTCCGGTTACGATGCAGCGCGCGAATCTGCCGCTCTCCTACCCGATGACGGCGCGCCGTTTTCTGGAAAAACATGGTCTGCTGGACGCGCAGGAGTATCAGCGTCGACTGGTGGAACAAGGCGATCCCGAAGCGGTGAGCGTGCAGTATCCGCTGAGCGACCTGCGGTACGGCGATATGGGCTCCGGCCATAACGTACTGTTAATCACGATAGACGGTCTGAACTATTCGCGCTTTGAAAAACAGATGCCGTCGCTGGCGCAGTTCGCGCACGACAACATTAACTTTACCCAGCATTTCAGCTCCGGAAACCTGTCGGACAACGGCATTTTCGGCCTGTTCTATGGGATTTCGCCGGGCTATATGGATGGCGTGCTGGCCGCGCGCATTCCGGCAGCGCTTATCACCGCGCTTAATCAGCAGGGTTATCAGCTGGGCCTGTTCGCCTCCGATGGCTTTAGCAGTTCGCTGTACCGCCAGGCGCTGCTTTCCGATTTCTCGCTCCCTACGGCGAAGCCGCAGAGCGACGATCAAACCGCCTCGCAGTGGATTAGCTGGCTGAATAAATACGCCTCGGAAGATAACCGCTGGTTCTCGTGGGTCTCGTTCAACGGCACCAACATTGACGAAGATACCCAACAGGCGGCCTTCACGCGCCGCTACGCCCGCGCGGCGGGGAATGTGGATGCGCAGATTGACCGTGTGCTCGCGGCGCTGAAAGCGAGCGGCAAGCTGGAGAATACCGTGGTGATTATCACGGCGGGACGCGGCGTTCCGTTAGGCAACCAGCAGGAGAGCTTCGGCTGGGATCGCTCGCGCATTCAGGTGCCGCTGGTTATCCACTGGCCGGGCACGCCTGCGCAGCGCGTGACGAAACTGACCGATCATCAGGACGTGATGACGACCCTGATGCAGCGCCTGTTGCACGTGCGCACACCTGCATACGAATATTCACAGGGCGAAGATCTCTTCTCCCCTGCCCGTCGCAATAACTGGGTAGTCAGCGCGGATAACAACACACTGGCGGTAACGACGCCGCGAATGACGCTGGTGCTGGATAACAACGGCAACTACCGGATGTACGACCTGCGCGGCGAGCGGATGAACGACGATAAACCGCAGCTCAGCCTGCTGTTACAGGTGCTGACGGATGAAAAACGGTTCATTGCTAACTGATTGATTATTTATAAATCACTCAGCCTGGCGTGGCTTGCAATCAGCGTGAAAACGGGTAGTATAAGCCTCCACGTCGGCACGTAGCGCAGCCTGGTAGCGCACTGTCATGGGGTGTCAGGGGTCGGAGGTTCAAATCCTCTCGTGCCGACCAAAAAATCCCAAGAAAACCAACCCGTTGCGGTTGGTTTTTTTATGCCTGCGATTTGGCGAGGGTGAAAGCGCTTTTGCTGGCACGTTGAATACCGCCCCGTCCAGAGCCGGGGCAGATCGAAAGCGTGTTTATTAAAAGCAGGCGTTCGGGCAGCGCGCCGTGAATAACGCTCAGAAGCGATAAGTGACCTTCAGACTACCCACAGGCGAGCTTTTTCGGTGAACAAGGGGGCTATTGCCGGCATCCCCCGTCAATTGCGTAAAGCCTGCTGCGGCAATGACGCTCCAGTTTTGGTTGAACCTGTGGGCCCAGTCAATATTCAGCGAATAGTCATAAATTCCGGCGCCGGCATCATATCGGCCGAATCCCGAGCCCGCAGACTGCGCCGCATTTACCCCGTAGTAAGTCTGCATGTACTTGCGGGATCCCCAACTGCTGTTCAGCGCCAGCGTCACCGTATTTTTCCATGATTTAAAGAGCGGGCTGACAATGCTGAAGTGCACAGCCTCACCATTGTTCCTCTCAGAAACCGGCACCTCAGCCTGCAATTGCAAACTGAGCCACTCGTTCACCTCGTATCCCAGACCAGGCGCCACGACCGCCGAGCCTTTGATGTCTCCCACCCCCCGCAACTCGTCGCTGCCATAGCTTATCGAATCGCTGCCCACGTCACGATCCTTACGGCCTGGACGATAGCTCAGCCCCGCGTTGTAATCTAGCTTGCCGAGATGGTTGCCGTAGCCAATCCCCCGCGTGGTGCTGATAAAGAAACCATTCGCCATGGCGTAATCCAGCACCACCGCCGTTGTGGCGCGGCTTTTATTCGAACCCGAATAGCGTGGCGCGACATCCACGCCGCCGCCCAGGGTCAATACGTTGCTCTCGGCTTGTTCTGCCGCCTGTATCGGGCTGGCCAGTAACGCCAGGATGGCTGCCGGCACAATTTTTTTCAGACTACGCCCCGGGAATAAAGGGGGAAACTTATGACGCCGTTCGATGTTTCTCATTAAAGAGGTCCTTATGGATTCCACTGATTGCGATATAAGCGGTTTGTGTAAACGCCAGAGCGCTCAGTGTGAATGCCCACCCTAAGGTTCTCATGAGCCAAAAATGAAGAATGACTGAAGCACGTAATGAGGCTGCAAACCTGATAGATTGCCGGGTACCGTTGTTTCTTAAGATGTTCTTCATTCACTGCTGATACCCTTGCCATTGTGAAAATTCTACTTATCGAAGACGACCTGGATCTCGGCAATGGCGTACGTATCGCCTTTGCCGATCAAGGGTTTGATGTCATATGGGTTCGCCGCAAAGAGGATGCGCTGCATCAGCTTGATGCCTGCGTGCCGGAACTGATCTTGCTCGATCTGGGGCTGCCGGACGGCGATGGCATGAGCCTGATGGCGTACGTGCGTCAGCGGTTCAAAGGGCTCCCCGTCATCATCCTGACAGCGCGAGGCACGCTGCAGGATCGCCTGGGCGGGCTGGATGCCGGTGCGGATGACTATCTTGTTAAACCTTTTGTTCTCGCCGAGTTGCTGGCACGGGTTCGAGCACTGGCGCGACGCAGTTATGGTTTTGAGAATGAAGCGATCGAAATCCGGGGGTTATCTCTGCATGTGCCCACGCGTCGCGTGACGGTAAGCGCGCGTCACGTTGAGTTGACGGCAAGTGAATATGCGCTGCTTGAAACATTAATGCTACGGCCTGACCGTGTGCTGACACGGGGGTTTCTGGAGGAAAGGCTATTCGGCGCTAAAGAAAATCTAAGCAACGCGCTGGATGTGCATATGGGTAACTTACGTCGAAAAATCGGCGACGGCTATGTACGAACGGTGAGAGGCGTAGGGTATGTCATTGATACCGTACCGATCAACAAGGTGTCTGGTTGATGCGAAATGTGTGGCGCCGCCTGAAGCTCCCGACGCTGGTAAGACGAATCATCATCGCCCAGATGGTGCTGCTTGCCTTGCTTTGGTGCCTTTTTTTGACCTTCATTTTATGGGAGGACCTGCGCAGCCCTCCCATCCTCACCGGCAGTCAGACGTACAACACCCTTTTTACCCTGGTGGAGAAAATGGCCAACCGCCCGCAGGATCGAACCGATGTGCTGGAGGCGTTCAGCAAGGCATTACGGGAAGGGTATGGCGGCGGTGACGATCCGGCACTGTCAATCAGCCTCATCGTTCGCAAGAATAATGCGATTATTTTTTCGTCTGATGGCGCACCCACAGGGGTGACCAACACCCGATTAGGGGAAGTTCAGCGTATTCAGAGTGAAGGCCGCACCTGGACGAGCCGAACGCTAAAATCCGCAAACGCCGACGTAGAGGTGACGCTTTTCACCCCTGCCGGAGGCTGGAACTTCTTTATCTATCTCAACTCGCGCGGCTACTACATATTGCCGCTGCTTATCTGCATTCCTTTTCTTTTGTTTCCCGCGTGGCTCTCCATCCGCATCGCCATGCGTCCCTGGAATAGCGTGGTGAATGAAATTACTTTACGGACGCCAGAAGATCTCTCGCCCTTAAAAGAAGTACCAAAGCACAGAGAGCTTCGCCAGATGGTGGACGCGATTAACGAATTTCTTGCCAGGGTGCGGGAAGGCGCTGAGAGGGAACGGGTGTTCATTGCCGATGCCGCCCACGAGCTGCGTACCCCCCTGGCGGCGATGCGAATTAATGTTGAGGCTTTACAGTCCTGGGTCAGTAGCGAGAATCAACAGGAGCTGCTGGCAGGGATTATTCGCAGCAACAGCCGGGCGGCGCGTCTCGTCAATCAGTTGCTGCTGATGATGCACAGTGAAGCGCGCGTTGACACGGTGATGCAGCCAGTACCGCTGACGACGCTCATCCAGGAACGAATGGCTGCGCTGGAGCCCCTCGCGACGGAGCGCAGGATTGAGCTGGAATTCTACTCGCTTGATGAAGTCTGGATCACGGGTATTCGGGAACGCCTGATGTCGCTGATTGACAACTTAATTGAGAATGCCGTGAAGTACAGTCCTGAAGGTGGGCGCGTTGAGGTGGAAGTACGGGCAGCCGATAAATTCACTCGGTTACGCGTCTCAGACGCGGGCCCCGGCATTCCGGTTGCCTTAAGGGAGCGGGTATTTGACAGGTTTTTTCGCGATCCCAGCCAGCTGCAAAGCGGGAGTGGTTTGGGGCTTGCCATCGTTAAAGCGGTGGCGCAGCAACATAACAGTAGCGTATGCCTGAGTACGTCCGCAGAAGGCGGTCTCATGGTCACGGTAGACTTTCCCGACAGCAAAGGCGGCTCCTGATACCGCAACGGGTTAAGGAATGACCTCCCTGTCATTCATACCGGTGATAACGCCACTTCTACCGTGGCGTTATTTAACACGCAGCGCGCAGGACTCGCACAGCAGAGCCCTGTCCGCATTTACGGACCCGGTTATTTAGCTGAATCTTTCATCTGCTCAGCAGATTTCAGGTGCGCCTCCACGACTGGCGTGTGCGCATCGGCCAGCGCCTTCACATCCGGATCCTTGATGTTTTTGGCGTCACTTTGCAGTTTCGACAGCACCATTTTGTGATCTTTGGTGCCCGCGTTTTCCATGTACATCTTATCAAAGGCGTCGCCGCTCTCTTTTTCGAGCTTAGCGGCCATCGCCTTGTGCTTAGCGTCCGGCTCAGTCGGCAGCGTCACGCCTTTTTGCTGAGCGACTGTCTGAACTTTGCTCAGCGCAGCGCTATGGTCGTCGACCATCTTCTGTGCAAAGGCTTTGACGTCGCTGTTCTGGGCTTTTTCCAGCGCAATCTTAGCGGCGGCGACCTCATTGATATTGGCCTGCGCCATGTCCTTCAGCGCTTTTTCGTCGCCGGCGCTGAGTTTGGCATCAGATGCGGTCTGGCTTGCGGCGCCAGTCTGCGCGGTACTCGCTGGCGTCCGGGCTTGCACGCTCAGCGTGCTGAACATCGCTGCGACTGCTGTTACGACCAGCAACCCTTTCACGGTTTTGCTCTTCTGCATTTTGTTCTCCTGATGGCCATGAGTAAGGCTGATGCAAGGCTATTAACCGTGCTCAGCTTCAGAGGTAAATGACAACTGCAAAGCTCAGTATAGGATAACAATCTGAGATAGCCGTTTTCGTCAGGGTCTTTCACGGCAAAGCGAAGCGAATAACAGCAGTTAAAGAAGCAAAAATGGGTCGTGGCAGCGATGTAAGCCATGAGGCCATGTTCAGGCGTTACGCGTTAAAAGGCCATCTCCTCTCCGGCAGTGGCAGAATTCTCTTATTCTGAGATAACGCAGCATTTTTTTATAACGTGTAATGAGGGAGGGTTCCTCTGGATGCCCTGGAGAAATTAACTCCCTGTTATAACGTGCCGGCATACTTTTTAAAGCAGACCCTTTTGCGTAAAAGTAACCCGGGTCGCTTCATTTAAATCGATATTTTTTAGCATCTCAGGTGAAACCCACATAATTTCCTGGAACTCGTCATTGAACGTAATATCCCGATTAGCGCTGATGCAATCGAAAATAAGATAAATCATATATATCTCTTCGGTTGTGCCATCCGGATACGTTTTATTACGGATATCGTCACGGAATGTCCAGGGTTTGATTTCCGTAATTAACAGCGCCTCGCCTAACTCCTCCATTATTTCACGTCTTAATGCTGTTTCCAGGGTTTCGCCGGGCTCCATCCCACCGCCGGGCAACGCCCATTGTCCGGGGAATACCCCGCGATCGGACGCCATTTTACAAAGCAAATACTCGCCATCATTTTGTATCACAGGACATACGATTATTCTCTGACGCATTTCAACTCCTTTATGAGAAGACGCATTAAGTAGCCACACACATTAAAGGGTAATGTTTTAAATGTGAAGCGCCTGTGTTCACATTACCCAAAGAAACGATACGGCCTGCTGCGCAACCGCCACGCATCGCATCATCTCACAAGATATTGCGCCCCTCTTTTACTGTCCGCCTGTTCACGCTTAAGCAATCAATAATTTCGTACCGGTACCACCATTAACGCGCAGATATACATTTACCGCTCAGAAACAGCTTATCGTCATGTCCAGGCCGCAACGCTTTTTTTGATAAAATATATCCTTTTTTATGTGACATTCGTCACAAATATCCACGCATCAATAACCACACAATAAGCGCGCCTAAAACAAGGAAATTGCCATGTTTAATCTTAAGAGAATTGAACCCGCTTTTACGGATGATATTTATGGTTTCACACCAAGCCTGCTCGCCTGGATAAATGGCGACAGCGAAACTCCCCCCGCGCTGAACACGCTGCATGAGATTCTTCAGCGCGCCTGGCATGAGAACTCGGCGGTCGATGAGAAAATAGTTCAGCATGCGTTATTTATTATCTACCAGAGCGTCCTGTCTCACCCCTTATCAGCGCCCGCCTCCAGACAATACGATCCCGCCCTCCTGGAAATAAAGAACGCTATCGAACAGCAATGGATGGAGCATGAATTCGCCGGGCTGGTTATTCCTGATGAAGTGAATACCGCCAGGCATTACGGTGATTATTTAAAAACGGTCTGGCACGCCCATAATGCCTCGCATCACCCTCTTTTCGAATTCCTTGAAAAAGATGCTTCTACCAGACAACTCTATTATTTCTTCAAAAGCGACAGCGCGCTTAACTTAATATTCTTTGATTTGGTCGCTTATACCCTGATTGGCTCACAACCGGAAACGCGCGGCACCATCAGTGAAAACCTGTGGGATGAGATAGGCCATGGCGATAACGTCTTCACGCACGTCAATCTCTATAAAGACGTTCTGGCGCGCCAGGATATTACCCTGCCCGCCAATCACTATATTGATATGTACGGCACGGAAGCGCTGGCCGGTCATAACGCGTTTATGCTGGGCTCTGTTAACCGCAAACATTACTACAAATTGCTCGGCGTGATGGCGATGACGGAAGTGTTAGACCCGCCGCAGTATGAGAAACTGGTGAACGGCTGTCTGCGGCTGGGGCTTATCAGTCGCGATGTGAAATACTATACCGAGCATATTACTATCGATATC
Source organism: Cronobacter sp. EKM101R (assembly GCF_963888145.1). NCBI lineage: Bacteria > Pseudomonadati > Pseudomonadota > Gammaproteobacteria > Enterobacterales > Enterobacteriaceae > Cronobacter > Cronobacter sp. EKM101R. The sequence goes on along the minus strand of NZ_CAWPHW010000001.1, from coordinate 196,713 downwards.
AAACACGGGGATGACTGGCTTTATAACGTGATTGATGTCATCGCCGAACGCGACCCTGCGACCCGCAAAGAATTTTATCTGGGCAGTTTATTACGGCTGCGCACCGCCGAGCGTTACTACGATCAGCTGATGCAAAAATTGCTCGCGCTGTGATGATAATACCGGCCCGGAGAATAGCGCCGGGTCTTTCTGTATACTGAACGAGAGGTAATCTGTGGCCTATTTACTGCTCGCTCTCGCCGCGATTTTCTGGGGCGGAAATTATGTGGTGGGACATATTCTGGTCCAGTATGTGGACCCTTACGGGTTAAGCCTTATTCGCTGGGGCTTTACCACTGCGCTGATGCTGGCGCTTTACTGGCGTCAGTGCGCTGTTGATTTCGCTGCGCTCAGAAAACATCTCGGCATTAATACTCTGCTTTCATTTCTGGGCCAGGTCAGTTTTCCGTTGAGCTTATATATCGGGCTTCAGTACACCACCTCCCTGAATGCTGCGATTTATATCTCCAGTACGCCGTGTCTGGTTCTGCTGATCAACCATTTTGTGTTTGACGAGCGCATTTCAGCCCGCAATATTATCGGGGTCATCGCCAGCACGGGCGGGGTATTATATCTCGCATTTTCCAGCGCAGGCGGCAGCGGCAATATTAAAACTTTCGGCGTAGGCGATGTATTAACGATTATCTCCGCGCTGAGCTGGGCCTTTTACTGCGCGTTTTTACGCCTGAAAGATAAATCCGTGAAAAACACCTCTTTTGTCGCGTTCAGTTCGCTTATCGGTACGATAATTCTGGTGCCGATGTTTCTGCTGCATGCGGCGCTGGCGCCGGATTACCGGGGCGTGATTTACACGCTTTCGCCCGCCGTTATCGCAGGCATTCTCTATCTGATTATTTTTCCGTCCTGGCTGTCGTATGTTTTCTGGAATAAAGGCGTTTCGCTGATAGGCACGACGCGCAGTGAAATTTACACCCATCTTATTCCCGTCTCGGGCGGTATCATGGGCATTGTGTTTTTAGGGAATGAACTCAGAAGCTATCACATCATTACCATGTTACTGATTGTCTTTGGCATCGTCTGTTGTTCATACCGCAATGAACCGAAAGTCAGCCCCGGCGTGGTGGAGCGCTAATCAATAGCGGCGGCGAGGCCGAATCAGCGCCGTTGAGCGCTATACTTAACGTAAATTCCCCATCTGCCGCGAGAGCGTAATGCAACGAGAAAATGTCATCTCCCGCAGTCTGGCGTCGGTCGGTTATGACTGGGACAGCCGGGTGCTGGAGATAGCCTTTCACAACGGCGCGGTCTATCACTATCTGAACGTGCCGGAGCAGGTGTATCTCGCGCTGGGCAACGCCCTGTCGAAAGGGCGTTATTTTCGTAAAGCCATTAAAGACCGCTTTCCTTACCAGCGCGTGGACGTGGAATAGTCCTCAGGCGTTCGCCGCGTTCAGGGCTTTGAGCAAGCCAAACGCCTGCTTCATCTGGTCCTCACTCACCACGAAACCACGCAGCACGCCCTGCCCGTCCATACCGCGCGCGATTATGCCGCCGGGGCTTATGCACACCTCCCATATCAGCTCCCGGTTGCCGGTATCGCCCGCCAGATGCAGCGGCATCAGCGGCGTTTTCACTTTGACGAGCATCGCAGGCAGCGTCAGGTTTTGCGCGTTACCGGTAAGGTTTCTGGCGAGCGTCATGGCGCAGAGCTGTGCTGGTTGCAGGAACGGCAGCAGTTGCCCGCGGATCTCCGCGCAGTCGCCGAGCGCGTAAATATCCGGGTGGCTGGTGGCAAGCCGGTCATCCACCACGATCCCGTGCCCGGTCACCAGCCCGGCGCGCTGAGCGAGCGTTAAATCGGGCCGCAGGCCGATGGCGCAGACCACCGCGTCAACGCTCTGCTGATGCCCGTCGGTGAGCGTCGCCACCAGCGAATCGTGATGGCGCGCGAGCGACGACAGGCCCGTGCTGAGCCGCAGCGTTACGCCGTGTTGCATCAGCACCGTTTGCAGGCGGGCGCTGATTTCCGGTATCAGTATTGATGAGAGCAGGCTCGTGCTGGTATCCACCAGCGTCACCTGTTTCCCGGCGCGGTTCAGATCCATCGCAAGCTCGGTGCCAATCAGCCCGCCGCCCAGCACCAGCACGCGTCTGGCGTCGCGTAGCGCCGCCTCGCAGCGGCGATACTCCTGCTGGCTGTTGAGCGTAAACATCAGCTCGCAGCCGCTCACCGGCGGCACAATCGCCTGCGCGCCGGTGGCGAGTACCAGTTGCTGCCAGGAGAAAGTGCCGGCGCTGGTTTCCACGGTGCGCGCAGCGGTGTCGATAGCCGTCACCTGCGTCAATGGATGCAACGCAATGTCGTTCTGTTCCGCCCACTCGCCTGCGCGCTGGCGGGTGAGATCGTCCGCGCGCTGCCCGTTAGTAAACACATGGCTGAGATCGGGTTTGTTATAGTCATCGCCGCTGTCCGCCGTGATAAGCCAGATCGGACGGGTCCTGTCCTGCTGGCGCAGGTGGCGCACCAGCTGGCGGGCGGCAAAGCCCGCGCCAACGATAATCAGTTCCTCGCGCATGGTTCAGCCCTCGTAAACGTCAAAGACCGATTTGCCGATGCCGCATTCCGGGCAGAGGAACGTCTCCGGCACGTCATCCCACGACGTCCCTGGCGCGACGTCCTGATTCGGCTCGCCCTTCGCCGGGTCGTACACCCACTGGCAGACGGTACAGATCATGCACTGCCCTGCCAGTTCGTCCGGCTCCTGAATGTTCACGCCGGACGCTTCAGCGATTGCTGGCGCGGCGACAGGCAGCGGCGATAACGCCCAGGCGCGCGCGATTTCACGACCATGCTCGCGGCAGATTTCCAGCGCGTCGAGATCCGGGCGCCACTTGGCTTTCAGGCTAAGCGACATCTCAAACCCGGCGTCCTGCAGGCGGGTGGAAAGCCGGTCGACCGCGCCGCCGCTCCAGCCGTGTGAGCCAAACGCGCTGGCGCGCTTGTTGCGAAAACGCAGACCGGTCATCTCTTCTACCAGCCCGGCGATTTTCGGCATCATCACGTTGTTCATGGTGGAGGTGCCGACCAGCACGCCTTTAGAGCGGAAAACATGCGTGAGGATTTCGTTTTTATCGCTGCGGGCGACGTTGAAAATTTTGACGGCCACGCGCGGGTCCACCTCGTTAATACCCTGAGCAATCGCATCCGCCATCAGGCGGGTATTACCGGACATGGTGTCGTAGAAAATCGTAATGCGATCTTCCTGGCAATCCGCCGCCCATTTCAGGTACAGCTCCACTATCTGCGCCGGGTTATCACGCCACACCACGCCGTGAGAAGTGGCAATCATCTCCACCGGCAGGTTGAAACCAAGAATTTCGGTGATTTTCGGCGTCACCAGGCGGCTGAACGGCGTGAGGATGTTGGCGTAGTAGCGCTGGCACTGTTCAAACAGCTCAGCCTGATCCACTTCATCGTTGAACAGATGCTCATCGCAGTAGTGCTGGCCGAAGGCATCGTTGCTGAACAGCACCGCGTCGCCGGTCAGGTATGTCATCATGCTGTCGGGCCAGTGAAGCATCGGCGTTTCAACAAAGATGAGTTTTTTGCCGTTGCCGATGTCCAGCGAGTCGCCGGTTTTCACCACGTTAAAGTTCCACTCCGGATGGTGGTGGTGGCCGTTAATGGAATCGATGCCGTTGGCGGTGCAGTAGATTGGCGTATCCGGAATGCAGTTCATCAGCTCAGAAAGCGCGCCGGCGTGATCTTCCTCGGCGTGGTTGATAATGATGTAGTCGATATCCGCCAGATCGATTTCGCTGCGCAGGTTGTTGACGAAATCCCGGCTGAATTTATGGTCAACGGTATCGATCAGGACGTTTTTCTCTTCACGAATGAGATAGCTGTTGTAGCTGCTGCCTTTTAAGGTTTTGTACTCGGTGCCGTGAAAATCGCGCACTTCCCAGTCGCGCTGGCCAACCCAAAAAATGTTGTTTTTGACATGAATGTTCATTGCAAGGTTCCTCTGAAATAATCTGGTTTGCATCAGTTATTGCAGGGACCGTGCCAGTTTTTAACGAACTGATTTTAAAGCCTTTATAAATTCATGATTGTCAAAATGACTATCGCGGAGTATTGTTTTTTTGACACTTTATTGTGGAATTGACACGATGACGCTTTCTGCCCAGTCTCTCGCCGCGCTGGCGGTCGATATGCAAAACGGCCTGCCGGGGCGCGACCGCTTTAACCGCATGATCGCCAGCATTCACCGCCTGCTGCACTGCGACGCCACCGCGCTTTTGCGCTATGAAGACCGCCAGTTCCGCCCGCTGGCGACGGCGGGCCTCGCCCCGGATGTAATGGGCCGCCGCTTCAGCCTGGCGGCGCATCCGCGCCTCGAAGCTATCGCGCGGGCAGGCGACGTGGTGCGCTTTCCCGCCGACAGCTTTCTGCCGGACCCTTACGACGGGCTGATCCCGGAGCGCCAGGAGCTGCATGTGCACGCGTGCGTCGGAATGCCGCTGTTCTCCGGGCAGACGCTGATCGGCGCGCTGACGCTGGACGGCATGAGCGCCACGCAGTTTGATGCTTACAGCGATGATGAACTGCGCGGCGTGGCGAGCCTTGCGGGCAGCGCGCTGCATAACGCGCTGCTGGTGGAACAGCTGGAGAAAACCGCCGCGCCCTTCAGCCGTGCGCTGGAGAATGTGCAGCCGGATGAGCGGCTGGAGATGATTGGCGAGTCGGCCCCAATGCAGCAGCTGAAAAAAGAGATATCGCTGGTGGCGCCGTCGGATCTCAACGTGCTGGTGCTTGGCGAAACCGGCGTCGGCAAAGAACTAGTGGCGCGCGAGCTACACGCGCAATCCGCCAGAGCCGCGAATCCGCTGGTCTACGTCAACTGCGCCGCCCTGCCCGAAAGCGTGGCGGAGAGCGAGCTATTCGGGCATGTCAAAGGCGCGTTCACCGGCGCTATCCACGACAGGCGCGGCAAATTTGAACTGGCCGATAACGGCACGCTGTTTCTTGATGAAGTGGGCGAGCTGCCGCTGACGCTACAGGCGAAACTACTGCGCGCGCTGCAGTATGGCGATGTGCAGCGCGTCGGCGAAGATAAACTGCTGCGGGTGAACGTGCGCATTGTCGCCGCCACTAACCGCGACCTGCGGGATGCCGTGGCGCAGGGCGGCTTTCGCGCCGATCTCTATCATCGCCTGAGCGTCTTCCCGCTCCACGTACCGTCGCTTCGCGAGCGCGGTGACGATATCCTGCTGCTGGCAGGGTATTTCTGCGAAAAATGCCGGGTGAAGTTCGGCCTGAACCGCGTGGCGCTGAGCCCGCAGGCAAGCGAGTGGCTGATGGCGCAGCGCTGGCCGGGCAATATCCGCGAGCTTGAACACGCGCTTTACCGGGCGATTATCGTGGCGCAGGCCGCAAGCCGCGGGCCGGAGCTGCTGCTGCAGGCGCACCACTTCGCTCCAGGCGCCAGCGTTGTCGCGCCGCGCGAGACCCCGGCCGCCGCCGCGCCGCCAGTCGAGAACCTTCAGCACGCCACGCGCCAGTTTCAGCGCGATTACATTCAGCGCGCGCTGCACGTTGCCGGCAATAACTGGGCAGCCTGCGCCCGGCTGCTGGAGATGGACCCTGGCAACCTGCACCGGCTCGCGCGCAAGCTCGGCCTGAAGTAACCGCGTCCGTTTAGCAAGGCTGGCGTTTTGCCGCCTTGCTCTGTACCATCGCCCGTCCCTGCTGCCCGCAAAGGGCGGCGCTCATGATAAAAACACCTGCAAATACTCATGTCTGATACTCAAACTGCGGCTCGGGCGGTGCCTGAGCTTTCTGTAGCGCATGTACTGCGCACGCCGCGCCTGCTGATGCGCGAAACGCTGGCGGGCATTCTGACCGCGCTGGCGCTGATCCCGGAAGTTATCTCGTTCTCCGTGATTGCGGGCGTCGACCCGAAAGTCAGCCTGGTGGCGTCTATTGTGCTGTGCTTCAGCATGTCTCTGCTTGGCGGGCGTCCGGCCATGGTGACGGCGGCGGCAGGCTCGGTGGCGCTGGTCATCGGCCCGATGGTGCATCAGCACGGCGTCGGCTACATTCTGCCTGCCCTGGTGCTGGGCGGCATCATCCAGATCCTCTTCGGGCTGGGTGGGCTGGCGCGCATGATGCGCTACATCCCGCGCTCGGTGATGACCGGCTTTGTTAACGCGCTCGGCATCCTGATTTTCATGGCCCAGGTGCCGCACGTCTGGGGGCAGAGTCAGATGGTCTGGCTGCTGTTCGCCGCCACGCTCGCCATCGTGCTGCTGCTGCCGCGCGTCACCAAAAGCGTGCCATCGCCGCTGGTGGCGATTGTCGCGGTAACCGTCATCGTCTGGGCGTGCGGCCTGACGCCGCCGACCGTTGGCGACGAAGGCCCGATGACGCCGGGCCTGCCAGGCTTCACACAACTACTGGTGCCGCTCAATCTGGATACGCTGCATATCATCTGGCCCTGCGCGCTGAGCATCGCGTTTGTCGGGCTGATGGAGTCGCTTTTAACGGCGCGTCTGGTGGATGACATCACCGATACGCCGTCCAGCAAGCGCCGCGAATGCTGGGGGCTGGGTGTCGCCAATATCCTGAGCGGCTTTTATGGCGGCATCGGCGGCTGCGCGATGATCGGCCAGACGGTGGTGAACGTGGAGCTGGGCCGCGCCCGCTCGCGCTTTTCCACTATCGCCGCGGCGCTGGTGCTGCTGCTGATGGTAACCGGGCTGAGCGCCGTGATGGCGCAGATCCCGATGGTCGTGCTGGCGGGCATTATGATGGTGGTCGCGGCGAAAACGCTGAACTGGCACAGCATCGCGCCTGCCACGCTCAAGCGGATGCCGGTGTCTGAAACGCTGGTGATGGTCGTCACCGTCATCGCCACCGTCTGGACCGGCAACCTCGCCATTGGCGTGGCGGGCGGCGTGCTGTTTGCGATGATGCTCTTCGCGCGTCGTGTCGCCCACGTGGTGCGCGCCGAGCGCGAAATTATCGATAACGGCAACGCGGTGCGCTACCGGGTGCGCGGCCCGCTGTTTTTCGCAAGCAGCAACGATCTCTACGAGCATTTCCGTTACGCGGAAGATCCGGCGCGGGTGATTATCGATTTAACCCATGCGCAGATCTGGGACGCCTCGACCGTCGCGGCGCTGGACGCCATCGAAACCCACTACCAGCGCTATAACGCGACCGTGGAAATTGACGGGCTGGATATGCGCAGCCACGAATTCCACCAGCGGCTGAGCGGCAAGCTCTGAAAAAAACCACCGACAGCGCGGTGGTTTCAGGCCCGGTAAGGCGGAAAAGACTTCCGCCTTTTTTATGCGCGCGGGTTAGCTGCCGGTGCGCGCCAGCACATCGCGGCTGGCGAGCTGGCGCTCTTCGCCGGTGAGCTCAGACAGCACGCCCTGGCGCATCTCCAGCAGCCGGTCGGCATGGATGAAATAGTGATCGTCATGGCTGATGGCGAACACGGTTTTGCCCATCTCTTTCATCAGCGGCAACAACACCTGATAGAACTCACGACGGAAATGCGGGTCCTGATCGGCGGCCCATTCATCCAGCAGGATGATATCGCGCCCTTCCGCCAGCGCCAGCAGCAGCGCCACGCGCTTTTTCTGCCCTTTCGAGAGTTTCAGGTTGAGGATTTTGCCGTTCTCAAGCGTCAGTTTATTAACCATTTTCAGACGTTCCAGCCAGCTTTCCACAAGCGCCGGGTCCGCCTCTTCGCCGCCGGGGCCGAGCAGTTTGTCAAACAGCCAGACATCGGTGAAAACCGCCGAGAAGTGCTGGCGGTACGCGTTCATATCATTTGCGGTGACTGGTTTGCCGGGGATCAGGATCTCGCCGGAAGCGGGTTCATACAGCCCGGTTAAGAGCATCGCGAGCGTGGATTTGCCGCTGCCGTTGCCGCCAATCAGGAACAGCAGCTCGCCGCGGTGAATGGTGAGATTAATCGGCCCGACGCTGAAACTGCCGTCGTGGTAAGTAAAGGTGACGTCACGTAATTCCAACTGCTGCCAGCCGTCATTGCGCGCCGGGCGTTCAAACTCAGGCTCATAAGGCGCGAGCTGGAACTGTTTGAGTTTATTAAAAGCCACCTGGGCGGAGAGCAGCGTCGGCAGCGCGCCCATCGCCGAAAGCAGCGGCGTGCGCAAAAAGAGCAGCGCCAGCGAATAGGTGGCCGCGACGGTGGTGTCGGCCCAGCCGAGCCCGTTCGCCATCCAGAACACCAGGCCAATCACGCCGAGCATCATGATATTCGACCAGTTAACGGCGCTCAGGTGGAAGGTGTCGGCGCGGATAATATGATCGCGATAGCGCTGCGCGTCCGGTTTGTAGATCTTGTCGAAGAGATACTCCGCGCGCTCGCGGTTGAGCGAAAGCTCTTTGCGCCCTTCCAGCACGGTCTGGAAATCCTCATACAGGCTGTCTTCCACTTCGCGAAGCGTGGCGAGATGCTTATAGACGCGCTGCACCAGCAGGTAGCCTGTCCAGAGCGTTACGGCTATCCACAGCGCGGTCACCAGCAGCATTTTGCCGGACAGCCAGCCGAGATACGCGGCGCTGCCGATGGTCAGGATGATGCCCTGCACCAGCTCCGGCAGACGCACAAACGCGACGGTGATGTTGCGCACGTCGCTCGACAGCCCCGCCAGCAGCGTGGCGCTGCCAAGCTTTTCTATCTGCTCGACCGGCGTATCCATAATGCGCTTGATAAATTCGCTGCGCAGCCGGTAGACGAAGTGGTGGCCAAGCATGGTGAGCGCCAGCTGCGAGCCGAGCGTCACCGCCATCAGCAGCACCAGAAGACCAAGGAATTCCGGCAACACCGAGGCGGTGAGATCGACGGTTGCAATCAGGCGTTGATTAATAAAGGCGATAAGCCCGATACCGAGTGCCGCGCTGGCAAGGCTCAGCGCGAGCACCAGAGAAAACGGCCAGCGATACTGGCGCCAGACGAGGCGCAGAAGTTCCATAAATAAACATGACTCAGGCAGTGAAAACTGCGAGCAGTTTAAACGGCTGCGCGTTCACATCAAGAATAATTCTTATTTTTATTTGCGTGCCTGGCGGAACGTCAGGTTATAGCGATATTCTCCGGTAGCCGGGTGCTGACCGGGCTTAAGTGGCTGTATGCCATGGTAAAAAAGCCGAGACGGCCCGCCCCATACCACCACGTCGCCATGCTCCAGCAGGAGACGCTTTAGCGGATCGTTGCGTTTCAGGCCGCCGAACTGAAACACGGCGGGCAGGCCTAGCGAAACGGAGACAATCGGCGCGCGCAGATCCGGCTCGTCTTTATCCTGATGCAGCGACAGCTTCGCGCCCGGCGCGTAGCGGTTGATAAGACAGGCGTCAGGGGTGAAATCGGGATAACCCGCCGCACGCGCGGCCGCGTCGCACAGCGCGCGAAAGGCGTCGGGCATCGCGGGCCAGGGCGCGCCGGTTTGCGGGTCGACCTGCGCGTACAGGTAGCCTTTCAGGTTGGTGCTCCAGCCCACCTCGCCGCAGTTGGTCATCGCGACCGACATGGTATAGCCGCCGGGCGTCACCATATGACGAAACGGCGAGCGGGCCGCGACGGCGTCAATGCCCGCCATCAGCGCAGGCGCCGGGGCCAGCGCGAAACGGCGCAGCACGACCGCGCCATCGGCGAGCGGTTCCTGCCAGGGTTCAGCATCGGCAAAGAGATCGAGCATTACTTCTCCTGTTCACGTTCGCGGGCGAGCAGCCGCGCCTTACGGTCTGCGCCCCAGCGGTAGCCGGAAAGCGCGCCGTCGCGGCGCACCACCCGGTGACACGGCACGACGATCGCCAGTTTATTGGCCGCGCAGGCGCTGGCGACAGCGCGCACCGCCTGCGGGTTGCCGGTGCGCTCGGCGAGCGTCTGGTAGCTGATAGTGCTGCCGGGCGGCACCGCCTGTAGCGCCTGCCAGACGCGCAGCTGAAACGCGGTGCCGCGTAAATCGAGCGGCAGCGCCAGTTCGCCCTGCGGCGCATCGAGCCACGCGGTGACCTGCGCCACCTGCGCGCTGAATGCCGCATCCGGCGCGAGACGCTCCGCGTGCGGGAAAATCGTCGCAAGCTCGGCTTCCAGCGCCGCGGCGTCATCCGCCAGCAGTACGGCGCACAAGCCGCGGTCGCTTGCCGCCACCAGACATAACCCCGCCTCGCAGGGCGCGATGGCGTAGCGAATCGCTATTTTCTCGCCGCCGCGCCGGTACTGCCGCGGGCTCATCCCCAGCGCCCTGTCGGCGTCGCGGTAGAGCGCGCTGCCGGAGGAAAACCCGGCCTCCCAGAGCGAATCGGTGACGCTCATGCCGCCGCGTAGCGCCGCCTGCAGTTTTTGCGCGCGTCGCGCATTTTGCCAGGCTTTCGGCGTCATGCCGGTCAGCGCTTTAAACTCGCGATGAAAATGATACGGGCTCATGGCGGCGCTTTCGGCAAGCGTTGCAAGCGTCAGCGGCGTGTCGCTCTGTTCCATTAGCCGACACGCCGCTGCGATGCGCTGCGCTTTTTGCGCCTGCGGCGTGGGCCCTGCCGGCTGGCACCGTTTACAGGGGCGAAAGCCCGCCGCGCCGGCCGCCGCCGCATCCGGATAAAAACGGACGTTTTCGCGAAGCGGCCTGCGCGCCCGGCACGACGGGCGGCAGAAAATGCCGGTCGTCACCACCGCGAAGACAAAGGCGTTATCAGCACGCGAGTCGCGGTTTTCCACCGCCTCCCAGCGGGCGTGCTCGCTGGTAAAATCTGTTACGTTCATAGCGCTCTCCTTCTTACAGGTTAGCGTGAGTTTGCCCGACCAGCCGCCCGCGAAAACGCCTCTTCTTGCTTTTTAATTTTCGGTTTTCTCAATAAAGCTTGTGAACTGCGGCGACATCCAGGTCGTGAAGCCGTCGCCCTCGCGGGTGATGAAATAGACCGCAAGCTTCTCGCGCAGCGCCACGGCTTTCGCTTTTTCCGGGCCAAGCACCATCAGGCCCGTATCCCAGGCGTCCGCTTCCAGCGCGGTCGGCGAAATGACCGTCACCGAGACCAGCTTATGCGTAATGGGCCGTCCGGTGGCAGGATCGATAACATGTGAAAGGCGTTTGCCGTCGAGTTCATAATAGTTGCGGTAGCTGCCGGAGGTGCTGATGCCGTGACCGTTGATATCCACCACCGCCTGGACGGCGTTTTCCCGGTCGGTCGGCTTCTGGATAGCCACGCGCCACGGCTGGCCGCCAGGGTTCATGCCGCGGCTCGCAAGCGCGCCGCCTACCGATACCAGATAGCGGCTGATCCCCTCTTCTTCCATCAGGCGCGCCAGATGATCGGCCGCGTAGCCTTCACCGACGGTGGAGAGATCGACATAGAGATCGGGCAGATCTTTTTGCAGCCACTGCTGCCCGGATCCGTTAATGACTTTCAGGTGCGACAGGCCGGTACGCGCGCGGGCCGCGTCGATTTGCGCCTGATCCGGCGTTTTCACCGGCTGTTTATCCGGCCCGAAGCCCCAGAGGTTAACCAGCGGCCCGATGGTGATATCCATGGCGTTATCGGTTTTCGCGCCGACGCGCAGCGAGTCGGTCACGATATCCGCCATCGCCTCGTCCACCGGCCAGGGCGCCGTCGTGCGGGCGTGATTAAAGCGCATCAGCGCGGAGTCGTCTTTCCAGGTAGAAAGGAGGTGGTCGTCGGCGTCGAGCCGCGCCTGGATTTTTTGGCGCAGATCGCCTGCGCGCGCCGCATCGACGTTTGCCAGGCTGACGCGCCATGACGTGCCCATCGTTTTGCCTTCCAGCACCAGCGCCTGCGGGGCGGAGGTCGGGGCGTTATCACAGCCTGCGGCAGTCCAAGCGGCGGCCAGCAGCATGGTTCGTAAACCGGGTAATTTCACGCATTTCTCCTCTGTAACGGCGGCCCAAGGTTACCTTATTTTCTTCAGACATAAAAAAAGGAGCCCGCAGGCTCCTTTTGCACATCTGGTCGGGGATTAGAACTGGTAAACCAGGCCTACCGCTACGACGTCATCAGTGCCGATACCAGCCTGACGGGTGAAGTTGTTGTCATCCAGCAGGTTGATTTTGTAATCCACGAAGGTGGACATGTTTTTGTTGAAGTAGTAAGTCGCGCCAACATCAACATATTTCAGCAGGTCCTGGTCGCCGAAAGATTCGCCAGTAGTTTTGTTGGCGATGTCTTTACCGCGGGACTGCAGGTAAGCCACGGACGGACGCAGGCCGAAGTCGAACTGGTACTGTGCAACCACTTCGAAGTTCTGCGCTTTGTCAGCGAAGCCGTAGATGTCGCTGCGGTCGCCGTTAGAAGTACCGAAACGGGTCGCGTTGTAAGTCTGGGAGTACTGCGCCGCCAGGTAGATGTTGTTAGCGTCGTATTTCAGGCCGCCAGAGTAAACTTCTGCGTGATCGCCTTCGCCGAACAGCGCCGCATTGCTGGCGTTCTGGTCAGCGGTACGTTTGGACGTCGCCATCGCGCCACCCACGCTGAAGCCCTGGCCCAGATCGTAGGTCAGGGACATGCCGTAACCGTCGCCGTTCTGTTTCAGCAGGCTGCGGCCGCCGGTGGAGTCGTTTTCACCAGAAACGCTGCCGTTTTTACCCTGGTACTGCAGGGCGAAGTTCAGACCGTCAACCAGACCGAAGAAGTCGGTGTTGCGGTAAGTTGCGATACCGTTGCCACGAGACTGCAGGAAGTTGTCAGCACCGTAGGTGTCGCCGCCGAATTCCGGCAGAACGTCGGTCCAGGAGGTGACGTCGTAGATAACGCCGTAGTTACGACCGTAGTCGAAAGAACCGGCATCGCCGAATTTCAGGCCTGCGAACGCCACACGGGTCCAGGACTGGTTGTCGTTTTCAGCGGTGTTGCCCTGGATCTGATATTCCCACTGGCCGTAACCAGTAATCTGATCGTTAACCTGGGTTTCGCCTTTGAAACCGATACGCATATAGGTCTGATCGCCGTCAGCGCCTTTGTCGTCAGAGAAGTAGTGCTCAGCGTCAACTTTGCCGAACAGATCTAATTTGTTGCCGTCTTTATTATAAATTTCTGCCGCATTGACGCTGCCTGCAACCAGCAGAGCTGGGACCAGCAGTGAGAGAACTTTAACTTTCATTATATTAACCCTCTGTTATATGCCTTTATATACTTATTATTGCCACTGCTCACTAATTCACGGAACTAGCGGGCACATCTATTGTCCGAAACCGGAGACGAATAATCCAACAGGAATATGATACGAAAACTTTGAAGGTGTTTCATAATGCCTACAAAATGTAACTAAATATTAATATGACGGAACTTTTTTTCGCACTAATCGCTAAATATATTCGCACTAATTATCAAGAAATGCCTTTTAATTTATATAAATCAACAAGATAGCCATTCAGATTATTTACCGCACTGAATGACAAAACCAAATAAGAAGAGTCCACTAGAATTACTCCCGCTATCATCATTAACTTTATTTATTACCGTCATTCAGATCTGAATGTTCGTTTTACCCCTATTACCGCCGGATGCTCGCATCCGGCATTTTTTTGCCCTGATATTCTGGTTCAACTATTTCCGGGTAAATTCGCGTAAAGTTAACGACTATTAAACAATCACATTGCTGCTATTTTGTTCGCCTGCGAATAAATTTTCGCTAATTGCGCCCTGCTCCGCTTCCCATTCTCCTGCCCATCAGGCTTTCTGAGCCGCAGTTTCAGACCGTTCTCACCATCTGGTAAATCATACGTTTCGCTTTATACTTCATTGTTTGCGATACTGTTAAAAGAAGACAGCTGTCGCCCCCGACAGGCCCTGTGCTACGGGCGTCGCGCTCTGGTTCATCGCGGCGTTGCAGGACAAGAAGGCAAAAAAATGGATAGCTGCCGCCGGCGCAGCACGGTTCTTTATTCTTTACACGGCGCAGGCCGGTGGATTACGCACAATAATGAGTCAGCCAGACGCAATGATCCCCAATAAATTTTCCCTTATGCCGGGCAGTATTACCCGTTTCTTCTTATTACTGATTGTGGTGTTGCTGGTGACGATGGGCGTGATGGTCCAGAGCGCCGTTAACGCCTGGCTGAAAGACAAGAGCTACCAGATAGTCGACATCTCCCACGCGTTGCATAAACGGGTCGATACCTACCGTTACGCCACCTGGCAGATTTACGACAACATTGGCGCCAGCGCGGCGGGCCAGAATGGCGAAGGCTTACAGGAAACGCGCCTGCGTCAGGATGTCTATTATCTTGAAAAACCGCACCGCAAAACCGAAGCGCTGATTTTCGGCTCTCACGACAGCTCGACGCTCGATATGACGCAGCGGATTTCGAGCTATCTGGATACCCTGTGGGGCGCTGAAGGCGCGCCATGGTCGATGTATTATCTGAACGGCCAGGATAACAGCATGATTCTGGTCTCGACGCTGCCGTTAAAAGATCTCTCCGCGGGCTTTAAAGAAAACTCTATTAACGCGATTGCCGATTCACGCCGCGCCGAGATGCTTCAGCAGGCCAACGCGCTGGATGAACGCGAAAGTTTTTCTCCGTTACGCAAACTCGCCTGGCAGAACGGCCACTATTTCACGCTGCGCACGACCTTTAACCAGCCGGGTCATCTGGCAACCGTGGTGGCGTTCGACATACCCATTAACGATCTCATCCCGCCAGGCATGCCGCTTGAGAGTTTCCGTCTGGAGCCTGACAGCAGCCAGAACGCCCTGGCGGGTCAGAATAAAGAAGATCCGGACAGCGTCACCATTAATTTCAACAGCAATCGTATTGAGATCTCCTCCGCGCTGACCAGTACGCAGTTGCGTATCATCTGGGAAGTGCCGTTCGGCGCGCTGCTAATGGAGACGCTGCAAAATATCCTGCTGCCGCTGCTGCTAAATATCGGTCTGCTGGCGCTGGCGCTGTTTGGCTATACCACCTTCCGCCACCAGCCGAGCCGTCCGGTAGAGACCGTCACCAGCAGCGCGAATAATGCGGAGCTGCAAATGCTGCGCGCGCTGAATGAAGAGATTTTAAGCGTGCTGCCGCTGGGGCTGCTGGTTCACGATCAGGAATCCAGCCGCACCATTATGAGCAATAAAATTGCTGACCACCTGCTGCCGCACCTGAATCTGCAAAACATTACCTCGATGGCGGATCAGCATCAGGGCATTATTCAGGCGACGGTGAATAACGAGCTGTATGAGATCCGGCTGTTCCGAAGCCAGGTAGTGCCGCGCACCCAGATTTTCATAATTCGCGATCAGGATCGTGAAATCCTGGTGAATAAAAAGCTCAAGCAGGCGCAGCGCCTGTACGAGAAAAACCAGCAGGGCCGCTCCGCGTTCATGCAGAATATTGGCGCGGCGCTGAAAGAGCCGACCCAACAGCTTGCGCAGCAGGCGGCGCTTATCGAGGCGCCGGAAAGCCAGGTGCTTGCCGAGCAGGCCGAGCGTATTGCGCGTCTGGTCGATGAAATTCAGCTGGTGAATCAGCTGGAGGCGGATTTCTGGCGCCCGACGCCGACCGACTTCACCATTCAGGATCTTATCGATGAAGTGGTGCCGGAAGTGCTGCCGGTCATCAAGCGTAAAGGCCTGCAACTGCTCATCAACAACCAGCTCGCCGCCAACGAAGAGCGCCACGGCGATCGCGAGGCGCTGCGCAAAGTGCTGTTGATGCTGCTGCACTACTCCGTCACCACGACGCAGATTGGCAAGATTACGCTGGAGATTATGGCGGAAGAAGGCGCGCGCGAGCGTCTGCTATTCCGCGTGTTGGATACCGGCGAGGGCATCAGCAACAGCGAAATCGACAACCTGCATTTCCCGTTCCTGAACGACACCTCGACCGATCAGTTCGGCAAAGCCAACGGTCTCACCTTCTATCTCTGCAATCAGCTGGCGCGCCGCCTCGGCGGTCATCTGAATATCAAAGCCCGCAAAGAGCTGGGCACGCGCTATTCGCTGCACGTGACGATGCCGGTGGAACCGATGGAAACCGAAGAGAGCGACGAGCGCCTGCTGGATGACGTGATTGCGATGATCGATATTACGTCGAATGAAGTGCGTAATGTGGTGGTGCGCCAGCTTGAACAGTGGGGCGCGTCCTGCATCACGCCGGACGAAAGGTTATCAAGTCAAGAGTACGATATATTTTTAACGGATAATCCGTCTAATCTTACTGCCAACGGCCTGCTTTTAAGCGATGATGAGGCCGGCGTTCGACGCATCGGACCGGGACAGCTGCGCGTCAACTTTAATATTAGTCACGCCATGCAGGAAGCAGTGCTACAACTTATTGAAGAGCAACTGGCGCAGGAAGATATTCCTGAATCCCCAATGGGCGGCGATGAAAATGCGCAGCTCCATGCCAGTGGCTATTATGCGCTGTTCGTCGATACGGTACCGGATGATGTTCAGAGATTGTATACTGAATCGTCCGCCGGTGATTTTGCTGCGCTGGCGCAGACAGCGCACCGCCTGAAGGGCGTGTTCGCTATGCTGAATCTGGTTCCCGGCAAACAGTTATGTGAAACACTGGAGCATCTTATTCGCGAGAAGGATGCCACAGCCATAGAAAAATATATCAGCGACATTGACGTTTACGTCAAGAGCCTGCTGTAGCAAGGTAGCCTAATACATGAACAATATGAACGTAATTATTGCCGATGACCATCCGATTGTTCTGTTCGGCATTCGCAAATCTCTTGAACAAATCGAGTGGGTGAATGTTGTCGGTGAGTTCGAAGATTCCACAGCACTAATTAACAATTTGCCGAAGTTAGACGCGCACGTTCTTATCACCGACCTTTCCATGCCGGGCGATAAATACGGCGACGGCATTACGCTTATTAAATACATTAAGCGTCATTTCCCAACGATCTCTATTATCGTACTGACCATGAACAACAACCCGGCCATTCTGAGCGCCGTGTTGGATCTCGACATCGAAGGGATTGTTCTCAAGCAAGGCGCGCCGACCGACCTGCCGAAAGCGCTGGCCGCGCTGCAAAAAGGCAAGAAATTTACTCCGGAAAGCGTCTCCCGTCTGCTTGAGAAAATCAGCGCGGGCGGCTATGGCGATAAACGCCTGTCCCCGAAAGAGAGCGAAGTGCTGCGCCTGTTCGCAGAAGGTTTCCTGGTGACCGAAATCGCCAAGAAACTGAACCGCAGCATTAAAACCATCAGTAGCCAGAAGAAATCGGCGATGATGAAACTCGGCGTGGATAACGATATCGCGCTGCTGAACTACCTCTCCTCCGTCAGCCTGACGCCGGCGGATAAAGAGTAACGCCTGCTGTCCCTGCCCGCCGGGCAGGGACATATCCTCGTCTCCCGTCCTGCTTTTCCCGCCGCACACGCCTTCAACAGATTAATAACGCTAAACGTTCACGCCTGCGCGTCGCTAAACGTTCCGTTCAGACTCGTAACGCATTGCGCACCGCCGTCCGTGACGATTAGCTGCGCGACTTGCGAACGCGGTCGGCATACACCGCCAGCGTCTGTTTCAGTACGTCCAGCGTCACCGGTTTAGAAAGACAGCTGTCCATCCCGGATTCCAGGCAGCGCTGTTTCTCCTCCGCGAGCGCGTTGGCGGTCACGCCCACCACCGGCAGCGTCATGCCCAGCTCACGTATACGCTGCGTCAGGCGGTAACCATCCATGTTCGGCATGTTGACGTCGCTTAAGACGATATCGATATGGTTTTTGCTGAGCACATTGAGCGCGTCTACGCCGTCGTTGGCGGTGCGGCACTGATAGCCCAGCGTACCGAGCTGATCGGCAAGCAGTCGGCGGTTAATCGGGTGGTCATCCACCACCAGAATCATCATATCTTCGTTCTGCTCGGCGCTGGCGGAAGCGGCAGGCAGCACAGGCTGGCTACCCGGCACCTCAACATTAATGCTGTAAATGCGGCCCAGCAGCGTCAGAAGCTCATGCGGCGCCGCGACGCTGTGCATCCAGACGCCAGGACTGCGCTCTACCGGCATCCCGATATGACGACGGCAGAAGAAGATAACCGCCCTGCCCGGCCACGCGACGCAGTTTTCATCGTCGGTGATGAGGATATCGTCTTTATCCGGCGTTTCGCCGTGGTGATTCTGCACCTGAATATTGTTACGCGAGAGCAGCCCTTGCAGATATTCGCACAGCGACGCGTTGCGCACCGCGAGCCAGCAGCGTTTATGAGAGAGCCCGTCGACATTCGCTTTCGGCGGCAGCTGCGCCTGCCACAGTGGAATGCGGATCGTAAACTGGCTGCCCATGCCCGGCTCGGTATCAACCGAGATATCGCCGTCCATCATGTTGATAAGTTTTTCGCAGATAGCGAGCCCAAGCCCGGTCCCCTGGAAGTTACGCTGCACGCCAGTGCCCACCTGGAAGAACGGATCGAACAGCCGCACCACTTCTTTCGCCGGGATGCCGACGCCGGTATCACGCACGCGGAAGCAGAGATAGTCGCCCTGGGTGCCGACATGCAGAATAATGCAGCCGATATCGGTGAATTTAATGGCGTTGCTCAACAGGTTGGAGATCACCTGTTGCAGACGCATCGGATCGCCCAGCAGCGTCATCGGCACGTCAGGCTCGATAAAGCAGTACAGCCCGAGTTGTTTACGCACCACCAGCGGCTGATAGTTAGCGGTGATATGGCTCATCAGTTCACGCGGGGAAAACTCGCGCGGCTCGATCTTGAGCTGTTCCGATTCGATTTTCGAGAAATCGAGGATATCGCTGATGATTTTCAGCAGCAGGCTGGAGGAGTTGTGCATCGCGGTGACGAGGCGATCCACGCCTTTCGGCAGCTCCTGCGTTTGTAGCAGATCCAGGTTACCGATAATCCCGTAGAGCGGCGTGCGCAGTTCATGGCTGACGGTCGCAAGGAACATCGATTTCGACTGGCTCGCCTGCTCGGCCGCCTGGGCCATCTCCTGCAGCGACTCTTCCATTTTGACGCGCGCCGAGACATCCACCAGCACGCAGATCGCCACGTTTTCATTGCGATAGCGCGAATGCACGAAACTGATTTGCAGGTTGGTGTTGTTGCTGGTGAGCACATCGACGAAATTCACCTGCTGTCCGCAGATGATTTGCGTCAGCCGCTGGCGGTCTTCATGCGTCAGCATGTTCAGGTAGTTATGCGCCAGCTCGTTGGAGATAATGTTGGTCCCATCCTGGGTGCGCAGAATACAGATACCCACCGGCGCCGAGGCGACGATTTTACGGTTGAACTGCTCATGCTCTTCCAGGCGCTGGGCGTCGTTTTCCGCCGGAATAAAAATGCGCCGTTCATACATGCGCGCCAGCGTAAACAGCACAATCCCCACCAGCACATTCAGCAGCACCGCGTTGAGGATAAGCATCCGGATGCGCTCCAGCACCAGATCAACCGGAACGGAATAGACAATGCTTAATGACGATGGCGGCAGGCTCTTTTTCAGGATCAGTTGCTTAAAGCCAGACGTATAGCCAAACCATGCGCGCTCCTGTTCCCACTCGCCGTTGCGCTCAAGGCGCGTTTCCGAACCGGTGAGTGAAAACAGCGGACGGTCGTTTTCATCGAGGATAGTCACGCCCATCGGCATGCTGCCGGGCGTAAAGAAGTTTTCAATGCGGATGGTCTGCTCAATACCCAACAGCCCCTGGAGGCGGTTCGCCAGATAGACCGGCGTCAGAGAGTAGAAATTGCCGATGCCCGGACGCGGGCCAGGCGATACCCAGAACAGGCTGTTGCCGCGCTCATCCTGCGGCGCGTTGCGATATTTAATGATGCGCTCATGCAGCGCCTGGAGAGTTTTGTCGCGCTCAAGCGGGATCTCCCGCAGGCCGAAATCCGCCATACAGAGGTTATCGGAGCCTATCAAAAACACGCGGTTTAAATCGTAGGCGGCGGAGAAATTATCGTGCCAGTAGCGTAAAAACCAGGAGAGCGACTGCAACGAACCGCGCCAGCTGGTGCCGAGCGTATTACAGTCAGAATCGGAAAACAGCGGCACAAACGACGGCGCGGTCAGCGCATCGTTTTGCGCGCGCCCGCTTTTCATCAGCGCGTCGATATTCTCCAGCCGGTTTTCAGCCACATACTTCAGCTCTTTCATGACGTCAGAAGTGCGCTGAATATAACGCTGCGCCTGATCGTAACTCAGGTTAAATTCCTGACGAATTTCCGACTCTTTCACATGCAACGCGCTTACGATGTAAAACACCGAAAACAGGGCGATCAGCAGCCAGAGCAGCAGCGCCAGCGCCCGGAAAAGATAGCGAGACACTTTAAGCGTCGAGCGAAAAGAGACGAAGTATTTCAAAGGGGCACCAGCTAGCCGTGAGGTATGAAAAAGGAATGCCGTTAAGGTAGCCGCAAAACCCTTGTGCCGCAACGGCAACGCGATTATCCGGCGATATTCAGAGCAGCCTGGCGCACCGGGCGCCAAAAAAAGAAAGGGCCGGTTTAACCGGCCCTTTCAGATGGCAAAACGCGAACGCGTGACGATTACTCGTCGGCGTCGTCCGCCGCATCGTCGTCAACGTCGGTTTCCGGCGCGATTTCATCGTCGCCTTCCGCCACGCTGCCGTCGATAGAGTCGAGCTCTTCGTCATCTACCGGTTCGGCGACACGTTGCAGACCCACCACGTTCTCATCTTCCGCGGTGCGGATGAGGATAACGCCCTGGGTGTTACGGCCTACCACGCTGATTTCCGATACGCGCGTACGCACCAGGGTGCCTGCGTCGGTGATCATCATGATCTGGTCTGCGTCATCGACCTGCACCGCGCCGACGACCGGCCCGTTGCGATCGGTCACCTTGATGGAGATAACCCCTTTCGTCGCGCGCGACTTGGTCGGGTACTCTTCCACCGCGGTACGCTTGCCGTAACCGTTCTGGGTGGCGGTCAGGATAGCGCCTTCGCCGCGCGGTACGATAAGCGACACGACGCTATCGCCCTCGCCGAGGCGAATACCGCGCACGCCAGTGGCGGTACGGCCCATCGGACGCACCGCGTCTTCTTTGAAGCGCACCACTTTGCCCTGCGCGGAGAACAGCATCACTTCGTCTTTACCTGCGGTCAGGTCGACGCCGATCAGCTCATCGCCCTCGTTCAGGTTTACCGCGATGATACCGGCGGTACGCGGACGGCTGAACTCGGTCAGCGCCGTTTTCTTCACGGTGCCGCTCGCGGTCGCCATAAAGACGTTAACGCCTTCTTCATACTCACGTACCGGCAGGATCGCGGTGATACGCTCGTTCGCTTCCAGCGGCAGCAGGTTGACGATAGGACGTCCGCGGGCGCCGCGGCTCGCTTCCGGCAACTGGTAGACTTTCATCCAGTAGAGACGACCACGGCTTGAGAAGCAGAGGATCGTATCGTGGGTGTTGGCCACCAGCAGGCGGTCGATAAAGTCTTCTTCTTTAATACGCGCGGCGGATTTGCCTTTACCGCCGCGGCGCTGCGCTTCGTAATCCGTCAGCGGCTGATACTTCACATAGCCCTGGTGAGACAGGGTGACCACCACATCTTCCTGGTTGATCAGATCTTCGATGTTGATATCGGCGCTGTTGGCGGTGATTTCGGTGCGGCGCTCATCGCCGAACTGATCGCGGATCAGTTCCAGCTCTTCGCGGATTACTTCCATCAGGCGGTCGGCGCTGCCGAGGATATGCAGCAGCTCAGCGATCTGCTCCAGCAGCTCTTTATACTCGTCGAGCAGTTTTTCATGCTCAAGGCCGGTGAGCTTCTGCAGACGCAGATCGAGGATCGCCTGTGCCTGCTGCTCGGTCAGCCAGTATTTGCCATCGCGAATACCGAACTCCGGCTCCAGCCACTCCGGACGCGCGGCGTCGTCGCCAGCGCGCTCCAGCATCGCGGAAACGGTGCCCAGCTCCCACGCCTGGGCGATGAGGCCCGCTTTCGCTTCGGATGGGTTCGGCGCACGGCGAATCAGCTCGATAATCGGGTCGATGTTGGCCAGCGCAATCGCCAGACCTTCTAAGATATGCGCACGCTCGCGGGCTTTGCGCAGTTCAAAGATGGTGCGGCGGGTCACGACTTCACGACGGTGGCGAACGAACGCCGCCAGAATCTCTTTCAGCGCCATGATCTTCGGCTGACCGTGGTGCAGCGCGACCATGTTGATACCGAAAGACACCTGAAGCTGCGTCTGGGAATAGAGATTATTGAGCACTACTTCGCCGACGGCGTCGCGTTTGATCTCAATGACGATGCGCATACCGTCTTTGTCAGACTCATCGCGCAGCGCGCTGATGCCTTCGACGCGTTTGTCTTTCACCAGCTCGGCGATTTTCTCGATCAGGCGCGCTTTGTTCACCTGATACGGAATTTCGTGCACGATAATGGTTTCGCGCCCGTTTTTCGGATCGACTTCCACTTCCGCGCGCGCGCGAATGTAGATTTTGCCGCGCCCGGTGCGATACGCCTCTTCAATGCCGCGACGACCGTTGATGATGGCGGACGTCGGGAAATCCGGGCCAGGAATGTGCTCCATCAGCCCTTCGATGCTGATATCTTCATCATCGATATACGCAAGGCAGCCGTTAATCACTTCCGTCAGGTTATGCGGCGGAATGTTCGTCGCCATCCCGACGGCGATACCGGATGAACCGTTTACCAGCAGGTTCGGGATTTTGGTCGGCATGACGTCAGGGATTTTTTCCGTGCCGTCATAGTTGTCTACAAAATCAACGGTTTCTTTGTCGAGGTCGGCCATCAGTTCATGGGCGATCTTCGCCAGACGGATTTCCGTATAACGCATCGCCGCGGCGGAGTCGCCGTCGATAGAACCGAAGTTGCCCTGACCATCCACCAGCGTATAGCGCAGCGAGAACGGCTGAGCCATACGTACAATGGTATCGTAAACGGCGGAATCACCGTGGGGATGGTATTTACCGATTACGTCACCAACGACACGGGCGGATTTTTTGTAGGCTTTATTCCAGTCATTGCCCAACACGTTCATGGCGTAAAGTACGCGACGGTGTACCGGCTTGAGGCCATCTCGGACATCCGGAAGCGCGCGGCCGACAATAACCGACATCGCGTAATCCAGATAGGAGTTCTTTAACTCTTCCTCAATGTTGACCGGTGTAATTTCTCTGGCAAGGTCGCTCATCTGACCGTTATCCCTCTACTGTGTCCCGGATTCAAAGGTCGCAAATTATAACACAGCCGCGGCCTGTTCGGTAAACCGAATAGCCCCGTCAGGCCGCTTTATTCCCCACTAACGCCTGTTATACTCGACGCTCTTGCGAAGAAAGGAGTAGAGGCGTCCATGAATGCTGAAAAACCGCCAGTTGCGCACAACGTAGACTTAGAAGAAATCGCCAAATTTGAAGCTGTCGCTTCGCGCTGGTGGGACACTGAAGGGGAGTTTAAACCGCTGCATCGCATTAACCCGCTGCGTCTGGGCTATATCGCCGAGCGCGCCGGCGGTCTGTTCGGGAAAAAGGTGCTGGATGTCGGCTGCGGCGGCGGCATTCTCTCAGAAAGCATGGCCCGCGAAGGGGCGAACGTCACGGGGCTCGATATGGGCGCGGAGCCGCTGGCGGTGGCGCGCTTGCACGCGCTGGAAAGCGGCGTCGAGCTTAACTATGTCCAGCAGACGGTGGAAGAACACGCGGCGCAGAATGCGGGCGCCTATGATGTGGTGACCTGCATGGAGATGCTCGAACACGTGCCGGACCCGCGCTCGGTGGTGCAGGCCTGTGCTCAACTCGTGAAGCCCGGCGGCCACGTCTTTTTCTCCACGCTGAACCGCAACGCCAAATCCTGGCTGATGGCGGTGGTTGGCGCGGAATATGTCCTGCGCATGGTGCCGAAAGGCACGCACGACGCCAAAAAGTTTATCCGCCCTTCCGAACTGCTGGGCTGGGTGGATGAAACGCCGCTGGAAGAACGTCATATCATCGGTCTGCATTACAACCCGCTCACCAACCGCTTTAAGCTCGCGCCGGGTGTTGATGTTAACTATATGTTGCATACACAGGCTAAAAAACCGGCCTGATAGAAGCTTTTCGTATTAAAAATTGCGCAACGTTCTGTTGCGCAAATTCTTTCCTGACCAGGAAATCAGCGTTCGATCAAAAATTCATTTTTTTTCCTGCCGCCTTGACAAGGCCTCAAGCCCTTATGACATGAGGACTTACTTAATTTCGAGATTTTGCAACCGCAAATTAACACCGAAATCAAGCCTTGTTCTCAAAAGAATCCGGACTAGAATACTCACCATATAGCGTTTCACTTATCTCAAACCCCCTATATATAGTATTTATCCACAGAGTTAGTCACTTGTGGATAAGCGGGGGATATTTTCTATTTTCACGGATTTCACGGACAGGTATTACCCATGAATCAGAGTCTGCTGGTAACAAAACGAGATGGCAGCCAGGAACGCATTAACCTGGATAAAATTCATCGTGTTCTGGACTGGGCTGCGGAAGGTCTCCATAACGTCTCCATCTCCCAGGTAGAGCTGCGTTCTCACATTCAGTTCTACGACGGCATCAAAACCTCCGATATTCATGAGACCATCATCAAGGCGGCGGCGGATCTGATCTCCCGCGACGCGCCGGACTACCAGTACCTGGCCGCGCGCCTGGCGATTTTCCACCTGCGCAAAAAAGCCTACGGTCAGTTCGAGCCGCCGAAGCTTTACGATCACGTCGTGAAGATGGTGGAACTGGGCAAATACGACCATCACCTGCTGCAGGATTACAGCGAAGAAGAGTTTGCGCAGATGGACGGTTTTATCGACCACTGGCGCGATATGAACTTCTCCTACGCCGCGGTGAAGCAGCTTGAAGGGAAATACCTGGTTCAGAACCGTGTGACCGGCGAGATCTACGAAAGCGCGCAGTTCCTCTACCTTCTGGTGGCGGCGTGCCTGTTCTCGAACTATCCGCGTGAAACCCGTCTGGATTACGTGAAGCGTTTCTACGATGCGGTCTCCACCTTTAAAATTTCGCTGCCGACGCCGATTATGTCCGGCGTGCGTACCCCAACCCGTCAGTTCAGCTCCTGCGTACTGATCGAGTGCGGCGACAGCCTGGATTCCATCAACGCCACCTCCAGCGCCATCGTGAAATACGTTTCCCAGCGCGCCGGTATCGGCATCAACGCGGGCCGCATCCGTGCGCTCGGCAGCCCGATCCGCGGCGGCGAAGCGTTCCACACCGGTTGCATTCCGTTCTACAAGCATTTCCAGACCGCGGTGAAATCCTGCTCTCAGGGCGGCGTTCGCGGCGGCGCGGCCACCCTCTTCTACCCAATGTGGCATCTGGAAGTGGAAAGCCTGCTGGTGCTGAAAAACAACCGCGGTACAGAAGCGAACCGCGTGCGTCACATGGATTACGGCGTACAGATCAACAAACTGATGTACCAGCGTCTGCTGAAAGGCGAAGACATCACGCTGTTCAGCCCGTCCGACGTGCCGGGCCTGTATGACGCGTTTTTCGCCAACCAGGACGAGTTCGAGCGTCTGTACACCAAATATGAGCAGGACGAGAGCATCCGCAAGCAGCGCATTAAAGCGTCTGAGCTGTTCTCGCTGATGATGCAGGAACGCGCCTCTACCGGCCGTATCTACATCCAGAACGTGGATCACTGCAACACCCACAGCCCTTTCGATCCGGTTGTCGCGCCGGTGCGCCAGTCTAACCTGTGCCTGGAAATCGCGCTGCCGACCAAACCGCTGGACGACGTGAACGACGACAACGGCGAAATCGCGCTCTGCACCCTTTCCGCTTTCAACCTGGGCGCTATCGACAGCCTGGATGAGCTGGAAGAGCTTTCTACGCTGGCCGTTCGTGCGCTGGACGCCCTGCTGGACTACCAGGATTATCCGATCCCGGCGGCGAAACGCGGCGCGATGGGTCGTCGTACTCTGGGTATCGGCGTCATCAACTACGCCTACTACCTGGCGAAGCACGGCGTGCGTTACTCCGACGGCAGCGCGAACAACCTGACGCACAAAACGTTCGAAGCGATTCAGTACTACCTGCTGAAAGCCTCTAACGAGCTGGCGAAAGAGCAAGGCGCGTGCCCGTGGTTCAATGAAACCACTTACAGCAAAGGCATTCTGCCGATCGACACCTACAAGAAAGACCTGGATGCGATCGCCAGCGAGCCGCTGCACTACGACTGGGACGCCCTGCGCGAATCCATCAAGACGCACGGTCTGCGCAACTCCACGCTGTCTGCCCTGATGCCGTCCGAGACCTCTTCGCAGATCTCTAACGCCACCAACGGCATTGAGCCGCCGCGCGGCCACATCAGCATTAAAGCGTCGAAAGACGGTATTCTGCGTCAGGTGGTGCCGGACTACGAGCAGCTGAAAGATAAGTACGAGCTGCTGTGGGAAATGCCGGGCAACGACGGTTATCTGCAACTGGTGGGCATCATGCAGAAATTTATCGACCAGTCGATTTCTGCTAACACCAACTACGATCCGACGCGCTTCACGTCAGGCAAAGTGCCGATGCAGCAGCTCCTGAAAGACCTGCTCACCGCCTATAAGCTCGGTGTGAAGACGCTGTACTACCAGAACACCCGCGACGGCGCGGAAGATGCCCAGGACGACCTGGCGCCATCCATTCAGGATGACGGCTGCGAAAGCGGCGCATGTAAAATCTAAAACGCAGGGCGGGGAAACCCGCCCTCTTGTTGTTAAGGCCGTAGGGTGGGTAAGCAAAGCGTACTCACCATTTACAGCCGAACCGTTGGCCGTAGGGCGGGTAAGCGAAGCGCACCCACCGTCAACAGCCGAACCGTTGGCCGTAGGGTGGGTAAGCAAAGCGCACCCACCGTTAACAGCCGATATTGTTTGCAGACAGGATTTACGTCATGGCCTACACCACATTTTCACAGACGAAAAACGACCAGCTTCTTGAACCCATGTTTTTTGGCCAACCAGTCAACGTGGCGCGTTACGATCAGCAAAAATATGAAATTTTCGAAAAGCTTATCGAAAAGCAGCTGTCATTCTTCTGGCGCCCTGAAGAAGTGGACGTTTCCCGCGACCGCATCGATTTCCAGGCGCTGCCGGAGCATGAAAAACACATTTTCATCAGCAACCTGAAATACCAGACGCTGCTCGACTCCATCCAGGGCCGCAGCCCTAACGTGGCGCTGCTGCCGCTGATCTCGATTCCGGAGCTGGAAACCTGGGTCGAAACCTGGGCGTTTTCCGAGACTATCCACTCGCGCTCCTATACCCACATCATCCGCAATATCGTCAACGATCCGGCGGTGGTGTTTGACGACATCGTCACCAACGAGCAGATCTTAAAGCGCGCCGAAGGCATCTCGCACTACTACGACGACCTGATCGAGATGACCAGCTACTGGCATCTGCTGGGCGAAGGCACTCACAGCGTCAACGGCAAAACCGTGACCGTAAACCTGCATGAGCTGAAGAAAAAGCTCTACCTGTGCCTGATGAGCGTCAACGCGCTGGAAGCGATTCGCTTCTACGTCTCCTTCGCCTGCTCCTTCGCATTCGCCGAGCGCGAACTGATGGAAGGCAACGCCAAAATCATCCGCCTCATCGCCCGCGATGAAGCGCTGCACCTGACCGGCACCCAGCACATGCTGAACCTGATGCGCAGCGGCGAAGACGATCCGGAAATGGCTATCATCGCTGAAGAGTGCAAACAAGAGTGCTACGACCTGTTCGTGCTGGCGGCGCAGCAGGAGAAAGAGTGGGCGGAATATCTGTTCCAGGGCGGCTCCATGATCGGTCTGAACAAAGATATTCTCTGCCAGTACGTTGAGTACATCACCAATATCCGTATGCAGGCCGTTGGTCTGGATCTGCCGTTCAAAACCCGCTCCAACCCGATTCCGTGGATCAACACCTGGCTGGTGTCCGATAACGTGCAGGTGGCGCCGCAGGAAGTGGAAGTGAGCTCTTATCTGGTCGGCCAGATCGATTCTGAAATCGACCATGACGATCTGAGCAGCTTCCAGCTCTGATATGGGTCGTATTACGCTTCGCGTGACGGGCACCGAGCTGTCGTGCCCGGACGAACACCCTTCTCTGCTGGCGGCGCTGGAGTCACACGCGGTAACGGTGGAATACCAGTGCCGTGAGGGCTATTGCGGCTCGTGCCGCTGCAAGCTGGTCGCAGGCCAGGTGCAGTGGCTGACCAAACCGCTGGCGTTTATTCAGGAAGGCGAGATTTTGCCCTGCTGCTGTAAACCGCAGGGCGATATCGAGATAGAGATGTAACGATGCCGTATTGTCGGGTGGCGCGACGCTTACCCGGCCAGGAAAACCGTCGTTCGCAGGCCGGGTCAGGCGAAGCCGCCACCCGGCAATATCAGCGTTTATCTTTCAAAAAACTCACCGCTTTATCCGGGAAATCGGTAAACAGCCCGTCCACTTCCGCCTTGTTATACAGCACGTCATAAAGCTGATTCACGTCTGTCGCGTACACCGGCAGCTGGTCGGCGCGCACCGTATACGGGTGCACCTGCAAATGGCTGGCGTGCGCCTCTTTCGCCATATCGGTCAGCGTCACGTGGTCTTTGGTCGAACCTTCCGCCACCAGCATATGGTAATCCGGCCCGATGCCATCGGCGTACTGCGCAATCTGTTTCATGGCGCCCGGTTTAAACATCCAGTCATAGCGATAGTTTACCCACTTGCCATCGGCCTGCTGCTCCTGGGTTTCGTTCCAGTCGGTGTAAGCGATAAGCTGCACCAGCTTCAGATCCATTCCCATTTTCGGCTCCAGCTCATTTTTAATGCGCTTAAGCTCGTTGGCGTCGAAACATTGCAGATACACCTTATCCTGCTTCATGGTGTAACCATATTTTTTGAGGGTTTCCAGCGTTTTCGCGGCAATATCCTTGCCTTCCTGATGATGGAACCACGGCGCTTTGATCTCCGGGTAAATACCGATGTTTTTGCCAGTCGAGTGATTCAGCCCCTGCACAAACTCAATTTCTTCTTCAAAGGTATGCACCCGGAAATCTGATTTGCCCATCGGGAAGCGGCCGGGGAACGTCTGCACCTTTTTGCCGTTTTCCAGCTCAAAACCTTCGCTGAATTTCAGCGATTTGATCTCCGCAAGCGTGAAATCAATCGCGTAATAACGGCCATCTTTACGCGCACGGTCCGGGAAGCGCTCCGCCACGTCGGTGACGCGATCCAGATAGTGGTCATGCAGCACCACCAGCTGGTCATCTTTGGTCATCACCAGATCCTGCTCAAGATAATCCGCGCCCTGCGCATACGCCATCGCTTTGGCCGGCAGCGTATGCTCCGGCAGATACCCGCTGGCGCCGCGATGGGCGATCACCAGTTTCTCCGCCGCCAGCGCGTTTGCCGACATCACGCCAATCGCCAGCGCCGCCAGCGTCATTTTCAGTTTCATCGTTGCTCCTTATACGCGTTTCGCTAGGGTCGCATGGTGCTGTCTGTGCTCGCCCACCATCACGATAATCAGCAGCAATACCGCCAGAATGCTGCCGCCAATCATCACCATAAAACCGCCATCCCAGCCGAAGAAATCGACGGTATAGCCCACGATAGCGCTCGCCGCTACCGAACCGCCCAGATAACCGAACAGGCCGGTAAAGCCCGCCGCGGTGCCCGCCGCCTTTTTCGGCGCCAGCTCCAGCGCATGCAGACCAATCAGCATCACGGGGCCGTAAATCAGAAAGCCGATGACAATCATGCACGCCATATCGACATGCGGGTTGCCCGGCGGGTTGAGCCAGTAAACGATGGTGGCGATAGTCACCAAGGTCATAAAGAACACGCCGGTCGCGCCACGGTTGCCGCGAAAAACTTTATCCGACATCCAGCCGCAAATCAGCGTGCCGGGGATGCCTGCGTATTCATAGAAGAAATACGCCCACGAGGATTTATCCAGCGCGAAATGCTTCACCTCTTTTAAATAGGTCGGCGACCAGTCGAGAATGCCGTAGCGCAGCAGGTAAACGAAGACGTTCGCGATGGCGATGTACCACAGCAGCTTATTCGGCAATACGTACTGCATGAAAATTTGCTTCGCGGTCAGCTCTTCTTCGTGCTTCTCGTTATAGTCGTCCGGGTAGTCATTTTTGTATGCCTCAACAGGCGGCAGACCACAGGACTGCGGCGTATCGCGCATCAGGGCGAAGGCGATAACCGCCACCAGAATCGCCGCGAAAGCAGGCATATACAGCGCGGCGTGCCAGTCGTTAAACCACGCCATGCCGAGCAGGAACAGCAGCGGCGGGATCCCGCCGCCGACGTTATGGGCGCAGTTCCACACGGAAACAATCCTGCCGCGCTCTTTCTGCGACCACCAGTGCACCATGGTGCGTCCACACGGCGGCCACCCCATGCCCTGGAACCAGCCGCACAGGAACAGCAGCACAAACATCACCATAATGCTGGAGGTCGCCCAGGGAACGAAGCCCATAAACAGCATCACCGCCGCCGCGAGGATCAGGCCTGCGGGCAGAAAGACACGGGGATTCGAACGGTCAGAGACCGAACCCATGATGAATTTCGAGAAACCATAAGCGATGGAAATGCCAGAGAGCGCAAAACCGAGATCGCCACGTGAGAAGCCCTGCTCCACCAGATATGGCATCGCCAGAGCAAAGTTTTTACGCACCAGATAGTAAGCGGCATAGCCGAAGAAAATCCCCATAAAAATCTGCCAGCGCAGGCGGCGATAGTGCTGATCGACTTCGCCGTCAGGCAGCCTGGCGCGATGCGGGGCGGGTTTAAAAATACTTAACATCTCTGTCTCCTGCTGATGAGGGTTATATCTATTCGTTTTACTTATGTTTCCTTTGCGAGCGTGATAGTAGGCAAAATGGATTATTTATGCTGTGAAACATCGCACAAATTGTTACAGAATTATGACAATCGAAAACAAATGCGCATCGCATCACGATTAGTTTTCGTTCGACGCGCGTTTATTTTCGATTAAGTCCAAACAGAGGCGGAGAAATGTGGAGGATGGCTGCGGGTGAGCTAAAAAGAAAATGAGGCGAACTGCGGTCAGCGCCGCCAGCGGCGTGGCGGTTCTTTCAGAAACACTCAGGAAACACGGGCGCCCGGTGATGCACAGGCGCCCCGTTGCGCCGTCAGACCGTGTGCGTCTCGACGACCTGCACCCAGCCCTGGCTTGCCGTCACGTCCTGGCCATTCAGCCAGCGGCGCACCAGCGTAAGCGCCATCATGGCGCAAATCTCCTGGCGGATACGCAGCGCGTAACGGCTGGCGTTAAAGCGCAGACGCACAGCCTGCGTGCCCTGCGGCGTGGTCAGCGCGATATTGATCTCGTCGTCTTCAAAGCTCGCGATGCTCAGCGCCAAATCGGCGAGATGGCGGCTGCGGCGATCGACGTTCCAGTGAGCGGTCTGCGCCAGCGTCTCCACCTGGGCAGGCAGCACTTCGCTCGCCAGCAGCGGCGCGTCGGCGCCCGAGAGTTGCAGCGCCAGCAGGCCCGCAGTGAACTGTTCGCTCAGCGTAATGCTCAGTTGCTGCTCGCGCAGGCAGCGGGCAATCTGGGCGGGCAGCGTTTCAGTGCCTTCAAAAATCAGGCTGTCGCCCGCCACCTCACGCACGCGCGGCCAGAGGGCTTCCATCTCTGCGCGACGCGACGCCGGCCCGGTGAGTTTGAGTTCGATAATCGGCGTAGAGGAGCGGTAGCCCATCGCCACGTCCGGCGGCAGCGTCAGAGGATCGAGTTCTGCGGCGAGATCGCTTTCGGAGCGCCCGAACGTGGTGAGTCGCAGGCAGAGCGGCGGCGCGGGGAGCGTAAAGCGCTCGCGCAGACGCGGCAGGATCTCATGCTCCACCATCCGTTTGAATTCAGACGGCACGCCGGGCGTGAAGAAAATCAGACAGCGGTTGAGCTTAATAGCGAACCCGCAGGCGGTGCCAACCGGGTTGTCGATCATTTCGCTGCCCGCCGGCAGCAGCGCCTGTTTGCGGTTACTCGCGGCCATCACGCGCCCGCGCGCTGTGAAAAAGCGCTCCATCTGCGCGAGCCAGCCTTCATGCAGCACCAGCTCCACACCCGCCGCGCGGGCCGCCGCCTCGGCGCTGAGATCGTCGCTCGTCGGTCCGAGGCCGCCGTTGACGATTAAGATATCGGCGTGCTGGCTGCGCTCGGTCAGCGCGGATACCAGCGATTCCAGGCTGTCGCCCACGGTGTTGCGGCGGGTCAGCGGCAATCCCTGATTAAAAAACAGATCGGCAAGCCAGGCGGCGTTGGTATCGACAATCTGACCGTGCAACACCTCATCGCCGGTCGAGAGCATTTCTGTCTGTAGCATTATTTTCTCCGCAGGAAGGGAAGGCTTTACTATAGCGCGCAGAGAAAAGAAGAAGGAGAAAAACAGGCGCAGCGGAACACCGCGCCCGGAAAATCAGAAGCCTGCGCTGACGCCCAGGTACGGGCCATCGGCCACTTTGCTGTCGCGATCGCCATCTTTACCGGTCATGTTGATGTAGCGGTAACCGGCTTCCACGCTGAGCGGACGGAACAGGGAGAAACGCGCGCCCGCGCTGGCTTCCTGGTAGTCGTTCACGCCGCTGGAAAGCGAATCCGGCGAGTAGTAGTAATCGCCGAACAGCGAGATACGCTGCCCGATATCCCAGCGCACGCCGCCGCCGACAGCCGCCGCGTAGCCTTCATCCCCTTCGTTCGGGTTCAGGTAAATGGCCTTGACGCCCGGCGTGACCATGAACGGCCCCAGCGGCAGGTTGAAGCCCAGACCGGCGCCCACGATATCGCCGTGATCGTCATTGTGCGCCCAGTTGCCGGTCAGTTGCAGACCGCTGCTTTCCGTGCCGAAACCGACGCCCATATTGGTGTAATGCTCGCCCACAGAACCATTGACGCTGATGGCGCCCGCCTGTGTGGCAGCCAGCAGCAGGCCGGCCAGTGCTAAACGAAGTGTGTTTTTCATTCCATGTATCTCAAAAAAAGAAAAAGAGCCCTGCAAACGCAACGCGGCATTGTACCTGTATCGGGGCGGCGATCAATGCGATGCGCTCACCGCCTCCCTGCGGCACGTGAAAAAGGAGAAAACACCTATGCGGAAAAGCATTAAACGGCGCTTTGGCCGCGCGCGGGCGGATGCAGCGGCAGACGAACGCGCGCCAGCAGCCCGCCGAGCTGCTCGCCTTTCAGAAGTTCTGCCCGAGTGCGGTGCCAGCGGGCGATGTCATTCACCAGCGCCAGCCCAAGCCCGGCGCCGGGGTGCATAGCGGCATTATCGAGACGGCGAAACGGCGTCAGCGCCTGGTCGCGCTGCGCGGCGTCGATGCCGGGGCCGCTGTCTTCCACCTCAAGGCGCGCCTCGCCTGCATCAAGGCAGACGCGCACCGTCACCACGCCGCCTGCGGGCGTATATTTCAGCGCGTTATCCAGCAAATTGGCGCACAGCTCCGCCAGCAGCAGCGGCTCGGCGGCGACCCATACCGGCCCTTCTTCGCCCTCGTAACCGAGATCGACCGGTTTGCTGCGCGCCTGCGGCAGGCGGGAGAAACAGCTTTCCCGCGCCGCCGCCACCAGATCCACCACGCCGAGCGCGCGCGACTCGCCCGGCGCCGCGCGCCGCAGCGTCGCGAGCTGCAACAACCGTTCGGTCAGATCGATAGTCTGATCCAGCGTCGCGCTCATCGCCTGAAGACTTTCACGCCACTGCGCCGGATCGGGGCTTGCCAGCGCGACGGCCGCCTGGGTTTTCAGCACGGTCAGCGGCGTTTTTAACTGATGCGAGGCGTCGGCGCTAAAGCGCTCCTGGCGGGCGATCAGCGCGCGCAGGCGGCTGATATAGCGGTTGAATGCGATGATTAACAGCCGCGTTTCCGACCACGGCAGCAGATCGGGCAGCGGGGTCAGCTCGCCGGGCGAGCGTCTCACCATCAGGCGCGAGAGCTTGCGCATGGGCTTGAGTACGCGACGCAGCAGCAATCCGGCGAGCACCAGCGTTAACAGCACCAGCCCGCCCTGCGAGAGCGCGGAAGAGATAAGCAACTGCCGCGCCAGCAGATGACGCGACTGCAACGTCTCGGCGACGTAAATCTCCGCCATGCCGTTAATGCCATCTTCATTGACCGGCTGCAACAGCCGCGCCACCCGCAGCCGCTGGCCCTGATACGTTGTGTGATAAAACCACGCCAGCGCCGGGTAAAGTTCGGTGCGCGCCACGCCGCGCGGCATCGACGGGAGATCGTCATAGCCAGAAATCACCCGCCCGTGCGTATCCTGCACTTTGTAGTAGAGGCGGTCATTCATGTTGCGCTCGACGCTGTCCAGCACCACCCAGGGCACGTCCGCCTGCAATTCGCCATGCTGGACGTTCAGGCGCTCGGCAATAATGCGCGCCGAGGCCAGCAACGTGCGATCGTAGGCCTGAGTCGCGGCATTCAGCGCGCTGACGTAGCTGTTTAAGGCGGAAAAGGCCCACAGCAGCGAGAGCGGCAGACCGAGAAACAGCAGCAGTTTTCCGAGCAGGGATTCAGGGCGCCACCAGCTCATCGCTGCACTCCAGCACATAACCCAGGCCGCGCAGCGTGGTAATTTGAACATTGCTCGCCAACAGCTTTTTGCGCAGCCGGTGGATGTAGATCTCAATACTTTCCGGGCTGACATCGTCGCTTAAGCTGAACACCTGTTCGAAAAGTTGCTGCCGCGTGACCGGACGGCGGCGGCGATACATCAGCACGGTTAAGAGCGCATGTTCGCGCGGCGTGAGCGCCAGCGGCCTGCCCTGTAATTCGAAATAGCCCGCGTCGTGAAAGGTCAGCTCGCCGAGACGCTGCGCCTCCTGCACCTGCCCTTCGCTACGGCGCACCAGCGCGCGCAGCCGCGCCTCCAGCTCGCTCAGCTCAAACGGCTTCGGCAGATAATCATCGGCGCCCTCGTTAAGGCCTTTCACCCGGTCGGCCACCGCGCCGTGCGCGGTCAGCAGCAACACCGGCACCGCCTGCCCGCGGCGGCGCAGGCGGCTCAGCACCTCAAGCCCGCTCAGGCGCGGCATTTCAATATCCAGCACCGCCACGGCGTAGCGCTCGTTTTGCAGCAGGTGATCCGCCGCCAGACCGTCGCCGACGCAGTCCACCGCAAAGCCGGTGTTCGTCAGCGCTTTCTCCAGCCAGTGAGCCAGCTCACGGTTATCTTCCGCCAGTAAGAGACGCATATCACATCCAGTAAAGTTTCTGTCGCGATGAAAGGAAACTGAAAGGCTTTAGTTTTAACAATCATGCAACCGATACGCTACAAAGCAGTTCACATAATCAGAAACATCACGGCAGTCATGCATGAGGATGAAAATGAAAACATCGCTTCTCTCTACCCTGTTAGCAACGTCACTGGCTTTCTCTTTTACCGCAGCCCTGGCGGCCGAGGCGCCGTCACGCCCGGAATGCATCGCGCCCGCCAAGCCCGGCGGCGGCTTCGATTTAACCTGCAAACTGATTCAGGTGAGCCTCCAGGAAACCGGCGCGCTGGAAAAACCGATGCGCGTGACATACATGCCAGGCGGCGTCGGCGCAGTGGCCTATAACGCCATCGTGGCCCAGCGTCCTGGCGAGCCAGGCACCGTCGTCGCGTTTTCCGGCGGCTCGTTGCTCAATCTTTCGCAGGGGAAATTTGGCCGTTATAACGTCGATGACGTGCGCTGGCTCGCAAGCGTCGGCACCGATTACGGCATGATCGCAGTACGCGCCGATTCGCCGTGGAAAACGCTGGGCGATTTGATGAAAGCGCTGGAAAAAGATCCGAACAGCGTGGTGTTTGGCGCGGGCGCGTCCATCGGCAGCCAGGACTGGATGAAGACCGCGCTGCTGGCTCAGAAAGCGGGGGTCGACCCGCACAAGATGCGTTACGTGGCGTTTGAAGGCGGCGGCGAGCCGGTCACCGCGCTGATGGGCAATCACGTGCAGGCGGTGTCGGGCGATCTCAGTGAAATGGTGCCGTACCTCACCGGTAATAAACTGCGGGTGCTGGCGGTGTTCGCCGATGAGCGCCTGCCCGGCCAGCTCG
Source organism: Cronobacter sp. EKM101R (assembly GCF_963888145.1). NCBI lineage: Bacteria > Pseudomonadati > Pseudomonadota > Gammaproteobacteria > Enterobacterales > Enterobacteriaceae > Cronobacter > Cronobacter sp. EKM101R. Next base: position 160,670 of record NZ_CAWPHW010000001.1, on the reverse strand, counting down.
CTCAGGTGCCGACCGCCAAAGAGCAAGGCTTTGACCTGGTGTGGCCTATCATTCGCGGCTTCTACGTCGGCCCCAAAGTCAGCGATGCCGACTACCAGTGGTGGGTGCAGGCCTTCGAAAAACTCCAGCAAACCGACGAGTTTAAAAAGCAGCGCGATCTGCGCGGCCTGTTTGAGTTCAACCTGACCGGCAAAGCGCTGGATGAATATGTGAAAAATCAGGTCAACGACTACCGCGAGAAAGCCAAAGCCTTTGGCCTTGCGAAATAGCGCAGGAGGATGTGATGAGCGATCGCATTTTTGCCGGGATCTGGATCGTGCTGTGTATCGGCGGGCTGTTTGTGGCCTGGCAGATCCACAGCGAGTACGCCTACGAGCCGGTCGGCCCGCGCCCTTTCCCGATGGGCATTATCGCGCTGATGCTGCTGTGCGCGGTGCTGTTACTGCTGCGCCAACCGGATGTCGTCGCCTGGCCGCATCATGCCGTGCTGCAACGGCTGGTGGTGATGGTGATTGTGTTGCTGCTCTACGCCTGGGGCTTTGAATGGCTGGGCTTTCCGCTCGCCACCGCGCTGCTGACGGCGGTGATCGGCATGCTTTTCGGCGCGCAGCTTCCGGCGGCGCTGGTATCCGGCGTGGTGATGGGCGGCGTGCTCTGGTACGCCTTTGACCGCTTGCTTGACGTGACGCTGCCCCTCGGGGCCTGGCTTAATTAACGGGAGCTTTTATGGATACCTGGCTTTATCTCTCGCAGGGCTTCGCCGTCGCGCTGACGCCCACCAACCTGCTGATTGCGCTGATTGGCTGTTTTGTCGGCACTATCGTCGGGCTGCTGCCGGGCCTCGGGCCGATTAACGGCGTCGCCATTCTGCTGCCGCTGGCGTTCGCGATTCATCTGCCTGCGGAGTCGGCGCTGATCCTGCTCGCTACGGTCTACATCGGCTGTGAATATGGCGGGCGCATTTCATCGATACTGCTCAACGTGCCGGGCGACGCGGCGGCGATCATGACGGCGCTGGATGGCTACCCGATGGCGCAGCAGGGGCGCGGCGGCGTGGCGCTCTCCATCTCCGCCGTCAGCTCATTCGTCGGCTCGTTTATCGCGATTTTCGGCATTATTCTTTTCGCCCCGGTACTGGCGGAGTGGTCGCTGGCGTTCGGCCCGGCGGAATATTTCGCGCTGATGGTATTCGCCATCGCCTGCCTTGGCAGCATGATGGCGCAAAACCCGCTGAAATCGTTCCTGGCCGCGTTGATTGGCCTCGGGCTTGCGACGGTCGGCGTGGACGCCAATACCGGCGTGTATCGCTTTACGTTTGACAGCGTGCATCTCTCGGATGGCGTGCAGTTTATCGTGGTGGTGATTGGTCTGTTCTCGGTGTCTGAAATTCTGCTGATGCTGGAGAGCACCAGCAGCGGCCAGACGCTGGTGCGTAAAACCGGGCGCATGATGTTTAACGCCAAAGAAGCGGCCGCCTGTACGGGCGCGACGTTGCGCTCGTCGGTGATCGGCTTTTTTGTCGGCATCCTGCCGGGCGCAGGGGCGACTATCGCCAGCGCCATTACCTACATGACCGAGAAAAAGCTCGGCGATAAAGACGGCTCGTTCGGCAAAGGCGATATTCGCGGCGTGGCGGCGCCTGAGGCGGCGAACAACGCCTCGGCCTGCGGCTCGTTTATCCCGATGCTCACCTTAGGCGTGCCCGGCTCCGGCACCACGGCGGTGATGATGGGCGCGTTGACGCTCTATAACATTACGCCGGGACCGGCAATGTTTACCGAACAGCCGGATATCGTCTGGGGGCTTATCGCGGCGCTGCTTATCGCTAACGTGATGCTGCTTATCATGAATATTCCGTTGATTGGCCTCTTCACCCGGATGCTGACCATTCCGCTGTGGTTCCTGGTGCCGGCCATCGCGGCGGTCTCGGCGGTAGGCGTCTACGCGGTGCACAGCACGACGTTCGATCTGGTGCTGATGGTGGGCCTCGGCGTGCTGGGCTATATCCTGCGTAAAATGCACTTCCCGATGTCGCCGCTGATCCTGGGCTTCGTGCTGGGGGAGATGCTGGAGCAGAACCTGCGCCGCGCGCTCTCTATCAGTAACGGCGAGCTCGGTATTTTATGGCAGAGCGGCGTGACCAAAACTTTGCTGATTATGGCGACGCTGGTGATTGTCGTGCCGCCGCTGGTGAAGCAGCTACGCAAGCGTCAGCTAAAAACGCAGGACGATCCTGCCTCCTGAGGGTAAAACGTCGCTGGTCGCCGCGTAACGGCCAGCGACGGAAACCATTGTATTTTCGCCGTATCTGCCTGATAGTTACCGTTTTAACTTTCTGGTTATCCGTTATGACCGTCGCATCGTCCCGTTCGGGGTTAACATTCGCAGCGCTGGCGCTGGCCCTGATTCTTGTTTACACCGGTATCAGCGCAGGAGACAAACTCACCTGGCTGATGGAAGTGACGCCGGTCATTATCATCGTTCCGCTCTTGATGGCCACGTATTCGCGCTATCCGTTAACTCCGCTGCTTTATGTGCTGATTTTCTTCCATGCCATCATTTTGATGGTCGGCGGTATGTACACGTACGCAAAAGTCCCCCTCGGTTTTGACGTTCAGGCGTGGCTGGATTTAAGCCGCAATCCCTACGACAAACTGGGACACTTTTTTCAGGGACTCGTACCGGCGCTGGCGGCGCGGGAAATTTTGCTTCGCGGCGGCTACGTTCACGGACGTAAAATGCTCGCCTTCGTGGTCTGCTGTATTGCGCTGGCGATTAGCGCCGTTTACGAGCTGATCGAATGGTGGTCGGCGCTGGCGCTGGGACAAGGCGCGGATGACTTTCTCGGCACCCAGGGCGATCCCTGGGATACCCAGTCGGATATGTTTTGCGCCCTGCTCGGCGCGCTGACTACCGTTTTAGCGTTGGGCCACTGGCATACAAAGCAGCTATTGCACCTCCAGCGCGCCTGAGTCAGAAATGGCCTGCTGGTTTACCCAGTCACGTAACGCCCGGCGGGATATTTTAATCCCGCCTGCTTTCAGCGCTTCAGGCAGCCGCAGCCAGCGCACCGGCTGCTGGAAGCGCGCCAGCTTATCGGCGCACCAGCTTGCCAGCACGGACAGGTCGCCCTGTTCGCTGCACTCCACGACCGCCACCGGCCGCTGCCCAAATTCCGCATCATCCTGCGGCACAATAAAAATTTGTTCAATCCACGGATGGGCGCCAATCACCCGCTCCACATCCTCCGGCTGAATCCCTTCTCCGCCGCTAAAAAAGAGATTATCCATTCTTCCGAGGAGGGTCAGCCTGCCCTCGTCGATTCTGCCGCCATCACGGGTGGCGAACCACCCGTGCTCATTGGTCAGCGGGATAATTTTTCCCTCGCGCCAGTAGCCTGCGGCCATGCTGTCCGAGCGAAGCCAGACTTCGCCATCGACAATCCGCAACTCGCGTCCCGGCAAAGGCTGCCCGACATCCGGCAGACCATCCGCCTCTTTGGCGCATACTGTGGAGGCAAACTCGGTCAGCCCGTAGCCGCACCAGCAGCGAATACCGCGCTTACGGGCCTGTTCGGTTAGCGCTACCGGGATCGCCGCGCCCCCCAGCAGCACCGCCTTAAGCGACACGTCAACGCCGCTATTCAGAAGACGCCAGAGCTGGGTCGCCACCAGGGAGGCATGCGTGCAGCCGCGTAACGCCTGTTCCAGCGGCTGCTTGTCGCGTACCGTCAGGCCTGCGCCCGCAACCAGCCAGCGCCAGAGAATGCCCTGGCCGGAAACGTGAAACAGCGGCAGCGAGAGCAGCCAGTCGTCATGCGGGGCAAACGGTATCATCGCCAGCACGCCCTCAGCGCTGGCAAGATGGGCGCGAAAAGTGTGCACTGCCGCTTTCGGTAGTCCGGTCGACCCTGAAGTCAGCGTCAGGGAAGCGATACGATCTTCTCGCCAGGGCGCCGCGCGCTCGCCTGTGGCTGGCTGCAACGTCAGTGAATGAAGCGCCACCGGCAGACAGCCGCCGTTCAACACCAGCGCATGGCGCAGGTCCAGCGTCGGCAGCAGTTCAGCCAGCAGGGGCGCGGGCAGCTGCGGATTTAGCGGCAGGACGCGAGCGCCGCACTGCAGCAGGGCCAGCCACGACAGCAAAGCATCGGGCTGATTATAAGCGCGCAGCAGCACGCCATCGCCGTCGCGAACGCCCTGGGCGTGAAATCCCGCCGCCAGCGCATCAATGCATGTGCACAGTTCCCGCCAGCTTAGCCGCCGCTCGTTCAGGCACAGCGCCTGCACCTCCCCTCTCAGTCGCGCCCAGTGACGCCACGGCCAGTCAAAGAAGCTCACAGCAGCGGCTCCAGCGCATCCACCGACCAGCACGGCAACGGGCTGTCAGGCCACGGGCGCACCAGTTGGGCCTGCATCAGCGCGAGCGTATCAAGCCCCGGCGTGACGCCCGGCGTCAGCCATGCGGCAAGCCGCGCAAGCTGGGTTAAGCCGAGACTGGATTCCAGAGAGGAGCTGATTACCGCCGTCAGCCCCGCCGCGTGCGCGCAGGCAATCTGCTCGCGCACCCGCTCAAGGCTGCCGGTAAGCGTCGGCTTGATAACCACCGCCCGCAGGCCAGGCTCCGCGGCGACGGTAAAGCCCCGCTCGCGCAGGCTCTCATCCCAGGCGATAGCAATGCCGGTATGCGCCGCGAACGCGCGGGAATCGTCAGGCGTTTTGCAGGGTTCTTCGATAAATTCGATGCGCGAGCGGTACGCCGGATTAACATATTTCGCGAACTGCTGCGCTTTCACGGGCGTCCAGGCACGGTTAGCGTCAAGCCGCAGGCGCAGCGCAGGCAGCGCCTCCAGCAGCAGGTTGACGACCATGCCGTCGCGCACCGCCTCATACAGCCCCACTTTGACCTTAGCGACGTTATCGCCGCGCTGCCCGGCAAGGCGCGCGAAGAGTTCATCCGGATCGCCGGTGCACAGCGGCGCGACGTGATAGTTTCCGGCCTGCGGCAGCGTGCCATGAAGCTCCGCCTGCGCGAGGCTTAAGCCGAACGCGACGCTCGCCATCGCTGGCAGCGCAGAGGCATCGCCGCGTTGCCACGCCAGAAGCCAGTCGCGCGCGGCAGGCAGCGCGGCGTCCAGCGTCTCTTCGCTGAATCCCGGCAGCGGCGCGATGTCGCCCCATCCTTCGCGCCCGTTGTCACGCAGGCGCACCAGCAGGCCATCGCGGGTTTTCAGGCGCCGCTCCCGCAGCACCACGCCCGCGTCCATCGGCACCTGATAACGATAAAGCTGTGCCGCGCGCATTACGGGTTACGCTTGAATTTGCTGAAATCCGGCTGGCGCTTCTGGTTGAACGCGTTGCGCCCTTCCTGGCCTTCTTCGGTCATGTAGAAAAGCATGGTCGCATTGCCCGCCAGCTCCTGAAGCCCCGCCTGACCGTCGCAGTCGGCATTGAGCGCCGCTTTCAGGCAGCGCAGCGCCATCGGGCTGTTTTGCAGCATCTCACGGCACCAGCGCACCGTCTCTTTCTCAAGCTCCGCCAGCGGGACGACGGTGTTCACCAGCCCCATATCCAGCGCCTGCTGCGCGTCGTACTGACGGCACAGGAACCAGATTTCACGCGCTTTTTTCTGGCCGACGATGCGCGCCATGTAAGAAGCGCCCCAGCCGCCGTCAAACGAGCCGACTTTCGGCCCCGTCTGGCCAAACACCGCGTTTTCCGCCGCAATCGTCAGATCGCACATCATATGCAGCACGTGGCCGCCGCCAATCGCAAAGCCCGCCACCATCGCCACGACCGGTTTCGGGCAGGTGCGGATCTGGCGCTGGAAATCGAGCACATTGAGATGATGCACGCCGGAGTCGTCCTGATAGCCGCCGTAGTCGCCGCGTACTTTCTGGTCGCCGCCCGCGCAGAAGGCTTTTTCGCCTTCGCCGGTCAGGATAATCACGCCGATATTGTCGTCATAGCGCGCATCCGCCAGCGCGTTAATCATCTCTTTAACGGTGAGCGGGCGAAACGCGTTGCGCACCTGCGGGCGGTTAATGGTGATTTTGGCGATGCCGTCAGTGGATTTCTGATAGCGGATATCGGTGTAGCCTTCTGAACAGTCGAGCCATTCGGCAGGCGCATACAGCATCGCTTCATCAGGATAGATCATGGGAGTTCTCCGTTAGGGGCGCAAAATCGCGTTAAGACAACAGGCCACCGCAGCCGGGTTTTCCCGGTGCGCGTTGTGGCCTGCGCCAGTAATCAAATGCAAAGAGGCATTGAGCGTGGCGGCGAGCGCGCGAAATTTTGCATCGCGCTCGCCGCAGAGGTAATGAAACGGTACGGGCAACTGCGCCAGCGGCGCATACAGCGGCGGCTGGCGGCCGAGCGAGGTAGCTTCCAGCATCGTGGCCAGGGCGGTGGGCGCATTACGGGCGCGCAATGTTATTAGTGCCTCGCGCTGCGCGTCGGTCAGCGTGGCGAAAACGGGCTGGCGATACCAGGCGTCCAGCACCGTTTCAATCGGTTCATTGTGAAACCGCTGCGCCCACTGTTTATCAGCAAGGAAACGCGCGTTGCGCTCATCGGCATTCAGAAGCCCAGGATGGCCGCCTTCCACCACCAGCCCACGCAGGCCGGGCGTCTCGCCCTGCGTAGCATGAAACATCGCTATCCGCCCGCCAAGCGAGTAACCCACCAGCCAGTAGTTAAGTATGTTGTAACTATTTAACGTTGCGATGAGCTGTTCGTTAACGTGCGCAAAATCCACGGCGCGGAGATGCGCCGAGCCGCCGTGGCCCGGCAGATTGATAAACAGATGGTTATGCTCCACGCAGGCCGCAGCGACTGCCTGCCACTCGCGCTGGTCGCCGAGAAAACCGTGCAGCCAGACGACAGCGCCGCGCGCGGCAGCGCGGGCGGGCTGAAAATACGCGGCCAGCGGCATCAGGCGCACACCTGTCTGATTAGGCGCTGGAACACCTGCGCGCCGGCGGTTTCCGGGACGCGCAGTTCAATGATGGTCGCGACCGGCGAGCGCCATGCGCGCGCCATCGTCTCTTTAAGCGCGGCCAGGCTCTCCGGCGCGTCGTAGTTCAGCGAAAACATCGCCGCCGCAGGCGCAAAGCTGACGTTTTGCGGCATACAGTAGAATTTTTCGCGCTCGCGGGCGGGCGTCGGGAGCATGGAGAAGATCTGCCCGCCGTTGTTGTTCACGACGATCAGCACGAAAGGCGCGGGCGCGTCGCGCAGGAGCGCCAGCGCGTTGAGATCGTACAGCGTGGAGAGATCGCCCAGCACCGCAAGCGTGGGTTTACCGGTGGCGCGCTGCACGCCCGCCGCGGTGGAGACCAGCCCGTCGATGCCGCTCGCGCCGCGGTTGCCGTAGACCGGATAACCGGCGGGCAACTGCGCCAGCGCATCCACCAGCCGCACCGTCAGGCTGTTGCCGAGAAAAAGTTGTCCATCCGGCGCCAGCAGTTCCGGAAGCCGGTGCGCCACCTGCGCCTCGCCCCATTCGGTGAGGCTGCGCGCCACGATGCGTTGCGTCTGCGCCGCCAGCCCTTCGAGCGGCTCGGCCCACGGCATCACGGGATGCGCCGGATGGTGTTCAAGCCAGGCGGAGATATCCGCCACCAGCCGACGCCCGCAATGATGCGCCGGATCGAGCCGCCCGGGCAGCGGATCGACAATCCAGTACTCCTGCGCACGACATTCGCTTTGCCACTGCAACACGCGTTTACCGGTCAGGCTGCCGCCAAACTGCACGACAATCTGCGCCTGCGCCAGCAGCGCGGCGGCATCAGGGTGCGCGAGCCAGAGATCGGCGCACGGCAGCGGCTGGCCGGTTTGCGACAATACATCGCCAATCAGCGGCCAGCCAAGACGCGCCGCCCACAGCGCGACGTTCTTGCCTTCCTGCGCTGTGAGCCTCCCTGCCAGCACCACGCCGCGCTGTTCACGCCAGAAAGGCCAGTCAGCCTGTGTGCTGACGGCCTGCGTATTCTCATAGCGCAACCAGGGCGTGTTCGTCTGCCACCATTCGCCCGGCGCCTGCTGCCACGCAAGGCCCGTATCGTCCAGCTCGCCATAGAGCGGTTCGGCGAACGGGCAGTTGATATGCAGCGCGCCTGCCTTTAGCGCGCCCATCTTTTCATCGATGGCGCTGATAAGCCAGGCGGCGGGAATGGACGGCGTGGGACGCGGTAAATCGAGTGCGGCGGCGGGATGTGAGCCAAAAATGGCCTGCTGACGAATCGCCTGATTCGCGCCGCAATCAATCAGCTCCGGCGGGCGGTCGGCGGTGATCACCACCAGTTTTTCGCCCGTCAGCCCCGCTTCTATCACTGCGGGGTACAGATTCGCCACCGCCGTACCGGACGTGACAATCACCGCCACCGGCTCGCCGCTCGCTTTGGCAAGCCCCAGCGCCAGATGACCAAGCCCTCGCTCATCGAAATGGGTATGCGGCATAAACGCCGGATGTTGCGCGGCGGCGAGCGTAAGGGGCGTGGAGCGCGAGCCCGGCGCGATGCAAAGATGGCGCACGCCATGGCGGCTCAGCGCCTCAAGGATGACGCCAGCCCAGCGGCGGTTGAAAGTGCTTGTCGACATAAGCTTGTCCGGTATCAATTTAGCCGGTTTATTATAAAGCCTCGTCGAAATCGAATTTTGATATGGGTCGGGTTGTGGCGCGGCTCACTGCGCAAGAAGCATGAGCAGGGCCGCGGCTTTGTTCTCGATTTCCTGCCATTCCAGCGCGGCCTGCGAGCCTGCCACCAGCCCGGCGCCCGCATAGACGCGGATCGTCTCATCCTTAAGCCGCGCCGAGCGCAGGCTGACGCAAAACTCTGATTGCTCCAGCGACAGATACCCGGCTGAGCCGGCGTACCATTCGCGATCGAACGGCTCGTGTTCAGCGATAAAACGACGCGCCGCCTCACGCGGCAGGCCCGCCACCGCGGCGGTAGGCTGCAACTGACGCAGACACGCCGCGTCGTCCGGTGCATAAAGCCGCGCCGTGATAGCGCATTTCAGATGCTGTACCCGCCTCAGCCGCACCACTTCAGGCAACCGCGCAGAAATGCTATGCGCAATCGCCTGTAGCCGCTCGCGAATATCTTCCACTACCAGCGCATTTTCGCGCTGATTTTTATCATCGGCCAGCAGCCATGCGGCGCGCGCCTGCGCCTGATCGTCGTCGGGAAGATTCTCCACCGTGCCCGCCAGCGCCTCGGTGTCAAGCGCCAGCCCGCGGCGCCGCCACAGCCGCTCCGGCGTGGAGCCGAGAAACGCCTCGCGCGCGCTAAACGCCAGATAAAAATGGTAGCAATGGTGATTGGCTTCGCGGCTTGCGGCCATCAGCGCCGTCGCATCAGGCGGTGCGATAAAACGCAGATCGGTGGCGCGCGCCAGCACCACTTTGGCGATGTCGCCGCGATCGATAGCGCTCGTCGCCGCCCCGACCAGCTGCGTCCACGGCTGCGCCTGCGGGACATCGCAGCGGCTGACGCGGCGCGGTGGGCGCTGCATCAGCGTTTGTCGCGCCGGTTGCAGGTTATGAATGAGCGGCTTTAACGCCTGCGCCGCCTTTTGTTGCGAGCAGGCGCTGTAGATCGTCACAATCAGCCAGGCGCGATTCTCCTCCCTGCGTAACTCCAGACGCGGGACGAAGAAAAGCCCGTTTTGCGGATCAAACGCGTTCAGCCCCCATGCGCGCAGCCCTGGCGTATCGGCATGCTGGCGTAAAAGCGCTTGCGCCTCATCGAGGCTTGAGAATGTGCACGCCGCGCCAAGCGTGGCGGCCTCTTCATGGCCCTCGCGAGAACGCCAGTAAAACTGCGGGAAACCAGGCTGCGCGCCAAGCCAGGCGAGAAAATCACAGGATTCAGGGGAAAATTCAAAGGCGCAACGCCAGAGGCCGGGCGTATCCGGCGCGTCGGCAAGCGCCTTTTCCGCCAGCGCCTGCGCTGCGGCGAGGGTGTTCACTGGTTTCCTTTCCTTTGCTTAAAACCATGCATTCTACAGGGTCTTAAAGGCAAAAAAAATGGCGCACCCGAAATGGATGCGCCGGTGCGCGATGTGCCGTGAATTAACGGCGGGCTAACAGCAGGCCCAGCACCAGACCTGCGGCGGCACCGATACCTACGCCCTGCCACGGTTTTTCATGCACATAGTCATCGGCACGATAGACCGCCTGTTTGGCGCGGAAGTAGTAGTTGTCGGACGCCGTGCTGACGCGGCTTTTCACGTCATGCAGCGCCTGCTCCGCGCGGGCTTTCAGCTCAACATATTTTTGATCCGCCGGGTCGCCGGAAGAACGCAGGATCTCTTCCAGAGTATCGCTCAGCAGGGTCAGATCATCGTCTACGCGCGTTTCATAAGGTTGTGAAGATAAAGGCATAACTGGTCTCCGTGTTAACAAGTTACCGGTTTGCTAACTATAGACACTCTCACGCTTTTTTGCCTGGACGCGGTTCGCGCCGCATCCCGATGTGCGGGATGCCGTCTTCGTCATAGATATCGGTGGCGGGAACAAAGCCAAACTGCGCGTAAAACGCCTGGAGATGCGCCTGCGCGCTCAGGTATAGCGGGCTTTGCGGCCAGTTGCGCTCGCAGCTCTCCACGGCGCGTTTCATCAGCTCCACGCCCAGCTTTTCACCCCGCGCGGCGCCGGAAACAATGACCCGCCCTATCGCAACAGGTGTGTGTGGATCGTCACTTTTCAGAATCCTCGCATAAGCAATCAGCTGATTATCGCGCCAGGCAAGCAGATGGCGGTTCTCGCCCACCAGATCTTCACCATCCACATCCAGATAAGGGCACGTTTGTTCAACCACAAACACTTCACAGCGCAGCTTCAGCAGCGCGTATAACGTCGGGACATCCAGCTCGGCGTGATGCTTATCCTGCCAGTCGATCATATTGGGCTCCAGAATGTGCGGCGATCCTCGTTATACTAAAAGCTTTCGCGCAATCGTACAGAGTAAATTGCTCATGGAACTGACATTTTTAGGCACCAGCGCCGGGCTGCCCTCAACGACCCGCAATGTGACGGCCATCGTGCTGAACCCGCAAAATAATCAGTCGGGGCTATGGCTTTTTGACTGCGGCGAGGCCACCCAGCACCAGATGCTGCGCGCCAGCGCCAACCCCGGCAAGATAGAGAAAATCTTTATCACGCACCTGCATGGCGATCACATCTTCGGGTTGCCGGGCATGCTGTGCAGCCGCTCCATGGCGGGCTGCGAGACGCCGCTTGAGGTTTATGGTCCGAAAGGCATCGCCGAATTTATCGAAACCACGCTGCGCCTGAGCGGCTCCTGGACCAGCTACCCGCTGAGCGTTCACGAGATAACCGAAGGGCAGCTGTTTGACGACGGCGAGCTTACCGTTACCGCATTCCCGCTCACGCACCCCGTAGAGTGTTACGGCTATCGTATTGAGGAGCATGATAAGCCCGGCGCGCTGGACGCGGCGCGCCTTAAGGCGGCGGGCGTCGCCCCAGGGCCGCTGTTTCAGCAGCTTAAGCGCGGCGAGACGGTGACGCTTGATGACGGACGCACGCTGTGCGGCGCCGATTACCTGAGCGCGCCGCGTCCTGGCAAAAAGATAGCGATTTTCGGCGATACCGCCCCGACGCCGCAGGCGGTCGCCCTCGCCCGCGAGGTGGATGTGATGGTTCATGAAACCACGCTTGAAGCGGCGATGGCGGAGAAAGCCAACGGTCGCGGACATTCAACCACGCAGCAGGCGGCGACGGTGGCGAAAGACGCGGGCGCGAAGCGTCTGGTGATGACGCATTTCAGCTCACGCTACGGCGCGGAAGACTGCCAGCGGCTCCTCGCGGAGTGCCAGGCCGTGTTCCCGGCAAGCGAGCTGGCGGAAGATTTCCTGACCATTACGGTATAGCGCCCATAAAAAAACCGCCGATAAACGGCGGTTTTTTAGCTTAAGCGCATGGCTTACATCAGCGGTTTCGCCAGCTGCACCAGCGTAATCAGCGGCTGCGGCCAGACACCCAGCACCAGTACCAGCAGCGCGGAGATCAGTACCACGACGCCGCCCGCGCTGTACGCCCAGTTGGACGGTACGTCGCGGTTAAGCTGCTGCGGCGCGTTCAGGTACAGGCTTACCGCTACGCGCAGGTAGTAGTAGAGGCCAATCGCAGAACCCACCACCACAGCGCCGGTCAGCCACCACAGGTTGGACTGCACACCCACGGCCAGCACGTAGAATTTACCGATAAAGCCCAGCGTCATCGGAATACCCGCCAGCGACAGCATCATCACGGTCATCACGGCCGACAGGATCGGACGGTGCCAGAACAGGCCACGGTAGGAGTAGAGCGAATCCGCGTCCGGGCCGCGATACGGGCTGGACATCAGGCTCACCACGCCGAACGCGCCGAGGCTGCTGAAGAGATAACCCGCCAGGTAAACGCCCACGGCTTCCATCGACATTTCGCCGCTTTTCAGCGCAATCAGCGCGACCAGCAGATAGCCCAGATGCGAGATGGAGGAGTAACCGAGCAGACGTTTAATGTTGGTCTGGGTCAGCGCCATCAGGTTACCGAAGATGATGGAGGCGAAGGCGAGCACACCTAACACCACGCGTACCGCCTCGCTGTCACCTAGCGGCGCGTAGAGGAACAGACGCATCACCACGCCGAAGATAGCGATTTTGCTCGCGGTCGCCAGGAACGTGGAAACCGGCGCAGGCGCGCCCTGGTAGACATCCGGCGTCCAGAGGTGGAACGGCACCAGAGAGAGCTTAAAGCCGAGGCCGACAATCATCAGGCCCAGACCCGCCAGCAGCAGCGGCTCGCTCAGCATGTTGTCCGCGAGGCTCTTACCGAGCGTGACGAACGACAGGCTGCCGGACTGCGCGTACACCAGCGCCATACCAAACAGCAGGAAGGACGAGGCCGCGGCAGACAGGATGGTGTATTTGATAGCCGCTTCCAGCGAGCGTTTCTGACGAAATGCGTAACCGACCAGGCCAAACAGCGGTAGAGAGATAAGCTCGATACCCAGGAACAGCGCCGCCAGATGATTGGCGTTCGCCAGCAGAATACCGCCCAGTGCGGCAATCAGCACCAGCAGGTAGAACTCTTCCTTGTTATCGTTGTAGCCCTGCAGCCACGGATAGGCGAAGGTGCAGGTGGCGAGGCTCGCCAGCAGCACCAGACCGGTATACAGCATGGCGTAACCGTCCACGCGCATCAGCGGCGTGACGTCCATCGCACCTGCCTGACCCACGAACCACAGCGACAGCAGCGCGGCGTTCAGTCCGACAACAGACAGCGTGGCATTGAGGAAGTGATTACGTCGCCACGCAATGGAGAGCATCACAACTACCACCGTCAATCCGACGATCAGCAGCGGTAGCAGCGCGATCAATTGTTGAGTAGTTATTGTCATGGCGAATTACGGCCTTGTAGTTGAAACAGAATCGGTAAACCACTGCTGAATATTGCTCATCGCCGAATGGGATGTATCCAGAATTGGCTGGGGATAAAAGCCCAGCAGTACCAGAAGCACCACCAGCAGCAGGATCATAAACAGCTCGCGCGGCGACAGACCGCGAATCTCCTGACTCGCCGCTTCGCTCTTCGGCTGACCGAAGTACGCGCGATGCAGCATCGCCAGCGAGTAAACGGACGCGAATACCAGACCGAAGGTCGAGATGACGGTAATCACCGGCACCACCTGGAAGCTGCCGAACAAGATCATGAATTCGCCGACGAAGTTACCGGTGCCCGGCATACCAAGCGTCGCCACGGCAAAGAACATCGACAGCGCCGGCAGCCATCTGATTTTGCTCCACAGACCGCCCATCTGGCGCATATCGCGAGTATGCAGACGCTCATAGAGCTGGCCGCACAGAATAAACAGACCCGCCGCGGAAAGACCGTGAGCAATCATCTGAATAACCGCGCCCTGATAAGCAAGCTGGCTGCCGGTGTAGATGGCGATCAGCACAAAGCCCATGTGGGAAACGGAGGTGTAGGCGATAAGACGTTTGATGTCGTACTGGGTAAAGGCCATCCACGCGCCGTAGAAGATGCCAATCACGCCAAGCCACATGGCGATCGGGGCGAATTCCGCGGAAGCGTTCGGGAACAGCGGCAGCGCGAAGCGCAGCAGACCGTAGGCCGCAGTTTTCAGCAGAATACCCGCGAGGTCAACGGAGCCTGCGGTCGGCGCCTGAGAGTGCGCGTCCGGCAGCCAGCCGTGCAGCGGCACCACCGGCATTTTCACCGCAAACGCGATGAAGAAGCCCAGCATCAGCAGATATTCAACACCGTGGGACATCGGCGTTTTCAGCAGGTGTTCATAGTTGAACGTCCACTCGCCCGTGGCGTTGTAGTGCACAAACACCAGCGCCAGGATAGCAATCAACATCACCAGACCGCTCGCCTGGGTATAGATGAAGAATTTGGTCGCCGCCGTGATACGCGTTTTACCGTCCGATGCCTTATGGCCCCACAGGGCAATCAGGAAGTACATCGGCACCAGCATCATTTCCCAGAAGAAGAAGAACAGGAACATGTCGATGGCGAGGAACACGCCGATCACGCCGCCCAGGATCCACATCAGGTTGAGGTGGAAGAAGCCCTGATATTTTTCAATTTCATTCCACGAGCAGAGCACCGCCAGCACGCCGAGCAGGCCCGTCAGCACCACCATCAGCAGCGACAGACCGTCGATGGCTAAGTGGATGGTGATCCCAAAACGCGGGATCCAGTCGTGAATGTACTGGTCCTGCCACTTCGGAAACTCACCGGATTGCGTCAGGGAGTAGCCGCCCTGCAACCAGAGTTGCAGGCCGAGCGCCAGCGTCAGCCCCATGGTAATCAGCGCAATCCAGCGCGGCACCTTGACGCCGAAGCGTTCGGTCTGCCAGCACAGGAAGCCGCCGATAAAGGGAATCAGTATTAGCCAGGGTAGTAACATGGCGATTTTTGTTCCTTGTTTAAGTCCAGCTCAGGCTATCTTACTCGTCACCGTGAACCCCGCTGCGCGCAGAGGGTGTTCACGGTGACTTCGCTGATAACGCCTGTCCTTTCAGACTTGATTTTCAACGAATTCTTTTAAAATTCACTTATGAATCAACGCAACACCATCAGCAACACCAGCACGACCACCGCACCAATGCTCATTGAGGCCACATACCAGCGCAGGTAGCCGTTCTCGCTCAGCAGCAGACCGCGGCCTGCGTAGCGGGAAAGGATGGCCGGAATGTTCATCAGCGCATTCAGCGGATCGCGTTGCAGCAGCCAGGCGATGCCCAGGAAAGGCTTGACGAACACTTTGTCATACAGCCAGTCGAAGCCCCAGGCGTGATACCACCAAGTGCCGAAGAAACGACCCGGCGCGCTTTTGGCGACGGCGGTGACCAGCGTACGCTTGCCAAGCCACAGCCAGGCGGCGATCAGGATACCGACAATCGCTACCACGCCCGAGGTGATTTCCAGCGCCATTTTGCCTTCGTGACCGAAGTGGTTTTCCGGCAATACGCCCGCCAGCGGCGGCGTAATCAGCGCGCCGACAAAGGTGGAAAGCACCAGCAGCACGATAAGCGGCAGATGATGGGTAATCCCCTTCCCTGCGTGTGCGTGAATTTTTTCTTCGCCGTGGAACACGATGAAAATCATGCGGAAGGTATAGATAGACGTCAGGAACGCGCCAACCAGACCCGCCAGCATTAAGTAGTTATGGCCGTTGGCAGCAGCGCCCCACAGAATTTCATCTTTACTGTAGAAGCCTGCGGTCACGACCGGCAGTGCCGCCAGGGCCGCGCCGCCCACCAGGAAGCAGGCGTAAACCAGCGGAATGGATTTACGCAGGCCGCCCATTTTGAAGATGTTCTGCTCGTGGTGGCACGCCAGAATGACGGAGCCGGACGAGAGGAACAGCAGCGCTTTAAAGAACGCGTGCGTCATCAGGTGGAAAATCGCCGCATCCCACGCCTGAACGCCAAGCGCCAGGAACATGTAGCCAATCTGGCTCATGGTGGAATACGCGAGAACACGTTTGATGTCGGTCTGCACCAGCGCGGCGAAGCCCGCCAGCACCAGCGTAATGGCACCAACGATACCGACCAGATGTAGGACGTCCGGCGTCAGCAGGAACAGGCCGTGGGTACGGGCAATCAGGTAAACGCCCGCGGTCACCATGGTTGCCGCGTGGATCAGCGCAGAAACCGGCGTCGGGCCCGCCATCGCATCCGCAAGCCAGGTCTGGAGCGGAAGCTGTGCGGATTTACCGACCGCGCCGCCGAGCAGCATTAGCGTCGCCCAGCGCAGCATTTCATTGCCGTTGGCGAAGTGCTGCGGCGCCAGTTCCACCATTTCGCGGAAGTTCAGCGTGCCGAGTTCGTTGTAGAGAATAAACAGCGCGAACGCGAGGAAGACGTCACCCACACGGGTCACGACAAACGCTTTCATCGCCGCGGCGCCGTTCTTCGGATCGGTGTAGTAGAAACCGATCAGCAGATAGGAGCAGAGACCCACGCCTTCCCAGCCGAGGTACATCAACAGCAGGTTATCGGAGAGCACCAGTACAACCATGCTCGCGATAAAGAGGTTGGTGTAGGCGAAGAAGCGGGAGTAGCCCTCTTCGCCGCGCATATACCAGGACGCGAACATGTGGATCAGGAAGCCTACGCCGGTAACCACAGAAAGCATGGTCAGCGAAAGGCCATCCAGCACCAGGTTGACGCCGATGTTGAAATCGCCGACTGACATCCAGGTCCACAGCGGCAGCGAGAATGCCTGCTTACCGTTATTAAAGAAATCAATGCCAGCGTAAGCGGTGACCAGCGCCGCCAGGCCCACAGAGCCGACCCCAATCGTCGCGGAGAGGTTTTCCGACCAGCGACCCCGGGAGAAGGCGAGCAGAATATAGCCAATCAATGGCAAAATAATGGTTAATGCGAGCAGGTTCATCCACGCATCTCACTTACTGAATCGATATTCAGGTTCTGGCGACGACGATGGAGTTGCAGCAGCAGCGCGAGGCCGATACTGGCTTCCGCCGCGGCTAAGCTAATCGCCAGGATATACATTATCTGACCGTCAGTCTGGCCCCAGTAGCTGCCAGCGACCACGAAAGCGAGCGCGGCGGCGTTAATCATGATTTCCAGCCCTATCAGCATAAACAGCAGATTGCGACGGATAACCAGACCGGTCAGACCCAGGACGAACAGAATAGCCGCCAGGATCAGTCCATGTTGTAACGGGATCATGCGCGCTCCTCCGTTTTTCTTTTCGACGCGTCCGACGGAGCCCCGCCGCGCACGCTTACCACATCGCCCGCTTTCTCTTCACGGCCCAGGTGGAAGGCCACGACCAGGCCCGCCAGCAGCAACATGGAAGCGAGTTCCACCGCCAGTACGTAAGTCTGGAACAGGTCTTTACCGACGGCTTTCGCGCTAATGGGGTTGCCTTCAATGCCCTGATCGTTAACGCCCAGAATGGCGTAGACAATCACCACCAACAGGACGGCCGAGAGAATGCCAGGGCCAATCCAGATCTGCGGTTTGAGCCATTCGCGCTCCTGACGCACCACGGAATCGCCGAGGTTCAGCATCATGACCACGAACACGAAGAGCACCATGATGGCGCCTGCGTAGACGATGATCTCCAGCGCACCGGCGAAGTAAGCGCCGAGTGAGAAAAAGACGCCTGCGATCGCCAGCAGCGAAATGATCAGGTACAGCAGCGCGTGTACCGGATTGCTGTGGGTGATCACCCGGGCGGTGGTCAGGACCGCCACAAGGGCGCAGATATAAAAAGCGAATTCCATTCCTGACTCCTTAAGGTAACAGGCCTTTGACGTCGATAGGTTTGGCTTCGTTTTCCGCGTCGCCTTTATCTTTGCCGTCGATTGCCATACCCGCCATCCGGTAGAAGTTATATTCCGGGTATTTGCCCGGACCGGAAATCAGCAGGTCCTCTTTTTCGTACACCAGATCCTGGCGCTTAAACTCGCCCAGCTCGAAATCCGGCGTCAGCTGGATAGCGGTGGTCGGGCAGGCCTCTTCGCACATACCGCAGAAAATGCAGCGTGAGAAGTTGATGCGGAAAAACTCCGGATACCAGCGGCCATCTTTCGTCTCCGCTTTTTGCAGAGAGATACAGCCCACCGGGCAGGCGACCGCACAGAGGTTACAGGCCACACAGCGCTCCTGACCGTCCGGATCGCGCGTCAGCACGATACGGCCGCGGTAGCGCGGCGGCAGATAAACCGGCTCTTCCGGATACATGCGCGTTTCGCGTTTGGAAAACGCGTGCAGGCCAATCATCCAGATACTGCGTAGTTGGGTGCCGAAACCAACCACTATGTCTTTCAATGTCATGGTTTTCTCACCCCTTATGCCGCTGTCTGCCAGAGAATGACAGCCGCGGTTACCAGCAGATTGATAAGCGTCAGCGGCAGGCACACTTTCCAGCCGAAGGACATTACCTGGTCATAACGAGGACGCGGTAATGCGGCGCGAATCAAAATAAACATCATCATGAAGAACGCGGTTTTCAGCGCGAACCAGATGAAAGGCGGTAACCAGGGGCCCTGCCAGCCGCCGAAGAACAGCGTCACGATAAGCGCGGAAACGGTCACAATCCCGATATATTCGCCCACGAAGAACAGACCGAACTTCATGCCGGAGTATTCGATGTGGTAACCGTCAGCCAGTTCCTGCTCCGCTTCCGGCTGGTCAAACGGGTGACGGTGACACACCGCAACGCCCGCGATAGCGAAAGTGATGAAGCCAAAGAACTGCGGGATCACGTTCCAGAGATGCGCCTGGTTGTTGACGATATCGGTCATGTTGAACGACCCGGCCTGCGCCACAACGCCCATCAGCGAAAGACCGAGAAACACTTCGTAGCTCAGCGTCTGCGCGGAAGCACGCATCGCGCCCAGCAGCGAGTATTTGTTGTTACTCGACCAGCCTGCGAACAGCACGGCGTAGACGCCAAGGCCCGCCATCATCAGGAAGAAGAGGATCCCGATATTGAGATCCGCCACCACCCAAGTGGGGCTGACAGGCACAATCGCGAACGCCAGCAGCAGCGAGGTGAACGCGATCATCGGCGCCAGCGTAAAGATGACGCGGTCAGAGAAGCGCGGGATCCAGTCCTCTTTAAAGAACATTTTGATCATGTCCGCGACCAGCTGGAGCGAACCGCCCCAGCCAACGCGGTTCGGCCCGTAACGGTTCTGGAAGAGGCCGAGCAGACGGCGCTCCCCAAAACTCATGAACGCGCCGCAGCTCACGACCACCAGCAGAATGACCACCGCTTTCAGGATGCTGAGCAGGATCTCGATAACATCCGGTGTCAACCAACTCATTGCGCAGCCTCCTGCAGATTTTCAAGACGAGCGCCAGCCATGACAGGCGCGATGCCCGGCATCCCCATCGGCAGACCGACCTGCCCTTCCGTCAGCCCTTCAGACAGCTGCAACGGCAGCGTGATAGTCTGGCCTTCATAGTTGAAGGAGACTTTCGCGCCCGCGTTGACGCCAAGCTTCGCGGCATCTGCCGGATTCAGGCGGATGTACGGCTGCGGCATGCGGCTCTGGAAGACCGGCGAACGCTGCGACAGCTCATCGCTGCCGAACAGGTGGTAATAAGGCGCGATACGCCACTGACCATCCTGCGGCGCGAAACGCTGCGGTACGGTCGTGAAGTAGTCGATAGCGCCCTCGCCCGCCTCGATGAGACGCACGCCCGGATCGCCGTGACGCAGGTGTCCGCCCACTTCGTCCTGGAATTTGTTCCAGGCCTGCGGGGAGTTCCAGCCCGGTGCCCAGGCGAACGGCACCTGAGAACGCGGCGCGTCCGGATGGTTGTTCCCTTCCATCGAGAAGGAGAACATGGTGTCTTTATCCTGCGGCTGACGCGGCTCGTGAACGCTGATGTTCGCGCGCATGGCGGTGCGACCGCTGTAACGATGCGGTTCGCGCGCCAGTTTCTGACCACGGATGCGGAAGGTCGCGTCCGGCGCGGCGTCTTTAATGCCCGCCAGGTGCGGCAGTTTCGCGATGCAGGCGTCGATCACGTGGTCGAGCTGCGTCCAGTCCGGATGGCGGTTTTCCAGCGTGCTGTGCAGCGAATGCAGCCAGCGCCAGCTTTCCAGCATGGTCACGGTGTTGTCGTAGTATGACGGGTCATAGACCTGGAAGAAGCGCTGCGCGCGGCCTTCGTTGTTGATGACCGTACCGTCGCTTTCAGCGAAGCTCGCGGTGGAGAGCACGAGATGCGCGTGATCCATGATCGCGGTGCGCTGATGGTCGATAACCATTACCAGCGGCGCTTTCGCAAGCGCGGCGTCCACACGTGTCGCCGAGGCGTGACGGTGCAGATCGTTTTCCAGCACGATGACGGCGTCAGCGTTGCCGGTCTCCAGCTCGTTCAGCGCGTCGTCAAGCGAACCGCCGCCAATCATGCCGAGACCGACGCTGTTAACCGCGCGGGCGATCATGGTGATCCCCACATCCACGCCGCGGCCTTTCAGCGCTTTCGCGACGTTCGCGGCCGCCTGGATCACTTCCACGCTGCCAGCGTTGGTGCCGGAGATAATCAGCGGCTTCTTCGCCCCTGCCAGCGCCTGAACAATCACGTCGACTTTGTTTTGCAGGTCGCGATCCAGCCCGTCGACCGCAGGCGATGCGGTATCCAGCGCGTTGGCGATAGCAAAACCGAGACGCGCCTGATCTTCCACCGGCGCGCGATAGGTCCACGCGGCGATATCGTCCAGACGGGTGCTGTCGACGTTAGTCACAAACAACGGATGCTTGGCACGCTGGCCAATGTTCAGGATGGCCGCGATCTGCCAGTCAGCCACTTTCTGGGCCGCCGCCATTTCGCGCGCTTTGCCTTTCACTGCCTGACGAACCGCCAGCGCCACGCGCGCGCCGGTCTGGGTGATGTCTTCGCCCAGAATCAGCACGGCATCGTAAGATTCAATCTCACGCAGCGCCGGTGTGCGAATGCCGCTTTCGCGCAGCACTTTGAGCATCAGTTGCAGACGTTCCTGCTCGCCCGCCGCGATGCCGGTATAGAAGTTTTCCGCCCCGACCAGCTCGCGCAGCGCGAAGTTGCTCTCGACGCTCGCGCGCGGGGAGCCGATACCGATGACTTTCTTCGACTGGCGCAGAATATCCGCCGCGCCCTGCATCGCCTGATCGGCGTTCAGGGTGATCAGGTCATCGCCACGGCGCTGAACCGGACGACGCGGACGGTCTTTCAGGTTGACGTAGCCGTAGCCGAAACGGCCGCGGTCGCACAGGAAGTAGTGGTTAACGGTACCGTTGTAGCGGTTTTCGATACGACGCAGCTCGCCATAGCGTTCGCCAGGGCTGGTGTTGCAGCCCAGCGAGCACTGCTGGCAGATGCTCGGCGCAAACTGCATATCCCATTTACGGTTGTAGCGCTCGGAGTGCGTTTTATCGGTGAAGACGCCAGTCGGACAGATTTCGACCAGGTTACCGGAGAATTCGCTCTCAAGCGTACCGTCTTCCGGACGACCGAAATAGACGTTGTCATGCGCGCCGTAAACACCGAGATCGGTGCCGTCAGCGTAATCTTTGTAGTAACGCACGCAGCGATAGCAGGCGATGCAGCGGTTCATCTCATGGTTGATGAACGGCCCCAGATCCTGATTGCGGTGAGTACGCTTGGTGAAGCGGTAGCGACGGAAGCTATGGCCGGTCATCACGGTCATATCCTGCAGGTGGCAGTTGCCGCCCTCTTCACAGACCGGACAGTCGTGCGGGTGGTTGGTCATCAGCCACTCCACGACGCTTTCGCGGAACTGTTTCGCTTCGTTGTCGTCAATAGAAATAAAGGTGCCATCGGATGCCGGCGTCATGCAGGACATCACCAGGCGACCACGGGTATCTTCCGCGTTCTGATATTGCTTCACCGCGCACTGGCGGCAGGCACCAACGCTACCCAGCGCCGGATGCCAGCAAAAATAAGGAATATCGAGGCCGAGCGACAGACACGCCTGCAGCAGGTTGTCCGCGCCGTCTACCTCATATTCTTTGCCGTCTACATGAATCGTAGCCATAGTCAGCATGCTTCCAGTTGGCCTGGCGCGAGCCAGGCGTTAATCAAAATGCTTTTACCAGCGCGTCTTGAGCAGGTTCGGCTGAATACCATTAATGGCACGGGTGTTGCCGGGGCCCTGCTTAATGCCCGCTTCGAATTCGTCACGGAAATATTTAATGGCGCTCTGAAGTGGCTCTACGGCACCTGGCGCATGGGCGCAGAACGTTTTACCCGGGCCCAGGAAGCGGCAGAGCTGCTCCAGGGTTTCGATATCCCCCGGCTGCCCTTCGCCGCGCTCCAGCGCGCGCAGGATTTTAACGCTCCACGGCAGGCCGTCGCGGCACGGCGTACACCAGCCGCAGGACTCGCGCGCGAAGAACTCTTCCAGGTTACGTACCAGCGACACCATATTGATTTCGTGGTCGACGGCCATCGCCAGCGCAGTGCCAAGACGGCTGCCCGCTTTACCGATGCTGGCGAACTCCATCGGCAGATCGAGGTGCGCGTCGGTCAGGAAATCTGTCCCCGCGCCGCCCGGCTGCCAGGCTTTGAATGTCAGGCCGTCACGCATGCCGCCCGCGTACTCTTCAAGGATTTCACGCGCGGTAGTGCCGAACGGCAGCTCCCAGACGCCCGGGTTTTTCACGCGCCCGGAGAAGCCCATCAGCTTGGTGCCTTTGTCTTCGCTGGTCGACAGGCCCTGATACCACTCCACGCCGTTCGCGAGAATGGCCGGCACGTTGCACAGGGTTTCGACGTTGTTAACGCAGGTCGGTTTGCCCCATACGCCGCTGGACGCCGGGAACGGCGGCTTGGAACGCGGGTTGGCGCGACGGCCTTCCAGCGAGTTGATAAGCGCCGTCTCTTCACCGCAGATATAGCGGCCTGCCCCGGTGTGCACGAAGAGTTCAAAATCGAACCCCGAGCCGAGAATGTTTTTGCCAAGCAGCCCGGCTTCGGTCGCTTCCGCGATAGCGCGGCGCAGACGTTCGGCGGCTTCGATGTATTCGCCACGCAGGAAGATGTAACCGCGGTACGCTTTCAGCGCGAACGCGGAGATCAGCATGCCTTCCACCAGCAGGTGCGGCAGCTGTTCCATCAGCATGCGGTCTTTATAGGTGCCCGGCTCCATTTCATCGGCGTTACACAGCAGGTAACGGATGTTCATGGATTCGTCTTTCGGCATCAGGCTCCATTTCAGACCAGTGGAGAAGCCCGCGCCGCCGCGCCCTTTCAGACCGGCATCTTTCACGGCGTTGACGATTTCATCCGGCGCCATGCCGGTGAGCGCTTTACGCGCGCCTTCGTAGCCGTTTTTGCTGCGGTACTCTTCAAGCCAGACCGGTTGCTTGTCGTCACGCATACGCCAGGTCAGCGGATGCGTTTCGGCAGTACGAATAATCTGTTTCATTTGTACTGCTCCAGAAGTTCAGGGATCCCTTCCGGCGTCAGATAACTGTGAGTGTCCTCATCAATCATCATGGTCGGCCCTTTGTCGCAGTTGCCAAGGCAGCAGGTCGGCAGCAGGGTAAAGCGTCCGTCAAACGTGGTCTGGCCCGGTTTGATGCTCAGATGTTTTTCAATCGCGGACTGAATTCCCTGATAGCCGGTGATGTGACACACCACGCTATCGCAGTAGCGAATCACGTGACGGCCTACCGGCTGGCGGAAGATCTGGCTATAGAAGGTCGCGACCCCTTCGACGTCGCTCGCCGGAATGCCCAGGACGTCCGCTATCGCATAGATAGCGCCGTCCGGCACCCAGCCACGCTGCTTCTGAACGATTTTCAGCGCTTCAATGGACGCCGCACGCGGGTCTTCGTAGTGGTGCTTCTCGTGCTCAATCGCCTCACGCTCTGCCGCACTCAGCTCAAAAGCCTCGTTCTGTGGTTGTTGATTCTCGTGCATAGTTAGCGATCCACATCAGACATTACAAAATCGATACTACCCAGATAGACAATCAGGTCGGAAACCAGGCTGCCGCGGATCACCGAAGGAATCTGCTGAAGATGCGGGAAACTCGGTGTGCGGACGCGGGTACGGTAGCTCATGGTGCTGCCGTCGCTGGTCAGGTAGTAACTGTTAATCCCCTTGGTTGCCTCAATCATCTGGAAGGATTCGTTGGCCGGCATGACCGGGCCCCACGAAACCTGCAGGAAGTGAGTAATCAGGGTTTCGATATGTTGCAGCGTGCGCTCTTTCGGCGGCGGCGTGGTCAGCGGGTGATCCGCCTTGAACGGGCCTTCCGGCATGTTTTTCAGGCACTGCTCAAGGATACGCAGCGACTGGCGCACTTCTTCGACTTTCAGCATCACGCGCGTGTAACAGTCGCTGATGCCGCCGCCGACCGGCACTTCGAACTCGAAGTTCTGGTAGCCAGAGTACGGGCGCGCTTTACGCACGTCGAAATCGATACCGGTGGCACGAAGGCCAGCGCCGGTGGTGCCCCATGCCAGCGCTTCTTTGGCGTCATACGCCGCCACACCCTGGGAACGGCCTTTCAGGATGGTGTTTTTCAGCGCTGCTTTGACATAAGAATCGAGACGTTTCGGCATCCACTCCAGGAACTCTTTCAGCAGACGATCCCAGCCGCGCGGCAGGTCGTGCGCGACGCCGCCGATGCGGAACCAGGCCGGGTGCATACGGAAACCGGTAATTGCTTCAACCAGATCGTAGATTTTCTGACGATCGGTGAACGCGAAGAAGACCGGCGTCATGGCGCCGACGTCCTGAATAAACGTCGAGATGTACAGCAGATGGCTGTTGATGCGGAACAGCTCAGAGAGCATCACGCGGATCACTTCCACGCGCTCCGGCACCTGAATCCCCGCCAGTTTTTCCACGGCCAGCACGTACGGCATTTCGTTTACGCAGCCGCCGAGATATTCGATGCGGTCGGTATAAGGAATGTAGCTGTGCCAGGACTGACGCTCGCCCATTTTCTCCGCGCCGCGGTGGTGGTAGCCGATATCCGGCACGCAGTCGACGATCTCTTCGCCGTCCAGTTGCAGGATGATACGGAACGCACCGTGCGCCGACGGGTGGTTCGGGCCGAGGTTCAGGAACATGAAATCTTCAGTGTCGTTGCCGCGCTTCATGCCCCACTCTTCGGGCTTGAAGGTCAACGCTTCCATTTCCAGCTCTTCTTTTTGCTTGGTGAGCGTAAACGGATCAAATTCAGTCGCGCGCGCCGGATAGTCTTTACGCAGCGGGTGCCCTTCCCAGGTCGGCGGCATCATGATGCGGCGCAGGTTCGGGTGACCGGTGAACGTAATACCGAACATTTCCCAGGTTTCACGCTCATACCAGTTGGCGTTCGGGAAAAGACGGGTAAAGGTCGGCACGTTGAGATCGTTTTCAGAAAGCGCCACTTTCAGCATGATGTCGCGGTTGCGATCGATGGAAAGCAGGTGGTAGAAAACGGAAAAATCCGCAGCCGGTAAACCGTTGCGGTGGGTGCGAAGGCGCTCGTCCATGCCATGCAGGTCATACAGCATAACGTAGGGTTTAGGCAGCTTTCGTAAAAATTCGCCAACTTCCAGTAATTGTTCACGCTTGACCCAGACAACCGGAACTCCGGTGCGGGTGGCCTGAACAGTAAAGGCATCCGGCCCAAAACGGTTACGCAGTTCGCCAATAACCGGGTCGTCGAGGTGATCCCTGGTCTGCCACACAGGCAAAACGGCGTCTTGCGCAGTTAAATCGGTCATATTGTTCACCATTGCCAATGGTCTGTGATGACTGTCGGGCGGCGGCTTCTCGCTGTCGTTTATTGGTATACGTGAGAAGCGACCTCCCGCAGGCGCAAATTAAATTTCGTCCGGCGTACGCAGGTTGGTGACTGCGATACGTTCGCCGCGTTTACGCTCACGCTCTGACTGCATGTTGGCGCGATAAACGCCCTGATCGCCAACCACCCACGAAAGCGGACGGCGCTCTTTGCCAATCGACTCCTGCAGCAGCATCAACGCCTGCATGTACGCTTCCGGACGCGGCGGGCAACCTGGGATGTACACATCCACGGGCAGGAATTTGTCCACGCCTTGCACAACGGAATAAATATCGTACATACCGCCGGAATTCGCACACGCGCCCATGGAAATAACCCATTTCGGCTCCAGCATCTGGTCATACAGACGCTGAATCACCGGGGCCATTTTGGTGAACGGCGTACCGGCGACCACCATGAAATCGGCCTGGCGCGGGGAAGCACGCAGTACTTCCGCACCGAAACGCGCGACGTCATGGACCGCGGTGAACGAGGTCACCATCTCCACGTAGCAGCAGGAAAGGCCAAAGTTATAAGGCCAGAGGGAGTTTTTACGCCCCCAGTTCACCATGTCATGCAGGGCATGCTCGAGCTTGCCCATGTAGACGCTGCGGTGTACATGCTGTTCCAGAGGATCAGTCACAATCTCCTGTTTTTGCAGGGGGTAACGGTCATTCTCACCGTCGGGATCTATGCGGGTGAGCGTATAGTCCATCTTATTGCCTCGCTGTTACTGCGTATGACGATTAGTGAGACTGCCAGCTTCTTCGGTGTTCAAACGTTCGCGACGTGAGCGCGAAGGCGTCCACTCCAGCGCGCCGATACGCACCAGATAAACCAGACCAGCCAGTAGCACTAAAATGAAAATTGCGGCCTCGATAAAGCCGAGCCAGCCGACTTCACGAACTGATGTTGACCAGGCGAAGAGATAGAGCGCTTCCACGTCAAAGATGACGAAAAACATCGCTACCAGGTAGAACTTCGCGGAAAGTCGTAAGCGGGCGGTGCCGACCGAGTCGATCCCCGATTCGAACGGGGTGTTTTTGTACCTGGCGCGAGCGCGTCCGCCAAGGAACCAGGCGCCCGCCAGCATCAGACAACACAGGCCAATGGCAACAATAAGAAAGATACCGAACGCCCAGTGATGAGCGATAACTTCAGTGGATGTTGACATACTCATTGCTTACTCATCAAAAGTGGCGCTAAAGCCTCTGCTCTTGCTGGCAGATGAACGCCACATCGATTCAAGGGGAGGAACAATCAACCGTACAATAACTGCCGGAAATATAACTTAGGCAGCGAATTGATGGGGTTTTTTACTCCTTTCTATAACCTTTTGTCAACTTTAACAAAAGAAACCTAACATTAGTTTACATCTCTCCAAGACCCTTAACATTTGATGCTTTTAGCGTCCTGTGAGCCGCGTGCGAGACTACGGAGCCCGGCGGGTGAATCGTGTCCGTTAAAAGTGAGGAGACATAAACACCCCTTATTTTGGCAGGAATTTCTAACTATTCCTCCCCCTCGTCGGGAGTATTTTCTTGATCTGAGACACGCTTTTGTTAATTGACCAGTAAAAACAGCAACAAAATCGCTCACTTTTTAACAACAAAAGTAAAATTTTCTGCTGGCATTGACGACGCCGCGGCGGGATTTCGGAACGGAAAAGGTGTTGAAATGGTGTTTTGATTTATGTTAATTACAACCACTTAGCTAAGTAAAATGTATAAAAAAAGCCTCTGATAATCACTGAATTACCAAAGGCTTTATTAACAACTTTTTAACTTTGGCGAAAAAGTTACTCCAGATCGCCCTGCATCAGCAGCTTATCATCGCCACCTTCAATCGCAGCGGTGTAACGCCACGGCTGGTAGTGGCTTTCCATCGCCTGGAAGATGATCTCCGCCATTTCGTTCTTGCTGTTGGTATTGCGACAAAGCATGTACTGCGTTTCCGGCAGCACGGGCAGGCCGTCAGACGTGCCCAATACGCGCAGCTCCGGACTCATCATCTCCACCGGGCGGGCGGTAATGCCAAGCCCCGCTTTTACGGCGGCACGCACCGCAGGCAACGTGGACGCGACGTAAGAGATACGCCACGGCACATTCGCCGCGTTGAGTTGCTCAATGATGATGTCACGATGCGGGCTCGGCTCATCGAGCATCACCAACGGCACCGCTTCATTTTTGTGCAACGTATAGTCCGCCGCGCAATACCAGAGCGTGGGCGAGGTACGCAGCACCAGCGAATCCAGATTCTCCGGCTGATGCGTGGTAACGACCAGGTCTATCTCCTGTTGGTTCAACATTTCGATAATGTACGGGTTACGCTGAACGCGTACATCAATCGCCAGTTTCGGATAGACCGAACTAATGCGGTTGAGAAGATACGGCAGAATGGTATCCGCCGATTCGTCAGAAGCGCCAATGGTCAGGACGCCCTGCAAATTGCTATACATTAGCGAAGTGCATGCTTCATCGTTGAAGCGCAAAATTTTACGTGCATAACCGAGCAACTGGATGCCGTGTTCGGTTAAGAGCTTATTGCGCCCATGGCGGGCAAACAGCTCTTTACCGACCAGTTGCTCCAGGCGCTGCATCTGCTGGCTGACGGCCGACTGCGTACGGCATACCGCTGCCGCCGCGGCGGCAAACGTATTCAGATCGGCGACTGCGACAAACGTTCTCAGCAGATCGAGGTCGAGGTTTAAGATCGGACGATTTGCGTTAATCATATTGTTATCACTTTCAGGTAACCGCACGCAGCGGGCACCGTCTGTTGCTATGTGTAAAGGAAAGAAAGCAATTCCTTTTGAAGCATGCTTCCGGGCTAACACAACCCGCGTCGGAAGACCGCCATGCGCGTTTCTAATTCAAACCCCTGGTTATTAAAACAGTAAAAGGGTGTTTTTTTCTGCTATCGCTGTGCCCTTACATCAAATATTTTGCACATCGAACCCGTGATTTGAATTAAAAATCTGGCTACGTTGGCTAAGGCGAAAAGCAACGACTTTGCGACCTTAACATACTCTGACAAAAGAAAGAGAAGAGTATATAACTATGCCTGACTCGTGTCCTGAATGACTATAGAAACAACCAGTTGCCCGAGAGGAGACTCCCGGCCTGGCTGCGCTGGCGAAACGTCTCGCGCCAGGAGCTGTATAATATCGCAAATCTGTTCTTTTTTTAAGACTCCATGCGATTTTACTTATACGGGACAGCAAATTTCTAAATTTTCGTAACTCTATTACAGACATCACCAAAACCAATAATTAATATTATTTAATAATTCATTATTTCTCGGCCTTTTCATATAACAAGATCGTTACAAAGCGCGTTATGCCACATTCTTTTTTACGGCAATAAGCGTGATGATAAAACCTCGCTATTAACTGTGGGTAAAGTTCATATCGTGTGAATTAATTAACGCGCTAATGTTGTGCGTTTCTGAGTATGGTGGCATCGACCATAGTTAAAACTTATACCAGCACAAAAAACACAACTCACTTCTTTTTACGATATTTTATAAAAATAAAAGTAATTTATAAGAAAGATTACACCAGCGCGACAAGGACTTACTGTAAGCATTAGGTTGCAGGCGAGGCTTTAAAAGCCTGGGCGGGAGGAGTAAATTGTCGGCCATCGGCTTCCATGGCAGGAAGCGCAAAACAAGTAAGGTTCTGACGTTATGTCGCCCATCGAAAAATCCAGTAAGCTTGACAATGTCTGCTACGACATCCGCGGCCCGGTGCTTAAAGAGGCCAAACGCCTTGAAGAGGAAGGTCAAAAAGTTCTTAAGCTGAATATCGGCAACCCGGCCCCCTTCGGCTTTGACGCCCCCGATGAAATTCTTGTGGATGTCATCCGCAATCTGCCTGGCGCCCAGGGCTACTGCGATTCCAAAGGGCTCTATTCCGCCCGTAAAGCTATCATGCAGCACTATCAGGCGCGCGACATGCGCGACGTCACGGTCGAGGATATTTATATCGGCAACGGCGTTTCTGAACTTATCGTTCAGGCGATGCAGGCCTTACTGAACAGTGGCGACGAAATGCTGGTGCCGGCGCCCGATTACCCGCTGTGGACGGCGGCGGTGTCGCTCTCCGGCGGCAAAGCGGTGCACTATCTTTGCGATGAATCCTCAGACTGGTTCCCGGATCTCGACGACATTCGCGCCAAAATCACGCCGCGCACCCGCGGGATTGTCATTATCAACCCGAACAACCCGACCGGCGCGGTCTATTCGAAAGAACTGCTGCTGGAAATCGTTGAGATCGCCCGCCAGCATAATCTGATCATTTTCGCCGACGAAATTTACGACAAGATCCTTTATGACGACGCCCAGCACCACTCGATCGCAGCGCTGGCGCCGGATCTGCTCACCGTCACCTTTAACGGTCTCTCTAAAACGTACCGTGTGGCGGGCTTCCGTCAGGGCTGGATGGTGCTGAACGGGCCGAAAAAACACGCCAAAGGGTATATTGAAGGGCTGGAAATGCTCGCTTCAATGCGCTTGTGCGCGAACGTTCCTGCGCAGCACGCCATCCAGACGGCCCTCGGCGGTTATCAGAGCATAAGCGAATTTATCGTGCCCGGCGGGCGGCTTTACGAACAACGCAACCGCGCGTGGGAACTGATTAACGACATCCCAGGCGTTAGCTGCGTAAAACCGCGCGGCGCGCTCTACATGTTCCCGAAAATCGACGCGAAGCGTTTTAATATTCACGACGATCAGAAAATGGTGCTCGATTTCCTGCTGCAGGAAAAAGTACTGCTGGTTCAGGGGACCGCGTTTAACTGGCCGTGGCCTGACCACGTACGTATCGTGACCCTGCCGCGCATCGACGAACTCGATCTCGCCATTAACAAGCTGGGCCGCTTCCTTTCCGGCTACCATCAGTAATCGATTCGGGGGGAGATTTGCATCTTCCCCCCGCTCCCCTCACAATGGTTTTTTGTCGCAGTCACAGACAAGGGATCTTTATGAGTCAGAGTCATTTTTTCGCCTACCTTTCCCGCCTGAAGTTAATCAACCGCTGGCCGCTGATGCGCAACGTGCGCACTGAAAATGTCTCTGAACACAGTCTGCAGGTGGCGATGGTCGCCCATGCGCTCGCGGTCATTAAAAACCGCAAATTCCAGGGCAACGTCAACCCCGAGCGTATCGCGCTGCTGGCGATGTACCACGACGCCAGCGAAGTGCTGACGGGCGATCTGCCCACCCCGGTGAAGTATTTCAACTCCCAGATAGCCCATGAATATAAAGCCATCGAGAAAATCGCTCAGCAGAAGCTAATTGCGATGGTGCCGGAAGAGTTACAGGACATCTTCGCCCCGCTGCTTGA
This sequence comes from Cronobacter sp. EKM101R, assembly GCF_963888145.1. Lineage (NCBI taxonomy): Bacteria > Pseudomonadati > Pseudomonadota > Gammaproteobacteria > Enterobacterales > Enterobacteriaceae > Cronobacter > Cronobacter sp. EKM101R. Next base: position 129,505 of record NZ_CAWPHW010000001.1, on the reverse strand, counting down.
TGAGCATCACTACACGGAAGATGAAAAATCGCTGGTGAAGCAGGCAGATGCGCTGTGCGCCTACCTGAAATGTCTGGAAGAGCTTTCGGCGGGCAATAACGAATTCCTGCTCGCCAAAAGCCGTCTGGAAAAAACGCTGGCGCAGCGGCACAGCGCCGAAATGGACTATTTCATGCAGATCTTCGTGCCGAGCTTCCATCTCTCTTTAGATGAAATCAGCCAGGATTCCCCGCTCTGAGGGTCTCAGAACGGGAACAGTACCGGGATTAACAGCACGCAGACGACCATCACGATGACCGTAAACGGTACGCCGGTTTTCACGAAATCGCTGAAGCGGTAGTTCCCCGGCCCCAGCACCAGCGTGTTGACCGGCGAAGAGACCGGCGTCATAAACGCCGCCGAGGCCGCCATCGCCACGCCCATGGCGAACGGGTACGGCGATACGCCCATGGTCTTGGCCGCCGCCAGCGCGATGGGCGCCATCAGCACCGCCGTCGCGGTATTGGAAATAAACAGCCCAATGACGGCGCACATCACAAACAGGCAGCCCAGCATCATATGCGGACCATAGCCGCCGCCGACGCGCATCAGACCGTCGACAATCAGCGTCACCCCGCCGGTTTTTTGCAGCGCCTGCGCAAACGGCATCATGCCGACAATAAGGATAATGCTCGGCCAGTGAATGGCTTTCCACGCGCTTTCCGGGTTGATGCAGCGAAACTTGCCCATCAGCAGACAGGCGATAATCGCGGCGACGGGGTTCGGGATTTCATCCGTCAGCATCATCGCCACCATTAGCGCCAGACAAAAGATGGCGTGCGGTGCCTGGCTGTGGGCGGGCGAAGCGTCGCTCTCTTCCACCGGCAGGTTCAGCACCACCACATCACGGTTTTTCTGCCCCAGCTGGCTGATGAGCTTCCAGGTCCCGACCACTAAAAGTAAATCGCCAAGCTCAAGCGGCTCGTCCACTATCGCGCCCGGCAAGGCTTTACCTTCGCGTTTGATGCCGACGACATTCAGGCCATAGCGGCTGCGGAAATTTAGCTCGCGGACGGTTTTGCCCGCCATGGTTCCTTCCGGCGTCAGCGACAGCTCCGCCATACCGACATCCAGCGCCTGATCGGAAAAATAGTCGCCGCGCAGGATCATCGGCTCCAGTTGCTGCTCGCTGCAAAACTGGCGCAAGTCGATATCAGACGCGGAAATGTCTATCAGCAATACGTCCCGCGCCCGGAATTCCGTGACCCCGTTTACATCGACAATCACCCGGCGGAAATGACGCCAGCGTTCAACGCCGATGACGTTCGCGCCGTAGCGCTCACGCAGCTTTAAATCGTCAAGACGGTGGCCAATAAGCGGCGAACCAGGGCGAATCGCCAGGCGGCGCGCCCGGCCCGTGAGATGGTAATCGCGGATAAAGTCGCGGAAGGTGCGGCGGCTCCACGCCTGCGGCTTCTCGCGGCCATCGCCTGAGCCAAGCATGAAGCGCATCACCAGCATATAGAGAATGCCGAGCACAAGAATCGCCAGCCCCACGGGCGTCACGCTAAAAAAGCCAAAACCCGGATGCCCTTCGCGCAGCAGTTCGCTGTTAACAACCAAATTTGGCGGCGTCGCCACCAGGGTCATCATGCCGCTGATAAGCCCGGCGAAGCTTAACGGCATCATCAGCCGCGACGGCGCGATTTTCATCCGCGCACAGACGCTTATCACGACCGGAATAAATATCGCCACCACACCGGTGGAACTCATAAACGCGCCGAGCCCGGCAACAGTCAGCATCAATAGCACTAACATGCGGGTTTCGCTGCTGCCCGCCATCTGCACCAGCCAGGCGCCCATTTTGGTCGCGACCCCGGTGCGAACCAGCCCGTCGCCAATAACAAACAGCGCGGCAATGAGAATGACGTTGGGATCGCTGAAACCGGCAAACGCTTCATTAACGGTTAGCGTACCGCTGAGAATGAATGCCACAATCACCAGCAGCGCGACGGCATCCATACGGATTTTAGCGGTAGCGAACAGCATCACCGCCACGCCAAGCAGAGTCAGAACCCAGATTAATTCACCATTCACAACGTATCCTTTTGTTGTCATCACGGCCTGAGCAAAACGAAAACGGCGGGAAACCCGCCGTCAGAGAAAGGTGGCGCCGCAGCGCCAGAAGGCGGCGGGCCGTTACGGCTGCTTTTTAACGCTCACCCAGCCGCCCGCTCCTTTTTCCAGTACCAGTTCGGTAAGGGTTTTAATCACCAGCGCCGCCTCGTCAAGACGCGGCGTATCGGCTGGCGGATTAGCGGCAATCACCGGACAGCCCGCCGCAAGACCGGAGAGAATGCCCGCCGGCGCGTCTTCCACGACGGCGCACTCATGAGGCGCGAGGCCCAGCAGTTCAGCGCCGAGCAGATAGGCATCCGGCTCAGGTTTGCCGCGCTTAACGCGCTCAGCAGTGACGAATACCTCTGGCTCCGGCAACCCCGTCGCGCCGCGGCGCGCGGAGGCGACGGGCATGGAGCCCGAGGTCACTATGGCCCAGGGAATGCGGGCATCGTTCAGATGGTTCAGGAGCGCCAGCGCGCCTGGCAGCGCGACGATGCCCTCGGTATCGCTCGCTTCGATTTGCTCCAGGCGATGAAACTCCGCCATGATTTCGTCCTCGCTGTGTCCCGCCATAAAGTGGCGCAGCGAGGTGATCGCCTGTTTACCGTGAATAAAGCCCAGCACCTCGTCATGCGCGATGCCAAAGCGATCCGCCCAGTGACACCAGGCGCGTTCAACGGCAGGCAGAGAATCCACCAGCGTACCGTCCAGATCGAACAAAAACCCTTTACATTCCACAGCCTTCTCCCGTCAGGCGTTAATAATCTGCATAATTTCGTTGGCGCACAAATGGTATTGACGCGGGCACGCCTGCCACACTTTCAGCATCCGTTGATATTTCTCCCACATCGGGGTTTGCGCGTTAAAGCCGTGCGTGCCGGCGTCGAAATGGGTATAGCGCCCTTCGGTATTAACCAGAAAGCGCACATAGCCAAGAAAACGCGCTTCGGTGGCGGCGTCGAAGCCTAAAAAGGTGACGCGACGCTCATCGATGGTATGCGCGTCTTTCATATTGGCTCTGGAGACCTGGAGGGCGTGATACATCTCCATGACGTCGATGACGGTGCGGCAGGTTTCTTCGCTCAGCTCGCCGAAATCGCGGTCGAGTTCGCGCATCTGTAAACCGTAGCCGCGCTCGATGATGGTTTGCAGGCGGCGATAACGCTCGCCATTTTCCGGATCGAGCAGGGTCATCATTTTATACTGGTTGGAGAGAATAAGACGCTGGGCATGGGTCATTTCCATGGTGTGCTCCTGTTACAGGCGAAGCCCGATCAAAGTGGGATACTGCCCTTACTTTGCCTTTTTTTGCCCAGGCGTCTTTTGATCAATTACAAGTCATCAAGAAAAGTTTTATCAAGTTGCTTAAACGCACGTTTCAGGGTGTCGGCCAGCGCCTGATAATCGGGCTTGCCTTCCACCGGCGCGAGCGCTTGTCCCGCCTCCTGTAATTTGGTGCGGACTTCATAAAACCAGCTCAGCGTGACGGGCGGGAGCGGCGTGACGGAGCGCTTGCCGAGCCACCACAGCCCCTGCATCGGCATACTCAGCGCGAACAGCGCCGTGGCGACGGCAGGCCCAAGCTGGCCACCGAGCGCGATTTGCCAGCACAGCGTAAACACAGCGACAGGCGGCATGATGCGGATCGCGAAGCGCGTGGCGCGAATCACGCGGTTTTCGACAAAGACCGGCGCCAGGCGCTTATCAATCGGCCAGGTCTTTGAGTAGTGCTGCCCACGACGAAACAGGCTAAAAAAGCTTACGGGGCGATTTTCAGGTGTCGACATGGCCTTACCTCAACTTCATTAATAAAAAATAAAATTTTCCTGCAAGATAACAACTCTCCATGACAACGTTCAAAATATTTTGTCAATGCAAGTCGCAATCAGTTATCCTGTGCGCGCCTGCGATGGCGTAGAAGGCAAAGCCCGCGCTGTCAAATCTTTAAGGTCGTCTTTCGCGCCGGAAATTTGCGCAAAATGGCGTAAACTCTGTTTATTTCTTCGTCACAGCAGAATCTCTCTTCGCTATGACGTTAATCATAAATGTCGGCGTCATCTTACGCTACGCTGAGAGACTCACTGACGTTTTTTTAGCCACGTATCATTAATAGGTACTTCCATGTCGAGTAAGTTAGTACTGGTTCTCAACTGCGGTAGCTCCTCACTGAAATTTGCCATCATCGATGCTCTTAACGGTGACGAGTACCTGTCCGGTCTGGCCGAATGTTTCCATCTTCCTGAAGCGCGTATTAAATGGAAAATGGATGGCGGCAAACAAGAAGCGGCGCTTGGCGCCGGTGCGGCTCACAGCGAAGCGCTGAACTTCATTGTTAATACTATTCTGGCACAAAAACCAGAGCTGTCTGCACAGCTGACCGCGATTGGTCATCGTATTGTGCACGGTGGCGAGAAGTATACCAGTTCCGTGGTCATTGATGAGACTGTTATTCAGGGCATCAAAGATTCCGCTTCCTTCGCGCCTCTGCATAACCCGGCTCACCTGATCGGTATCGCCGAAGCGCTGAAATCCTTCCCGCACCTGGCGGATAAAAACGTGGCCGTCTTCGACACCGCGTTCCATCAGACCATGCCGGAAGAATCTTACCTCTATGCCCTGCCGTACAAACTGTACAAAGAACACGGCATCCGTCGCTATGGCGCACACGGCACCAGCCACTTCTATGTGACTCAGGAAGCCGCAAAAATGCTGAACAAGCCGGTGGAAGAAGTGAATATCATCACTTGCCACCTGGGCAACGGCGGTTCTGTTTCCGCTATCCGCAACGGCAAATGCGTTGACACCTCCATGGGTCTGACCCCGCTGGAAGGTCTGGTCATGGGCACCCGCTCCGGCGACATCGACCCGGCTATCGTCTTCCATCTGCACGACGCGCTGGGCATGAGCGTTGATGACATCAACAAACTGCTGACCAAAGAGTCTGGCCTGCTGGGTCTGACCGAAGTGACCAGCGACTGCCGTTATGTTGAAGACAACTACGCGACCAAAGAAGACGCGAAGCGCGCGATGGATGTCTACTGCCACCGCCTGGCGAAATACATCGGCTCCTATACCGCGCTGATGGAAGGTCGTCTGGACGCGGTCGTCTTCACCGGCGGCATCGGCGAGAACGCGGCGATGGTTCGCGAACTCTCCCTCGGCAAGCTGGGCGTACTGGGCTTCGAGGTTGACCACGAGCGCAACCTGGCCGCGCGTTTCGGCAAATCCGGTTACATCAACAAAGAAGGCACCACCCTCGCCATGGTCATTCCGACCAACGAAGAACTGGTTATCGCGCAGGACGCCTGCCGCCTGACCGCCTGATCCCTCACCGCCAGCCTGCGCTGGCGGTGTTGTTTTATGTGGTGCCAGCCGCGCGGCTGGCTGCAACAAAAAGAGGATAAACCGTGTCCCGTATCATTATGCTTATTCCTACCGGAACCAGCGTCGGCCTGACCAGCGTCAGCCTCGGCGTGATCCGCGCTATGGAACGTAAAGGCGTTCGTCTGAGCGTCTTCAAACCTATCGCCCAACCTCGTACTGGCGGCGATACGCCGGACCAGACCACGACCATCGTGCGCGCAAACACCAATCTGCCAGCCGCTGAACCGCTGCGCATGAGCCACGTCGAGTCGCTGCTCTCCAGCAACCAGAAAGACGTGCTGATGGAAGAGATCATCGCTCGCTTCCATGAAAACACCAAAGATGCAGAAGTGGTGCTGGTGGAAGGCCTGGTGCCGACCCGTAAGCATCAGTTCGCCCAGTCGCTGAACTATGAAATCGCGAAGACCCTGAACGCGGAAATCGTGTTCGTCATGTCTCAGGGCACCGATACCCCGGAACAGCTGAAAGAGCGTATCGAACTGACCCGCAGCAGCTTCGGCGGCAGCAAAAACGCCAACATCACCGGCGTTATCGTCAACAAACTGAACGCGCCAGTGGATGAGCAGGGCCGTACGCGTCCGGATCTCTCCGAGATTTTCGACGACTCCACCAAAGCGAAAATCATCAACATCGACGCGCAGCATCTGCAGGCCATCAGCCCGCTGCCGGTACTTGGCGCGGTGCCGTGGAGCTTTGATCTGATAGCCACCCGCGCTATCGACATGGCCCGTCACCTGAACGCGACTATCGTCAACGAAGGCGATATCAAAACCCGCCGCGTGAAGTCTGTGACGTTCTGCGCGCGCAGCATTCCGCACATGCTGGAACACTTCCGTCCGGGCTCTCTGCTGGTGACCTCCGCGGATCGTCCGGATGTGTTAGTGGCCGCCTGCCTTGCCGCGATGAATGGCGTAGAAATCGGCGCCATCCTGCTGACCGGCGGTTATGAAATGGACGAGCGCATCAACAAGCTGTGTGAACGCGCTTTCGCCACCGGCCTGCCGGTCTTTATGGTGAACACCAACACCTGGCAGACCTCGCTCAGCCTGCAGAGCTTCAACCTTGAAGTGCCGGCAGACGACCATGAGCGTATCGAAAAAGTGCAGGAATATGTGGCAAGCCACGTCAGCGCCGAGTGGATCGACTCCCTGACCGCCACGTCCGAGCGCAGCCGTCGTCTCTCTCCGCCGGCATTCCGCTACCAGTTGACCGAGCTTGCGCGTAAAGCGGGCAAACGCGTCGTGCTGCCGGAAGGCGACGAACCGCGTACCGTGAAAGCGGCGGCCATCTGCGCCGAGCGCGGCATCGCGACCTGCGTGCTGCTGGGTAACCCGGACGAAATCAGCCGCGTGGCGGCCGCACAGGGCGTAGAACTGGGCACCGGCATCGAAATCGTCGATCCGGAAGTGGTGCGTGAAAGCTACGTGGCGCGTCTGGTTGAGCTGCGTAAGAGCAAAGGTATGACCGAAGCGGTCGCCCGCGAACAGCTGGAAGATAACGTGGTGCTCGGCACGCTGATGCTGGAGCAGGACGAAGTCGACGGTCTGGTATCCGGTGCGGTACACACCACCGCGAACACCATCCGTCCGCCGCTGCAGCTCATCAAAACGGCGCCGGGCAGCTCGCTGGTCTCCTCCGTGTTCTTCATGCTGCTGCCGGAACAGGTTTACGTTTACGGCGACTGCGCGATCAACCCGGATCCGACCGCAGAACAGCTGGCCGAAATCGCGATTCAGTCCGCCGATTCCGCTGCCGCTTTCGGCATCGAACCGCGCGTGGCGATGCTCTCCTACTCCACCGGCAACTCCGGTGCGGGCAGCGATGTAGAAAAAGTGCGTGAAGCCACCAAACTGGCGCAGGAAAAACGCCCGGATCTGGTTATCGACGGCCCGCTGCAGTATGACGCCGCCGTTATGGCTGACGTAGCGAAATCCAAAGCGCCGAACTCGCCGGTTGCAGGCCGCGCTACCGTGTTCATCTTCCCGGATCTGAACACCGGTAACACCACGTACAAAGCGGTACAGCGTTCTGCCGACCTGATCTCCATCGGGCCGATGCTGCAGGGTATGCGCAAACCGGTTAACGACCTCTCCCGCGGCGCGCTGGTTGACGATATCGTCTACACCATCGCACTGACGGCGATTCAGGCGTCACAGCAGTAATTACTGCCAGCAAGAAAGCAAAAGGCCGCGCGATGCGGCCTTTTTTAATTCTGCCCTTTCGGCGCGCTTATGCACGCTCCAGCGAAAACCAGCGCCGCCATACGAAGCGAATGACGTAATACTCCACCGCGCCGAGCAGTAAAAACCAGATGCAGAAAATAATGGTATAGAGCTGGTTAAGATCGACCAGATGGAACATGGTCATCAGGTGTTGCGCCAGCGTCAGCGTGAGTCTCGGGGCCGGCAGCAGCAGGCAGGAGAGAAACGCCAGCAGCAGAATGCCGCCAGCCGTGATCAGCGTTTCAAGAGGATGCTTCATGAGAGGCTTTCGGTCTGTTCAAAAGCGCATTGTCAGGGAATTCGACGCGCTATGCAAACCGCGCGCCCTCAGTGGTTCGTCGGAGCGTCGCCCTGCTTGCGCCATGTGCCCGGCGACATCTGAAATTTACGCGTGAACAGGCGCGTGAAAGTCTGCTGGGAATCAAACCCATATTTCATGGAGATATCGAGCACGCGATCGTTAGTTGCTCGCAGATCCTGCGCCGCCAGACGCAGCTTTTTCTCCCGGATGTAGCGCCCGATGCTCTCCCCTTTGTGGTGATGGAAAAGCCGTTGCAAATGCCATTTGGAATAGCCCGCGTGGCGCGCAATATCATCAATGCGCAACGGCTTGTGAAGATTGTCATCAATCCAGTCAGTCAGCGTTTCAATAACCTGAGCGGGAAGTTCCATAGAATCCCTCCAGTTGTGGTAATCGCAGTGATATTTCAGGCGTTCGCCTGCCCTGAATTCCGGCTCGGATGAGCGCCTCGCTCATTTTCCAGGCGCAAAAAGCCTGCACGCGGCGCAGTGAAAATACTGGCCAGCGAAACTTGATAATGAGTGAGTAAACACTCATTATAGGAATGTAAGTCGATTCGTCAACTCTGTTTTTGTCCTGTGATCGCAAGCCTTGCAGCGGATCGGCGAGTCATGATTCAATCTGCCCTTTTTACAGGAGAGCAAAGCCCGTGGCGCGTCCCCGCAGTGAAGATAAAAGAATGGCGATTCTGGAAGCCGCCACCGAAGCGATAGCCGAGGCGGGTCTTGGCGCGTCAACCGCGCTTATCGCACGTAAAGCGGGGGTGGCTGAAGGCACCGTGTTTCGCTACTTCGCCTCCAAGGACGATCTCTATAACGCGCTCTATGTCCATCTGAAGCAAGATTTCTGCCGCTCGATGATAGGCAAGCTCAACAGTAACAGCGATCACCGAGAAAATATCCGGCACGTCTGGAACAGCTTTATCGAGTGGGGACTGACCAAACCGGAAGCGAACCTGGCCGTACGTAAGCTCGAAGTCAGCAGCCGTATTACCGACGAAAGCGAGAAGCTCGTCACCGATATCTACCCGGAGCTGCATGACCTGTGCGAAAAGTGTATTTCGCCGCTATTCCGCTCCGGGGAGTTTCGCGCATTTGGCGATGAAATCTTCTTTGCGCTGGCGCAGACGACCATGGATTTCGCCACGCGCGAACCGGCGCGTTCTGACGAATTTAAAGCGGTGGGATTTGATACGTTGTGGCGCGCGATGTGCGACAACCAACAGGCGTAAGCTAACGCCGTAAAAACCGCCCCGCGCGTCATACTGACCATCGCGGGGCCGCGGCGCTTAGCTAAGCGAGGCGTTTTTCTCTTCCTGCTCTTTCTCTTTACTGTGACCGCTGCTCTCCTGCCCGGCGTTACGACTCAGCCAGAGCGAAAGCGCTTTTAGCGTATCCGGCGTAAATTCATCGCAGCGCGCCGTTATCTCTTCCGGCTCCATCCAGCAGACGTCGCTGATTTCGCTCTCCTGCAGCGCGAACGGACCGTGGGAGACGCAGCTGAACAGCCCGCCCCAGACGCGGCAATGCTCATCTTCAAAGTAGAACTGTCCATGCTCGGCGAAAGGTACGCCCGCGATGCCCAACTCCTCTTCCGCCTCGCGACGCGCGCTCTCAAGCAGCGCTTCGCCCGCCTGCACAACGCCGCCTGCGGTGGCGTCAAGCATGCCCGGCATAAAGTCTTTAATATCGGTGCGGCGCTGCACCAGGATTTTGCCCATGCCATCATGCACCACGATATAGGTCGCGCGGTGACGCAGACGTTCAGCGCGCATCTGCGCCCGGCTGGACTGCGCTATCACCTCATTGTCTTCACTGACAATGTCCACCCATTCCATGTCTGCCAAATGATTCTGCTCCACCATCAGGAAACCTTCTTCAATAAGCGCTCTTACGGCGCGTTCTGGTTGTTCGGTAAATTAAGGGGAAATCGCAATCTGTGCAATAACCTGCGAGGTTTCCAGGGTGATTACGCTCAGCGTATCGTCATTTAAGAACCCATAGCTTGCAGGGTACCCGCCTTTCGGCATGCTGACGGAGCCCGGATTAAAGTGGATCTGCTCGCCGTGGCGCGCGGCCACCGGAATATGCGTGTGCCCGTAAACCAGCACATCGCCTGCGGCCAGCGGCGGCAGGTTATCGGGACTGTAGAGATGACCGTGCGTCAAAAAGAGCCGCTGTTTCGCCAGCAGCACCTGCTGCCAGGGCGCGGTGATGGGGAATTCCAACAGCATCTGGTCGACTTCGCTGTCGCAGTTGCCACGCACCGCGATAATGCGGTCAGCCACGGTGTTAAGCCGTTTCGCCACCTCGCCCGGCGCATAGCCCTCCGGCAGCGGGTTGCGCGGCCCATGATTTAAAAAATCCCCCAGCAATACCAGCCAGCGGGCGTCGCTGTCGGCAAAGCGCGCCAGCAGAAGCTCCGTGGCAGGCAGCGAGCCGTGAATATCCGAAGCAAACATCAGCTTCATTACTCACCTTCCGAATGAAAATTGTGGTGCACGCATGATAACGGATCGCGCCGGGCTTATCAGCCCGCACGCCTGGCAGAAAGTGCGATATAACGCTGCACCGACGCCCGCTGCCACTGGAATGCCGCGTAGTCGGCAAGGGCTTCCGGCACCGGATCGCCATGCATCGCCAGACGGTTAATCATCAGCGCCAGATCGGTATCGGCGAGCGACCATTCACCAAAGAGATTTTGTTGCCCGTGCGAGAGTAACGCCTGCGCGCACGCGATGAGCTTATCCGCCGCCGCCTGACCGTCGGCGCTCAACGGCGCATAGCGGGCCGCGCCGAAGATAACGTCGGTCGGGCGTTCAGACCGCAGCGGTCCCAGATCGCTGCGCAGCCACGCCTGCACCTGACGGGCGCGGGCGCGCTTTTCAAGCTCATGCGGATAGAGGCGCTCCCACACCGGCGGCGCGAAACGCTCTTCGAGATATTCCGTAATCGCCGACGATTCGCTCAGCGCGAAATCGTCAATCACCAGCAACGGCACCCGGCGCGTTAAGGCAAAGCCCTGCCAGTCGGCCTGTAAATGCTCTCCGCGGGATAAATCGCGCGTTTGTAGCTGAAACCGCAGGCCTTTTTCCTGAAGCGCCACCCATACGGACATCACATACGGGCTAAAGAAACTGGCATCGGACCAAAGCGTAATGACGGGCTGCGACATGGCTTTTCTCATCTCTGATGGCGGATAGCTAAAACTATACCGTAAACCGTTTTCTGTCATGCCGCAGAATATGGGGGCCGCCGCATTATTCACCAAACCGCCTATACTTTGAGCACGCTGAACCCCCTTCAAAAGGACGCTGTCATGCTGGATCTCTACTACGCCCCGACGCCGAACGGTCATAAAGTTACGCTGTTTCTTGAAGAGGCCGGGCTGGAGTATCGTCTCCACCGCGTTGACATCAGCAAGGGCGAGCAGTTTAAGCCGGAGTTTCTCGCCATTGCCCCGAACAATAAAATCCCCGCCATTATCGACCATGCGCCGTCCGACGGCGGCCCGCCGCTGAGCCTGTTTGAATCGGGCGCGATTTTGCTCTACCTCGCCGATAAAAGCGGAAAACTGCTGAGCGGCGAGCTGCGCGAGCGCCAGATAGCGTTACAGTGGCTCTTCTGGCAGGTAGCCGGTTTCGGGCCGATGCTCGGTCAGAACCACCACTTTAACCATTTCGCGCCGCAGGCGGTGCCTTACGCTATTGAACGGTATCAGGTGGAAACGCAGCGCCTGTATGGCGTACTGAATAAGCGGCTGGAGAAGTGTCCGTGGCTCGGCGGCGAGCGTTACAGCGTCGCGGATATCGCGACGTATCCGTGGGTGGTGTCCCATGAGCGCCAGCGCATCGACCTCGACAACTTCCCGGCGGTCAGCAACTGGTATGAGCGCATTAAAAACCGCCCGGCAACCGAACGCGCGTATCAGCTCGCCAACAGTTAAAAGACGCAGAGAGCTGATAACCGCTTCTCTTTACAGGACAATATCGCCCGGCGTGCTCAATATCGCAGGCAATCGCCGCCGGGTCGCCTATGCTGAAGAAAAGGCAACATCACTTCATGCGCGGGCGGCGCAACACGCACGCAGGAGGCAATTATGGAGATTCTGGTAACGGGCGGCACCGGGCTGATTGGCCGCACGCTGACATCACGCCTGCTGGCGTTAGGCCATCACGTTACGGTCGTGACCCGCAACCCCGATAGCGCCCGCGCGCGGCTCGATGCCGGCGTCACGCTGACACCGGGGCTGGATCACTTCAGCAATCTCGACGCTTTCGACGCGGTTATCAATCTCGCGGGCGAACCCATTGCCGATAAACGCTGGACGGCGGCGCAAAAAGAGCGGTTGTGTCAGAGCCGCTGGCAGATAACCCAGCGACTGGTGGCGCTGATGGCGGCCGGCAGCGAACCGCCTGCCGTCTTTCTCTCCGGCTCAGCGGTAGGCTATTACGGCGATCTCGGCGAGGTGGTGGCTGCGGAAGATGAGCCGCCGCACAGCGAATTTACCCATAAACTCTGCGCCCGCTGGGAGCAGATAGCCGAAGGCGCGCAAAGCGATAAGACCCGCGTCTGCCTGCTGCGCACCGGCGCGGTCCTGGCGCCGGACGGCGGCATGATGAGCAAGCTGCTGCCGCTCTTTCGTTTAGGCCTTGGCGGGCCGATAGGCAGCGGTCGCCAGTATCTCTCATGGATACATATCGACGACATGGTAAACGCGATTATCTGGCTGCTGGATAACGATCTGCGCGGGCCGTTTAATATGGTGGCCCCTTACCCGGTGCGCAACGAGCGTTTTGCTCACGCACTCGGCCATGCGCTGCATCGCCCCGCGTTTATGCGCGCCCCGGCGACTGCCGTGCGCCTGCTGATGGGCGAATCCGCCGTCCTGGTGCTGGGCGGCCAGCGCGCGCTGCCGAAACGTCTTGAGGAGTCGGGCTTCGGTTTCCGCTGGTTCGATTTAGAAGAGGCGCTGGGGGATATCGCCGCGCGAGCTCGCTAACCTTTTACACTCGCTTCGCGGGCAGCCACACCGCCCGCGCCACGCTATTTTCCCGTTCTTTGTCCCGCCGCTGGCTTTCCCTGACCTGGTTGCGTTATAATCAATATCACGAATATCATTTATATCACGAAGGGGGCGCTATGACTTCTCGTCCACGCCACGCAAAACTGAAAGAGTATCCGCTGGAGGTCAGCGTCGAGTTTGTCGACGTCGGGCATCTGGTGACGTCCCTTCATGAGACACCCGCGCCCTGGGGACACATTCAGCTTTCGGATATCCCCGGTGAAGACGCCGGGCGCTACCTGATGCTGAAAATGCCGGACGATGTCGACGAAGAGACGATGGATAACGATCTGCGACTCGCCATTGTCAGCGCCGTGACGGCCGTGTCGCAAATGAAGCGCGCCGGGCAGAGCGGTGAGCCCGCGCATGCCGCGCCGTTGCAGGCCCGGAACCGCGAGCGGCTCGACGCGCTGCGCCAGACCGTGCTTGACGAAAGCCGGTGGCTTTCCGCCGGTGAAGTGAGCCTTGCGGCAGGCGCGGCGCTGAAAAACCCGAGCGCGACGGCGAACCGCTGGAAGCAGGCAGGTAAAGTGTTCGCCCTGCCGGTCAATGGCAAAGACCGCTATCCCGCCTGGGCGTTTGACGAGGGCGGTCAGCCGCTGCCGTCGCTCAAATCTATCCTTGCGCTGTTTCGCGAGAAAACGCCCTGGACTATCGCGCTCTGGTTTCATTCACCCAATGCCTGGCTTGGCGGCGAAAAACCCAAAGACCGGCTGAAAGCCGATCCGCAGGCGGTGCTGGACGCCGCAAAGGCGGAAGCCGAGGGGCCGATGCATGGCTGATGTCAGGGATGAACGCCTGCCTGCGCCGCCTGCGGATATGCAGGTGCCGCGCGTTACGGTGTGGCCCGCAGGGAAGCGGATAGTTCGCGTGCACAGCCGCCAGTTTGCGGGCGATGCCTTTAACCCCGGCTACGGGAACGCGCGTTTCAGCCCGCTGCAGCGCGCCGACGGTCGCCTCATTCCCACGCTTTATGGCGGTATCGACGCCGAAGTGGCGATCATGGAATCGCTGTTTCATGATGTGCCGAAAGACGCGTCCGGCGCGAGCTTCGATCTGCATAAAGCCCATGATCTTTACATCAGCACGTTAACGCCGGAGGCGGCGCTTGAACTGGCGAATCTGACGCCGGTGCTGCTGCGCCGCTGGGGCGTCACACAGGCGGCGCTGACCGCCAGCTCCCCGCGCCTCTACCCGCAGACGCGCCTGTGGGCAGCCGCTATTCATGCCGCGAATCCGCGCCTTCACGGCATTAGCTGGGCGTCACGCCAGCACGGCGGTAAGGCGCTGATGTTATTCGGGGATCGTATCCGCACGCTCAAGCTGCATGAGAGCCTGCCGCTGACGCAGGGGGCGCTGACCGACATTTACCGGCTGGCCGAAGAGATGGGATTGGTACTGATAGACCACTAAGCGCGACCGGCGTCCCTGCCGGTCAGTGTTGCGTTACTTCAGCGAGCCTTTCAAAAACTGCTGCAGGCGCGGGCTTTGCGGGTTATTAAAGAGCGCGTCCGGCGGCCCTTCCTCTTCGATTTTGCCCTGATGCAGGAAAATCACATGCGAGGAAACGTGGCGGGCAAATTCCATTTCATGCGTCACCACGACCATCGTTTTGCCCTCTTCGGCGAGCTTCTGCATGATGCGCAGCACTTCGCCCACCAGCTCTGGATCCAGCGCGGAGGTCGGTTCGTCGAACAGTAAAACATCCGGCTCCATCGCCAGCGCGCGGGCAATCGACACACGCTGCTGCTGGCCGCCGGAGAGATGCACCGGGTATTTGCCCTGCGCGCGCTCATCGATGCCCACTTTGGCGAGGTATTTCAGCGCCCGCTCGCGCGCATCCTGTTTGCTTAAACCCAGCACCTGAATCGGCGCTTCCATGACGTTCTCCAGCACCGTCATATGGCTCCACAGGTTAAAGTGCTGAAACACCATCGTCAGGCGCGTGCGCAAAAGGCGTAGCTGATTTTTATCCGCCACCTTAAGCTGGCCGTCTTTATCGCGCACCAGCGTGATGTTCTGGTTATTCACCACGATAGTGCCTTCGCTGGGCTTTTCCAGGAAGTTGATGCAGCGCAGGAAGGTGCTCTTGCCGGAGCCGGAAGAGCCGATAATGCTGATGACATCACCGGCGTTCGCCTTCAGCGACACCCCTTTTAGCACTTCATGTTCGCCGTAGCGCTTGTGCAGATCGGTAACGTTTAATTTATTTTCAGACATGCGTAGCCACTCAGTGCGTTGAAGCCGGTTTCAGGTGCCGCAGCCAGCGCTTTTCCGCCTTGCGGAACAGGCTTATCAGCACATAAGAGATAATCAGGTACAGCACTGCCGCAATGCCAAACGCCGTAAACGGCTGGTAGGTGGCGGCGTTAATGTCGCGGGCGATCTTCAGCAGATCCGGCACGGTCGCGGTAAACGCCAGCGCCGTGGAGTGCAGCATCAGGATCACCTCATTGCTGTAGGCAGGCAGCGCGATGCGCAGCGCCGACGGCAGAATAATGCAGCGGTACATTTTAAAACGAGAAAAGCCATAAGCGCGCGCCGCCTCGATCTCGCCGTGCGGCACCGCGCGAATGGCGCCCGCGAAAATCTCGGTGGTGTAGGCGCAGGTGTTGAGCGTCAGCGCCAGCACGGTGCAGTTCAGACCGCTGCGGAAAAACTCATTGAGTAATGGCGTGCCTTTCACCACCTCCAGCGTATACATGCCGGAGTAGAACACCAGTAATTGCACATAGAGGGGCGTGCCGCGAAAAATATAGGTAAACAGCCAGATGGGAAACCAGACCACTTTATTTTCCGAGACGCGGCCAATGGCGAGAAAAAGCGCCAGCACGCCGCCCATCACCACCGAGGCGATAAGCAGCCAGAGCGTAATCGCCACACCCGTGAAGCGATAGCCGTCGGTCCACAGCAGGGATTTCCAGTACTCCTGAATAATCTCTATCACAGGTCAGCCCTCTTCACGCCCACGGTATAGCGGCGCTCAAGCAGTAGCAGAACGCCATTCGAGAGCGTGGTAAACACCAGATAAATCAGCCCGCAGACAATCGCGAAGTAAAACGGCTGCCAGGTGCTTTTCCCGGCAAGCTGCGTCGCCTTCACGACATCCTCCAGCCCCAGCAGCGACACCAGCGCGGTCGCTTTTAAAATCACCTGCCAGTTATTGCCGATGCCCGGCAGCGCATAGCGCATCATCGTGGGAAAGAGAATGCGGCGGAAGGTTTGCGCGCCGGTAAAACCAAATGCGGTGGCCGCTTCGATATGGCCTCTTGGCACGGCGAGAAACGCGCCGCGGAAGGTTTCGGTGAAATAGGCGCCGTAGATAAACCCCAGCGTGATGATGCCCGCAATCATTGGGTCGATATCAAACTGGCTGAACCCCAGCGCGTCGGTAACGCTATTGAGCGCAATCTGCAAACCGTAAAAAATCAGCAGCATCAGGACGAGATCGGGCACGCCGCGAATCAGCGTCGTATACGCTTCAAAAACTAGCGCCAGCGGGCGGTTGCGTGAGAGCTTCGCCCCTGCGCCGACCAGCCCAATCGCCACCGAAAGAACCACGGCGCTGAGCGCCAGCTCCAGGGTGACGAGCGCGCCCTGAAGGATTACCTGTGAAAACCCATACAGCATGGTGACTTATCCTGTACTCAGCGTGCGCACGGCCCATCGGCGCCCCGCGGGGCGCCGTGCAAACGCGTGCGGATTAATCGCCGTAGACGTTGAAATCGAAATACTTTTTGGCCAGCTTCTCGTAGGTGCCGTCGGCGCGCATCTCTGCAAACGCCTTGTTCAGCGCCTCGCGCAGTTCGTTATCCTCTTTACGAACGCCCATGCCGGTGCCGACGCCAAAGAGTTTTTCATCTTTAATCGACGGGCCGCCGAACTGATAGCCCTTGCCCACCGGCTGCTTCAGAAAGCCTTCGCTGGCGGCCACTTCATCCTGAAACGCGGCGTCGATACGGCCTGCGGTCAGGTCGGAGTAGATATTGTCCTGCCCCTGGTAAGAGACAATTTCCACGCCCTTAGGCGCCCAGTGCACGTTGCCGTAGGTTTCCTGGGTGGTGCCCTGCAATACGCCCACGCGTTTGCCTTTCAGCGACTCAAGCGTCGGCTGGACAGGCGAGCCTTTCGCCACAACCAGGCGCGAATCCGCCGCATAGAGTTTGTCGGTAAAACCAATCTCCTGCTGGCGCTTTTCGGTAATCGACAGCGACGACATAATTGCGTCGATTTTCTTCGCTTTGAGAGAGGGGATCAGCGCGTCGAGCGGCTGTTCGATGAAAGAACATTGCGTCTGGATGCGTTTGCACAGTTCTTTGGCCAGATCGATGTCGAAACCGACGAGCTCGCCCTGCGCGTTTTTCGATTCAAACGGCGCATAGGTGGGATCGGTGCCGATACGTAAATGCTGCGGAATTGCTGCGAAAGCCCCAGAAATGCTGGACAGCGCCAGCCCCAGAGAAAGTGCTAACAGCCTTTTTTTCATAACTATCCTCATCAGACGCGCATATTTAAATGTCAGGCGGAAAAACTGCACTTATCGTGCCATCACTGCCGCCTCGTAATCAAAACTTTATGCGTGCTGAGATAGATTTATTTTCATTCTTCGTGCTTAGAAATGCGCTTATGCCCTTTTATGGTGCATAAGACGCACTATTTTGCGTCACGCCAGCCAGGCACGCACTATTGTGGTGACCGGCTGGCGAAAAGGTGACAGACGGTCAGTCGCCATAGACGTTAAAGTCGAAATATTTCTTCGCCATTTTGTCGTAGGTGCCATCTTTGCGGATTTCGCCGAGCGCTTTGTCGAACGCCGCTTTCAGCTCGGCGTCATCTTTGCGCAGACCCACGCCGGTGCCGTCGCCGAAGTAATTTTTATCTTTTACCGACGGGCCGGCAAACGCGTACTCTTTCCCGGCAGGCTGTTTAAGAAAGCCTTCGCTGGCCGCCACTTCATCCTGGAGCGCCGCATCCAGACGACCGGCGGAGAGATCGGAGTAAATCAAATCCTGGTTCTGGTACGCCACCACATCAACGCCCTTGCCGCGCCATTTCTCATTCGCGTAGGCTTCCTGGGTTGAGCCCTGAAGCACGCCAACATGTTTGCCTTTCAGCGATTCAATGGTTGGCTGAATGGTCGCGCCTTTGGCGGCGATCAGGCGGGAATCGGCGGCGTAGAGCTTGTCAGAGAAGGCGATCTCTTTCTGGCGCTTTTCGGTAATCGAGAGCGAAGAGATAATCGCGTCGATTTTTTTCGCCTTCAGCGACGGGATCAGCGAATCGAAATCGCTGCCGACCCAGGTGCATTTCACCTGCATGCGTTTACACATCTCGTTGCCGAGATCGATATCAAACCCGACAAAATCGCCTTTGGCGTCTTTTGAGGAAAACGGCGCGTAAGTGGCATCCGTACCAATGCGCACCGTCTGGGGCAGCGCGGCGAAAACGCTGGCGCTGGTGGAAAGGCCAAGCAGTAAGGAGAACGCGAGCACCTTCTTCTTCATACATTACCCTCAAGTTTTCTGATTTTATTATCTGTTGCGTTGTGTGTTGCAACCAGACGTTGCACTTCCCATGCCAGCTTTACGCGACCGCGCGTGCCGACTGGATTTGTTAAAAAATGGTTGCAATGAAGTTGTGTGAATGAAAGATAGCACTCCGCACAGCAGACGCTGAGCGTGAAATGGCAAAAGGCGGGATTAAATGTCGAGGATATGATCGCGCTTGCAGAATTGCCCCAAAATGAGGCGCCGCGCTGCGCTTTGCCTCACCGTGGCGCGCGTTACGCGCCGGGCCAGCGGGTGAAGAGGTCGGCGGGCAGCGTGATATCAAGCTGATCGAGCGCGCGGTTTACCGTCTGGTTAATCACGTCATCCAGCGTCTGCGGGCGATGATAAAACGCAGGCATGGGCGGCATAATAATCGCCCCGAGTTCCGCCGCCTGGGTCATCAGGCGCAGATGGCCGAGATGCAGCGGCGTTTCACGCACGCATAGCACCAGCCGACGTCGCTCTTTCAACACTACATCCGCCGCACGGGTCAGCAGGCCGTCGGTATAGCTGTTCACGATGCCGGAGAGCGTTTTAATCGAACACGGCAGGATAATCATTCCGTCGGTTTTAAACGAGCCGGAGGAGACGCTGGCGGCGATATCGCGCGCGTCGTGGTTCACGTCGGCCAGCGCCTGTACGTCGCGCACGCTCATGTCCGTTTCCAGCGCCAGCGTCTGGCGCGCCGCCTGGCTCATGATGAGATGCGTTTCCACATCCGGCACGGCGCGCAGCGTCTGCAACAGCCGGATGCCGTAAATCGCGCCGCTGGCGCCAGAGATGCCGACAATGATTTTTTTCATGGAGTTATCTGGAAAAGGAGCACTGAGCGAGACTTTGCCGCAAGACGCGGCGAGATGCAAACGGGGATTTCGCCCCTCGCGTTGCGCAAGGGGCGACGGCACGCAGGAAGGTTAGCCTTCGTTGTGCATTTCTAAGTTTTCAACTTCGTTCTGGCGCATTACCGCTTTGGCGTCGTCGTTACGCAGAGATTCGAGGTATTCCAGGTACTGGTGATCGACATCTTTGGTGACGTAAACGCCGTTAAAGACCGAACATTCGAACTGCTGAATATCCGGATTCTCGGCGCGCACGGCTTCAATGAGGTCGTCGAGATCCTGGAAAATCAGGCCGTCAGCGCCGATGATCTGGCGGATTTCGTCCACTTCGCGGCCGTGAGCGATAAGCTCGTTGGCGCTCGGCATGTCGATACCGTAAACGTTCGGGAAGCGAATTTCCGGCGCGGCAGAGGCCAGATAGACTTTCTTCGCCCCCGCCTCGCGGGCCATCTCGATAATCTGCTCGGACGTGGTGCCGCGCACGATGGAATCATCGACCAGCAGCACATTTTTATCGCGGAACTCGGCGCGGTTGGCGTTGAGTTTGCGGCGCACCGACTTACGACGCAGATGCTGGCCCGGCATGATAAAGGTACGGCCGACGTAGCGGTTTTTCACAAAACCCTGGCGGTAGGGTTTGTTGAGAATACGCGCAATCTCAAGCGCGATATCGCAGGAGGTTTCCGGAATCGGGATCACCACGTCGATATCCAGGTCTTCCCATTCGCGGGCGATTTTCTCGCCGAGCTTTTTACCCATTTCCACGCGGGCGCTGTACACGGAAATCTTGTCGATAAAGGAGTCCGGGCGCGCGAAGTACACATATTCAAACAGGCACGGGTTGCTGACCGGGTTATCGGCGCACTGGCGGGTGAACAGCTGGCCTTTTTCGCTGATGTACACCGCTTCGCCAGGGGCGACATCGCGCAGGAATTCAAAGCCCAGCGTATCAAGCGCCACGCTCTCGGAGGCCACCATGTATTCGGCGCGGCCGTTGCCGGCGTCGCGCTTGCCAAGCACCAGCGGGCGGATGCCGTTAGGATCTCGGAACGCCACCATGCCGTGGCCGATAATCATCGCCACACACGCGTAAGCGCCGCGGATCAGGCGGTTCATCGACGCGATGGCCGCGAAGATGTTGTCCGCTTCCAGCGGGTAGTGACGGAAGTTATCCAGCTCGCTGGCGAAAATATTGAGCAGGATTTCAGAATCTGAGGTGGTATTGATATGACGGCGCTTCTCTTCAAAGAGCATTTTGCGCAGTTCATGGGCGTTCGTCAGGTTGCCGTTATGGGCAAGCGTAATGCCGTAGGGCGAGTTCACATAGAACGGCTGGGCTTCAGAGGCGCTGGAGCTGCCTGCTGTCGGGTAGCGCACATGACCAATACCCATATTACCCTGCAGACGCTGCATGTGGCGGGCTTCGAATACATCATTCACCAGGCCGTTCGCTTTACGCAGACGGAAGCAATTATTCGCATCGATGGTGATGATGCCTGCGGCATCCTGCCCGCGGTGCTGAAGCACCGATAACGCGTCATAAATCGACTGGTTGACCGGCATAACACCGGCGATCCCGACAATACCGCACATGTTGTCTTTTCCTCAATTCAAAGACCGCCCCCGGCACGATTACCGGGGCAGGAAACTTGACGAGCTTTGCAGATAGTCAAAGAACCATCTGATGATGAAACTGAACTGTGGGATGAGCTGCGACTTTTGCCAGTCCTCGCTTTTGGACAGGCCCGTGAAGGTATCAAGAAAGAACAGAATGGCGGCGACAATCAGCACGCCTCGCAAGGCGCCGAAACAGATCCCCAACACCCTGTCTGTACCCGACAGGCCGGTTTTCTCCACCAGCGCGCCAATCACATAGTTGACTATCGCACCGACGATAAGCGTCGCGATAAACAGCACCGCGATAGCAATCCCATTACGTACCAGTTCGTCTTCAAAGCCGGTGAACCAGACTGCCAGGTAAGTGTAGTAATGACTGGCGACAAAGAAAGCGCAGCCCCAGGTGACCAGCGACAGCGCCTCTCTCACGAACCCGCGGATGAGGCTGACCAGGCACGAGAAACCCACTACTGCAATGATGGCGTAATCTATCCAGACCATGAATGTGTCCCACGATAAAACGCCCTGACATCCGGTTCGGGGCGCATTCTAACAGAAAAAGAAAACGTTTGCGTAGGGATTTCCTTTCCACGCGTTAATAAAAAATGGCGTTGAAAAAATCTTCAACGCCATCCGTCCGTTACGCCCGCGGGCGTTAAAAACGCGCCTGCTGCAGGCCGTCTGTGGCGCGATGCGGTTTCTCGGTGCGCCTGAGAAAAAGGCGCCGGACCGCTTAGTTCACGCTGTAATTCATTATCACGCCGTTCAGCCCCGACAGGCTATTCAGCTCGCCCAGCGACGATTTTAACTTATCTTTCGACGCCTCCGGCCCTACCAGAATGCGAGTGATTTTCCCCTGCACCGGCGTGGACGGCGACGTATACGCCCGGTAACCCGCCGAGCGCAGTTTGCCGACTATTTCATTCACTTTATCGGCATTTTTCAGCGCGCCGAGCTGCACGACATACGCCTTGCCCGCTGGCGGCGTTTGCGGTTTCTCCGGCGGCGTGGTTTTCGCAGGCGCTGGCGCTTCGGCCTCGCTCACCATCGCCAGTTGCTCGTCGGTTTTATCCCGCTGCGGCTTGTTCTGAGGCTTATCGGCGGCGCGCGTTTTCGCGGGCTCCGTCGCCTTCGGCTTCGCAGGCGTCACCGGCACTTCATCAAGCTCCGCGCCAGTTTCGGCAGGCAGGCGCGTGGTGTCGATGGAAGAAGTCGCCGCGTTACCGGCCCTCACCTCTTCCGCCGCGCCTTCCGGCGGCTGAGACGGCAGCGCCTGCGTCGCGGCAGGCAGCATATCCGGCTCGTCGCGATCGCCTGGCTTCGGCACCAGCGGGATCGCCGCGAACTCATCCTGATAATGTTTTTTCTGGCCGTCCAGCAGCCCTGGCAGCACGATAACCCCCAGCGCCACCAGCACAATCGTGCCGACTAATCGGTTCTGAAACTTACTCGCCACCTCGTCTCCCCGCGTCCATCTCTTCCATTACCTGTGCGACGGTATGAAACGACCCGCATACCAGTACCGTATCGGCAGGCTGCGCGTCGGCCAGCGCCGCATGCCAGGCCTGCGCCACGCTATCAAAGACAGCGCTGGCCTGCAGATGTTCCGCAAGCTCTTCGGCGCGGGCGCCGCGCGGCCCGTCCAGAGGGGCACAATACCAGCTATCCACGACCCTCTCCAGACAGGCGAGGGTGCCGGCGATATCTTTATCATGCAGCATGCCGATAACCGCCAGTACGCGCCCGGCGGATGGCGACTGCGCGAGCCGCTGCGCCAGATACCCCGCCGCGTGCGGATTATGAGCGACATCCAGAATGATGCGCGGGGCCTCGCTCACAATCTGGAAACGCCCCGGCAGCGTGGCGCGCGCAATGCCGTCGCGGTAAGCCTGCTCGCTAACCGTAAGGCCGCTTGCGCGAAGCGCGGCCAGCGCGGTCGCCGCGTTAGGCTGCGGCACCTGCGGGAGCGGGAGGTGAATCAGTTCGCCATCGCCGTCGCTAAAACGCCAGCCGTCACTATCGGCCTCATAGCGCCAGGCGTCGTTCACGCGCAGCAGCCGCGCGCCCTTCTCCCGCGCCACCTGCGCGATGGACTGCGGCATATCCGTCTCGCCCACCACCGCCGGTTTGCCCGCCCGGAAAATACCGGCTTTCTCACGCCCGATGCTTTCGCGATCCGGCCCCAGCCAGTCGGTGTGATCGAGCGCAATGCTGGTGACCACCGCCACATCGCAATCCACCAGGTTGGTGGCGTCCAGACGCCCGCCAAGCCCCACTTCGAGGATCACGACATCCAGCTGCGCCTCCTTAAAGAGCCACAGCGCGGATAGCGTGCCGTATTCAAAGTATGTAAGAGAGGTTTCACCGCGCACGGCTTCAATCTCCGCAAACGCGGCGGTGTGCTGGCTTTCGGCAAGCTCTTCGCCCTGCACGCGCACGCGCTCGGTGTAGCGCACCAGATGCGGCGAGCTGTAAACGCCCACGCGAAAACCGGCGGCCATCAGCACCGCCTCGAGCGTGCGGCAGGTGGTGCCTTTGCCGTTGGTGCCCGCGACAGTGAAGACAAACGGCGCGGGTTTCACCACATCAAGCAATGCCGCCACGCGTGAGACGCGCTCAAGGCCCATGTCGATGGTTTTACCGTGCAGGTTTTCCAGATAAGAAAGCCACGTGGCCAGAGGCGACGTGGCTTGGGGAAGGTGTTGCTTTTCCATGGTGCCCGTATCCTGGTTACGGTTCATAAACAAGAAGGGCAGCGCCTGGTGGCCCTGCCCTTCATGACTATCAGGCCTCTTGATCCTGCTCCGGCACCGGCGGCACCACCACCGCTTCACGCGGCGCGTCCGGGCTTGGCGCCGGGAGGTTCATCAGCTTCGCCAGAATGCTGGCAAGCTTCAGGCGCAGCTCCGGACGACGCACGATCATATCGATTGCGCCTTTTTCGATCAGGAACTCACTGCGCTGGAAGCCAGCCGGCAGTTTTTCACGCACGGTCTGCTCGATAACGCGCGGACCGGCGAAGCCGATCAGGGCTTTCGGCTCGGCGATGTTCAGATCGCCAAGCATCGCGAAGCTCGCGGAAACGCCGCCCATGGTCGGGTCGGTCAGCACGGAGATGTACGGCAGACCACGCTCCTGCATTTTCGCCAGCGCAGCGGAGGTTTTCGCCATCTGCATCAGCGACATCAGCGCTTCCTGCATACGCGCGCCGCCGGAGGCGGAGAAGCAGATAAGCGGGCAGTTGTCTTCCAGCGCCTGCTCAACCGCACGCACGAAACGCGCGCCAACGACGGAGCCCATGGAGCCGCCCATAAAGGCGAACTCAAACGCCGCCGCGACAATCGGCATACCATGCAGGGTGCCTTTCATCACCACCAGCGCGTCTTTCTCGCCGGTTTCTTTCTGGGCGCTCGCCAGACGGTCCTTGTATTTTTTGGAATCACGGAACTTCAGCACATCTTTCGGCTCAAGCTCACTGCCCAGTTCCACCAGCGACCCTTCGTCTAACAGGCTGTGCAGACGGTCGCGTGCCGCCATGCGCATGTGGTGATCGCATTTCGGGCAAACCTCAAGGTTACGCTCCAGTTCGGCGCGGTAGAGTACCTGGCCGCAGCTGTCGCACTTGGTCCACACCCCTTCCGGGATGTTTGCCCTGCGAGTGGGAGTAATATTGCTTTTATTGAGAATTCGTTCAATCCAGCTCATTGATAACCTTTCTGCCTGAACCTGGTCGATGCCAGTTTTTCTGTGGGGGCGCATAATGCCATTATTGCCTTCCACAGACCATAAATGGTGCTCATTAAACCATAACGGCCCGCGACTTTGGATAAAAAAGTGGTCGAACCGCCAGAGGGCTTATTTTGTCTGGCGCGCCGCGGCGCGTTTGTGACGCACCACTTCATATACGCCCGGCAATACCGAGACGACAATAATAGCGACAATCAGCAACTTCAGATTGTCCTGAATAAACGGCATCGCGCCAAAGAAGTAGCCTGCGTAGGTAAACAGCAGAACCCACAACAGCGCGCCCACGACATTAAACAGGGCAAAATGACGGTAGGACATATGCCCCATCCCGGCGACGAACGGCGCGAAGGTGCGCACGATCGGCACGAAACGGGCGAGGATAATCGTTTTACCGCCGTGGCGCTCATAAAACGCATGCGTTTTATCAAGATAGCTCTGCCGGAAGATTTTTGAATCCGGGTTGCTGAACAGCCGCGCGCCAAAGAGTCGGCCTATAGTGTAGTTCACCGCGTCGCCGAGGATCGCGGCGATGACCATTAAAAGCGCCATCAGGTGCACATTGAGATCGTTGGACGGCAGCGACGAGATAGCGCCCGCCACGAACAGCAGCGAATCGCCCGGCAGAAACGGCGTCACGACCAGCCCGGTTTCGCAAAACAGGATCAGGAACAGGATCGCGTATACCCAGATCCCGTACTGTGCCACCAGCTCCGCCAGATGCACGTCGATATGTAAAATAAAATCAATCAGAAAGCGAATAATGTCCATACTGGTTCTTCTTCCCCGACTGCTGTCAGTCAGCTAAAAAAAATGGGCCCATCGGCGGCTTCGGAAGCGCAAACTGCGCCGGATAATCCACCGACACCAGATAGAGCCCTTCCGCTTTCGCCGTCGCTGCCGCGAGCGTTCTGTCCTTAGCCGCCAGCAGTTCTGCCATCCAGCTCTCCGGCTGGTTACCGCAGCCTATTTCCATCAGGCTGCCAACGATATTGCGCACCATATGATGCACAAACGCGTTAGCCTTGATATCCACCACAATGTACGCCCCGAAGCGCTCAACGTTGATATGCATCAGGTTGCGCCAGGGCGTGCGGGACTGGCACTGCACCGCGCGAAACGAGGTAAAGTCGTTCTCGCCGATAAGGCACTGCGCCGCCCGGTGCATACGCTGTGCGTCCAGCGGCAGGTGGTAATGCGTCACCCCCTGCGAGAGCACCGCCGGCCGCAAACGGTGATTATAGATAACGTAGCGGTAACGGCGAGCCGTGGCGCTGAACCGGGCGTGAAACTCCGCGGGCACATCTTTAACCCAGCGCACCGCGATGTCACCAGGTAAATTCGCATTTACGCCCAGCGTCCAGGCGGCGTCCTTGCGCACAGCGGTGGTTTCGAAGTGCACCACCTGGCCGGTGGCGTGCACGCCCGCGTCGGTGCGGCCCGCGCAGAAGACGTTAACCGGCTCGTTCGCCACCTGCGAGAGCGCCTTTTCAAGCTTTTCCTGAACGCTGCGCACTTCCTGCTGACGCTGCCAGCCGTAATATTTACTGCCGTCGTACTCAATGCCGAGCGCGATTTTCCTCACCGGCTTTTCCAGACCTTCCGACATCAGTACACGTACTCCTGCAGCAGTTTCTCCGCGGTTTTGATTGCCATCAGCGCGCCGCCGAAGCGCACGTTATCGGCGACCGACCAGAACTGGATCTGCTCCGGCATCCCGTAGTCGTTACGCACGCAGCCGATAGAAAGATGCACGCTACCGGAGGCGTCGCCCACCTGGGTCGGATAGTCGTTCTCTTCGGAGAGCGCGATATCCTGATCGCGCTCCAGCGCGTCGCGCGCCTCTTCCGCCGCGAGCGGTCGCAGCGCTTCGAAATTCACCATCTGGGCGTGGCCGTAAAACACCGGCGCCTGTACGCTGGCCACGGAAATCATTAAGCCGTCGTCCTGCAATACTTTGCGTACTTCATCCACCAGACGGCGGTCCTGGCGCACGCTGCCTTCGCGGTCCGGCAGCAGCGGCAACACGTTGAACGCCAGCTGGCGGCCAAAGTGATCGTCGTCATCGACCGGCATCCCGTTCAGCAGGCGCGCGCTCTGCCCCGCCAGCGCATCCACCGCCGCTTTGCCCTGGGCGGATGCCGCCAGCAGGTTCGTCACCTGAATACGCGACAGCCCCCCCGCTTCCATCAGCGGGCGCAGCGCCGTCAGGAGCTGACTGGTCAGGCTGTCCGCCACCGCCACCACGTTACGGTTGCGGTAATCGGCCAGCACATACGGGTTCACATCCGGCACCACCAGCGGCACGTCCGGCTCAAGCGCAAACAGGCCGCTGGAGTCAATAACCAGACAACCGGCGTTGGTCGCGTCATCAACATAGCGCGCGCTGGCCTCCGGGCCCGCGACGAAAAAGGCGAGCTGCGCCTGGGTCCAGTCGAAATTCTCAGCGTCCTGCACCTGCACGCTTTTACCGTTAAAGCGCAGCGTTTCGCCCGCGCTTTCGTTGCGCGCCAGCGCATAAAGGTCACCCACCGGGAACTGACGCTCGGCGAGTTGCTCAAGCAGGGCCTCTCCCACGGCGCCCGTCGCGCCCAGTATGGCGATATTCCAGCCTTCAGACATGGTGGTTTTACTCCAGAAAATAAAAATGCCTTCCCCGCCCGTTGCGCGGGGAAGAAGAGAATCAGTGATTAACGGATCGGATGATGGGTCGCGTTAAAACCCAGCTTTTGCAGCAGCGCGGCGGCGGCTTCGTCATCGCACTGCACATAGAGCGACGACCATTCGCGGCGCTCCTGGTAATTTTTGCGAAGTTTATCAAACTCGCCCGGAACGCCCGCCACACGCCGAAGCGGGGCATCGTCGCGGCGCACATCATACACCAGATGCACCAGCCGTTTCAGCGTCGCCTGGTCGAGCGGCCCCTGGAGCGTCACGCGGCCGAATTCCGGCGGCGGCAACAGCGTAGCCAGCGCCACCTGCTGCGGCGCGCCGAGGAACTGACTGTACGCCTCAAACACCTGCGTGGTGCCGCGCGCTTTGCCTTCGAGCGTATAGCCCGCGATATGCGCGGTGCCAATATCAACGCGTTTTAAAAGCTCAACGTTCAGCGCAGGCTCCGGCTCCCAGACGTCCAGCACGACGCTGAGCGGCTGCCCCGCCTCAAGGCGCGCCAGCAGAGCGGTGTTATCGACCACCGGGCCGCGGCAGGCGTTAATCAGAATAGCGCCAGGCTTCAGGCGCGCGATCAGCGCTTCGTCGGCCAGATGCAGCGTCTTATAGGGCCCGTCTTTAAAGAGCGGGGTATGGAACGTGAGGATATCGGCCTCGCGCACCAGTTCGTCAAGCGGGCGGAAATCGCCGCGGTCGCCGCGATCGGCACGCGGCGGATCGCACAGCAGCGTGCGCACGCCTAACGCCTCAAGGCGCGCCTGTAAGCGCGAACCGACGTTGCCTACGCCGACGATCCCGACGGTGCGGTCGGTGAGCGCAAAACCGTCACGCTCGCCAAGCATCAGCAGCGCGGAAAAGACATACTCCACCACCGCAATCGCGTTGCAGCCGGGCGCGGCGGAAAACGCGACGCCCGCCTCGCGTAAATAGTTTTCATCAACGTGGTCGGTGCCCGCCGTGGCGGTGCCGACAAACCGGATGTTTTTACCGTCCAGCAAATCGCGATTCACCTGCGTCACCGAGCGCACCATCAGGGCGTCGGCATCGCTCAGTTCCGCCTGCGGGATCGGGCGCCCCGGTACGGCCTGCACTTCGCCAAGACGGCTGAACAGCTCGCGTGCGTAAGGCATATTTTCATCAACGAGGATTTTCACGTTTCTCTACCTGTTTATGTGCGGGAGATAGCCGTTAAGTGTGCCATAATCTCGCCGCCAGGCATACTTAACAGCGTGGTTAGTTTCGCGGCACCGTCCGGTCAGGTTAAGGATTATTGATGATGCAACCCATTCATGGCGCCACGCCCCGCCCGGCGGGCGAGCCTCCCACATCGCCCCACTCCGCAGGCGAGCAGCCGCTTTCCACCCAGCAGCGCACGGTGCTGGAGCGGCTTATCACCCGCCTCGTGGCGCTGACCCAGCAGCAAAGCGCTGAAGTCTGGGCCGGTATGAAGCACGATCTGGGCCTAAAGAGCGATGCGCCGCTGCTCTCGCGCCACTTCCCCGCCGCCGAGCAAAACCTTAACCAGCGGTTAGGTCAGGCCCAGCAGTCCCACACGCAGCGCCAGGTGTTGTCGCAACTGACCGAGCTTCTGAGCGTCGGCAACAACCGCCAGGCGGTGAGCGATTACATTCGCCAGCAGTTCGGCCATACCGCGCTGAACCA
The DNA here is from genome assembly GCF_963888145.1 of Cronobacter sp. EKM101R. Classification (NCBI taxonomy): domain Bacteria; kingdom Pseudomonadati; phylum Pseudomonadota; class Gammaproteobacteria; order Enterobacterales; family Enterobacteriaceae; genus Cronobacter; species Cronobacter sp. EKM101R. The sequence goes on along the minus strand of NZ_CAWPHW010000001.1, from coordinate 100,350 downwards.
GCTTTCCGGGGAACAGCTGAAAAGCGTGCTGACGCTGCTGCAAAACGCGCAGCTTAATATCCCGCAGCCGCAACAGCGCCCGGCGACAGATCGCCCGATGCAGCCTGCCGAGCACAATACCCTTAACCAGCAGGTGACCAAGCTTGCGGCCGCGACCGGCGAATCGCCGAAGCTTATCTGGCAGTCGATGCTGGAGCTTTCCGGCGTGAAAAGCGGCGAGCTGATCCCGGCGAAGCATTTCGCGGCGCTCTCCACATGGCTTGTCGCGCGCCAGACGCTGGCCGACCAGCCCGCGCCGACGCTGCACAGCATTCAGGCCGCGCTGCGCCAGCCGCTGGAGTCACGTGAATGGCAGGATATTAGCGACTACGCGCAGCAGCGCTTCCAGGCGACGCCGCAAACGGTGCTGACCACCGCGCAGGTGCAGGATATTCTTAATCAGGTCTTTATTCGTCGCTCTGAAGGGTCGCAGGAAACGCTCGAAGTGCGCCATATTCAGCCTATCTACAGCCCGTTTATCGCGTTTTTCACCCAACCGATGAAGCAGATTTCCGCCAAACCCGGCCTCGCGATGTTCCTGCTGGTGCTGGTTCTCGTTCTGCTCTGGCTGGTTATCTGACAGACAGCAAAAAGGCGTCTTTCGACGCCTTTTCTTTTACTGCCATCCACGTATCAGAAACTTAACGACACGCCGGCTATCACGCTGCGGTTGCTGTTGCGCCCGTCGCTGGTCTCCTGCTCGCCGGTCAGATTCAGGTTCAGCGCCGGATTGACCTGCCAGCCCAGCGACACCGCGCTGGTAAGCGTTTTCTCAGGCGCCGTCACGCCGTGGAGCGGCACCGACTGATCCACGCCGGTAAAGCTCGCCTGATAGCGCCCTTCATCCTGGCTTAACGCGCGTTGCAGATGGGTCTGAAAGCTCAGATCCAGCCGCCCGTGGGTTTTCAGATCGAACGCATAAGCCGCGCGCAGCCCTGCGCCCGCCTGCCAGCGTGTGGTGGTCTGGTTGTCGGCGCGCAGGCCGAAACCCGAGGCGCTTTTCTCGCTAAAGGCGTCCTGCTTCAGCGTGATGTATTGCGTATCGATAAACGGCGTCACTTCCAGGCCTTCTACGCTGAAGCGATAGCCGGTCTCGCTGCCAAGCGACATCCAGCTGCCGCTCTGGCGGCTGTTGACGCGCTCGGAACGGCTGCCGAGCCACAGCATACGTTTCTGCTGGCCGTCGTAGTAACCGGACGCCAGACGCCCGGTCAGGTAGTAGCCGCCGTAAATCTTACCGCCGTACAGCGCGGCTTCACTGAGGCTGCCGGTGTTGCGCTCGCCGCCGCTGCTCAGCGCGCTGAATGTTTCCGTGCGCGAGAGCGAAGTGCCGATAAACGTATGCTCATCGATAAACCGATCCTGGCCGGTCACCCACCCTTTCATGGAATAACTGACCGGCGAGAACCCGTTGCGTCCGAGGCTGCCGTTCCAGGAAAGCGTGTCGCTCCAGCTACGGCTTTGCGGCGCGTCGAGCAGTTCACTGATGTGCGTCGCGCTGCTGCGCTGATTCACATTGATAGCCTGCCAGGTCAGGGCCGCCGTTGCCGCCGGAAGCTGGCCAGAGAGACTCTCCAGCGCCGCGCGGGCAGACTGATTGTTCGGAATGCGCTGCAATTCGGCTGCCGCCGAAGCGAACGAACTGGCGCGAACCGCCACGCCGGTCGCCACCTGTTTATCAAGCTGCGTAAACGCCTGCTCCAGACGCACGGCGGCGGACTGCGTGGCCGCAGACGTGCTGGCGACTTTCGTCTGCGTGACCTGCAGACGTTTGATGTTAAGCCATACCTGCTTTGTGCTGTACCCGAGCGAGCCGGTCAGGAAAACGCCCGCCGACTGCGTAAAGCGGCTGAACCGGCCAGACAGTGCGCCAGCGTTGACCACCGGCTGGCGCGCCTGGGTGACGTAGCCTGTCGGCACGCCAAGCAGATGCAGATTCCCGGCAAGCGTCGCGCGTCCGGTGACATCCAGCGTCGAGCCGAGCATAAACGCCAGGCTGCCGGTGGCGCGCTGCGTGTAGTTGCGCACAAAGCGCGTTTTGCCGTCGCGCAGCAGCACATAACCGCTGTTATCGACATTGCCTTTTACCGTGCGTACATCCAGCGTGCCCGCGCGACCTATCGTCACCGCGGAGGCCAGGCTTTTCGCGGACGACAGCGTGCCGCCCAGTACCTGCGTTGTACCGGTATAGCTGGCGTCCTGCGTCAGCACCAGCTTACCGGTACCGCTTTTAACTAATCCGCCGCTGCCGCTGATGGCGTTGCCCCAGGTCGAGGTGTAGCTGTTAAACGCCACGCTCACGGTGCCCCAGTCAAATTTCGCCGGGCCGTTAATCGCCTTCGCCGCATTCAACAGCCCGTAGCCAAACACCGCGTCCACGCCGGGCGCGCCGATGTCGGTCGCAGTGCCGAGCACCGTCTGGCGCACCAGATCGTTAGTGAAGTAGGGGTATTTCTGCCACACCATCGCCGCCACGCCGGAGACCTGAGGGGCGGCGAAGGACGTGCCGCTGACCAGGCGCAGCACTGGTTTACCGGTGCTGTCGGTTGATTGCACGTAAACGCTGCCAGGCGCCGCCAGACAGCTGTTTTTCATGACGCCGCAGCGGTTGGCGTAGCTTGCGATATAGCTCGGGTTAAAGGTGTCGACCGCCGTGGCGACCAGCCAGCCTTTATCCAGCCCGGACTTCGGTGACAGCGAAGGAAGCTTCGCTACGCCTACCGGGTTCGCCGCGCCGTCGTTGCCGCTCGCAAACACAATCAGCCCGTTGTACGACGAGATAAATGGCTTCCAGGCGTTCACGAAATAATTGGTCGTGGCGGTACTGGCCGGGTTCCAGTCAGGGATACCCCAGGAGTTGTTGATAATTTTCGCGCCCGCGCGCGCCAGATCGTAGTTGATCTGCCCGAAATTCAGGCTCTGGCGGGTGTTGGCGACATCAGGAATGATACGCGCGCTGATAAGCGTCGCGCCTGGCGCGGTACCGCCGGTGAACAGGCCCGTGGCGCGTCCGGCAAGCGTCTGGGCGACCATCGTGCCGTGGCCGCGGACATCGCCGACGCTCAGGTTATTGGTTTTCGGATCGACATAGTTCAGGGCGCCCTTCACCACGCCCTGCAGCGCCGGATGCGTGGTCAAAATACCGGTATCCGCCACGCCGACTTTAATGCCCGCGCCGTTGATGCCCGCCGCGCGCGCGGTGGACGCGCTGGTGATAAACAGCGGTCGGTTAAAGTTAGTGCGCGTGACGACATCCGCGGCTGTTACAGAAGGCACATACGTGAAGACGTCATCGGCATCCTTCTTTACGCTGGCAGAGGCCGCACCTGAACATGACAGGATAATGAGTGGAATCACTCTCCCTTTGGTTAATAAAGTCCCTTTACCCAGAGATGTGTCTGTGGGCATGGTTGGTTTCCCCGGCTGGCAAGGCCTCGTAAGAGGCAAACAACTAGTCCCTGAATTCCGCAAACAGATTTCGGATTTCTTTTATGCTGCGTCCTTCACTCTTATCTTTTTGAAAAGATTAAGAATGGCATGATGTGATATGCGTTTCCGCTAAGCGTTACCGTTAATAGAATTAAACGACCGCTTATCTATACATAGATATATCGTCAAAAAATGCCGTAACTTTATGGAAGGAGCCAATAAAGTGATTTTTCTTAAAATAAATATTATTTATCAGTTAGTTATTTTTAAGTTAAATTAATTTTTATTGACTTAAGTGAAATTAAATAAATCACCAATAATTTAAGCGCAGGTAAAATAACGCATTTTTTGAATAGCCGTGACGTGCCAGGGTTTGAAAGTAACATCTATTAAAACAAGAGGTTATTCTTAAGATAAATTTTATGTATGACGCCGCGGCGACAAGGAGATTATCCAGAATATTTCAGATAAGGAAATGCGGGAAAGTAAAACGCGGGAGATAAACATAAAAAAAGGAGCCTTTCGGCTCCATTTCTTTTAAAGAGACATTACGCCTGGTATTTACGCATGACCAGCGTGGCGTTGGTGCCGCCAAAACCGAAGCTGTTGGACATGACGGTCGTCAGCTCGCGCTCAACTGGCGCGGTGATGATGTTCATGCCGTTCGCCTGCTCATCCAGTTCTTCAATGTTGATGCTCGGCGCGATAAAGCCGTGCTCCAGCATCAGCAGGGAGTAGATAGCCTCCTGCACGCCTGCGGCGCCCAGCGAGTGGCCGGTCATCGCTTTAGTCGCGGAGATAGCCGGCGTGTTGTCGCCGAACACTTCACGGATAGCGCCAAGCTCTTTCACGTCGCCAACTGGCGTAGACGTACCGTGGGAGTTCAGGTAGTCAATCGGCGTATCCAGACCGTGCATCGCCATCTTCATGCAGCGTACCGCGCCTTCGCCAGACGGCGCGACCATGTCGGCGCCATCGGAAGTTGCGCCGTAGCCGACGATTTCTGCGTAAATGTGCGCGCCGCGCGCCAGCGCGTGCTCCAGCTCTTCAACCACGACCATACCGCCACCGCCTGCGATAACGAAGCCGTCACGGCTTGCATCATAGGTACGGGAGGCTTTTTCCGGGGTCTCGTTGTATTTGGTAGAGAGCGCGCCCATCGCGTCGAATTCACACGCCATTTCCCAGCCCAGCTCTTCGCCGCCGCCCGCAAACACGATGTCCTGTTTGCCAAGCTGGATCTGCTCAACCGCGTTGCCGATGCAGTGCGCGGAAGTCGCACACGCGGAGCTGATGGAGTAGTTAACGCCGTGGATTTTAAACGGGGTCGCGAGGCAGGCGGAAACCGCAGAAGCCATCGCTTTGGTGACCACATAAGGGCCGACCGCTTTCAGGCCGCGCGGGCTGCGCATCGCGTCAGCGCCGAACACCTGGGCTTTGGACGAGCCGCCGGAGCCGGCAACGATCCCGACGCGCGGGTTATTCTGATACACCTCGTCGGGCAGACCCGCGTCTTTGATAGCTTCCTGCATGGAGAGGTAAGCATAAATAGAGGCGTCGTTCATGAAGCGCACCACTTTACGGTCAATCAGACCGGTGGTGTCCAGCTTCACGTTGCCCCAGACGTGGCTACGCATACCTGCGTCGAAAAATTCTTGAGAGAAAGTGATCCCCGAGCGTCCTTCACGCAGGGATGCCAGGACTTCCTGCTGGTTATTACCGATGCTGGAAACAATGCCCAGGCCAGTAATTACTGCACGTTTCATTCAATACCTCTTCGAGTACGCTAAGTAAGTGTCGTGTCGCAAGATAGCGTACAGTTGTACGCCGAACAAGTCCGATCAGCCAGATTGGCAAGAAATTTGCGATGTCCGACCGGGCTCGCTAAGATCGTGCGACTGCCTGTCATTCGAGCAATTTACGTGAAACCTATCGCCATCCAGCCTGCCAGCCTGACGTTTAATAATGAGGGTACACCTGTTTCCCGAGATTTTGATGACGTTTATTTTTCCAATGACGACGGTCTGGAAGAGACCCGCTACGTCTTTCTGAACGGCAATCAGCTCCCTGAACGCTTTATGACACACCCGCGTGACAGCTTTATTGTCGCCGAAAGCGGGTTTGGCACCGGGCTTAATTTTCTGACGCTCTGGCAGGCGTTCGCGGCGTTTCGCGACGCGCACCCGGACGCCGCGCTACAGCGCCTGCACTTCATCAGTTTTGAAAAATTTCCGCTGACGCCCGCCGATCTTGCCAGCGCGCACGCCCACTGGCCGGAACTCGCGCCCTGGGCGCAACAGCTCCAGGCGCAGTGGCCGATGGCGCTGCCGGGGTGTCAGCGGGTGCTGCTGGATGACGGTCGCGTCACGCTCGATTTATGGCTCGGCGACATCAACGAACTGGTCGACGCGCTGGATGACACACACAACCGCCAGGTTGACGCCTGGTTTCTGGATGGTTTCGCGCCGTCGAAAAACCCCGATATGTGGACGCCCGGCCTGTTTGCCGCGATGGCGCGCCTCGCCCGCCCGGGCGGTACGCTCGCGACATTTACCTCCGCGGGCTTTGTGCGCCGCGGGCTGATTGACGCCGGTTTTAACGTGGTGAAGCGCAAGGGGTTCGGGCGCAAGCGCGAAATGCTGACGGGCGCGCTGAGCGTTGATGTCCCGCCGCCTGTCCGCGCGCCCTGGTATGCGCGCCGCCCGGCGAGCGGTGATAAAGACGTGGCGATTGTCGGCGGCGGTATCGCCAGCGCCCTGCTCGCGCTCGCCTTACAAAGGCGCGGCTGGCAGGTGACGCTCTACTGCGAAGATGACGCTCCGGCGCAGGGCGCGTCGGGCAACCGCCAGGGCGCGCTCTATCCTTTATTAAGCCACCACGACGCGGCGCTGGCCGCCTTCTTCCCGGCGGCGTTCACCTTCGCCCGCCGACTCTATGACGCGCTGCCGGTCAGTTTCGATAAAGACTGGTGCGGCGTAACGCAGCTTGGCTGGGATGAAAAAAGCCAGACCAAAATCAGCCAGATGCTGGAGCTCGGTCTGCCAGAATCCCTGGCGCGCGGCGTTGACAGCGATACGGTGCGCGAACGCAGCGGCGTGGAAACCGGCTGCGGCGGCATTGAATATCCGCAGGGTGGCTGGCTCTGCCCGGCGCAATTAACCGCGGGCGTAGTGACGCTTGCGCAGACGCACGGCCTGCGGGTGCGTTACGGGCACAGGGTCAGCGCGCTGTACCCTGAAAACGGGGGCTGGCGGCTGGATTTCGCGAGCGGCGCGCAGGCGCGTCACGCGGTTGTGGTGCTGGCGAACGGTCATCAGCTCAGCGGTTTTCCGCAAACCGAAACGCTGCCGGTCTACCCGGTCGGCGGCCAGGTGAGCCATATTCCCACCACTCCGGGCCTCGGCGCGCTGCGCCAGGTGCTGTGTTATGACGGCTACCTGACGCCGCAAAATCCGGCGAACGGCATGCACTGTATCGGCGCCAGCTATCATCGCGGCGTCAGCGAGATGCGCTATCAGGAAGAGGACCAGCAGCACAACCGCCAGCGGCTTATCGACTGCCTGCCTGCCGCAGCCTGGACGCAGGACGTAGACGTCAGCGCGGGCGACGCCCGCTGCGGCGTGCGCTGCGCCACGCGCGATCATCTGCCGATGGTCGGCAACGCGCCGGATTACGCCGCCACGCTTCGCGATTACGCTACGCTTTCCCACCATGCCAGCGCGCCGGAAACGGTCGCGCCCGCGCCGGTGCTGGAGAATCTCTTTGTGCTGGGCGCGCTTGGCTCGCGCGGGCTGTGCAGCGCGCCGCTGGCCGCGGAGATTTTAGCCTCGCAGATGAACGGCGAGCCGCTGCCGCTGGATGGCGCGACGCTCGCGGCCCTGAACCCAAACCGGCTGTGGGTGCGTAAATTGCTGAAAGGCCGCGCGGCCGGTTAACGCTTTTGCGGCGCGTCAGCGCGCGCCGCAATGGCTGGCACACGCTTCTGATATTTCTGAAAAATCATTTCACCAAAGCTTGATCCAGGTTAATAAAGCCCTCTGCGGAAACTCAGGCGCGTGCCGTTAATAGTGTTTACCGTTCCGGTAAATACTATGGCCCGCTAACAATGAATAATCTTAAATTTTCTCAAAAGATAATAATGAGCCTCTCTGTTATTCTCGCATTGATGCTCGTATTGGGAGCTTTATCACTTTATTTTCTCAGCAATAATAATAAGAGCGCGTCGTTTATTCTGACCGAGCGCTTTCCGGCCGTCCGGTATACGCTTGAAATGCGAGGTGTTTTATCGGAGCTGCGCCTTCAGCAGGTGCAGATGATCGCCTCCACTACGCATACCGAGAGAGAAAAGCATCAGAAAGAGCTGCAACAGGCGATTAATAATTTCCTCGACGCGCAACATCATTATGTCCGTTTATATCAGGGCGCCGCTCTGCCGCCGCTCGCGACAAAAATCGTCGATAATTTTAAAGCCTTTTCACAATCCAATAATCAGGTGCTGGCGGCATTAGCGCAGGAAGATATTGCGCTTGCCAGTAAAATCAGCGGCGATAACTCGCGCCAGTACCGCACGCAACTGATGGCGGATCTGGCTGAGCTTGAGAAAAACGAAATCGCCGCGGCGGACGCCGAGGCGAAAAGCGCGGCGCAGGGCTATTCCTCCGCGACATGGATACAAATTATTCTCGGCATGGTGGCGCTTGCGGCAAGCGGCGTGATTGCAACCCTGCTTACCCGCAACCTGATGCGCCAGCTCGGCGGCGAGCCCGCCAAAGCGCAGGCGATCGCGTACACCATTTCGCAGGGCGATCTGAGCCACCCGGTGACCTGGCGCGGCGATAACAATCTTTTGAGCTCGCTCGGCACGATGCAAAATGAACTGCGTAAGCTTATCTCGGCCATTCGCCACTCGGCGGAAACGGTCTTCAACCACGCGGGCGAAATCGCCTCCGGTAACCGCGAACTTTCCGCTCGCACCGAGCAGCAGTCCGCCGCGCTTATCGAAACCGCCGCCAGCATGGAGCAGATCACCTCCACCGTGAAAAATAACGCCGAGCATACGCATCAGGCGCGGCTGATGGCGGGCAATGCCGCCTCCAGCGCTCAACAAGGCGGCGTGGTGATGAGCCAGGTTTCCGGCACCATGCAGGCGATTTCCGCAAGCGCAGACAAAATGACGGAGATTATCGCCCTGATAGAAGGGATCGCGTTTCAGACGAATATCCTCGCGCTGAACGCCGCCGTAGAGGCCGCGCGCGCCGGGGAGCACGGCAAAGGGTTCGCGGTCGTTGCGGGCGAAGTGCGCAATCTCGCCCACCGTAGCTCAGAAGCGGCAAAAGATATTCGTCAGCTGATTGCCGGCACCACCAATAAAGTGGGCGAAGGGGCGACGCTGGTGAAGACGGCGGAAAGCGCCATGCACGATATCATCGCCAACGCGACGCGCGTTCACGATCTGCTGAACGAGGTCAACATGGCGACGCAGGAGCAACAGCGCGGCATTGAGCAGATAAACCTGGCGATTGCGGAACTGGATAAAGTGACGCAGAGCAACGCGTCAATGGTGGAAGAGCTGGCGGGATCCGCGGATGTGATGTCGGAGCAGGTGACCCGGCTGAACGCGGGAACGCGAGTGTTTCGGCTGGAAGCGCAGGCGTAATAAGGTGATGACCTGCGCGCCCGGCGGCGCGCAGGTTTACAGGCTCAGTTGAGCTTAGCCTGCTGGAACAGGTTATCCCACATACCCAGCACCAGCGACTGATCGCGCGGCGAGAGTTCGCCCGCGTGGATCGCGGTTTCGAGACTGTTAGTCACCTGGGTATATACCGCCTGCTGAGAGTGGTCGTCACCCTGCTCAAGCGCCGCGACGGCAAGCGTCAGGTGCCCGCGCAGATAGCCGCTGGCGAACAGTTCGTCATCGCTCGCGTGCTCCACCATCTCATCAATCAGCGCCAGAATACGTGCTTCAAATTCGGCAATCATTCGTTTTCCTCGGTTAATAACATGGCGATTAGCACAAGTCTTCCGGCCATGGGAATTGTTGCGCCGCCAGCGGCGGCGTCTGGTAAAAATCCTGTAATGCCGCGATAAAGCGCGCCGGACGTTCGGGAATGCCGTCGGTCAGATACTGCATCACCTGACCGTGTACCCGGCGCTGAAACGCAATGCGATCCGGGTCGAAATCGCCGTTGAGGTTGTCGCAGCTGACGTTAAACGGAAAGCCCGCCGCCACGCAGAACAGCCATTCCAGCGCCTGCGGTTTGACTTCCACATCTTCAAATTTGCCCTGGGTTTGCGCATCGCGCCCGTCCGGGCAGTACCAGTAGCCGAAATCCACCAGCTCGCGCCGCGCTTTACCTGCGATGCACCAGTGCGAAATTTCATGCAGGGCGCTGGCGTAAAACCCGTGAGCGAAGACCACGCGGTGATAAGGCGCATCGGCATCTGCCGGAAGATAGATCGGTTCGTCGTCGCCTTTAATCAGACGGGTATTAAAATCGACGGCAAAACAGCCGTCGAAAATAGAGATTAAATCCTGATAGTGGTGTTCACGCATTACGCCATCCCCAGCCAGTGGAGGATCTCCTGTCCGTGGCTGTCATATAACAATTTGGCGCTCATCACCGCCGAAACGATAACGATCATCGGGCGGATCAGGCGCTGTCCTTTACTTAATACCAGACGCGAGCCTAAGCGCGCGCCGAGAAACTGACCGGCAAGCATCACAAAGCCGGTACCCCAGATAACTTTGCCGCCGATGATGAACAGCAGCAAACCGCCGACGTTAGAGGTGGCGTTAAGCACTTTGGCGTGGGCGGTGGATTTGGCGAGGTTAAAACCGGCGAGCGTCACAAACGCCAGCGCATAAAACGAGCCCGCGCCGGGGCCGAAAAAACCATCGTAAAAACCGACGCACCCGCCCGCCACCAGCGCGAACGGCAGGCCATACAGCCTGCGCTGGCGATCGTCTTCGCCAAGGCGCGGCATTAGCAGAAAATAGAGGCCGATGGCGATCACCAGCACCGGCAGGATCTGGCGCAGAATATCGGACTGCACATGCTGCACCAGCAGGGCGCCGCTGGTGGAGCCGATAAACGTCATCAGGATGTTGAGCTTCTGGTCACGCAGGCTGACCACGCCGCGACGGATAAAATAGAGCGAGGCGGACAGCGAGCCGCCGCACGCCTGCAGTTTATTGGTCGCCAGCGCCTGGGCAGGCGACATGCCCGCCGCCAGCAGCGCAGGCACGGTCAGAAGCCCGCCGCCGCCCGCGAGGGCATCGATAAAGCCCGCCAGCAACGCGACAAAAAAGAGCGCGGTCAGCAACAGCGGCGAAACCATAAACCAGTCCATCACGGCCATCCTTAGTCGGTGTTAAAGAACGTGTTTGTCGAGCAACGCCTGACACGACGGCGGCAATGGCGGCGGCGTGGTTTTCTCAGGCTTGCTGCTGCCAGGCGCCGCAGGCTTGAACCAGCTTTGCAGCTCGTCGCCACAGCCATCCCCCGCCGGCGGCGGATCCTGCTCCACGCACTCCAGGCTGTCCGGCGGGCAACGCAGACGCACGTGCATATGGGCGCGATGCTGGAACCACGGACGCACTTTGCGCAGCCAGTCGCGATCCGGCCCGGCATCCAGGCAGAGCTGCTGCTTGATGGCCGGATTTACGAAGATGCGGGTCACTTCATCATCCAGCGCCGCGAGCTTAATCAGCCCGCCGATTTCCGGCTTCCAGAGTGACTGCACCACGGATTTCCCGTCGTCTGACACCAAATCCAGCGCCTGCGGACGGCGCAGTTGCGCCGCGCTCCAGCGCGTTTTCGGCAGTTGCAGGAAAATATCGACATCAAGCCCCGTCTGGTGACTGGCGTGGCCGCCGTTAAAGCGCCCGCCCGCTGGCATGCCCATATCGCCCACCAGTACGGTGCCGAGCTGTAACTGATTGACCTGATTGCTCAGACGTTCGATAAAGCGCACCAACTCCGGATGACCAAAATAACGGCGCTGGTCGGTGCGCATTATCTGATAATGCTCTGACTCTATTGGCAGCGGCTGCGCGCCGACGATACAGCCATTGGAAAAGGTGCCGATCGACTGGGCGGCGCCCGGGATCGGCTGAGTAATTTTCTGCCACGGCGTGGCGGCGCTTGCCGCGCTGCAAGCAAGCAGCGCCAGCAAGGCTAAGCAGAGTTTTTTCATTTACTTACCAGCGAGGAAGCGTGGTGGTGACATCCGCGTTCTGGGCGCGGTGACGCAGCAGGTGATCCATCAGCACGATAGCCATCATCGCCTCGGCGATCGGCACCGCGCGAATGCCCACGCACGGATCGTGACGACCGCGGGTGATCATCTCCACTTCGTCGCCGAAGCGGTTAACGGTGCGGCCCGGCACGGTGATGCTGGAGGTGGGCTTCAGCGCGATATTCGCAACAATCTGCTGGCCGCTGCTGATGCCGCCGAGAATGCCGCCCGCGTGGTTGCTCTGAAACCCCTCTTTGGTGATTTCGTCACGGTTCTCGCTGCCTTTCAGCGCCACGACGCCAAACCCTTCGCCAATCTCAACGCCCTTAACGGCGTTAATGCTCATCAGCGCGTGGGCGATGTCGGCATCGAGGCGGTCGAATACCGGCTCGCCGAGGCCCGGCGGCACGTTGTCGGCGACCACTGTCACTTTCGCGCCGATGGAGTCGCCCTCTTTTTTCAGCGCGCGCATCAGTTCGTCCAGCGCTTCCAGCTTATCGGCATCCGGTGAGAAGAACGGGTTCTGCTCCACCTGCGCCCAGTCTTTGATCTCCAGCGGAATATCGCCCATCTGGGTCAGGCAGGCGCGGATGACGATGCCGAATTTCTGCGCCAGATATTTTTTAGCGATAGCGCCTGCCGCCACCCGCATGGCGGTTTCACGCGCGGAAGAGCGCCCGCCGCCGCGATAGTCGCGCAGACCATATTTCTGTTCGTAGGTGTAATCGGCATGCCCTGGACGGAACACATCTTTAATGGCGCTGTAATCCTGGGAGCGCTGATCGGTGTTTTCAATCAGCAGGCCGATGCTGGTGCCGGTCGTCACGCCTTCAAACACGCCGGAGAGAATTTTCACCTGGTCCGGTTCGCGGCGCTGCGTGGTGTAACGGGAGGTGCCAGGACGGCGGCGATCGAGATCGTGTTGCAGGTCGGCTTCGCTCAGCGCAATGCCCGGCGGCACGCCGTCAATGATGCAGCCGAGCGCCAGACCATGCGACTCGCCGAAGGTGGTTACGCGAAAGAGTTGTCCAAGAGTGTTGCCTGCCATCACGGCTCCGTTGTCGTGTCGTTGTGGTGTTGTCGTTATTCAGCGGGCCCGCGCCCGCCTGTTTTTAATCTTTGTAGATGCTGAAGTGTTCGCGCGCGCTGATGAGCTGCGCTTTAGTCAGCATAAAGACGCCGTCGCCGCCATTGTCGAACTCAAGCCAGGTAAACGGCACGTCAGGGTACTGCTCCATCAGATGTACCATGCTGTTACCGACTTCACAAATCAGAATACCGTTGTCGGTCAGGTAGTCCGGCGAGCAGGCCAGAATGCGGCGCGCGAGCTTCAGCCCGTCGCTGCCCGCCGCCAGGCCGAGTTCCGGCTCATGGCGATATTCGTTCGGCAGATCGGACATATCTTCTTCATCCACATACGGCGGATTGGTGACGATAATGTCGTACTGCACTTTCGGCAGGTCGCGGAACAGATCGGAGCGGATCGGCGTGACGTGATGGATAAGCCCGTGCTCTTCAATGTTGTGCTCGGTAACGGCCAGCGCGTCGGTGGAGATATCCACCGCGTCGACTTCCGCATTCGGGAAGGCGTAGGCGCAGGCGATAGCGATACAGCCGCTGCCGGTGCACATATCAAGAATGTGCTGCGGTTCGTGGTCGATAAGCCCGGCGAAGTGATTATTGATTAACTCGCCAATCGGCGAACGCGGCACCAGCACGCGCTCATCGACATAAAATTCGTGGCCGCAGAACCAGGCTTTGTTAGTGAGATAGGCCACCGGAATGCGCTCGTTAACGCGGCGGATCACTCGCTCGACGATACGGTGGCGCTCGCTGGAGGTCAGGCGCGCGGTGCGCATATCTTCCGGAATATCCAGCGGCAGGTAGAGCGACGGCAGCACCAGTTGCACCGCCTCATCCCAGGGGTTGTCCGTGCCGTGACCATACCAGATGCCGGCCGCGCTGAAGCGGCTCACCGCCCAACGCAACATATCCTGAATGGTATGCAGTTCACTGACTGCCTCATCGACGAAAATTTTATCCACACTGCCCTCCGCATGACGCTCCGCGTTAAATTCGGCGGCTAGTTTGCCATGAAGGCGGCGATAAATCAGCAACCGACGCGTCATCCCCGAAAAATGGCTTTTGTTTGGCGACGCGCCAAACTCGGGTAAACTGCCTGCGCAAAGAGGAAGAAGAGAAGAAGATGAAAAAGAAGCCATCGCTGAGTGAGGAAGAAAAGTCGCTGTTTCGCGCGCTGATGAGCGGAACGCGCGAGCTGAAACAGGACACCATCGTGCACCCGCCTGCGCGTAAAAAACTGCGCGAGGTGCCGCCCAAACGCCTGTTGCAGGAGCAGGTAGACGCCAGCCACTATTTTTCCGATGAATTCCAGCCGCTTCTGAACAGCGACGGGCCGATGCGCTACGTGCGCCCCGGCGTGGATCACTTCGAGCTGAAAAAACTGCGCCGTGGCGACTATTCGCCCGAGCTGTTTCTCGATCTCCACGGCCTGACCCAGATGCAGGCCAAGCAGGAGCTGGGCGCGCTTATCGCCGCCTGCCGCCGCGAACATGTGTTCTGCGCCTGCGTGATGCATGGCCACGGTAAACATATTCTCAAACAGCAGACGCCGCTGTGGCTGGCCCAGCATCCGCATGTGATGGCCTTCCATCAGGCGCCGAAAGAGTATGGCGGCGACGCCGCGCTGTTGGTGCTGATTGAAGTGGAAGAGTGGCAGCCGCCGCAACTGCCTTAAGCGCATCGAACCCGAGAGCAGAAACAGAAAGAGCCGCATCAGCGGCTCTTTTTCTTTTCATGGTACAGGCGGGTATTACATCGCTTTCGCCATTTTGAGATTGCAGGGGCTCATCTGCCAGTTAAAGACGCCCTTGTCGTTATCGTCCTCTACCGTCACGCAGGCGATAGCGGACGTGGAGAACATCGGCGGCGTTTCGCCAGGGCAGAGTTCCGCCACCAGATAACCGACCAGCGGCAGGTGGGAGATAACCATCACCGCGCTGACGCCGTCACGGGCCAGAACATGGAGGTAATCGCTCACCAGACCCACATCGCCGCAGGGCGTAAGCTCCGGCAGCACTTCGGTTTTGACAGGCAGGCTCATGGCCTCTTTCACGACGTCCAGTGTCTGTTCGGCTCGCAGGAAAGGGCTCACCAGAACACGTTCGATATCCACCTTTTGACCTTTTAACCAGGTCGCCATTTGACGGGATTCATCACAACCGCACGCGGTCAGAGGACGAACCGAATCACTGGCGGCATCGAGTGCTGCGTCGCCGTGACGCATGATAAAAACTTGCATATTGCACCGCTTTTGTTGACCAGAAGCGCCAGCGAAGCCTTGAAAAAAGCAACGCGCTTTTTAAGGGTATCGTCTGGCGGTCGGGCATTGTGCCTGATCCGTACTTCGAATGAAACGCTGTTTTTTACCTTATTGACGTAAGTATAGTCAATCACTGTTTACAAATTAGCCAGCGCTGCGTTTTCGAAGCCAGGAACTACGCTATATCAGACCGTCAGTTCAGCCTGCGGGTTCCCCGCGTGCCAAAATGTTTGCCCGGTCTGCGCCATGCGCAACAGCCTGTCGCACGGGGTAAAACGGTCTCCGTAACGGGTGGAAAGACGCGTGAGCGTCGCCACCACTGCCGCCGCGCCGAGCGTATCCATATAACGGAACGGGCCGCCAAGAAACGGCGGAAAACCGATGCCAAACACCGCGCCAATATCGCCGTCGCGCGCCGAGCGCACCACGCCTTCATCCAGACACCGCGCCGCCTCGTTAAGCATCATCATGACGCAGCGCTCTGCTATCTCCTCGCCGCTCAGTTTCCCACCCGGCTTGACGCCAATAAGCCCGTAAACCGCAGGGTCAACCTGCTTGTTGCTTTTACGCCCTTTCGCCGGATAAAGATAGAAACCGCGGCCATTTTTTCTGCCTTTGCGATCGTCATTCAAAATTGCTGCAACGGCGTCTCCCGGCGCGCTGAATCGTGGTCCGTAAGCGCGCTCCAGCACCGGCATAATTTTGGTGCCGACATCAATCCCGACTTCATCGAGCAGCTGGATCGGGCCGACCGGAAAGCCCCTTTTGACCAGCGCCTGGTCGATTTTCTCAATGCTCTCCCCTTCCATCAGGCAGCGCATCGCCTCATTAATGTAGGGCGCCAGAATACGGTTAACGTAGAACCCGGCGCAGTCGGCCACCACAATCGGCGTTTTGCCCTGTTTTTTGGCAAGCTGCACGGTGGTGGCAATGGTTTCCGCGCTGGTGCCCGCGTGCGGGATAACTTCCACCAGCGGCATTTTATCCACCGGGCTGAAGTAATGCAGGCCGATGACCTGCTCCGGGCGCGCGGCGCCTGCGGCGATATCGCCGATAGGCAGCGACGAGGTATTAGAGGCGAAAATCGTGTGCGGCGCGGTATGCGCTTCGATTTCCGCCACCATGTTTTGCTTGAGCGTTAACTCTTCGAAAACCGCTTCCACAACGATATCGCGCTGATGGAACCCTCGATAATCGGTGCTGGCGGAGATCAGCGCCATTTGGGCGTCGCGTTCGCTGGCGCGCAGATGACGGCGGCGCACTTTTTTCTCAAGCAGATCCCAGCTGTATTTCAGGGCGTGGTTAATGCCCTTTTCGCTGATGTCTTTGATACGCACCGGCAACCGGGCTTTGGTGGCGGTGACATACGCAATCCCGCCGCCCATCAGCCCGCCGCCCAGCACGCCGACCGAATGCAGCGCGCGCGGGGCGGCCTCGCTGCCGGTCTCTTTTTTAAGTTCGGTGGTGGCGAAGAACAGCCCTCGCAGCGCGGCGGATTCCGGCGTCATCGCCAGTTCGCCAAAGGCGCGGGCCTCCGCCTGATAACCGCTGGCGCTGCCCTGCTCAAGCCCCGTGCGCACCACGTCGATAATGCGCTGCGCCGCCGGGTAGTTGCCGTGGGTTTTCTGGTGCGTTTTCTGCGTCACCATGCGAAAGAGCAGCGCGCGGCCAAGCGGGCCGGCGAGCACGCGCTCGCGCACCGGTAGGTGGCGCGGCGAGGGGCGGCGTTTTTTCGCCAGTTCGGCAGCGGCTTCCAGCAGAATAGACTGCGGCACCACATCGTCCACCAGCCCGGCTTTCAGCGCCTGACGCGGCCTCAGCTGTTTGCCCGCCAGTATCATCTCAAGCGCGGTGCTGACGCCCACCAGACGCGGCAACCGCTGCGTGCCGCCGGAGCCCGGCAGCAGCCCCAACTGGACTTCCGGCAGCCCGAGCAGCGTTTTCGCATCGTCGGTACAGATGCGGCTGTGGCAGGCGAGCGCCAGCTCCAGCCCGCCGCCGAGACAGGCGCCGTGAATAGCCGCGACCACATGCACCGGCAGCGCGCGTATCTCCGCCATGATCTGCTGCCCCTGGCTTGCCAGCGCTTCGGCCTCCTGCGCGCTCTGGCAGTGCGCGATCATGTTGATATCCGCCCCGGCGATAAAGTTATCCGGCTTGGCGGAGATAAACACTACGCCCGCGAGATCGCGGTTGTCGCGAAGCGTTTTCACGATGGCGCGCACGTCGCGGGCAAACTCCGCCTTCAGCGTGTTCATTTTCTCGCCCGGTACGTCGATGGTCACCACCGCCACGTTGTCCGGGCGCATCTGTAAATCAAATGCGGATGTCGATTCCATTATTCGGCCTCCAGTACCATTGCCGCGCCAAGCCCGCCCGCCGCGCACGCGGTGACCAGCCCGAAACCGCCGCCGCGGCGGCGCAGTTCATTAAGCGTCTGGGTGATCATTCGCGCGCCGGTCGCCGCGAACGGGTGCCCGTAGGCGATAGATCCGCCGAGCACGTTAAATTTGCTTTCATCCACCTCGCCGGTGGCCTGGCTGCGGCCCAGCACCTCGCGGGCGAAACGGTCGCTTGCCAGCAGCTTCAGGTTCGTGAGCGTTTGTGAGGCGAACGCCTCATGCATATCAAAGAGCGTGAGATCGCCCATCGTCAGCCCGGCGCGCTCCAGCGCCAGCGGCGTCGCCCAGGCCGGGCCCAGCAGCATATCCTGCCAGACATCAATCGCGGTAAAGGCGTAGCTGCGCAGATAGCCGAGCGGCGTCAGGCCGAGCTCGCGGGCGCGGGATTCCGTCATCAGAATCACCGCCGCCGCGCCATCGGTGAGCGGCGTGCTGTTGGCGGCGGTCACGGTGCCATGTTTTCGGTCGAACGCCGGACGCAGTTTTGTGTAATCGGCCAGCGACGAGGTTTTGCGGATGTTGTTATCTTCGCTGAGCGGCTCGCGGTATGGCGGCGTGTATGCGGTCATCACTTCTTCACGCAATTTGCCCTCCGCCCACGCCTGGGCCGCCAGCTGGTGCGAACGATGCGCCAGCGCGTCCTGTTGTTCGCGGGTAATGCCATGCGTTTTCGCCATCTGCTCGGCGGTATCGCCCATGCGAAGCCCGGTGGAATATTCCGCCACGGCGGGCGGTACCGGCAGCAGGTCGCGCAGACGCAGGCGCGAGAAGAGTTTCAGCCGCTGCCCGGCGGTACGGGCTTTGTTTGCATCCACCAGCGTGCGCGCCAGTTTTTTACTGACGCCTATCGGCAGCACGGAGGACGAATCGGCCCCGCCTGCGATCCCGGCGCGGATGGTGCCCGCCATCAGGCTTTCCGCGACGTTCGCCACCGCCTGAAAACTGGTGGCGCAGGCGCGGCTGACGCTGTAGGCGTCGGTATGGACGCTCATGCCAGCGCCAAGCACAATTTCGCGCGCGATGTTTGGCGCCTCCGGCATTTGCACCACCTGACCGAAGACGAGCTGTTCAATCACCTCAGGCGGAATTTCGCTGCGGGCCAGCAGTTCGCCGACCACCATTTTACCGAGATCGACCGCCGGTACGCCATGGTACGCCGTCGCCTGACGGGCGAAAGGCGTGCGCAATCCACTGACAATGGCAATGCGATCCCCATGACGGGTGACCAGCGGTAGTGCCTGACTCATAACGTTCCCCTGTAAAAGGCTAAAAATGCATTAAGTGGTCTGACCTGATAACAGTTTTAACCAGAATTTTACATTCAGCCAATCACATAAAGGAAAAATTGCGAGGCAAAACACGAATTACGTAACAAGAAATGCGCCCCGGCGAGACCGGGGCGTAAGCGGCAGGATTAACGCAGGCTCAACTGGAAAATAACGGTTTCGGCCTGGCAGGCGAAAACAAAGTCGATGTCCAGACGCACGCCGTCGGCTTCTTCAGTAAAGCGCGGGGTTATCTGGCACGGCTCGGACTCGACTTCACGCGCTCTGGCGGTAAGTGCCGCGAGGGTGGCGTCGGCGTCGGCGCGGTTTGCGAATACGCGGCTGTAAGAGGCGACGCAGTCGGTGTTATCAATAATGGTGCCAACATCAATACAGCAGCAAACCGGGGTTTCATCAGCACTGCATTTGGTCATGGTGATTTCCTCTGTATTTACTGAAAAGGGATACGTCTATTTTACGCCCCGACCCGGGACCTCTCTACCAGTTCTTCTGGTTTGCGCCCATAAGTGACCGAAATCACACTTAAAAATGATCTAACGCAATAATCACCAGATTGATGAATTGTCGCACCCCGAAATTTTGCTAAACGGATCGCGTTTCTTAGATCACAATTGAAAAAACTTATAAACATACTTGCAACATCTCTGCTGGTCGGACCTATACTCTCGCCACTGGTCTGATTTCCCTGCCGTACCTCAGACCCTACACTCCGCGCTCCTGTTACGTCACGTAACATTATTTGAATAAAAATAAATGGATGAGGTTATGGTCATGCGCCAGAAAACCCTGTTTACCAAATCTGCTTTAGCAGTCGCAGTGGCAATCGTGTCTTCTCAGGCCTGGTCCGCAGGTTTCCAGTTAAACGAATTCTCTGCCTCCGGTCTGGGCCGCGCCTATTCCGGTGAAGGCGCTATGGCGGATGACGCAGGCAACGTCAGCCGTAACCCGGCGCTGATTACCATGTTTGATCGCCCGACTTTCTCCGGCGGGGCGATTTTCGTCGACCCGGATGTGAATGTGTCTGGTCAATCCCGTACGGGCCGCAGCCTGGACGCCGATAACATCGCGCCGACCGCCTGGGTGCCAAACCTGCACTTTGTCGCGCCGATTAACGAGCAGTTTGGCTGGGGCGCGTCCGTCACCTCCAACTACGGTCTCGCCACCGAATACAACAACGGCTACACCGCAGGTTCCGTCGGCGGCAAAACCGACCTCGAAACGCTGAACCTAAACCTCAGCGGCGCGTATCGCCTCGATAACCACTGGAGCTTCGGTCTGGGCTTCGACGCCGTGTATGCGCGCGCGAAAATCGAGCGTTACGCGGGCGACCTGCCGCAAATCATTGCAGGCGGCTTGCCAGCGCTTGTGCAATCCGGCCAAATTGATTCACAGACCGCTGCACGGCTCGGCGCTGCTGCAGGCGGCATTAATAGCGACACCCAAATTGCGCACCTGAAAGGCGACGAGTGGGGCTTTGGCTGGAACGCGGGTATCCTGTATGAACTGGATAAAAATAACCGTTACTCCCTGACCTACCGCTCTGAAGTGAAAATCGACTTTGACGGCGATTATAAGAGCAGCCTGCCGGCAGCGCTTAATCCGATTAACGCCGCGCTGGGCCTTGGCCTGCCTTACGGCACGGGTGGCAGCACCACTGGCGGCTCGCTGACCCTGAACCTGCCTGAAATGTGGGAAATCTCTGGTTATAACCGTATCGCGCCGCAGTGGGCCGTTCACTATAGCCTGACCTACACCAGCTGGAGCCAGTTCCAGGAGCTGAAAGCGACCAATAACAACGGCGACACGCTGTTTAAGAAAGAAGAGAAATACCGGGACGCGTACCGCATCGCCCTCGGCACCACCTATTATATGGACGACAACTGGACCTTCCGTACCGGTATCGCCTTTGATGACAGCCCGGTGCCAGAGCAGCAGCGCTCTATCTCCATTCCTGACCAGGACCGTCTCTGGCTGAGCGCCGGTACCACTTACGCCTTCAATGAAGACGCCTCCGTGGATGCCGGTGTGTCTTATATGCACGGCCAGCACGTCGAATTCACCGAAGGCCCGTACACCTTCAAATCTGAAGGTAAAGCCTGGCTGTATGGCGTGAACTTTAACTACCGTTTCTGATCGGAATAACACGATAAAGGCGAGCTACGGCTCGCCTTTTTTACTGGCGTTTAACGCCTGGCGTGAAATAAAAAAGCGAGCCCCGGCCCGCTTTTTTTATTTATGTTAAGAATGAACGCATCCGGCGTTTTATTCCGAATCGATATCCTTAAGATCCCCTTCAATCGCCTGCGCGTTAGGGTTTTCATTCGGCTTAAGCTTACCGCCGTTGGCGATAAAGTCGTGGCGCTGGAAATAGGCTTCACGCACCAGGATGTAAGGATCGGAGGACTGGCGCAGCAGGCCGTCGGAATCCAGCAACTGAGCGCGCGACTCCACGCCTTCCACCGCCCATTTACCGAGCGACAGCGGCCAGGTCAGCCAGGAGAGCACCGGATATGTGGTGTCCGCCATATCGCCGACATCCTCACGCAGCGTAAAGCTGCCGTAGAACGGCAGTTGCACATACGGCCCGTAACCGACGCCATACGTGCCAAGCGTACTGCCGAAACGGTGCGGCTCTTCGCGCTGCAGTTTCGGGTTCGCCATACCGGCCACGTCGATAAAACCGCCCATCCCCAGCAGGGTATTCAGGAAGAAACGGGTGAAGTGCACCATCCCCTGGTAGGGGTCGCCCTGAATGAATTTATTGAGCATCGAGGCGGGTTCTTCCAGGTTGCTGGTGAAATTGCCCAGCCCGTTGCGTGCCGGTTGCGGCACGTAGTCGCGCCAGGCGACAGCCACCGGGCGCAGCACATAAGGGTCAACCACGTCATAGTTAAAGGTAAACATGGTGCGGTTGAACCCTTCTAAGGGGTCGGAACGCCCTTGCTGCGGCTCTGACGAACTGGCGCAGCCCACTAAAAGCGTGGCCGCCAGCGCAAGCCCGGTAAGGCGAAAGTTCATAGCAGTCTCCCTGTAAATGGTAACTAACCCGCTCCTGATGGCGAAGGCGCAACCAGGACGTCCACCGGCGAAGCCGGGTTGAGCGTGGTGACACGGCGCTCGCCTGTCCAGTCTCCGGGTTGCACGGCCGCGTTGCCGTCCCGGGAAATATGCACCTTCACAATACCCTGCGTGACATGCTCAAGCCCCCGCTCAGGGAGCATCGCGTCAGCGTCATCAAGCATTATTGTCAGCGGAAAATGGCCCAGCGGCAATTTTTTCACCAACACGGGCACGCCGGATACGCCATCCGTCACGCTGACAAAGAGTATCCCTTTATCCGGCAAGGCTTTATTCGAAACGGGTGAGAGCGTGATTTTAACAGCCAGTCTGGCGTTGTCCATGCCGCTGTCCACCCGCGCCTGCTGAATGCCGCGCAGCACGGCCGCCCGGCGCGCATCGTCCGGCGGCAGGCGCGTCAGCATCGCCTGCCAGATGGCGATCGCCTCCGGATAGCGCTGCTGGCGAAACGCGCTGAAGGCGAGCAGCCCCTGCGCGCGCAGATTATCCGGCGCCTGCGCCGCGACCGCTTTCAGCATTTGCTCGCCGAGGCGGTTATCGTCCGGCTGCGCCGAGCGCGCTAACACTTCAGCATAGTCGAGCCGCGCTTCGGTGCTTTGCGAATTGAGCTGCCAGGCGCGTTTAAACGCCTCTGTGGCCGTATCGGCGTTATTCAGCACCATACCGATGCGCCCGAGCATCGCCCAGCCTGCGGCGTTGCGTGGTTCTTCCTGCAAACGCGTGCGCAGCCCAAGCCCGAGGCGCGTCAGTTCATCCACCGTGAGCGGCGCCGCGTGCGGGTCCATTACGCGCGCCACCAGTGAAGGCGTCTCGCGCGTCGCCGCCTGCCAGGCATTCACCTGTTTAAGGCTATGCGTCGCCATGAACAGCCCGCCGCTGACCACGACGACCAGCAGCACGCCCGCCAGCAGCGCGCCATAACCCGCATGGCCCGTTCTCTGCGCGCGCGGCGCGGGGATATCCGCCAGCAGGCTGTGCTGCAATTCCACCACCAGCGCCTCCCGGGCCTCGGGCGGTTCATCGTTAAGCTCCCGCAGACGCGAATAATAGAGTGTGCGGTTCAGCGCATCGCGGCTGAGCGCGCGCCGGTCGCGCCACGGGTAAAGCACCAGCGCCGCAACGCCCGCCAGCAGGACGACGATAACCATGATTAACGCGCTCACGGGCGTTTTCCTTCTTCATTCAGCAGCGCGCGCAGCCGCTCCTGTTCGTCTTCGTCAAGCGGGAGAGGCTCACGGCGGGCGCGACGGGTGCGCGCCACCAGCACGGCAACGCCGCCTGCCGCAAACAGCGCGGGCAGCAGCCAGAGCAGTATCGTGCCAGCCGTGACGGGCGGATCGTAGGTCACGAAATTCCCGTAGCGCGCCACCATATACGCCACAATTTGCTCGCGGCTCTGCCCCTGTTGCATCAGTTCATAGACCTTCTGGCGCATGTCGGCCGCGATCATCGAACCGGAATCGGCAATGCTGTTGTTCTGGCACTTCGGGCAGCGCAGCGCGCCGGTCAGCTCGCGGAACTGCTGCTCCTGCGCCTCATTGTGAAAAGGGTACGCCTCGATGGCGGCGAAAACATGACACGTCAGCAGCAGACCGGCCAACAGGCTTAACAGGCGTTTCACGGCTTGCCCTCCTGGTTGAGCGCATCCCACAGCGGTTTGACGTCCTGACGCCAGACCTGGTCATTCAAATCGCCCGCGTGGCGATAGCGAATCACGCCGCGCCCGTCGATAACAAACGTCTCCGGCGCGCCATAAACGCCCAGATCCAGCCCCAGCATCCCGCTGCCGTCAAACAGGCTCAGCGCGTAAGGGTTGCCGAGCGTATTAAGCCACGCCACGGCTTTGGCGCGATCGTCTTTATAGTTAAGCCCGACGATTCTTACGCCCTTCGCGGCCAGTCCGTTGAGAAACTGATGTTCGGCGCGGCACGTCGGGCACCAGGTCGCCCAGACGTTAAGCAGTAGCGGCTTACCATTCACAAGCGCGGCGCGATCGTAGGTCACGCTCGGGTCATCAAGCGCGGCGAGCCGGAACGCGGGCAGCGGCTTGCCCACCAGCGTGGACTCCAGCTGAGACGGATCATCGCCCGCCGCGTTGCGCGTCAGTTGCCAGAACAGCACGGCGGCAAGCAGCAGAAACAGCGCCAGCGGGATCAGTAAAATGCGGCGTCTCATGCGGCCTCCTGCGCTTTTTTCAGCCGGTAACGCGGGTCGAGCATACAGAGCAGCCCGCCGAGCGCCATCAGCAGCCCGCCGTACCAGATCCAGCGGACAAACGGTTTGTAATAGAGCCGCACCGCCCAGCTGCCGTCGTCGAGCGCTTCGCCGAGCGCCGCGTAGAGATCGCGCGTCAGCCCGCCGTCGATAGCAGCTTCGGTCATCACCACACCGTTGCTGTTATAGGCGCGCTTTTCAGCGCGCAGCGTCGCCTCGGGTTTACCGTCGCGCAGCACATCGATAATCCCGACCGCGCCGCGCCAGTTTGGCCCCTGCGCGTTGCGCACCTCGCGGAACACAAAGCGGTAATGGTGAATATCGACGCTGTCGCCCGCCGTCATGCGCACGTCGCGCTCCACGCTGTAGTTCTGGCTGAACGCGATGCCAATGACCGTCACGGCAAGCCCGACGTGCCCGAGCGTCATGCCCCACTGACTGCGACTTAATTTCCACAGCCCGCGCCACAGCCCATGACGGTGTGTAGCGCGATCAATCAGTTCCATCAGCGTTAACACCAGCACCCAGACCGCCATCATCAGCCCGGCGACCGTCATCGCCTTAACGCTGTCCTGCAAAAGCCAGGGCAGGATCAGCGAGGCCGCGAGCGTGACCACCAACGCCGCCAGCAGACGACGGCGTAGCTTCTGCGGCTCATCACGCCGCCAGCGCACCAGCGGCCCGACGCCGAGCAGCAGCGCGAACGGCGCCATCAGCGCGCTGAATAGCACATTAAAAAACGGCGCGCCGACGGAAATCGACCCCAGCCCCAGCGCCTTATGCACCAGCGGCAGCAGCGTGCCGAGCAGCACCACCAGCATGGCGGTGATCAGCAGAATATTGTTGCCGAGCAGAAAGCTCTCACGCGACCAGAGCGCATTGCCCACCCGCGCCCTGACGCTGCCGCCTTTTACGGCATACAGCAGCAGCGAGCCGCCGATAACAATCACCAGCAGCGCCAGAATAAACATGCCGCGCGCCGGATCGGAGGCGAATGCGTGCACGGACACCAGCACGCCGGAGCGCACCAGGAAGGTGCCGAGCAGGCAGAGCGAAAAGGCGGTGATGGCGAGCAGCACCGTCCAGGCGCGGAAGCTGCCGCGTTTTTCGGTAACCGCCAGCGAGTGCATCAGCGCCGTGCCCGCCAGCCACGGCATCAGCGACGCGTTTTCGACCGGGTCCCAGAACCACCAGCCGCCCCAGCCCAGTTCGTAATAGGCCCAGGCGGAGCCGAGCACGATGCCGATGGTCAGAAACACCCATGCCGCCTGCGTCCACGGGCGCGACCAGCGCGCCCAGGCGGTGTCGAGCCGCCCCGTTAAGAGCGACGCCACGGCAAAGGCGAACGCGACCGAAAACCCGACATAGCCCATATACAGCAGCGGCGGATGAAAAATCAGCCCGATATCCTGAAGCAGTGGGTTGAGATCGCGCCCTTCAATCGGGAATTCCGGCAGCGTGCGGGTGAAGGGGTTTGAAGTCAGCAGAATAAAGAGCAGGAAGCAGAAATTAATCCCGCCCATCACTGACAGCACGCGGGCGATGGCCTCCTGCGGCATCCCGCGGCTGAAGATAGCCACGGCAAACGTCCATGCGCCCATCAGCAGCACCCACAGCAATAGTGAGCCTTCATGCGCGCCCCAGGTCGCCGCCACGCGATACCAGACCGGCAGCTCGGTGTTGGAGTTGCTCGCTACATAGAGCACCGTGAAATCATTCACCACAAAGGCGTGCACGAGGATCAAAAACGCGCCCAGCAAACAAGCGAAAAGCGCACAGGCGAGCGGGCGCGCCAGCGCCATCAGCCGCGGCACCTGACGCATCGCGCCCCACTGCGGCCA
Organism: Cronobacter sp. EKM101R; assembly: GCF_963888145.1. NCBI lineage: Bacteria > Pseudomonadati > Pseudomonadota > Gammaproteobacteria > Enterobacterales > Enterobacteriaceae > Cronobacter > Cronobacter sp. EKM101R. The sequence goes on along the minus strand of NZ_CAWPHW010000001.1, from coordinate 74,480 downwards.
GAGCGTGAGCAGCAGCGCCAGTCCGGCGGCGAGGCACAGCAAGACGTTACCGATTTCCGGCATCATGGGCGGTTATCCTTATACGCCTGCGGCGGGCGCGAGTGGTTGACGTCCATCGCCGCTTTCACCTCCGGCGGCGTATAGTTTTCGTCATGCTTCGCCAGCACTTCGCGGGCGTGAATGCGCTGATCCTCGCCCAGCACGCCTTGCGCCACCACGCCCTGCCCTTCACGAAACAGATCGGGCAGAATGCCGTCGTAATCGACATCCACCACGCCGCGCGCGTCATAGAGCCGGAAGCTCACCTTCAGGCTCTGGCTGTCGCGCTTCACACTCCCCGGCATCACCATGCCGCCGACGCGCAGCCGCTCGCCAGGCTCCGGCTTCTCCTGCGCAGCGCCTTTGCCGTAGAGAATTTCGCCCGGCGTATAGAAAAGATCGATATTGGCGCGCAGCGCGTAGAGCACCAGCGCAAGCGTCAGCCCCAGCCCTGCCAGCACGGCGAGCGCGACCCACAGGCGCGTTTTACGACGCGGGTTCATCGCGACACCTCCGCGCCCTGGCGTCGGCGCTCGCGCGCCTGACGCTTCTCGATCTCCCGGCGCAGCGCGCGACGTGCGAAACACGTATGCGCGATCAGCAGCGCCAGCGGAATGACGGTCATCGCCACCGCCAGCCAGACGTAAAAGGCGTAGCCGCCCATCAGAAAAAACGTGGTCAGCGCGGCGGTCATGATTTTTTCTCCAGCACTGCCGCCACCCACGGGCGATGACGCTCCTGAAGCAGCAGCAGGTTGCCGAGGCGCATCAGCGTGAGCGTGACAAACAGGCACAGAAAACCGGCGAGATTCCAGCGCAGCGGCGCGCGCATGCTCGGGTCGATGCTCTGCTGCATATTGGTGGAGCCCTGATGCAGCGTGTTCCACCACTCCACCGAGTAGTGAATAATGGGCAGGTTCACCACGCCCACCAGCACCAGTAGGCCCGCGGCGCGGCCCGCGAGGCGGCGGTCGTCAAAGGCGTGCCAGAGGGCTATCACCCCCGCGTATAAAAACAGCAGCACCAGCTCGGAGGTAAGCCGCGCATCCCAGATCCACCAGGTGCCCCACATCGGTTTACCCCAGGCGGAGCCGGTCGTCAGTGCAATAAAGGTATAGACCGCGCCCACCGGCGCCATCGCCATCACGCCAAGATCGGCCGCCCGGTTCTGCCACACCAGCCCGATAAACGCCGCGACCGCCATTGAGGCATAAATGCCCATCGATCCCATCGCCGCCGGGACGTGCAGATACATGATGCGGTAGCTGTCGCCCTGCTGGTAGTCGGGCGGCGCGAAGACAAACCCCCAGACGCAGCCCGTCGCGAGCAGGACTGCGCTCAGCCACGCCAACCACGGCGTCAGCCGTCGGCAAAGCCCGTAGAGCCGCTCAGGCCGGGCCCAGGGGTGTAAGAATTTCCACATGTTGTTGCTCACATAAACGTTATCGCCCGCACGCGCGGGCCTACTGAATACTGATACGCAGCGCCGCTGCGGTGGCGAACGGCAAGAGCGTGACGCTTCCCGTCAAAAACGCGCCTGAGATCGCGAAAAAGCCGCCGACCGGAAGCTGCATCACGGCAGCGTCCACCGCGGCGGTGGAGAAAATCAGCAGCGGGATCGCCAGCGGCAGAATAATCAGGCTCAGCAGGATGCCGCCGCGCCGCAGCCCGGCCGTCAGGGCCGCGCCCAGCGCCCCGAGAAAGCTCAGCGTCGGCGTGCCGAGCAACAGCGTCAGCATCAGCGTCAGCGCCGCATGTCCGTTCAATCCCATCAGCAGCGCCGCCAGCGGCGAGAGCACCACCAGCGGCAGCCCGGTCGCCACCCAGTGAGCGGTCACTTTCGCGATAACCACCACCGGCAGCGGCGTTGGCAGCAGCATCAGTTGTTCCAGCGCGCCGTCGCGCGCGTCGTCGCGAAACAGCCGGTCCATCGCCAGAAGCGAGGCAAGCAGCGCCGCCACCCACACTACGCCCGGCGCGATGCGCGCGAGCAACTGCGGCTCCGGGCCTGCGCCGAGCGCGAACAATACAATCACCACCAGAAAGAACCACAGCGGGTTAAGGAGCTCCGCACGATGACGCGCGGCAAGGCGCAGCTCGCGGCGAATAATGCGGCCCATCATGCGGCGGGCTCCGGCGTCAGGGTTAACGTGCGGTGCGCGACGTTAAGCGCCAGCGGCTGGTGAGTGGTGACTATCACCGCCCCGCCGCGTGCCGCGTGCGCCTCCAGACGCGCCGTCAGCGTCGCCACGCCTGCGGCATCAAGCGCCGTCAGCGGTTCATCCAGCACCCACAGCGACGCGTCGCTGAGCCACAGACGCGCCAGCGCCACGCGGCGCTGCTGGCCTGCTGAGAGCTGCTCAACCGGCAGATCTTCATAGCCGCCAAGCCCGATGGCGGCGAGCGCCTGCCAGCGCGCCTCGCGCCGGGTATACGGGTGATAAAACGCGAGATTTTCATCGGCGGTGAGCGCCGCTTTGATGCCCGGCAGATGGCCGAGCCACAGGAGTTCCTGATGAAAGGCTGAACGCGTGCGCGCCAGCGGTTCGCCGCGCCAGCAGACATCGCCCTCTTCCGGGCGCGCCAGCCCCACCAGCAGGCGCAGCAGCGACGTTTTCCCTGCCCCGTTCGCACCGGTCACGTGCACGATATCTCCCGGCGACACGCGAAACGAGAGCGCGCGAAACAGCAGTCGCTCGTCGCGTATGCAGGCAAGATTCCGGGCTTCTAACATGGGGCGGCTCCTTTCAGGCGAGTCGGGAATAGTACCACAGGGGAATGACGCGGCCACCTCACGCGCCGCGCAGGTGGCGAAACCCCGTGCGATAGCGCGCGAAATCGCCACCGGGCAGGCCGAATTGTCTGTTTTTCCGGATAACAGCCGCCGACGCGCTACGCTTAACGAAGCCCCCCTAACCTGACAGGAACCCCATATGGACAAAATCGGCGAGGAAAAAATCGACGACGCGGATGAGCTGGAAGTCGAGAGCGAAGAGAAAAAGAGCGGCGAAGAGATAGAAGTGGATGAAGAGGCGCTGCCGTCGCGCGCGATGGCGATCCACGAGCATATTCGCCAGGACGGCGAGAAAGAGATGGAGCGCGACGCGATGGCGCTGTTCTGGTCAGCCATCGCCGCCGGGCTGTCAATGGGCGCGTCGCTGCTGGCCAAAGGCATTTTCCATGTGCACCTGGAAGGCATTCCCGGCGGATTTTTACTGGAAAGCCTCGGCTACACCTTTGGTTTTATTATCGTCATTATGGCGCGCCAGCAACTCTTTACCGAGAACACCGTCACGGCGGTCCTGCCGGTGATGCAGAACCCGACCGGCACCAATATGCTGCTGTTGCTGCGGCTCTGGGGCGTGGTGCTGCTCGGGAATATCGTCGGCACCGGCCTTGCGGCGCTGGCGTTTGAGTTTATGCCGATTTTTGATGAGGCGACGCGCGACGCGTTTGTAACTATCGGCACGGAAGTGATGCACAACTCGCCGGGCGAGATGTTCGCTAACGCAATTATCTCCGGCTGGATCATCGCGACCATGGTGTGGATGTTCCCGTCTGCGGGTGCGGCGAAGATTGTGGTGATCATCCTGATGACCTGGCTTATCGCGCTCGGCAACACGACGCATATCGTGGTCGGTACCGTCGAGATCCTGTACCTCGTGTTTAACGGCACTATCCACTGGAGCGAATTCTTCTGGCCGTTCGCCCTGCCGACGCTTGCGGGCAACATCATCGGCGGTACGTTTATCTTCGCGCTATTAAGCCATGCGCAGATCCGTAACGACATGAGCAATAAGAAGAAATCAGAAGAGAAAGCGCGCCTGAAAAAAGAACAGAAAGCGCGTGAAAACGAAACCAGAGGCGGCTCACAAAAACGCTGACGATGGCGATTGTTTAACCGAACAGGCGGCTAAGCCCTTAACGGCGGTGTAAAAATCGGTATACTGACGCCGCCTCGTCCCCTTAGTTAAATGGATATAACGAGCCCCTCCTAAGGGCTAGTTGCAGGTTCGATTCCTGCAGGGGACGCCATTTCATAGTTCGCCCGCCTCCGACACCGTTCGCAAATCATGACAAAACCCAGTAAAAAAGCCATTCCAGCGTTCGCGCTTGTTCGCATCGGTTCGTTGAAAGCCTCATTTTTTCTTGGGTAAATTTTGGGTAAAATAGTTTTACCCATCAATTTTTTACCCAGTGGGGTTTTACCCAATGCTTACTATTAAGCAGATAGACGCAGCCAAACCTAAAGAAAAGCCCTACCGTTTAGCCGATGGGAATGGGCTATATCTATATGTGCCAGTGAGCGGAAAAAAGGTTTGGCAGGTTCGTTATCACATTGGTGGGAAAGAAAAAATCCATACTGTCGGCAAATACCCTGAGATCGGCCCGGCAGAAGCCAGAAGCATGACTTTTGAACTTAAACGCGATCTTGCTCTTGGGATTAACCCTGCGGTTAAGAAGAAGCAACAGGAGACCAAACCGGATAGCTTCGGCTCAATCTTCGAGGAATGGTATCAGCACAAAAAGCAAGTGTGGTCGGAAGGATATGCCGATGAACTACGCCGAATGTTTGATGCAGATATTTTGCCGTTTCTTGGCGGCATGGCTTTAGAAGAAATAGAACCCATGACGCTTCTAGCGGTGCTACGCCGGTTCGAAGATCGTGGTGCAATGGAGCGGGCCAATAAGGCACGTCGACGCTGTGGAGAGGTGTTTCGCTATGCCGTAGTAACCGGTAGAGCTAAATATAACCCTGCGCCTGATCTGGCGGATGCTATGAAGGGATACAGGAAAAAGAATTTCCCGTTTCTTCCAGCTGATCAGATTCCTGCTTTCAACCAGGCGCTTGCAGGCTATGGTGGGAGCGTAGTTTCTCGCATTGCTACTCAGGTGCTGCAATATACGGCCATGCGTACTAAAGAGTTGCGCTCTATGCTGTGGCAGAATGTCGATTTTGAAAACCGGCTTATCTTAATCGATGCGGAAGTGATGAAAAATCGCAAACAACATTTGGTTCCAATGTCGCAGCAAGTCTACGATCTTTTAAAGCATCTTCAACCCATCACTTCGCTTTCGCCGTTCGTGTTTGCCGGGCGTAACGATAAGCGCAAACCTATCAGCGAGAATACTGTTTTACAGGTTATCCGCCAAATCGGATACGAGGGGCTGGCTAGTGGTCATGGCTTCCGGCACCAGTTCAGTACCATTCTTAACGAACATGGGTGGCCTCAGGATGCCATTGAACGGCAGCTCGCTCACGTTGATCGCAATAATATTCGCGGCATCTATAACCATGCCCAGTACCTTGATAAGCGTCGGGAAATGATGCAATGGTGGGCTGATTGGCTGGAGAACGGCATTGAGTGATGCGCGGCTTCACGTAGAGTACATGCATCCAACAGTTGTATCATCAAAACGTTAATTATACTCATGTGATAAGTAGCTCACATATCTTACCTGCTTTTATTGCCATTATTTACAATGACTTAATGTTAAGTTGCCTTACTGGATCGTCCCCGGATACCAAAGTTAAAGCCAAGACTTGCTAAACATAACGGATGAGGTCATAATCAGTACATGCTTCTGACTTGGAGCATCTCCAGTCAATCAGGAAGCCTCTATAGGCAGTATAAGGTCTTGTAAAATTATTAAGGCTCCCGTAAAGTTCTTGCGGGAGCCTTAATAATTTCATATATCCGCAAAAGGGTTTCAGCACTTCATTCTGAAGATTTTATAAGACTAATCACAGGTAATAATAGCATGAAAAATAACAGCCTGGAGAGTGTTTTTAATTCTTACTTTAACCATAAAAAGAATTTTGATGATTTCCATAATATCCGTACAGAAGAAGAAGTTCGCCTTATTCCCCTTAGCAGGACGAAAGCTGATCTTTATCAATGTTCAGATAGACTAAAACTCATTCATACATTTCTTTCGCGCTTTATATTCAGCGAAATGCCTGTGCGAGAAGATATTGTTTTCTCATATAGAAAAGAAGTAAACATATCCGAGGCCGTAAAACCCCACTGCAATAGCGAGTTTATTTTTAAAACGGATATATCGAATTTTTTCCCCTCGATCAGTAGTGAAGCCGTATCAAATAAACTATCCAAGTACTACGATTATCTAAGCACCATTGACATTGAAGATGTAAAAAAAAATATAGAAAGGATAGTCTATCTCTGCACTTTCGATAATCGATTACCTATTGGTTTTTCGTCCTCACCATCAATAAGCAACTTTTGTTTTTTTGATTACGACAATATTATCGAATCATATTGTAAAGATAAACAATACATATATACTCGTTATGCAGATGATTTAATCATTTCATCTCAGCATGAAATTCTTAAAAAAGAAATAACTAATGACCTTATAGGCATTTTATCATCAGATCCATTATTGAAGCTTTCTATTAATCATAAAAAAACAAAAGTTATCACAAAAAAATATGAAAGAAAGGTTTTGGGCATTAGCATACTAAACGACGGAAAAATGACGGTAAGCAAAGCAACTAAAACGGATATTGAGGTTAAACTGCATCTGCTCAGAACCGATCGAGATAAGCTGATGAATTATACAGGAATGGATGAAATGTCATCTATCTTATCTATAGCAGGCGTTCTGAGCCAGATCAATAACATTGATCAAGACTATTTATTTCACCTGCGAAAAAGGTATGGTAATGCCATCATAAGTAAACTCCTCAGAGGCAAGGAGCTGCTTAAATGATCATTAGTGTAGATATTAGAGAACTTCAGCATCTCTCCAACATTAGTGTAACTTTTGATTTTTCACGTGACCCGCTTATCTGTATGACAAGCAAAAATGGTGTGGGCAAAACATCAATTATAAAAGCCTTAGCCCTTCTTAAAGATACTGCTATCGTAAGTAAAACCTCTTCCGTCTTTAGCATTAGCGAAAATACAGAAATAGATATAAAAATTGAAGAAAAACTTTACGCTTTCAGATTTAACAATGGAGATCTTGATACAAAAGACATACTTAGGGATGAGTCATTTATAAACGTTGAACTTCCAATTCCTTATGGTAAACGTTTCTCAGAGTTTCCAGCCTTGGGTAATATTGACATGACGCTACGAGAAATGTACCTCAAAAAAAACTATGAAGACGCCCATGAATTAATCGCTTTTCTGAACATTGTCTATAAAGACGCTAATAAATTCCAGAATCTTAAATTCGTCACTATAAAGGGTGTGCAATACTTTTTTTTGCCGCTTGACGACAATCGTTATATTCGTGAGGATTATTTCAGTTCAGGTGAGTTTTTTGTTATAAGTATTTTCAAAATGATAACTTCTTCTAGCAAAATAATCATTATTGATGAAATAGACGTGTCGTTGGACTCCTCTGCACAAGTTTCCCTAATGAATGCAGTTAAAAATATCTGCTTGGAGAAGGATAAAAAAATCCTCTTCACTACACACTCATTAGCAATTATGAAAACTATCTATGAATATGGAACACCAATCATTTACCTAAAAAATGAAAATGGTGAAGTAATTCATAACCTAGTTTCATACAGTTTTATTCAGTTTGAAATGTTCGGATTTCATGGTTTTGACAAATATATATTTACTGAAGACGTGACCCTCGAAAGTTATATAAACCTTAAGTTGTCTGCTATTGAAACGAAAAATCGAATAAAGGTAATTTACATAGGCGGCTGTAGTAACGTTGTCGATTTAATGAAGCGCAATGCCTGGACTCAATTTATTTGTGCGCCTCATAATGCAGTAGCGATTTTGGATGGTGATGCAAAAGATAAATATGGCAATCGTGATGATGTTATTTTTAGTCCCTATGATGATATAGAAGATGAAATTTTTAATAAATATAAACAAGAAAATTCACCGTATGGGCTTCCCGATGTTGCGCCAGAAAATGCAAAATCCAAAGCTTACTGGAAAAAGTTGCAGGAAAGGCGTGAGGAACATGGTCTAACACAAGAGCGAATCTTTGAAATTCTTGAGGCAGGTTTTGAAGAACAAGTTTCTGATTTTTTTAAAAAAATAAAAACCTTTGTTAACGGCTAAGCACATAAATTATATTCAGTTTCCACCATAAAGCTCTCTTTTCGTTAGTATAGAAAAAATAATGAAAAACATCTCGCATCTATTCTATTAGATTATGGGCCGCTGATCAGTGATGCTGTCCGCGCTGTGAATGGTATGCGTAACCACTCCGGCGATCTCCACATCATCCAGCGCCGAGCCCTCCAGCGATTCCCCATCGTCAGTAATGATCCCGTGTTGGGTGATAAACCCAAATTGCACATTCCCATATAAAGAGAAGAGAACGGTCGCGCCGATGGTCGCCATTATGCTGATATCTATCACCGCGTAGCCGGTGGGCGTCTCAACGATGCGGCTATTCATACCAATAGCGCATATACCATCGAGAGTTACGCGGCGCTCGATGTAATCCGTGGCGGGTGATGGGAAGCCCATGATCAGATCCCCCCGTTCGGGTTGTACATCGCCAGGGTGCGGTTTTCGCCTTCCTCGGTCGATATGTCTTTAAACGTTGTTAGGCAGGCATCCATCCATTCGTTCGCCTGCTTTAGCGACCAGTTCCAGTTAACGGCGGCCAGCTCTTTCACAAAGTCGGCAGTCGTTACGGTGCGGCGGCCTCTGGCGTCCAGCTTCATAGCCCGACGAAAGGCGGTTTCAATCTCATAATAGCGCGGCATAATTTCCTCCCCATAAAAATACTGTATATAGATACAGTAGTTTCATGAAGAAATTAGATCAAGGCAGTGGCACCTATCAATCGCAGCGGCAGAATATATTTTCATGATCGATCACTACTACAGCGCGGCCCAGGCGGGCCGCTGCTGGTTCATCATTCGCTGGTGGTCGTATCTCCGGAGGCTGTGAGGCTGGCGAGTGTTGCTTTCATCTCTTCCAGCTCAGACTTGAGCGCATCCATCTCTGCCCGCACCTCTTTAAATGCTTCGACATACAGGGCCGCTAAGGCGTTATAGTCAACCGCCAGAGGGTTCTCAATCGGGCGACACTCCTTATCGATAGTGGTCTTGTCTGCCTCGCATTTCGTTACGGCCTCCGGCAAGACCTTCTGAACGTCCTGGGCAATCAGGCCGGCATTTCGCACGGTATTCTGCACCGTTGTATGCATCGAATAAGTTACGCCGCGAAGCTGGCAAATCTTATCGAGGGCGCTCTCTACTGGCTTAATCCAGAATTTAGCCCGCTCGTCAGAGATGTTGGTGAACTTAACAGCGCGAACCTCACCCGTAGAGCCGTTGACCGACATTTCTGAACCCGTCGCGCCTGTAGAGCTATTGTCTGGCCTGATGCATATTAATTGCCCGTTTGCGATAGGTCTTGAATAAATAACCCCACGATTTTTGTTGTCGCTGTTAATAAAATAAAGATGTGCGTTTGCCGTGGTAGATATAGCTTTAGAGTTTAAATAACCAGAACGAGACTCAATTGTTGAGCCATACAATCCCTTGTTACACCCGGCCCATGCATCTGTCATTGTGATACTTGTGCCGTATTTATAGTTGGTCATTACAGTGTCATAGCTTGCACCAGATCTGCCCACAAGCATGATGTTTGAATTATCACTATCACGAATAAGCATGTAAGTTGCCTGGTTCGCTCCGGTAGGGCGTAACGTCAAAACCTCACCATTGCTCTTAAACTCGGCACCAAAACCAGACATAACGCGACCAGACGGCTCAACCTCCCCATTCTGCCTGATCGTGAAGAATCGCGGCCCCGTCGGGTTACGGTTAACTATTGATGCGTTGCCAGTAGACGTGTCGCACCACATCTCGATCCGGGCTTTAGTTGTGCCATCAGATCCGACAATTTCAGAAGATAATGAGTTACCCCTTACAGGATCGTCAGAGACTTTCCTCGTATAAATGTCGCTATTACCTTTTATCAGGTTGAACTCGACATTATTAGCGACATCAAGACCGAGATTTTTCCTCGCTCCGGAGGCATCTTTTGCTCCAGTGCCGCCCTGAGCAATAGCAAGGGGGATATATTCATCAGCGCCATTAAGGGCGCCCCACGTTCCGTTATCAAAAATGAACAGACGCGAGCCTGCTGGCTTACCGAGCGCTGTAGACGTTGACCCCTGCGTTACGCGGTCAATCCCTAGGTTAACTTTTGCGGCAGACATGTTTGAAACATCAGCCAGATTCTGATCTTTCTTCAGCACCTTTGTAGCGTCGAACGAATCAGCGAGGTCTTGTGCGCGCTCAGCCTGCTTAAGTGCCTCAGATGCCGACTGGCTCGCTGATGTGGCCGAATTTGTCGCCGAGCTGGCGCTGGTGGCTGCACTGGTGGCGCTCCTGGCGGCGGCAGCCCCGGCGCTTTCTGCGGCATTCTGCGCTGCTGTAGCGCTGGTGGCCGCGCTCTCTGCGCCGGTACGGGCGGTTTCTGCTGCCTTCCGGTCAGCGCTTACGCTGGCCTGCGCTGCTTTCATGTCATTAACAATTTGCTGTAGCCGGTCAGGATCGAGGTCTTCCAGCAGGTTAACGATAAACGGCCAGCCTGGGCCTTTAAATTCGCTGCCGTCGGGTAGGGTGACAGTGACGTTATTACTCTCGGAAAATACCTGCTGCCAGTTCGCTTTGTCATGGTTCAGGCCGCGTAAAGCCTCTGTGACTTGGTTCACCACTTCCATCGTGATCTGGCTCATGGTGCTGCGCGGCACCGCCGACCATGCCAGGCCGTCAGCGTCCGGGCCTGTATAGGGTTTGGTTAGCGTTAGCGCCGTGTCGCTGTCCACTGACTTAATCGCCAGCGTATAGACAACCTGCCCCGCCGTGAAAACGATGTAATCACCGGCAGCCAGCTCGGCGGTGAAGGTGGTGCCTGCGCCTGTAATGGCGGTTGCGCCACTGGCGATGCTGATAGTGCCTTTAGCCATTCAGTTAACTCCTGAAAATAAAAAACCCGCCGCAGCGGGTTATTTAATAAATAAACGGTCAGTACATGCTGTCGAGCAACAAAACATTCATGCCGGTTGTTTTATTGGCCGTCACGGGATAGTCAGCCGTCCAGACAGCGGCCACATAACCACGCCCTACCCGGACGGAATTACCCGACCGGACAAGCCCCTGATATTTGGCATAGCACCAGCCGCCGGATATGTCGGTCTGTGCGCCATACCGCCCCAGCATGATGTACCGGTTGCCAATATCCGCGGCGGTGCCGGATGGCTTATAAAATGCGTTGCTGTAAAGGAACGGGCGTTTAGTCGTTGAAAACGTGCACTGCCCTTTGCTGTTAAAGAAATTAAGCCCCGGCCCCGCCACCGGCGCGACGCCGGTCGCAAAGATAACCACGTCCATTGTCACGGTGGCGTTAACGTTCGCCCCGTTACGCTCGGCCACGGCACGGACCACGCTGCCGTCATACTCCACCACAACGCCGTTTGCGCTCCACTTCGCAAACACGGCGTAGGATTGCCGGTTGTAGCCCGTTGAGGGAGGCGACCAGGAGCCGGTAAACGTCACCCGACCGCGATAAACGCACTGGCCGACCGTGGCGGCGTCGGTGATGGCGGTAAAGTCGGTACTGTCAGAAATGTACAGCCCGCGGTTTCCCGACTGGCTCGCGGGGAGGATCTGCCAGACCGTGCCGGGGTATATTTTCCCGTTGCTCATTTTGTAATTTGACCATACGGAGAAGGTCAGTACATTTCCGCTCTGAGATACGCCGGTTAACACGTCCATGTCCGGGATCAGACTGGTGCCGCCGCCCACATAAATCCCGGCGGTGACGTGCGGCGCAAACACTGCCGTTGCGCCCGTCACATAGCCCGGAATGGTGTATTTATTCCCTTTACCGCTGGCGTACCCGCAGTAAGACGGACACCGAAGGCCCGCCGTTATTTCCATTGCAGGGCCGCCGTCTTTCAGGTCGATATATAATCCGCTCGGCATTGCTACCACGTTCCCAGAATAATACGGCCACCATTAGCCAGATTGACGGTGACGCCATTGCCGTTAATAACAACGGTATTACCGGCACCGGCCATAGAAAACTGCCCCTGCGTTGCGATAATGGTTCCTCGCACCGTCACGTTATTAAACTCAGCGGCGCCAGCCTTATTAATCATCCAGCCGGTTTTACCCGCGGCATAATTGTTCGCCTGAATTACTGCGCCAATTTTGGCGTTTGTAATTGTGCCATCCTGAATAAAGGCGCTGTTCATAAACACCTGCCCGTTCACAACCGCAAACGGTGAATAACGGTTGTCGCCGCTGCCGCTCATCACAACAAACTGGTTGGCATTCACGGCGAAACGAGTATCAACGGCCTGGCCGTTTACGGTCACGGCAACCGACATCCCGGCGTCGTAATACTTCCCTTTGTACTCCACACCGGTTTTCATGGTGTAGATGGCCGAGCCGCCACTGGCGTCAACATACGCATCCATTTTGCCTTCAACCGCGGCGGCCACCTCGCCGAACTTTGCCACAACCGTATCGTTGATCTCGCTGATGGCTGAGGTGTTGTCTGCCGTGGCTTTCTCCAGGCGGGAGGCGGTGGCCTCGAAATCCTCAAATTTCGCGTTTACGGTGGTTTCCAGCGCCGCTACGGACTTGTTTGCATCGGCGGCCAGCGTCTGCGCCTGAATGATGCCAGCGCGGTTTTTGCCGTACTGCTTCCACTGCTGAATCACCGTGTCATGGCCGTTCAGGGCGTTCTGCAGGATGGCTTCCGGGTCGAGGGTTATCTGACTTAACAGCGCTTCGCCGTCTTCTTTCGTCAGAAAGTCATCGGCAATATCGCCCAGGTAATCCCCGGCCTGGTCGTTCGCCATACCCTCGATCCAGTCTGTCCAGCCCGACTCGTTGCCCAGTTTATCGACCAGCTGCGCGCGGTATAAAAACCGCTGTCCGGCTTTCAGGCCGAGCTGCGAATAATCCCGCTGCGGATAAGGCACATCAGCCAGCAAAAGCGGGTTATCGGTGTCACCGTTCACCACATACTGGATCTCGGTTTTGAGTGTGTCGCTGGTGTCAGCCGGGAAGCCCCAGCTCAGACGCACGCCCCAGTTCAGCGATTCGGCAGAGAAATTAACCGGTTTTGGCGGGTTCCCCTGCTTGCCGGTCAGCGCCGTTAACTCTGAATAACCCCATACGCTGGAGACTTCCACGGCGTTAATCGCACGCACGCGCACCAGGTATCCACCCGCATAAATGCCATCGATATCGAAGCCGCAGACCGAGGAGCGCGGGATGTTCACCCAGTTGTTGTTATCGCGGCGCCACTGGGCCTCATAAGCGATAGCCCCTTCAACTGCATCCCAGGTGGCGTGGAGGGTCTGGATCGCCATGCCCTGATTAATCACCGTGAAGCCTTCAATCTTCACGTTTTGCGGGGCTGCAACGTGGCCCGGCGGCACAACACTGATCGGGCGCTCGTCAATGATTGCCCCGGTATCGATACGCGCGTATTTGTCCGGGTCGTGCCAGGCTGCAACGATGTTGTAAGTGCCGTCGCCGTTATCCGTCACGCTGGTAACGCGGTACTGCTGCGCGTACAGATCATCGCTCTCGACCGTCCAGCACGCCCCGGCGTCCGGCGTTGTATCCCAGGCGGCGGTGACCGTCACCACGTTACCGGAAACCGTGGCAATGGTGCGGGCCTGGACGGTGCCGTCAGGCAGGTTTACCAGCAACCGATCATCATTTTTCGCCGACGGCACGCGGTCGAGGGTGACCGTCCGGCCATCGGCTGCGCTGATGCGCCCGCCCATCACGCGCCCGGAAAGCATTTCATCAGCCACGGCAATGATATAGCCCGGCAGCGGGATATTACCGTCGAGCCCCACGGCGAACGTAACGATGCGGTCGCGGTTGTTGGTCAGGATGCCCCAGCGGCCCTTTCGGTTGGCCTCGCTCTGCCTGGTACAACCGATGGCGGTTATCTCAAGCTGGTTGACGCCGTAGCGGTTAACCAGATCCGGCTCGAATACGGGTTCCATCGCGTCGGCGTACTGATTATCGGGATCAGACCAGCTCACCAGCGCCGTAGAGTAGCGGGCCTTTGTCGTGCTGCTGGCGTAGGTAAAGCGCCCCTCCACCACGTTCGCGCGGGTGTAGACGTAATCCACATCGCGCGGCATGTCTGCCAGCGTCACCAGCTGATCGCCGCCCCAGTAGGTCATGCCCCGGAAGATGGCCGAGAAATCTCGTAAAACGGTGAAGGCATCGGCGCGGTTCTGCACATAGACGTTGCAGACATACCGCGGCTCTTTGCCGTCGCCGCCCCTGCCGTCCGGCACCAGCTGATCGCAGTATTGCGCCACCTGATAGAGCGCCCATTTGTCCACGTTGTCGGCATCCAGCCGGTCGCCCAGCCCGAAACGGTCGTTCAGCACCAGATCGTAAAACACCCAGGCAGGGTTATCCGTCCACGCCCATTTAAACGTGCCATCCCAGGCGCCGGTATAGCTGCGTGTATCGGGGTCATAGTTCGCCGGTACGCGGATCACGCGCCCGCGCGGCTCGCAGGAGATTTGCGGAATGGAGCCGTTAAACTGGCTCGAATCGAATTCCATGTAGAGCAAGGCGGTGTTCGGATAGCGCAGCTTCGCATCAATGATGGTGGTGTAGCTTTGCAGCATCATGGTATCGCCGATGCGTGCGCTGTTTGCGTTCGGTGTCAGCCTGCGAAGGCGTATGTTCCACGTTTTACCGGCGGGTAAATCAATGCGGTGGCTTCGCTCGTAGCCGCTGGTGGTTTTGCCGGATACGGCTGTTTTCAGCACCTCTTTCCAGTTGCCGCCGTCAACCTGCATTTCAATGACGTATTGCAGCGTGTAGCCCACCATGTCGCCGTTATCTTTCTGCTGAAACAGTTGCGGCCATTTGATGCGCAGGCGAACGGCGGAAAGCGTGGAATCGTCAAAGGTTCGCGTCCAGCCCTTTTCCGTGGTGATCTGCATATTGGAAAGCGGGAATTCGTTTTCGGCGCCGGGAATGCCCTGGATGTATTCCTGGGCCTGCGTGCCGGGGCGAAACTCCCATTTTATGCCGGGGTAATTCTCGCTCCCGTCAGGGTTAACCAGCGGCGTGCCGTCCAGGAAGATAGACTTGCCATCAAGCTGGCCGTCGAACTCCCCTTCACCCAGCGCCACCAGCACTTTGGCTTTGGCGACGGAAAGCAGGTTGTCGTCCTGCTCTTTCGGGGTGTGCTGCTTGCCGCCGCCACCTTTCGCGCCATGAATCGCTTTTTCTGTCATATTGCGCCCACAAAAAAGCCGCCCGCAGGCGGCCTGTTATCTGGTTTAACTTACTGCTGATCTTCGGCATAGATGCCCGCCGATATCACCGCCCCGCCGATCCGGCGTTTGCCATAGAGAAGCGGCACCGGGTAGCCCTGGGAGGCGGTATTGGTCACGCCGCCGAAGGCGTAAGACGCGCGATTGTCGGCATCCTGCTTGCTGGCAAGGCCCGGCACCTGGGGGGAAAGCATCTGGATAACACCGCCCAGCATGACGGCCGCGCCCATTTTCATCATGGGAACGCCTACCGCACCGCCGCCGAAATAAGTGATCACCGCCCCCACCACTACCAGCACCGCCCCTAAAATCGTCTGGCCGATGCCCGCCCGTTTGCTGCCGATAACCACGGGAACGATGCGGATCACATCGCCGGTAACAGGAAAGCCCAGCTCATCCACGCCGAGGTTTTTCTTGCCCCGGAATACGTGGTAAGCCAGCCCGCGCTGTTTGCTGGTGTTCAGGAACTTCTCGAAGCCAGGGATCGTGCAACAGAGCGCCCTCACGGCCTCCGCCGTGCTTTTGACGGCCCGGAGGTGGGTTTTGCCAAATTGTCGCGCCAGAGCGCCGCCCAGCTCGATTTTCGTTAATGTCTGCGTCATGCCTCCCCCGTCAGATCCTTGTGGCGCACAATCTTCATGGTTCGTTCACGCCAGTAGCCCCCGTAAGGCGTGCGCCCCGACTGGTGGCCGTACAGGTGGTGCAACAGCATGTTGCCCTCCAGCAAAATCCCGGCGTGGTTCCAGCGCGGTGCGCTTACCTGCATGATCACCATGTCGCCCGGCCGTGGCGGCCCGTCGAACTCCCGAAAGCCGCATTCATACCAGCAATCCTGATAAAAATTTTCAGTGTGTCCGGCTTCCCACCAGTGATAATCGACGCGGTAGTCGCGCAGCTCGATCCCGTGCTCCTGCCGGAAATAGCTCATGATCAGCCCCCAGCAGTCATAGACGCCCAGCACAAACGGGCGGCCAATCAGCGGCAGCTCGCCGCGCGGGTAAATGGTGCGTAAATCACCCTCCGGCCAGCTCACGATATGCCAGGGCAGCTCTGTAACGTCGCACTGCGCCTTATCCAGCTCGCTCGGCTGGCTGGTGGCGTCAGGGTGGCTGTGAACGATGCCCACCACGTCGCCCTGATCTTCAGCGCGGGCGTAGTCCTCCGGCGCGATGCGGAAATGCTCCGCCGGGTCGGTGGCTGTGTTTCTGCAGGGGATATAACGCGGCTGGCCGTCCTGCAGGATGACAAGACCGCAGCACTCCTGCGGGTAGGTCTGCGCCGCGTGCGCTTTAATCTCCTGAATCAGTTTTTCATCCACGTTTAGCTCCTGATAAGACTGGTGCCGGGGAATCCGCCGAAGTCGAGCGGCTGCGCCTCACCGAATCGCAGCTTGCAGGCCGTCAGCGTGCCGTTGCAGACGTCCAGAGCCGGATCGTCCACGGGGTTATTCAGGCGGTCGAAATAGCGCGTGCCAGCGTAGGAACAGCCGTCGCCGCTGCGGTATTTGCCGTTAATGCACCAGGTACACAGGGAATGCAGCTGGCGGCGCGGCAGCTGTAACCCCTCCAGATCCATTGGACTGGAGAGGACAAACTCCACGGCCTCGTTCGTTTCGCTGGATTTGCCGTTGATGTAGTAAACGCGCCGGATCTCCTGGGTCGGGTCTGCCGTCGTGTTGCCATCGGGGAAGTTACGCGCATCGAGGTACTGCACCAGGGTTTCCCTGATTATCACTTTCGCCTTAAACAGGTCGTCATACGCGAGACAAAGCGCGGTGATCGAGGTGTCCAGGTTTGCGACGGTGAGCTTTGGCTGTGCGCAGGTGCCGTCGGTTGATGCCTCAATGCCTTCAATCTGGCACGGCCAGGCGGAATATTCTTCGCCCTGCCACCAGATTGATTTGGCCGGTAGCTTGTTTTCGTCGCCACCCGCAGCGGCGATTTCCTCGGGAGTGTGCGGCAGGTTGTAGGAGTGGAAGCGCAGCACGTCGGGCATGTCGAAAGACTCGCCGCTCACCTCAAACAGCCGGATCGTGTTGCCGGGCTCCAGCTGCTGATAATCACGATAAAGTTTTACGGGGCGGTTGGTGGTAGTCATGGTGCGCAAGCCTGCTTAAATGTGGCGTTGATGGTCATCACGTTACGGGAGAGCGGGGCCGAGCGGATTGATTCAGGGTCGACGCGCCATAGGCTCGTTTCACCGTTCGGCGCCGTCCAGATGAAGGATTTGGCGACGTGTCGTCGCACAAAGGCCAGCACGGCCAGCATCTCGCCATTTATGCCGCTCATCTCGACCGGCCAGCTCTGAAACTCCGGGTTGATGCCATCGGCGGCCACCTGCTCGTAACCATCGCCGAATTTCGCGCGGCGAACGGTTGTTGTGTATTCGCCCTGCATACCTGCCTGGATCTGCGTCGGCCAGCTAAAGGTTTCGATTGCCATCCGGTTTCCTCCGGGCAATAAAAAACCCGCCACGGTGGGCGGGTCTGATGGTCAATAATGTATTTCAGGGTTTCGCCGCGCCCCATACGTGCTGTAGCGCCGTTAGCTCGCTTTCCAGCGCGGCATCAAACCGTTCGGCGCAAAGTTGCGGCATCCCGGCGCGAAGCTGGTTAATTTCCTGCTCGTTGCTTGCCATAATCACGCTTGCCTGCTGGCGAGGCATCCGGGCAACATAGGACGCGGCCAAAGCCTTAACGGCGGCGCGGTTCAGTTCAGCGGCTTCCCCTTCGCCGATCACGAAGTCAGCCCCGACCCGCTCGCGCTCCGGCGCTGCCACACTTGCAGGCTCAACCGCACTTCCGCAGTGTTTGCATTTGCGGGCTTCTGGGCTGATTGGCTCGGCACAAAACGGGCATTTAACCTGCTTTTCACTTTCACCCTTGCCAAACAAGATCATTAGCAAGCCGCAAAGCACTATAAAGGCACCGATGAAGATATGATTTTGCCGCGAGGCGATAAGCCCCAGATTATTAACCCTTCTCCCGCTTTCGGTAAGCACGGTAACATCCATGTTTAAGGCAATAACGGCCCAAATCAGGCCAACGGCCAAAACGGCGCATCCAATCTTTTTCATCGTTCCTCCCGGTATCATTGGTTTTAATTTGTGCAACCGAAAAGCCTAGCGCGGCACTGGCCCAACACTTTGCGGACGGTCAATTTATCGGGCTTTTGTTGCGTTCCAGATAATGCCGCCTGGCCGCGTCTCTCTCATGATCCCTGCGCGGATGGATTCGTTGATGGTTTGCTGATAAGCACGCTGAACAGCCGCCGAGTTTTGGCTCTGCTGTTTTTGGTCGTCGCTGCCACCGCTCTGGTTAACCGTAACGGAAGTTTGAACAGTTACCGAGCCAGATCCGCCAGTCAACCCGGCGCGCGGAGCCTTGCCAACGTAACCGCCATCAGAATATCCCGGCGCCCCGTTCATCATGGCGTAAAGGTTGTTAACGCCAATTCGTTCAGTGGCTTCTTTCGTAAATACAAATTCGCCGCCGTGGACAATCCCCTTTGGCTCGTACTTGCCGCCGGGGCCGGTATAGCCTCCAGTGGCAAAACCGAAAAAGTCACCTATTGCCGTTCCCTTTAAAGCGCCCATTGCTGATTTCATGGCCTGTACTTCAGCCATCTTAACGAGCATTTGCGCAAGCCCTTTCAGCACATCAGACAGAAAATCATTAAAGCTGGCTTTCCCAGTGGTAACGAAGTCTACCAGGAAGCTGGTCATTCCGGTAAAGGTGTTCTGGCTGAAATCGTAAACCTGCTGGAAGGTGTTAGTTGCGCTGTCTTCATAGTCAGCCCACGCCACCTTTGCACCAGCTCTCCAGTCATCGCGTAGCTTGTTCTCTTTCTGATAGGTGGCCTCCAGCTCTTGTATCGCCCGGTTGCGCGCCTCGGGGTTTGCAGCATAGGTTGTATTGATGCGGTCGCGTTCGGCGTCACGCTCGGCTTCCCGGCTCGACTTCCCATCCATTTTGGACTGAATTTCAGCGCGCTTTGCTGCCTGCTGTTCGGCAAATCTGGTCGCCTGCTGCTCAAGCTGGTTAAGCTTCTTCTGCTGTTCCACCTTGTCGCCCAGGGCTGCCAGTTGCTGGCGATAGGCCAGTGTTTGCTTGTCAGCCGCAAGAGTGATCTGCTCCTGCTGGCTTAATCCTTCCTCCTGCGCCTTTTTGGTCAAAATGGCGATTTCAGATTCAGTTTTCCAAAGGTTTCGCCGCTGCTGGCTGATAACGTCATTCGCCTGGCGGTGCTTTTGCAACACGTCCAGCTCGGCTTGCAGCGCCAGCAGGTCGCGCTGGGCATTATCGGATGAACGCTCAATAGTGCCGCTTCCCTTCGGCTTGCCTTTTTTGTTCTCCAGATCCTGAAGCTGCTTAATCTCTTTTCGCTTCTGGTCTATGAGATATTGCGCCTGTTTCTGCGCCGCCTCGTTGCCGGTTCCCGCCAGTGTTTTCTGGTTTTCTAGTAACTGGTTCAGCTCGCGCTGCGCATTGGCTATCCGGTTGGTCGAATAGAATTGCTTTTCCGTTTCATCTGTAACCGCCTTGACGTGCTTGCTGCTCGCCTTGAGGACTTCCTCCATGTCCTTTTGCGTTTGCAGAGCGCGCTGCCGAACGCTTTCCCCTTTAATCTCATCCTGGCGCATCTGAATATCTGACATTGCACCAGTGGAGAATGCCAGCGTGCCAATCGCCAGCCCTTTAGCTTTTTTAGCGGCAACATCCAGCCAGGTATCGCCGAGGGCGGCTACTTTCTGCTGGTGGTCGGCGATGATGTTGTTCAGCGCGGTGAAATTTGATGCATCCTTGTATTCTTTAACTCTCGCCGCAGCCTGCTCATAGTTCATCCCCACATCGATCAACTTGTCGATAGCGTCGCTGGCGCTGTCTTTGGTGGTGATGTATGCCTTTGCAACATCGTCAGCACTTTGGCCGGATACGTCGGCCAGATGTTGAACGCTTAAGGCTACCTTGTCGGAAAAGTCACCACTAAGCCCCGTCGTTTTTTCAATGCTTTCGCGGATCTTAACGAATTCATCATTCGCCTTGAGTACGCTATAGGCAAGCGTGCCGAATACTGCCGCAGCGGTGCCGATAGCCACGTTTAGCGGCGTGACGAACGTCATGAGCGCCCGCAGCGCTCCGGCAATACCCCCGAAAGAATCCTTGATCTGGCCGCCCTGCTGAATAGCCACCATCCAGACCGGCATTCCCGATGCGAGAGACGTCACCACGTCGGTGATCTGCATGGGCAACATGCGCATAGCCTGCTGATACTGGCCCGCGCTAATGCCGCCTTTCTTCCAGGCCTCGTCCTGTTCGCGCAGCCTGGCGATAAGCGGCGCCGTCTGCTGGGCTACGCCCAGTTGTGCCGCTTTCAGCTCCAGCAGTTCGATCCGGGTTTTACCGATGGCGTTTACCTGATCCTCTAACGAAGATACAAAGGATTGTGCCGTTGCCGCGGCACGCTGCGCCGCCCTGGCCTGCTCCAGTCGCGCCCGCCCTTCTGCCGTTTCCGCGTCCTGCGTTTCCAGTAATCTGGTGCGCGTGGTCTCTAAAATCTCGTTGTAGCGCTCGTACTGCTCAAGGCTTACCAGAGATTTGCCGCGAAAGCTGGCGAGATTCTGCTGGATGGTGTCCAGCTCATCGAGCGCCTTGTTTACCGGGCTGATTTTATTCAGCAGCGCCTGTAACTCCTGCTTTTGCTCGCGCAGGCTTGCAGAGCTTTTTTTCTGGCTCTCGGCACCAGCCCGGAAACTAGAATTAAGGTCGTCGGCACCCTTCGCGGCGCTGCCGGCCGCCTGCTGGAAGTCAGCTAACGCCCGGTTTCCTCGATCCAGATCGGTGGTGTTTACGCGAAGGGAAATTGTGGCGATATCACTCATTCCGCCCCCTGATCTTTATAAATCGTGTTCAGTGCGGCGCGCTCCATTACGCGGATATCCCGCAGGGCTGCCGCCTCGTCCTCTACGCCATGTAACTTCATCAGCCAGGGCAGGACGTTGTAATCAAGACCGGTTGCGCCGCTCGCCCCGGCCCGCCACTGCGTGGCGCACGCCTGGAAGATACAGAACGCATCCCAGCAGTCGGGCCACACCTCGATCACTTCGTCGTCGAAGTCGTCCGCCGTCAGGCCAAAGGCGGCCAGTTCTTCGGCGGTCGGGTCAGGCGTATAGAACGCGGAGGCAGCCCGGATTAGTTTTTTTCGCGGTTGCCCAGCAGTTCGCGATAGTAGGTTTCTGTGATGGCCTTCAGCGCGCCGGGGTAGTTATTCAGGAGCGTTTCCAGATTCTCGCGGCTGAACTCGTCAGGCAGCGCCCAGGCGGTGGTGATATCGGTTAAAAAGTCGATGGCGTTCTTTTCATCGATATTTTCCAGCTGCGCCAGCTGATCGAGCGGGTAGTGTTTAAACGTGAAGGTCAGCACGCCATCATCATCACCGGCACGCGGGATCTTCACGTCGGCTTTAAAGGTCGGGTTCGGGTGTAATGCAAATTTAGTGGACATATCGGATTCCTTAGCGCCCCGTTGCCAGGGCGGCTGTATTTCGCGGGTTAAAGGGAGATTGCTTGCGGGGCGCAGTTAAGCGCCGGGATCACGGCTTAGGGGCGCTGGCGTCCTGATCCTTGTAAAACGCCATGTCCATCGACTTAACGGCAAACGAAACCTGCACCGTCTCAACGGTGTTAACGGCGGTCTGCGGCTGCGGGTCAAACGACGGGGTGCCGCTCCAGTAGCGGGTTTCGGTGGCTTTCGGCACGTACATTTTCAGCGGCAGCGTATCGCCGCGGCGGTCGGCCTTTTTCAGCACCTCATAGATCGGGAGGCTGGAGTCATGCGCCAGGGTGATGGTCTGCGTTTTCGCGGCCTTGTAGGTCGCAAGGTTGCGCTGGCGGTCATCCTCCAGAAACTGGATCTGGATGTACTGCTGATCGCCGCCGGACTGTGAAAGCTCGGTAATCTGCGGGATCAGCGTCCAGGCGGTGATTTTGCGCAGCGAGCCGACGCCGTTCCCTTTCGGGAAAAAGTTTTCATCAGAGGAATCGATGATGCCGATCGTTACGTCATTTTCCGTAACGTCAGAGACGCGCGCCGCCAGGTAGTTAATCAGCGGCCAGCCGGACGTGATCAGCACCTCGTCGCCGGTTTTCAGGCCGTGGCCCTCTGCGCAGGTGAAAACCGCGCCTTTGGCGTTAGAAACGGCGGTGACTTTGATTTCATCGCCGAACTCAGAGCCCACCTGAATGGTCGAGCCGTTAGGAAGTTGAAAGCCCATTCTGGCCTCCTTGTGAAAATGGATATAAAAAACCCGGCGGGTGCCGGGTTAGCTGGAAATGTCAGCGCGGTAAGGGATGCTTACCGGGATTGAGTAGCGGGTGTTTCGTGGGTTCAGCACGCCCGCATAGATAGCGGGCTGAGCGCTTACCCAGCAGGCGAAGCCGTCGCCCTGCACGCTCTGCCCCTCCGGGAACAGGGCCGCCACCTGGCGCGCCAGCGCTCGACCGACACTCGTTCCGCTGCCGACCGGCACAACAACATTCACCTGAAAAATGCCGGGGTAAACGTGGCAGGTCAGGCCGAGATCGAGCGTCTGCGGCGTGGCGGGCATATCGAACGATTCCAGGAAAATGCCTGCGGGCTTGTCGCCGGGGCAGTTCTCGATGAAAAGCGGGATTTTCTGGCCGTCGGCCCATGCGCCCAGCCGGGCATTCATGGCCGCGCCGATATCGGGGATCACGTTCGCACCTCCCGCGCTGCGGCATCAAAGAAGCGCTGAAACTCAGCGGCGGTGATGCGTACCATGCCGCCCGGTGCCTGCTGTGAATGGCCCATTTCCAGCGCGTAGGCGTAGGGCAGGTTGTTGGTAAAGTAAACCGACGTCATGCCCACCTTAAACCGCTCGATCACCAGCGAGCCGCGGGCTATCGTTTCGGTGCCGGTCTTATCGACCGTTGCAAGCGTGCCGTCCGGCGCGTTGTTAAAGCCCACCAGCCAGTTACCGCGAAAGCGCCCGGTATCAACGGGTGACATCTGCACCAGGCGCGCCAGAATGCGCAGGCTGGCCGCACGCACCACTGTTTCCTGGTTGGCTTTCGCCCTGTCCACAAATGCGTTTATGGAGGCCATAAAGGCGGCGTTTTCGCTCATGTCATGCCCTCAGTTGCGCGCGGTAGCAGATCAGCAGATCGGCAGGCTTAACCGGGTTCGGCTTAACGATGCGGTATTGCGTGCCGTCGATATCCACCAGATCGCCCACCAGCAGCTCCTGATCGGCGGTAAACACGATCCGCACGTCGCCGCCGATGATTAGGGTGCCGTCCACCTCTGCGGGCTGGTAATCACTGCGAACGCCGACGGCATCAAAGCGGGTTTCTGGCCGGACGTGTTCCACCCCGGCGATCACTTCAACCCCTCCGGGCCGGGTGATCTTCCAGGTGGTGCCGTTGCAGCTCAGTAGCTTTTTAGCCGTCGCCCTCATTCGCGGATAACTGATCGGCATGGCTCAATCCCTCATCACGCGAAAGTTAACGGACGACGCCCCGGCGCCCAGCAGTTCCCCCAGCAGCGGGCGCAACCAGGGGAAATAAACCCCGGCTCCCAGCGTCTGCTCGCTGTATTTGATGGAGACTGCGCCACTCACCGCTTCTTCCAGCGCCTGCGCGCCGCCAAAGCCCGGCATCAGGTCGATTTCCTGCGCCGAAACAGCGAGCCGGTATTGCGCCTGAATAAGCGCCTGCGGGATTTCATCGTCGGGGAAAGGCTCACCCCCTACCGTTACGCCTGCACGCGGCCACGGCAGCGGCTGGGCCGGTTTCGTTGGCTTTCCTGTCCACGGCTGGATGTTCAGATAGTCGAGCGCCTGAAACAGCAGCATTTCCGCCGATTCCTCCGGCACGTCATAACCACGGGAAGAAGCAAAATCCAGCAGGCCCGCCACGTCGCCATAGCTGTTAAACGTCGGGGAAGTCGGGTCGTTATCGATCATGGGGATCTCCATGAAAAAAGGGGCCGAAGCCCCTTAAGCGTTACTCTGGTGCTGAAACCGTAACTGCGTGCGCCTCGCTGGCTACCTTGCTGCCGTCGCTGTTCTGCGCGGTACAGACAGCGGCGGCGGTGCCAGCGGCCACACCCTCCATTACCCCGGTTTTCGGATCGATGGTCGCGACAGCTTCATCGTCAACAGACCATGCGAGGGTGTAGCTTTCGGCGTCGGCAGGCTCAACGGCAGCGGTTAACGTGATGGTTTCCCCCACATTCACCCCCGCCGGGCCGTTCACAGTTACGGTTTTTACTTTGCCGGGGCGGTTTTCCCGAATGTGACCAGCACGCCAGCGGTGTCTTTGTCGCTGGTGCGTACTTTCTTCCAGTTTTTGGAGGTGGTCAGCTGCTCATCGGTCGGCGACTTGATGGCACTATCGGCCCACTGATAACCCTTGAGGCCGACGGTGTAGTCGTATTCGCCCTGCATCAGCGCTTTGAGGTTCTCTTTGCCCAGTACCGGCTGCGCCGCCATGCTGAGCGGGGAAGTCTGCACCGCAGCAGCGCCAGCGGTCAGACCGAGAACGTGCTGAAGATCACCCTCAGCCAGTGCCGGGATATCGGAGATCACGAAGCGGCGGCCCAGCCCGTCCTGCATGATGTTCACGTTGCCGATCTGGAAAAGGCGGTTGGCGTTGGTCAGCGACTCGTCGATGAAATCGTTATAGGTCGCGCCATCCATCACCCACGCCACCAGACGCGAGAAGGCATCACCCATCGGGCGTGCGCCTTTGTTCAGGCCCGCCAGTGATGGTTTCACGCCTTCAGCGGTGGAAAGGTTGGTAACCATGTTGCTGTTACCTTTGATGGCCGCCAGCAGCGCGCCACACGTCGCGTTGAGGTAGTCCTGAAGCATGGCTTCGGTAGCCTGCGCAGCCACGACAGAGGACGCTTCATCTACGTTTTTACCGAGGCGCTTCATCATGGTTGGCGTGATCGAAATCGGGCCAATACGGCCATCAACTTTCACCATGCGATCCAGAATCTGGCCCAGCTCCTGAGGGGTCAGGTCACCGTCTTTGTAGGCGTTACGGCGCTGCGCCATACCGCCGATAAGCTGCCAGCTGGTGCGCTCGATGTAATCACCGATGTGATCGCCAGAGCCCATCACCAGCGCGCCGCCTGAAGCCGCGTTGAATCGCTGTACTTGCTGGGCCACCAGTTCGGTCGCCGCGGTAGATACTTGTGCCTGGAATACGTTAAGAGTCATTATTCATTTCCCATATTTTTAATAATTTTCGCGGCTTCGCTCACAAGGTCGTTGCCGCCCAGCCCGTCAGCGCCGCTGGCAGGTTTCGAAGGGTCACCCGCGCCGCCGGTGCCGCTTGCTTTTGATCCGATGATCACGCCCGCAAAGGCTTTGTTGCCGCTGAACTCCGCGCCCAGCTCGTCAACGGTCAGCGCCGAAGGCTTACCGCTGGCATCAAGCACGCGGGTAACCGGCTTGCCGTCCTGCATTTCCACTGCCAGGCGGCTCCTGATATGCGGCAGCATGACCGGCGCGGCTTCGCCCGCTAATTTGGTTGCGAGGCTCTGCGCCACGTTGTCCACCAGCAACGTATTCAGCGAGCCGTTCAGGCTCTCGATCTGGCTCTGATAGCGCGCTTCGGTGTCGGTCAGCTTCTGTTTCCAGCTGTTTTCGATGGCGGTCACGTCGCCCTCTTTGCGGGCCTTTTCCTCTGCCGCTTCGCGCGCTGCCTTCTCGGCGGCTTCACGCTTGGCCTTCTCGGCCTTTTTCTCGCCCAGCAGCTCGTTTACTTTGGCCTCCAGGCCCGACACGTCAGGCAGCCCCTCAATAGCCAGCTGGTAACCGTCTCCGGCTTCCTGATACATGGCTTTGTGTTCGTCCGGCAGTGCGGAAAACGCGGCTTTATCAATCTTGAATTTGAACATCATCAACTCCGTCGAGATGGTCGCGGCCTCTGGCCGCAGGAAAGAAAAAGGGCCGCCGCTGGCAGCCCCTGGGGATTAGTCGAAAGCGCGCGGCTCAAGCCGTCGCAGCTGATCGAGGGTGAGAAATTCCCCCCGGTCGTTAAAGAAGTCCGGCACCTTAAGTTTCCCGGCCCTCAGCAGGTCGGCGCGCTCCTTACCCAGCACGGCCTTTTGCCGGTTGTAAGGCTGGCGCTGTAGCCAATCTGAATAGGTGGTGTCTCCGGGTGTCTGCCCGTCCATGCTGGCGCGGGTGCCTGCGTCCAGCTCGTCGGCATCGATCCCCAGCTCCCGCCAGGATTTGAGGATCAGCGTCTCGGTTGAGCGGCAGCAGAAATGCGCCCTGCCCGGCCCGCGCAGGTATGGCACGTTATGGCCGATTGGCTTCCCGTCCAGCGTGTATTTAAGCCGGTCACGAACAATGCAGATCGTGGTTGTGCGCGTGTCGAGCGTCGAAAGCCACTGTTTTCCCTTCACCATGTCGCTGTTCGCGCTGGCGAACGATTGCCGGGCGGTGCTGGCAACGTGGGCTATGGCCGTTCGGGTCACTGCCGCCAGGTTGCGCCGGTTCTCCTGAATCGCCCCGTCCTCACGGTTGGCCGCTCTGGTGCCGACAACGCGCCGGGTAATCGTCTCGGTGGTTTCGCCAAGCAGGTAACCCATGCGCACCGCGTTGGTGATTTTGGTCAGCCGGTCGGCTTCCAGTTTCGTGGCCCATTCGGACAGTAGCCGCCCCTGAAACGGTCGCGAGACGGCAGCGGCATACACCTGATCGGGTGTGATGGCCTGTAGTTCGACGTGGTTTAACACCGCTTCCGGCAGTAGCTGGTTAAACAGGTCAAACTGATAGCCCGCCTCATGCTCCGCAAACGCCGCCAGCTCGCCTTTCAGCGCTTCGGTGACGGGTTTATATGCCTTCTGGTTAAGACGGCGCACAGACGCCAGCAGGGAGGCCAGACGGCGCTCGCTCCAAGTTGCCGCGTCCACGCCCTCCAGGACGTTCAGCAGCTCGGCGGAAAGCATCGCGTCGGCCTCGTTGAGTAGCCGGATCATCTTGCGGGCAGCGCCGTTGCCGTAGCGCGCCACGTAGAGTGCGTGGCTGATCGCCTCATCGCGCAGC
Source organism: Cronobacter sp. EKM101R (assembly GCF_963888145.1). Lineage (NCBI taxonomy): Bacteria > Pseudomonadati > Pseudomonadota > Gammaproteobacteria > Enterobacterales > Enterobacteriaceae > Cronobacter > Cronobacter sp. EKM101R. The sequence continues at coordinate 47,056 of NZ_CAWPHW010000001.1, read as the reverse complement.
TGGTCGTTAATCGTCGCCGCCATCGTTCAGGCTCCCGGTAAGGTCGTTCTGCTCTCTCAGGGCGGTTTCCACTTCCTCCGGGCTCACCGTCGGATCGACAAGGCCGATTGACTGCATGTAGCGGATGAAATCCACAAGCAGCATTTTCCCGGACTGCACCGCAGCCAGCAGGGCTGTAATGGCCTGAGAATCGAGCTGTGCGACTTCGTAGCGCTTATTGATGGCAATCGTACCGCTACCGCCAGCAAAGGCCGCAGCGAACGCGAGCGCGCGATTTATGGCGGCTTCCACGTTCCCCACGCAGAGAGACAGGATAGAGTTATCGGTCTGCGCCTCATCGGCGGCCTGCGTGGCCGTCCTGGCAGCAGTGCCGCGCTCCACCAGCTTCGCGCCGAGCATCGCCATCTGTTTCTCGCGACGTTCAGCGACGACAATCGGCAGGTTGCGATCTTCGGCCTGGACGATATCGAGTGTTCCGCCAGCAGGCAGAAGCACGCCGGTAGTGGAGCCGATGCGAATCCCTTCTTTCAGGTATTTATCCGCCCAGGGCTCAGTGAGCCCGGAAACGGTGGGCGTCGGGTTGCCGCACAGGTGGGCAATCTCGGCGATATCCGCTTCGGCCTGGTAGTGCTTGACGTTCATCGAGGCGATATCCGCCAGCGGGGGAACGTCCGGCGTGTGGTCGTTATTGGCCGCGCCAATCCATGACCACGGCAGATCGGTTAGCGATTTGCCCGCCTTGTCGAGAATCGGTGACAGGCTGGTGGACTTCACGCCTTCCTCAGCGGATTGTTTCCAGATGCGCACATGGGCCTTGCCATCAACCAGGCGAAGCTCTGTCCACTTAAGGCGTAGCTCAAGCCGGAACTCGTCAGGCAGATCCACGGCTTCCCACTCTTTCAGCACGACAAGAGAGGTTTTGCCGTTGGTCACGCGCCAGTTGATGATCTGCGCGGCTTTGTAGAGTTTCAGCAGCGGGCGCCCGGTGCGTGCCAGCGGTTGCTCGCCGCTGCCGGTGTAGTCGGTCAGGATACCGGCCCGGCCTTTCTGAAGGTTTTGCGATACGGCATCACGTGCAAGCTGATCGAGTGATAAGCCCTGGCCGTCAACGTCTCCCGCCAGCACCTCCAGCGCGCCGGTCAGCTCAATCTTTAAGGGTTTGGCAAACGCGATGCCCAGCAGCCCCTGCAAGGTGCGCCCGGTGGCATTCAGGAACGGCGCGCGCTTCACGTAGGCATCGTAACGGATGCACTGGGGATCGCTTTTCTGCCAGTCGCTGGAGGGATGCGGAAGGTAAACCATGCGGCGCTTACCTTTGCGCTTAATGGCGCGCTCACCGTCCACGCAGTCGGCCACCAGCTGCCACTCGTCGGCGAACTCTGACCAGGCGGGGTGATGAAAATCTATGTTCAGGTCTGCCATCAGTACCCAATTCCTATGTTGATATCCGTCGCGGGCTTGATGCGGCTCATCGCTACGGCGAAGTAGCGGAAACCGTCCGAAGCGTGCGAAGTGAAGTCGTGCAAAGGGTTGTCTTTCCAGCAGCCGCGTTTGGCATCCCACTCTTTGCGGTAGGCTTCCAGGTGGCTTATCCCTTCCTCGCATTTCACGCTGTCAAAGGCGCAGCGGGGCAGGATTTCGCGCACCAGCTCGATCCCCTCGGCCACGCCGAGCTTCGGCACCACACTGAACGAGATGGAATAGATTTCGCCGTCCACCTCGTAGCCCTCGCGCGCAAGCTGGCGACGGGATTTGCCATCGTTCGCAAACTCGCGGTTGTCGATATCGTGGGGCGCCCAGTGTTCGGCGTAGGTGTAGCCCTTTTCCTTGAGGATCTTCATGTAGTGGCGAAGCCCTTCGCCGCTGTTCTCGTAGTAGTCGATGATGTGGAATTCATTACCCACCACGCGCACAAACCAGATAGCCGTTGAGTCGCCGACGCCGATATCCCAGAACGTGTAAACGGGCTGGTGGTCGTTGTCAGGTAACTGGCCGATGCGGCGTTGTGCGTAGAGGATGGCGAACTGTTTCGCGTAATACGCGCCTTCCACGGACTGCTGGAACGCCTCGGCGGGGATCGACGGGTATTCCCGTTTCATGTCGTCGCCGAGGGTGATTTCTTTGGCCTGATACCAGGCTTTCTGGCGGTCGTTGAGCGTAAGGCGGTGCTTCGCCTCCAGCTCATCGAAATAATCGCGCAGGCGCTGCGGTAGCGGCTCTACGGGGTCGATTGCATACTGGGGGTTCATCCACCAGCTGAAAAAGAAGAATTTCCAGCTTAGTTGAGAGAGGGTCGCACCAGATAGCGCCGCTTTTTCCGCAGTCTGGCAATAATCGAAGAAATAGCCCGCGCGGCCTTCTGCTGTGCTTTCAATCGTCGTGAAACAGTCAGTTGAAACAGCCTCAAAAGCACCCGTGACAATTTCGCGCGCCTTGTCCGGGTACTTTGCGCAGATCTTCCCGAACTCGGAAACGTGAAGATAGCGCAGCGTGCCGCCACGAAAAGACGTCGAAACGTAGAGCGAGCCGCCCTTCTTAAAAACCAGCTCACCAGCGGCATCATTAGACGCAGGATTAGCCGCCCGGATTTCCTCAGGCAGTCGATCATAGGCATATTTGATTTTCTCGCGGAATAGTCGTTTTGCGTCGTTGAGGGTGTGAGCGATAAGCGCACACTTTGCCCCCTCAAACAGCGCGGCATCGAGCTGGATAATGCACACCAGCGTTGTAAAGCCGAGCTGGCGCGCCTTCAGGATGATGTTTCGTGTATGCATCCCCTCGAAGTAGGCCAGCTGTTCGGGGGTCATCTTGAAACGTACCGGCTTCCCGCGTTTATCGGTGATCCAGTACAGGTGGTTAAGCCGCCAGAATTTATCCCTTAGCCGGGCGAGGTGTTCAGGTCTAAGCGCCATCAGGCACCCCCTGAGAGCTCATCCATCAGGTCGGAAAGTGAATCAACGGTGTGATTGGTTTTCACCTGTTCGCGGAACGCCTGCACGTCTACATGTTTGCCGAGTAGCTCCAAGTTCTTAACTTTGTCCGGCCATTTAATCTTTTTGAGGATCGTCTCTTCGGTTTCCTCGTCAAAGTTGCGAATAGTCGAAGCCAGGTCGATGCCCTGTAGCGTGATGCGCCAGCATTTAGGCCACTGGCTAACAGCCTTTAACGATCCGTCATCATTGAGAATGTCGGCCACGTCCATCTGGTCAATCTCAACCAGGCGCTGGAGCACATAAGCAGCATTTATACCCACGTCCTCGTTGCGCTTATTCTTGAGTTCGGCGATTCTGTTCTGGATGTCAGGTTTTGACAGGTTTTCGGAGGCGGTGCGGTTAGCCGTTTTGACGCTGTACCCCGCCCGAATCGCCGCCTGTGTGGCGTTTAAGTCGATGAGGTACTCGCGACAGAACATTTCTTGTTTGTCGGTGAGTGCCATATTCTTACGTAATTACCTATGGTTTAATATTCAATTAATAACCAACAGAAATTTATAGTTTAAAAATGATTATTCCAGATCAGAATGACATATTGCTTGCCTGCAAAGAGGTAAGGAAAAATTTTGAAGAAGATCAAAGCATTAGGGGTAAAAGATTTCCAACTGGATGGTGCGGTGATGCCTCAGTAGAATTAAAAAAGGTTCTAAAAAGGAAGTTTGGAATCGATGCAGATCTGTGTTCGGGTGATCTGTATCCTGCTCATGAAATAACAAGGTACAATCATATGTGGCTTGAATACGAAAATTACATCATCGATATAACTGCTGACCAATTCAATCACCTTAACTTTAATAACCCTGCTGTTATGGTTACATCAGATAGAACTTTTCATGAAAAATTTCAGTATGGACGTAAGGTAAATGGAAATAGGATTGATTCTGGCAACTCAGAGTAAAAGTTTTCTGTCACATTGATAAAACTATTAATTCCTTCGGCGCGCAAAGAGCCTCTGTAATACATGCCGTCTTTCCGGCTGTCCGCATAAGCCACCGGCAAGGATTAGGCCGGGAGCCAACCGGCGCTTATGCTGCGGGTGTTATTAGCCCCACAGCCCGCTGGGGTAATCGCTTTTTTAATTGGCGCTTTGGCTCTGGCCCTGCTTTTCTGCAAGACGCTGTTCCACCAGCGCATCAATCTCTGCCTGTTTCTCTGCGGCCTTACGCTTGAAATACTCGCGAACTGTCACCCAGCCACCAGCGATAAGCAGCAGCGTTACGCCTGCGGCACTGTAAGCGGCCAACATGAATGTCATATCCATTTATTTCTCACAATAAAAAACCGCCCGTAGGCGGCTTTAATGTTTCTGGCACTTTAGGCTTAGTTGCCTCTGGACGCTTTCAGCATCTCCTTTCGCCAGGACTATCTTATTGTCACTTCCAGTTACAAGGGTGTAGATCCCTATAGACTCGTTTCGCGAACAAACTTCCACGGTGACAGCGCCGTCGAGATCCCGAAAAACGAGCTGTAGAACATCTTTACCCTCGATTGCCAGAAACTCTGATGGCGCTTCACCCTCAAAGGTTCTTATCGCTTCCAGTGGCCCCGCAGTGCTGCCTTCGATAGTTACGATTAGTCTTTCCACAGTTTAGCCTCGTATTATTGTACACAATATAGACTACACCGGTTTTTTTAACTTTGCAATCAGGCACTTACTGACGTTCTCGTCAACCATACGGCAGGAAAAGCAGCGCTTAAGCAGCGGTATCGCGGTTAAGCTTTTCCGCCGTAAGCAGACCGGCAACCCACTGAATCCCCTTAGGGGTGAATACAGCTTGGGTGAAAGCGTGGCCGTTGCGCTTATTCTTCCCGGTTTTCATCGCGAACCGGCCAGCGGCGAGATGCTGATGATAAGGAGTCATTTTGCCAGCGAGCCGGTACATGATGCCCCTATCCTGTAGAAACATGCGGAAGTCAGTTTCTTTCACCTTGAAAAGTTTCGCCGCCTGCCGGAAGGTGAACGTTCCAGACGCCTTAACGTAACTATCAACAAACTCAGCCTTAGGCGCGGCAATCGCAAGCTGGCTTTCCAGCTCTGCTTTCTTCTCCGCAAGGTCAGCAGCCAGGCGCAGCGCTTCCGGCAGCGTTTGGGGAATTTGCGGGCCGTGCATAACCTTCAGCTTCGCCAGCACGGATCGACGGACGGCTTTGGATTCCCTCATGCCGACCAGTGTCATCTGCTCCATATTCAGCATGGTGTAATGCGTCTTATGGCCCGTTCTCCCAACTACGAAATTTTCGTAGTTTAATTTCTCATCAATCTCGTCATTGACGCGGGCGTGGAAGTCGGACGGCCTTACTGGCTTCTCGCCTGCCTCAATACGCGATGGGTTAATAATGCTGTTCAGAAAGTCCAGGCTGCTCATTGCTACCGAACGTTCGAAGGCAATCATCTGACTCATTACGTTTTCATTTTAGAAAATTGAGCCTGTCCCACAGAAAAGCCGCCCCGAGAGGTCGCCACCTTTACGGCAATTCTCAGGCTCAACTTTCTGAAAGGCTCGGGTTACTAAAGCGCGTGGGGTGCGCTGTACTGCAAGCACGAAAAGCCCCGCACAGGGGCTATTAAGCAGAAAGTCACTTGTCGAATTTCACGCAGAGGAAATTTTTTTTACTGCCGCGGCTGCGATACCGGGCAATGCGTTTTGATGTAACTCTGTAAGCCGTAAACCTGCTTGTTTACTTCCCCTATTCGCTCCCGGAGAGTGAAATAATCCCGTTGAGCGGCGTCATCAAGTCGGGGGGCGGTTGCATCAGCGCCGCCGGTGGCGCCGGTGGCGCCGGTGGCGCCGGTGGCGTTACGCACTCGCTCACAGGTGGCGTTGAGCTGCAACCGGCGAGTGCCGTTAGCGACATCAGCACGCAGCTGATCATTCTCAGCTTTGACACGGGCAATTTCTCCTGTGTACCAGGCATCGAGCTCTGCAAGTTTGCGCTGGCCCTCCAGCATCTTTTTATTTGCATCTTTAACCGCGTTTAATTTTCGATTAACTGCGGTTAAAGATGCCCGCGATTCTGTGAGCTGGTCGTGGTAATAGAACGAGGTGAGAGTGGCGATCAGGGCCAGCAGGCCCAGCAACCGGGTTAACATGGCTCACTCCTTGAGGCAGAGCGCACGCTCTTTCTGGCTCCTGGTAACCAGCCCTGGCAGCTCTTTACTTGCGGCGTAACGCCATCTCAGGAACTGATCGCAGGCGGCGCGCTGTTCGCCCTGCCGGAACATGCGAAACAGCGTCGAGTTTTTCACTTTGCCGCAGCCCACGCGAAACGTCAGAGATACGGCAGCGCTGAATGCGTTTTCGGTCAGCCGGTCACCAGCGCCATAGCGAATTACGCAGCGTTCAGCCTCCAGGATGTTGCGCTCCCAGTCTTTGGCGATCTGCTCCATCGATTTGCCGTAGCGAACGCCGTGGGTGTTGCCGATCCCGTCGGTAAGCACGCCAGCCGGGCAAACGTATGGATTAACGCGGCACCCCTCGGCATTACCGATCAGCTCAAGCCCTTCCTGGTTGGTTCGGACGTTCCCACCAGCCAGCACCAACATGATCGCCGCCACCACAGAACAAGCCCCACCAGCTGCGCCCGCTTTCTTCATGCTCATTTGAACATCCTCGGCTTTGCGACCACTCGGCCTTCTCTGGCTGCGCGCTCAATCGCCCGTGTTTGCCTCCACTGGAAAACGATGGAAGCGATAAAAGCCAGCGGAGATATGATCACAGTGGTGACCAGAGCCCACTCGTAGAGGGTAAGAGAGTGGAGCTGTTCATAGAACGACGCCAGCGCCAGCTGGATAGCTCCCAGTCCGTGCGGCGCATAGTGAATAGTGATTTTATCATTCATAGGATTTGTAGCTGGATACAGCTCATCAAAAGGCATTTAAGGGCTTTAAATGCCTAGCTTGCATCAGGCAAAAAAAAAGCCACCCGTCGGTGGCTTATGATTCAGCGAAAGGGGGATTCCCGCTTTCGCTTTTAACTGCGCGTTTTCATCTTTCAAGCGATCGACATGGTCACGCAACCGTTCGATTTCCTTATTGGCGTTATCCCGGTCACGCTGGAGACCTTTGATGGCTTCGCCGTTGGACGCTTGTACTTCTTTAAGAGTATGGACCGCTGCTTCAGTCTCATCGACGGTGTCGACGATCCTAACAGCAAAAAAACTGACAATGGTCATAAGCAAGCCAACCATTGCAGTCAAAATCCAAACCTTTACACCGGAAGCAGAGTTTTCAGGGGCTTCTATAAGATGATCCTTCTACCAAGTTAAAATACCCGACGTGCGGCCGCATGTCAGAACCAAGGGTATCTTAACCGTAAAACTCAGAAAAAACTGGTAGAAGAAGTAAAAATAAGGTGAAAAAACAAGTGTTGCGGGCTTGATTGGTTATTTAACGAGCGAAAACAGCCATAACCCCCATACAGGGATGATAAAAAAAGTCATTGTGTAAACGACTGCGGGCTGAATTTTGTTCAAATTAAATTCCTTAGCAGGGCTTCGTGTGACCTACAAATCCAAACTACATAAAGAAAGGATAACGCACAAGAGGGAAAGCACTACTTTTTTCTGTTCAAATTGACATCAAAGGACGTCTTCGATGGCGCGGCATTATACTTGCATTCATGATGTAATCAATACACATCAATAGAATTTGCTATCAAAAAGTGCTCTGGGGGAACCATGTATCCACGATTTTGATAGCAAATAAAACGGTCTCAAAACCAATATTGTAAGTTCAAAAAACCGACTGACGTCGGAAATTTACACTTTGAGCAATTTACTAAATTACAATAAATTATCCCTCAAAATATTCATTTTTGCAAGACTTATATCGCAATTTGCAGCCTTTTGTTGCGAACGCACTCTTTGTACTCTTTCTAGAGAAACGTGATCTAGGACCTCATAAACCGCAAGCATTTTGTTCCAATGGGGCATGTAGTTTTGACTCCAGTTAGAAGGCTTCACGTCTAGCAGGCTAGCTAGTTTTTGAGACGTTAGACCAGAACTTTGTCCAATTAACTTGAATTTAACGTCCTGCGCAGCCAGCCATACCAGCGCGCGCAGGCGTGCCAGCGTTTTGGCTGCAATGCGTTTCCCCGCCAGTTGATCGCTGAATGCCTCCCAGCCCCAGCGCACGATCTCTACCTGATGGGCGTAGCGAGTGGCATCGGCATAGCACCACATCAGCCAGGCGGTTTCGTGTGGCTCCAGCGCCAGCACGGCGCGCCGCCAGCTTGCGGTGGCATACTCGACCGGCAGCACCAGCGGAATATGCGAGCCTTTGGCGCGCGACTGCACGCCAGGCACGGGGTCATTCCAGACGGCTACCAGTTCGCCCGTCTCCGGGTCGGTCACTTTAAGCGGCTTGCGCTTGTAGCGGTCGGTGATCAGCTGGGCATTCTCCGCGAACGCCACCAGCTGGCCTTTTGTGCTGCCGCTCAGGTCGGCCGTCGCCATGATCAGCTCTTGGCGGATAAATTCATAAGCCTGCGCTCTCACTGCTCGATCTCCGTTATTTTGATTCCCAGGCGGCCACCAGGGATCACTTCACCCCGCACCACTTTCAGCTCGTCTATTTGCGAGTCGTTTTGCATAAAGCCGCCTTTCTCCAGCGAGTCGCAGACCGCTTTTAAAATGTTGTCGATATCGCGGCGGCGCCTGTCCGGCATGTTCGCGATAATGCGTAGTTTCAACCGCGCATCGGTGTTTATGTCGAGCTTCAGGATGTGAAGGATTTCCGCCACGTCGCGGCGATACTGGCGCCCTTTCTTGTTGATGTAGGTAATACCCCTGCCCCTGCGCCAGTAGTCGTTAACGCTCGGCGGATATGGCAATGTAAATTCATAATCGCAAGTCATTTAATCAGCCCCATTTTCAGCCAGATAATCAGCGTTCTCGCCATCCCTTCCAGTGCGCACGTATGCGCATACTCCGCATCGGTTAGCCGCGTGCGCCGGTCGATTTCGTCGTGACATGCGCTACACGCTATTGTCGCCAGCAGATCGGGCGGCTTAATCCCCATCCCGCAGGCGCCAGGCAGGCGGATATGCGCCAGCACGCTGGTTTCGGGGTTGTGGTTGCATATGCCCGGAATGCGCACCTGGCACTCGATGCCGCGCGCGGCTTTGCGTAAGTCAGCCACGATCACCCCCAAATCCGTTGTTGATAGGTTCTGCTGGGCCGCGGTTCGTGACGGCTTTCCGGCAACTGAACGCGCACAATAAATTTCCGGCAGTCGGGAGAGAGAAAACGCTCAACCGCCACGCCGCGCTTGCGGTACTGGCTCATTAGCTCGTCGGCTTCAGTGAGGGTGCAATCAGTGTGCTCAAACCATGTTTTGCGCATCGGTTATGCCTCCTGTTTCGCGCGCAACTGCGCGTACTGGCAATCGTCGGGAATGGTGAGGCGGCAACCGATGTTCAGCGCCCAGCCCTCCACCTGCGTGAGAAAAAAGTGCATTTCGCCGGTATCGAGATCGGAGGTATGCCGGAGGGAGCGGATCGTGGTTTTCTCGCCGGTAATAACGTCTGTCATTTCCCGTTCTTCGTAGCCGAGATAAGAATGCTTCAGCGCGTCTTTAACCCATGCCGGAGAGGCAAAGGCTTTACCACGCTTGATCAGGTAAGCGCTGATTTCGCTAAACCAGACATGTGCCAGCGCGTTTTGTGGGAGGCTGCGAGAATCGCGCCAGGGCTTGATGATCAGGCGAAAGCATTCGCCTTTATCCAGCAGTGGCTGTAATTGCTGGCCGATGGCCGCAAAGTTGGATTTATGCAGCCTTACGCCGTCTTTCGGGAAGGTCACGCCGCACCCCCGTAGAGGCCGAACGCTGAATGTGAAAAAACGCTGGTCGCCAATGAAGCGGCGATCAGGTCCGGGAAAAGGATTTTTTGGTGTTTGTGCGTCACGGTTGATTTCTCCAGTGACGCCAGTATCTGCGGCTGTTCAGACCGCACGGATATTGTGCGGAAATGTGCGCGCAGAGGCAATATGTGTCATTTTGGGCTTTCCGCCTCGGACATTCGTTGTGATGTGGGAAAGCCTCATTCTGAAAAGCAATAAGTGACAACCAGAAATCCGGTTATTGATTAACCACAGGAAATAACCGGCCAAATCAGCACGCTGAGGGATTTATATCTTTCTCCACCCATTTGCGTTACGGCACCTTAAAAAACGCGCCAGCGCTTCATTTTGGCCGGTTAAATACGCTTTTAACGCCGCATATCTCCTGGGATGCTTGTTTTATTAGATTGATTGCGGCTATCAAACAATTTTGCAGCTGCCAGCGCGCCGTATACGCAAAGCACCCTGCGCATAGCTCCGCTCGCCCGGCACTCATCGAAAACGGTATTGATTGGCTCGTCTCCGTCCTGGTTCGGGTAACGATAGATGGCCCATTTATGGTGCCTTTCCTGCACCACCAGCTTTCCCTCACACGCCATTCTGCGCGCCGCATAAGCTACGGCGCCCCAGCTAACGTTATGTGCGGCCGCCACCTGCTCATTTGTAAATGTGGCGTGAGTTTTCAGGTACAGCTCAATGGCCTGGCGTCCTGTCATGGTTCACCTCGATCAATTTTTCCTCGGCTTTTCAGCAGGTCTCGGCGGATTCTGGCGATAATCTCCAGCCCCCTCTCACGGGTAACAGGCTGCGGCCTGGGTTGTTCGATCATTGCCACAGGCTCCGGTATGGCTTCACCGCTGGCGATGCGCTTTGCCATTTTCACCAGCTCAACCTTTGCCTGCTCTGCAAGCTCCTGCTCTGTCCAGCTGTTAAGCCGCATACCGCTATACAGGCCTGTAACCAGCCAGTAGTGCGCCGCCTGCTGCCACGGATAATCCGCCGGGGAGGCATAAAGCCCACGCCGCGCGCAGTAAGTACGCACCATCGCCAGCAGCTCGGCCACCGATGGCAGCCCGGCCAGCTCGAACTCACCTTCCCGGCACCAGTCGATAAATTGCCCTGGCGAGGGCCAGAATGGCGACAGGCTTGCGCGTGCTCGCTTCATGCCTGCGGCCAGTTGCTCCCGTCGGGTGATGCCGCTCTCTGCGAAAGCAATAATCCATTGCTGTTTTGCGGCCGCCTCGTCGGCGTCGGTGCGCAGGCTTGTAGCGTTCGCTGCCGGGAATACCTGCTTAAGCTGCCGAAACAGCGCATCCACCAGACGTTCGGCCTCGGAATTAACAACGCCTTTTGCGGGCCGCTCCTGGGTTGGTTGATATTTACCGGCCAGCCTTGAGAGTTCCCGGCCGTCACGGCGCGCGATGGCGTGGATGAGTTGCTGGGTCATAAAACGTCCTCCCAAGCTTCCGGGCTATTCCAGTGCGGCGTTTGCTGCTGCGGCGCTGCGGGGCGCTGCCGTGATGGTTGCATCATCTGCGCGGTTAGGGTCGGCCATTTCTCGCGCAGCTTCGCGGGGCTCAGAATGTTCGTCTGCCAGAAGTGATCTTCGTTCGCCCAGGCAAACACCTGGCAAATATCTCTATGGGTGACTTTCAGCGCACCACGCATCAGGCGAATATCGTTAGCCCATGCCGCCCAGTTTGGCTGGCGGGCAGCGGGGGCGACATGCTGCACTCTGGCAAACATCCATTGAGCCGCGCGGAGGTCGTCAACAGTTCCCCACTTATCGCCCTTCGGTGTTTGTATTCCCGCATCGGGTCTGACAGCCACAACCAAATCATCCTGTTTTTTCATGGCTCCAGAGGACGCGGTAGCGTTCTCTGACGTAATAGGTTCAATGACTGGTTCTAAAGAGTGACTGGTTATGGGGGCAGCTCCTGCCCCACCCCCTCGGGCAGCTCCTGCCCCACCCTCGGGCAGCTCCTGCCCCACCCCGGTCAGCTCCTGCCCCACCCCCTCGGGCAGTTCCTGACCTGGGGCAGCTCCTGCCCCACCCTTGCCGGATGCTTTTTTAACCTGGTTATCTAAGGTCAGATAGAACAGGTTCGACTGGTTCAGATCGCCGTTTTTGCGGTACTCCCTGCGAAGCAAACCCATTTTTTCCAGCGCGCGAATATGGTTTTTTACAGTGGATCTCCCGATTTCGCACTGGTCGGCAACATGCTGATAAGACGGCCAGCATTCACCTTGATCGTTCGCGTTATCGGCGAGTTTAATAAGCACCAGTTTTCGGAGTGGGTTACCCACGCTGATCCCCATTGCCTTTGCCATTAAACTCATACTCATAGGGCGCGCTCCTGATTTCTGTGCGCGCGTTTGCGCATAACAACGTGGCAAACCTGACTACGATTTGTCATAATTTCCTCGCAAATTACTTGGTAGGTTTTTTGCACTCAGAAGCCTCGGAACTGTTCGCGCAGTCCGGGGCTTCGATCTTTAAATTGCCCAGCATTGAGATCAGCGCCTGGGCAAGTTGCGCTGTCTGCTCCCCTTTGATAATTACGGTTTCCTCTCCCTGATCGAAACCAATCACGGCCAGCAGCTTGGCCGCGCGTTCCACAAAACAATTTCTCCCCGTTTGCATCCTGCTTACCTGTGAATGATGGACGCCGAGTTGCTGCGCAACTTTCGCCACGCCTTGCGCAGCTATTCCGCTGCGAATTAGGGTTTCAAACTGAAGCGCCTTGTTGTTTGTGCGTGCATGTGATTTGTGCATAGTGAATACTCCGTAAAACGTTGGTTCTGATTACTTATGTAAAAATCGGAAAGCCGATCCCGGTCATTGCGGAAGCCTTGCCATCCAGTTACGACTAGCAATAGGTGCGATTAGTCGGATTTTTATCCCTGGGCTCACCTAAAGATCGTTATTCCGGGTAGAATTCATGCCGATTTGCATGATGCACATCATTGTTTATGATTCCGATGTGTCTCATAGCACCAGTCGACAATTTCCATTGGCGTGATTTTTCCGTTGGTTGCAGTGGCAATAGGCTTCACGTGTTTTGCGCGAATATCCGTACCATTCAACCACTTACTGACAGTGGATTGATTTACACCAATGCGGCGGGCCAACTCTGTTTGGCTGCCAACAATTTGAATAGCCTTATTGATTGGGTTCATTGCCTTTCCGTATCGCTACCTAACACACGGCCGCATTATGCGATATGGAATGATTACAGTCAATAAAGCATAGTTGCAATCTTCTTTTTGGGAATTAATACCGATGCAATCATTGAAAGAGCGTTTACAGTTTGCGATGAAGGAAACAGGGTTCCACAGCCAGACGGCCCTCGCGAAAGCGGCAGGGATTCAACAGTCGGCAGTATCAAAAATTCTTAACGGAACAACTGAAGTGTCGCGTTCTACGGGCAAGCTTGCTGCGGCAATGGGGATTAGCGCAGACTGGCTGATCAATGGCACCGGTAGCATTTATGGCACGTCATCAGAGCCTATGGCGCGTATCGACGTATCTCATATGGTGAAACTTTATGACGCTAACGGTTTTACTGGAGAGACTATTGCCTGGCCTAGGGAACTTCCTGAGACATGTCGCGCCTATGTCATTCAGCGTGATACTGGAGTTTCACAGGCGCCAGGTGGGTCGATCGTTATTGTGGATACAGCAATAAAGCCAGCAGCTAATAGCCTGGTTGCTGTGAAAGAAGATGGTTTTGTAACTGTTTATAGGTCGAACAAGATAGGACAGAAGGTTTTTCTGTCAGTAGACTCTGACCGGCTACCAATGATAGAAGCAGGCGATGATGTGGAAATTTTGGGAGTGATAACGCAATTGTTTGTAGCTAACTTGTTAAGATAGATTGTAAATCCTTGACTGATCGGGGTCTCCACACACTCCCCTGATACAGTCACCTCAAAGAACGGCATTCTTTCCCCCTTTATTAATACTACAGGTCAGACCTGAGGCCTCCCCGCGCCCAAACCTAAATATCACTTTCGGAATATAGCTGCAAGCCAGCCACCCCATGGCGCACACATTAAATCATTCCAAATAGAATAAATCCACCACTTCCCGGTTGACTGGATTCATTCCATATCGCATAATCATCCCCATCGGCATAACGCCAGTATCAAAAATGTTCCGCCAGCCGGGCGAAAACGGCAAACCAGAGGACAAAACGATGATTGATATCCGCACCCTGTCTTTTAGCGAGCTTAAGGCTCTGCAATCTCTTACTGCCGCCGTTCATATCGACCTGCGCCGCAAACACATGACGCTGATCGGGCTGCGTCACACCAAAGACGGCTTTATGAATCCGTACGACTCGCCAAACCGTCGCGTTACTGCGGGAGTGTGGGCCGCTATTCAGGACTGCGTTACTAACCGTATTAACGGCACCGTAGAGCGCCTTTTAGACCTCGCCCGCGCTGTAGATGAATGCCTGGAAATCATCGACCGCGACCATGCCGAGGCACTTGAACACAATCACCGCCGCCGCATCGCGGAGTTTTTTGGCGGCAAGGATTACGCAGCACGCCGTGAGGCATTAGAAGCTGCCCACGCCGAAGCGCTGGAAATCAACGAGGCAATCGACGCGATGATCGAGGGCCGCCAGGCCATCGCTGATAAAAAGCCGGATGCGATGCAAGAGACGTGGGAACTCGTCAGGCTCGGCAATTCCTACAAAGAAGCCGGGCGTGACTGGTATCGCTGGGCGAAAGCCTCAGCAATGAATTTGTGGGCAGCGAGAGAAAGAGCAGCGAATGAAGAAAGGAACGAAGGAATGAAGATCGGAAACGTAGCAGTTAAACACCCGAAGCTGTACACGCAATACGCGCAATGGCTGGGCCGTCAAATGACAGAAGGGCGCGAGCTGGCGCATTTCGCCTGCCCGGAATGCAAATCGACACTGTTTTCAATGATCCCGCCGGTCGGCGATTGTTCCGACACGCTGGCTAATTGCCCGGTATGCGATGCGCTCTACTTCCGCATTATCGATAACGAGAACGGGCAACCGGTTGTAGCCGTTCACACCATGCCAGCCCATGCGGAGGGTTCCAGCCATGCATAACGCAGCCGCCCCTGTAACTACTTTCATGTTCCGTTCGCACGTTCGCCCCGGAATGCTGATCCGCCATGACGGCCGCACCTGGCGCGCTTCTGCAAACGTTGAAAAAGGGCTTTATCTGGACAGGCTCACCACGAAAACCCGCATCAGCACAGAGATCGTGGAAGTGTTAGTGGATAGCGCGCCGCAAGTGCCGGGCCACTAAGCAAAAAACCCGCCGAAGCGGGTTTCTCATCGCCTCCTGCGGTCTTGTCAGGGATGCAGCAGGAGGGCTTCAAGTCTCACCGGGAAGTAAGACCAGGTGAGTTTACGAAAAAAGAATCAGGGTTACAACAATGACCAAACCGGAATTTTACGCGCGTCTTGCCAGCATTCAAGCCGAACTTAACGCGCCCAAAAGCCAGTTTAATAGCTTTGGCGGTTACAGCTATCGCAGCTGCGAGGACATTTTAAACGCCGTAAAACCTCTGCTTAAGGGGCTTTTCCTCTCGATCACCGACGACGTGATCCAGCTTGGCGACCGCTACTACATCAGGGCCACCGCCACCATCACCGACGGCGAGAACTCACACAGTGCCAGCGCCATAGCGCGCGAGGCCATCACGAAAAAAGGCATGGATGATGCGCAGGTAACCGGCGCTACCAGCTCCTACGCCCGCAAATACTGTCTGAATGGGCTGTTTGGCATCGACGACGCGAAAGACCCGGACACAGACGAACACGCGATCCAGAACGGGCAGCAGCCGCGCAACGGTAACCAGTCACGCAATGGCAACCAGCAGCGAAACGGCAATCAACAGCGAAACGGCGGCCAGCAGCAGCGAGGCCAGGGTGGGAATCAGCAGCAGCGCCAGCAGCAAAGAGCAGAGCTTACGCCCGCAGAAGTTTACACAACCTTCGCAAAGGTGGTCGGGCAGACAACGGATCGGGCTCGCCTCGATGAGCTTTACAAGCGTGCATGGAAAGCGTGCGCAGGCGATGGAGCTACCCAGGGCAAGCTTCGCGAAGCAATGCAGCAACGAATCAACCAGCTGAAAAAGGCGCAGGCCGGACAGCAGAACGAACAACAGACAGTAGGAGCTTAATCAATGGCGCAGCGTGGAGTTAACAAAGTGATTCTGGTCGGCAACCTCGGACAAGATCCAGAGGTTCGCTACCTCCCGAACGGCGGCGCCGTGGCTAATCTGCGACTGGCGACTTCTGAATCCTGGCGCGACAAGCAAACCGGCGAAATGAAAGAGGCCACAGAATGGCATCGCGTCGTTCTGTACGGGAAGCTCGCCGAGGTGGCCGGGGAATACCTCCGCAAAGGCTCTCAGGTTTACATCGAAGGCCAGCTAAAAACCCGTAAATGGCAGGCGCAGGACGGCAGCGACCGTTATTCAACAGAAGTGGCTGTGAACGTAGGCGGCACTATGCAAATGCTCGGCGGCGGCCAGGGGCAGCAAAGCGGCCAGCAACGCCAGCAGCAGAGCCAGCAAGGCGGCGAGCCCGGCTGTTGGGGCGCGCCTCAACAGCCGCTATACAGCGGCGGCGGCCCACGCCAGCAGCAGAGCGAGCCCGCTTATGATTTTGACGATGATATCCCATTCTGATCGGAGGCCATGATGAAACTCACCGGGAAGCCAACGACAGAACAGCTGGCGCAGATTCTGGCGAAACCAGTAGATCCAGATGAGCGCATTCGTGGGCGTCTGCGCATCGAACTACACCGGCTTGTTAATCAGGCCGCCTTATTTGGCGTGGAGATACCCCTGCCGCTACCGACCGAGGAAGAACAGGCGGTAGCAGCGGGTGGAATCCTCCCCCATCGTCTGCGCTTGCGCTGGGCTGATGTGGATTTAGGCGGGTTTACCGGCCCATATAGCGGCGAAGCACGCCGTATTCATGGCGGGGTATACAGGGGGGATTGATGAAATATTCGCTTATCTACGCCGATCCCGCCTGGAGCTATGGCAATACCGTAAGCAACGGCGCGGCAGCCGGGCATTACGACACCATGAGCCTGATCGATATGAAGCGCCTCCCAGTGTGGGAGCTGGCCGCAGAAAACGCCGTTTTGGCGATGTGGTACACCGGCACCCACAACCGCGAAGCTATGGATCTTGCCGAAGCCTGGGGCTTTACGGTGCGCACCATGAAGGGCTTTACATGGGTGAAACTCAACCAACGGGCAGAGCAGCACATCAATAAAGCGCTGGAAGCTGGCGAAATTGAGGATTTTCACGACTTTTTGCACCTGCTTAACGCGCAAACGCGTATGAATGGCGGAAACTATACGCGGGCAAACACCGAGGATCTTCTTATCGCCACCCGCGGCGCCGGGCTCGAACGCAAAGATGCCAGCGTGAAACAGGTTATCTACAGCCCGTTAGGCCGCCATAGTGCGAAACCCTGGGAGGCCCGCCACCGGTTAGAGCGTCTTTATGGCGACGTGCCGCGCATCGAGTTATTCAGCCGTTCAGCGGCGCCAGGTTGGGATCACTGGGGCAACCAGTGCGAGTCATCGGCAGTGAAGTTGCTGTCTGGCTTCGTAACTAAAGTTACGAGGACCTAGGGTAGTGGTTACAAAAAATTTTGCTGCTCTGTCAGCTATAAGATTTTCAAAGTACGAATGTAAGCAGGAGAGATTATGATGCGTGAGTTACGAGAGGATACCCTTATTGACCTGAAATTTATCATGGCAGATACTGGGTTCGGTAAGACCTTCATTTATGACCGCATTAAAGACGGAACCCTTCCGAAACCACGCAAGATTCATGGACGTTCTCGCTGGTTATATAGCGATCATCAAGCATTCAAAAAAAAGCTCATCGCGCAGCATGATGGGTAAAATCCTGGGTAAATAATTTTAGCATACAAAAATAACCCTTACGTCTCCTGCACTTAGGTATCAAATTTGAAGTTTGCAGGGGACGCCATTTTGCTGTTCGCCCGCCTTCGATGTTGTTCGCTAAATCTCTTAAAACCAATCATCAGACCATTCCAGCGTTTGCGCGTATTCACGCCGGTTCGAAAACGGTGATGTCATAGCGCGGGTTAATAAGGCAGTCGGCGCTGCAAAGAAGTGTTTCGCTATGCCGTAGTAACCGGGAGGGCTAAATATAACCCTGCGCCTGATCTGGCGGATGCTATAAAGGGATACAGGAAAAAGACTTTCCCGTTTCTGCAAGCCGATCAAATCTTCTTTTCAATCGGGCGCTGTCCGGCGTTCAGCCACAACCCATCCAGCAGCCCGAACGCTTTCACCTCATTTGCCCGTACAACGGCCGCTTCAGGTTGCGCGCCGTGGTTCTGCACTGAATCAATACTGACAGGCAGTCGCCTCAGTGCTTCAGCATTACGCCCGGTAACTATTACCCTGCACAATACGGCTGGCACCCGCGAGACCAATACCACTGGTCACCCCGTAATTAATATATTTTCACCTGCAAACCGTGACATCTGACTTTTCCCTGTAATTAACCGAGGATGCGTAAAGTCTGATTCTGGTGCTGGACCGGCGAGAAAATTTTTCTCCCCGGTGTTTTTAGAAAAACAGATATTGAAATCCGGCCATTATTTTTGTGGCTGCGGTGTGGCACCTTGCAGCTGAATAGTGGTGAGACTGATCCGGATATCCCTAAACTTCCCATAATATAAGCAGGTGCGGCCAAAGGCATTTTTATGTAAAAGCGAAGCTGATATCATTTAAGTATCACTAGACCTGATGTCCAATTACGATGATAAATAAAATACTGGTAAGTGCCTGTCTGATGGGATTCAAAGTGCGCTACGACGGGAGCGAAAAAGCACAGATGATCGATCAGCTGCGGCGCTGGCAGGAAGAGCAGCGTCTTGTGATCCACTGTCCTGAACTGGCCGCGGGTTTACCCACCCCACGCCCTCCGGCTGAGATTGTTTCTGGTGATAATAAAACTCAGGACAGAATAATTGAAATTACAGGAAAAGAGGTAACAGAGCACTATCAGCTTGGCGCCTGGCTGGCGCTACGCACGGCGCAGGATGCGGGCTGTACCGCTGCGCTGTTAACGGACGGCAGCCCAACATGCGGTAGCCAGTTTATCTATGACGGTTCATTTAGTGGCCGGCGCAAGTCAGGTATGGGCATCGCAGCATCGCTACTCTCTGCACATGGTATAGCCGTTTTTTCTGAGAATAACCTCGCCGATTTAATTGCATGGATTGATGAGAAAGAACGCTGAATATATTCTCGTGGAGATACAAAAAGGAATCAGGGCTTATCTGTTACTTTCGTCAGCCTTTATGCGCTGGAGGCTATCGCTTTCATCTTTGCCTGTTAAGATTTGGAAGCATCCCGCTCGGCCTGCATTTCTTTAAATTCTTTGATATATAAAGCCGATAAGGGGCTATCATCAACCGCCAAAGGATTGTCAATCGGGCGAGATTATCCGCTATAAATTTCAGCCAAGGCAACATTATCCCATGCAGTCTATAAATTTTAAACGATAAATACGATTTATGAAGCTATCACTCTCTCGCGATAATACCGACTGGCCTGACGCATCACTTAAAACGCGACAAAACATATGATTACCTGTGTCGCCTCATGTAGTATTATCTTATCTTTACCCTGACCTGTATAAAACGATGTTCACTTATTCTTTTTATTTTTACCGTTACACACCTTTAGTAGTGCATCCTTCCTGCAGGTTAACCAACAATGAAACACCTTTGAAATTAAAAAACAAACTGATTGATGGCCTGATTCTTTATCTTAAACAAGGTTATATAGACCCATGGTATATCAATTGTGATTGTGAAGATGAAGGTTCAGAAGAGGCCGATCATTATCTGCGTAAGCTCGATATGATTGATGCAGAAGCATCAGCGTATTTCAGAAAGAAAATAGTAGAATCGACGTTTATACAAAATGGACTGTTTAAATCCTTTTGTCTGGATAGCCTGCTTCTGTCAGTTAAACACAGACCCTACGCAATTAATTACTTGTGTGAAAACCATTCAGCGTTATCTTTATATCTATTAAAAGCGGCACTGTTTTATTTGATTTGCGCTAAGAATGATCCTTTGAATGATAACGATATCCCTGCCGAACTCATCTCAGGACTGAAAAATCGTTATAAAAAAATTACCGAAGAAAACGAGGCGCCACGTCATCAGGAGCTGTCAGCCTGCGGAACATTTTCAGATTTTGAATTGCGTGAGCTGAACACCGAATATGAGGCGTTCTGTAAAGCATATTCTTAACAGTTAGCACTAAGAGAATAACTTCATTATAGAAACTAACTATATCAGTCACTTAATCAATATCAGCCAAACTTACCGGAACGTTCAGGTTCACCAGCAACATGTATGTTTTCAGTAGGCGCGAGAGATCGGCCGCTTTAACAGCGTCTGCCATCCATCATGTCCTGTGTAAATTTAATATAGCCTGCTGAGTTATACATAAACCCAACAACACCCTAACAGCACGCTCATTTAAACTCATTTTAATCACATAAAACATCATCTCTACACAAGTCTTAATATTTTTGTCCAGAATAAGAACAGCGCGCGATTCTGTTATTAATTTTAAACGCTATGATGTTCCGCCGTTAAATAAACAGTTATCGGTAATAATACAAATAAGGAACATTCATATGTTGAGAAAAGGTGCGGCTGAGTTTTTCGGCACATTCTGGCTGGTATTTGGTGGCTGCGGTAGCGCTGTGCTGGCTGCGGCGTATCCCGAACTGGGCATTGGTTTTACAGGGGTTGCGCTGGCGTTTGGTCTGACTGTCCTGACAATGGCGTATGCCGTGGGGCATATTTCCGGCGGACATTTTAACCCGGCCGTCACGCTGGGTTTATGGGCGGGTGGACGTATAACCTTTCAGGACGTGATCCCCTACATTATTTCCCAGGTCATCGGCGGTATTGCCGCCGCAGGCGTACTGTATGCGATTGCCAGCGGTAAACCGGGCTTTGACGCCGTCGCGAGCGCCTTTGCCGCCAACGGCTATGGCGAACACTCGCCGAATGGTTATAGCCTTTCGGCGGCAATCCTGACTGAACTGGTGCTGACGGCGTTCTTCCTGCTGATTATCCACGGTGCCACGGATAAAAACGCGCCAGCGAAATTTGCGCCGCTGGCGATTGGTCTCGCCCTGACGCTGATTCATCTCATCAGCATTCCCGTTACCAATACCTCGGTGAACCCGGCGCGAAGCACAGCTGTCGCTATTTTCCAGGGCGGCTGGGCTTTACAGCAACTGTGGGTTTTCTGGGTAGTCCCGATGGTGGGCGGCGTAGTGGGCGGCCTGATGTATCGCTTTCTGTTGCAGAGCAAAGACTGATTAACATCATGGCGCGCGGTATAAACACTATGCGTCTTTATTTAAAAAGCCCTGAAAGGGGCTTTTTATTGTTCGGGAATTGCTGTTCTGGCGAATTCATGGCATCGAAAAGTTCACTTCTATAATGCGTTCTCGCTCATCGCGCGGATTATCCAGGCTGTAATACGCAGCATACTTATCGCCGCTTTCGAAATGATAACCCAACGTCGGCAAACACTGCCCCTGCTGCGGATACACAGCCTCTTCACTCACGCTTTTTCGAAAACTGTCACCTTCGCCGCCGTGATTTGCGATTTCAACGAATGAGAGACGATCGCCAGGCTTAACCGCATAAGTGATGCAGGGCGTATTGCCGTTGATTTCTACATGACCCGTCTGGATATCGGGTAAACGATCGCCCGGCCCTGCGCAGCCTGCCAGCAGTACTAATGAACATCCTGAGAGGTACACTTTCATTTTTTAGCCTCGCCCTGTGGCAATTTTCTGGTAAAGACGGGGAATATCGGCAAGCCGGTCTTTACCTCTGTATCTGCCCTGTTTTCCTTCGGCCTGAAAAGCCAACCAGGTTTGCATACCGTAAACAAGAAGCAACCAGTAGTCAGCAATGATCGAAGCCTGCTGCTCCAGTGAATAATCGATAAGCGAAATTTTATCAAGCTGATAGAAGTAATCTGCGGCCCAACTGAACAATCCCCGGGTTCGTACCCATTGTCCATGTTGATGTTGCCAGACATGGCCAAGTTCATGAATAAAGACATGCCTCGACTGAATTAACACATTGCTCGCGGAAAAATCAGGCTTATAGCCCTCCTTCCTGAACCACAATTCTCCATTGGGGGCCATCGCAACGCCTTTACTTTGTAAACCAAACGGAAAATAGCTGTCACAATGTACCCAGACACGGCTATACACAATACTATAACCAAACACGCGTCGGGCCATCGCTATTTCGCCTGGCGTCATCAGCCGGAGGGTTCCCTCCCTGGTGCCGGAATGGCTATTTCTCATTTTCATAAATCCTTTTACATAAAGATGTAACACGCTTGCGTAATCGAAAATTTTCAATATCTACTTTAGAATTGCGAAATGAATCACTAAAAACAAGCGCAAAGATATAAATATTTTCTGATTTGAATGCAATTATAACCTATCTAATATAATAAAACTTTGAACAACCATTACGTCAGTACAGGTCAACAAAAATAATATGCAAGCCACCATTACCCTTGAAGGATCGATGTAATGAAATCAAAAAAACATTTGTCATCATTTTCATGATGACACTGGCTACCGTCTTATAATCCACGCAGGGTAACGAGAAAGTTGACGTTGTTGAAGTACATCGTAACGATTTTGTGCCTTTAAAAGTTATTAACCCCCATCTTATCACCAACAGAAAAAATTATATGGAGGGTTAAGTAAACCCCAATTTTCTGGCTCACCATTCGCTGAAAAATAAGTGCGTTGCGATTTTCAGGAACTATTATAATTACGATTATGGGAAGGTTATAAGCCGCTGGATAAAGAAAAATGTCTCTGTTTTGCCGAAATCAAAGCACCTGATAATAGCCTTGATAAACACATCCTGATGATTATTCTCGAACGCAAAAACGGCAATACGCAGTTTGATATTAATAATGAAACCTGGCACGCATACGGCCACGGTAATATCATCTCCCCTAATAAACCTGTTTTATATCCCCATAAAAAAACCCACCGCAGAAACGGTGGGTTTTCGGACATGCCGAAAAAGGTAGATGATAAGGATTAACTAAATACCATACCGCCGTCGATCAGCAGCGACTGGCCGGTCATGTAGTCGGAGTCCGGGCCTGCCAGGAACGAAACGCAGGCGGCGACATCTTCCGGCTCGGAAAGGCGGCCAAGCGTGATGCGTTTGGCGAACTCTTCGGTGCCGTAGCCGAGCGGTTTGCCGGCGGCTTCGGAGATCTGACGGTCGATTTCAGCCCACATTGGCGTTTTCACAATGCCCGGGCAGAAGCCGTTTACGGTAATGCCGAGCGGCGCTAAATCGCGCGCGGCGGTCTGGGTCAGTCCGCGCACCGCGAATTTACTGGAGCTGTAGACCGCCAGCTCCGGGTTGCCGACGTGGCCCGCCTGCGAACAGGCGTTGATGATTTTCCCGCCGTGCCCTTCGGCTTTGAACGCTTCAATCGCCGCCTGCATGCCCCAGATCACGCCTTTGACGTTGATGTTGTAAACCCTGTCGATAACGTCTTCGGTGATCGTCTCAATCGGCGTTGACGGCGCGATCCCGGCGTTGTTGACGATAACGTCAAAGCCGCCGAGCGCTTTGCGGGTCTGTTCTACGGCCGCGAACACCTGGTCGCGCTTCGAGACATCCACGGTCACCGCCACGGCGCTGCCGCCCTGCTCGTTGATCTCCTGCGCCACGGCATTGGCCGTTTCGGCGTTGTAATCGGCAATCGCGACCGCAAAACCGTCTTTGACCAGTCGGAGGGCGATGGCTTTACCAATCCCCTGCCCTGCGCCGGTAACCAGTGCTACTTTTTTCATAATCCGTTCCTTTTGGTAAGTCAGAGAATCTGGCTGAGATGGAGCTGGCCCATCAGCAGCGGGTTATCGCTGTAGTCCACCGGAATGGCGACGACCGCCGGCCCGTCGACATCCATCGCGGCGCGCAGCGTCGGCTCCAGCGCCTCGGCGCTTTCCACCGCGAACCCGGCAGCGCCGAACGCTTCGGCGTAAACTTTGAAATCCACCGGCCCGAAGCTCACGCCCGAGAGCCGCTGGTATTTTTTCTCTTCCTGAATCGCCACCATATTGTAGGCGTTATCCACCCAGATGATGTGTAACACATTGGCTTTCAGGCGTACCGCGGTTTCCAGCTCCATGCTCGATTGTAGGAAACCGCCATCGCCGGAAACAGACACCACTTTACGCGAGGGCTCCACCAGCCATGCGCCGATGGCCCACGGCAGCGCCACGCCCATGGTCTGCTGACCGTTTGAAATCATCACCTGACGGGCGCGGAAGCTGTAGAGATAGCGCGCAATCCAGATGTGGAAGCTGCCCATGTCCACGGTGAGCGTCACATCGTTGTTGATGATGTCCTGCATGGCGCGCACGATGCGCAGCGGATGCAGCGCGAACTGGTTTAATTGCGCCCCCCGGCGCGCCAGCAGCTCGCGCTGATTCTGGCGGTCGATAAGGATCTCTGAGGCCCGGTCGCTTAACACCAGCGGCTGTTCGATACGCCCGGCCAGTTTTTCCAGCGTGCCGGCGATATCCCCCACCAGCTCGATTTCCGGCGCGTAGTGGCTCTCTTCGTAGGCTGGCAGCACGTCAATATGCACCAGCGTCGCGTTACCGCGATTCCACATGGCGGGTTCATATTCCACCGGGCTGTAGCCGATGCAGATGATGAGATCCGCCAGATGCAGCAGTCGGTCGCCCGCCTGGTTGTTGAAAAGCCCGACGCGGCCCGCAAAGCGCGTGAAATGCTCCTGATTCACCGCGCCCGCTGCCTGGTAGGTACTGGTGACCGGAATATGGCTTTTCTCCAGCAGCCGGTGCAGCGCGCGACTGTTCTCCGTCTGGCTCGCCATCAGGCCCAGCAGAATGACCGGGTTTTTGGCGTTGCGAATAAGCCCGGCCACGTGATCGATAGCGGCATCCGGCGCAGGCCCCACCTGCGGCGCTTTGCCTGCAGGCAGAATGTTGCCCTGAGCGGGCTGATCGACGATATCCTGCGGCAGGCTCACGAAGGCGCTGCCTGGTCTGCCGTGCTCTGCCACGCGAAAGGCGTTGGAAACCACTTCCGCGATAGCGTCTGAGGACGAGACCTCAACGGAGTATTTCGTAACCGGGCTGAACATCGCCACGGTATCCATGCTTTGATGCACCTGGCGCGCTTTATCCGCGCGACGCACCGCCCCGCCGAGCGCGACCACCGGGTCGCCTTCGCTGTTGGCGGTCGCCATGCCGGTGATGAGGTTGCTGCACCCCGGCCCGGAGGTAACCAGCGCCACCCCGGCTTTGCCGGTGATACGCCCGACGGCGGCGGCCATGAACGCCGCATTCGCCTCGTGACGCACCGGGATAATCTGGATAGTGGAATCCAGCAGGGAATCGAAGACCTTATCGATCTTCGCGCCGGGAATGCCGAAGACCTGTTTTACGCCCTGGGCTTCAAGCTGGCCGACCACCATGTCGGCGCCGTGCGCCCACTGGCGCATCCGGTTTTCGTTATCCATGATATTTCCCCTTTCAGACTGTTAGTTTTCAACCGAGCGGATAGCCGCATCGAGATTGTCGGGATGCAGGTTGGCGTTGAGGAACGCCGGGTCCGTCGGCAGATCGATCATCAGCTTGTGGATCTCCCCGAAGGTAAGAACGCCGTTTTCCAGCTGGTAGTCGAGCAGGTGCCCGCCCCCCTGACGATCGTCGGTGATGAAATGTTCGTGGTAGCCCGCGACGTTGATGCCCTGCATATGCTGCGGCGTGCGGAACCCCACAAGGACGCCGTCGCGGCCGTCGAAGCGGAACACCGGCTGGTCGTCCAGCACGTCGGTCATCGCACGATACGGCGGCGTCTGGCGCGGCACCGTGCGAGTGTGGGCATGGCGGAAGTGGCCGTCGATACGCAACGCGCAGAAGATGTTGTCGGACGGCACCTGGCGGTCTATCACGTCATGGATCTGCTGGCGGCTCATCGGCCGGTCGAAGCGCTGACGGTAATGCGGTTTAAACCACGTCATTACCGCGAACGGCGTTTTCTGGTCGGGCTGCGCTTCACGGGCGCTGCCGTCGGCGCGCAGCTGGTGAACTTCATGGCTGAAGGCGATGAGTTCGCCGTCGAGTTCGTTAAAGGTGCCGAGGCCAAAATCGCCTTTGGTCAGGAGATCCGCGATGGTGGTATTGCCTTCATAAACCCCACTGAGCAGAGCGCTCATCATGGATGTTTGATATATCACACATTCTGTATCTTTATCCCGTAGCGCCCGCACGGTTTCCAGCAAGCTTTGCTCGCAAGAACAATCGGTTGCATGGCTCATTGCACTGATCCTCACTCATATTCCGTAAGAAAGATTAATCAAATGTTGACGCGATTCAGCGCAGGGTTCCAATATAGAAAGCATCCCGGTTTGAGTCGTATTTGATATGGAACTTCGATATTTGCGTTATTTCGTGGCGGTAGCCCAGACGCGGCACTTCACCCGTGCCGCTGAATTACTGGGTATTTCTCAGCCGCCGCTCAGTCAACAGATTCAGCGTCTTGAGCGCGAAGTGGGCACGCCGCTGCTGCGCCGTCTGACGCGCGGCGTGGAGCTGACCGAGGCCGGTGAGGCCTTTTATCAGGATGCCTGCCAGATACTGGCGCTCAGCGACGCGGCGCTGGAGAAAACGCGCGGCATCGCCCGTGGCGTCAATGGCACGCTCTCGATAGGCATCAGCAGCTCTAACGCGTTTCATCCGCATATCTTTTCCCTGCTGCATGAATTTCAGCACCGCTACCCGGCTATTACGCTGCTGCAACAGGAGGCCAATATGGCGTCGCTGATGCACGATCTGGAAGAAGGCTTGCTGGACGCCGCGTTTGTCCGCCTGCCGTGCGAGAGCAGCAAAGCGTTTAACCTGCGCCTGATTGATGTGGAGCCGATGGTGGCGGCGCTGCACCGCAGTCATCCGCTGAGCGGGCGTGATGAAGTGGCGCTGAGCGAACTGGTCGGCACGCCGCTTATTCTTTTCCCACACGAGGTGGCGCCTGGGCTGTATGAGCTGGTGTTTAACGCCTGCCTGCGTGCGGGTCTGGCGCCTGCCGACAGCCAGCAGGCTTCGCAGCTCTCTTCCTCGCTCAGCATGGTGGCGGCGGGGTTTGGCTTCACGCTGGTGCCGGTCTCGATGCAGTGCATCGGACACCCGGAAGTGACATTCCACCGGCTCAGCGATCAGACGCTGAAAACCGATATCGCGCTGGCCTGGCGTAAATTCGAACGCTCGCCGTCAGTGCGTCGGCTGGTGGAAATGTTTTAAGCGCCAGAATCGGCTGAATTGTCGCGAAAAAGAGGAAGCCCGCGCCCACGCTGTTTATAGTTACCCGATAAGCGTACCGCCAGGGATGAAAAAATGATTGTTAACAGCATGGTGTACCGGCGCGACAAGAAGCCGGAAGTGATTAACCTCGAAGATATCAGCGAGGCGATTGAAGATCCGGACGCCTTTATCTGGCTGGGGCTCTGGCAGCCCGATGCGCCGTTTATGCATATCATTCAGCAGGAGTTCGGCCTGCACGAGCTCGCGATTGAAGATGCCCTTACCGCCCATCAGCGCCCGAAAATCGAACAGTATGGCGAATCGCTGTTTATGGTGGTGAAAACCGCGTGGATGAACCGTCAGGAGCAGATAGAGTTTGGCGAAACGCATCTGTTTATCGGGAAAAACTTTCTGATAACGGTGCGCCACGGTGCCTCGGAAAGCTATGCGCCTATCCGCGCCCGCGCTGAGGAAAAGCCCGACATGCTGGCGATTGGGCCGGGCTACGCGCTCTACTGCCTACTCGATTTTATCGTCGATAACTATCTGGAAATCACCTCGTCGCTCACCAGCCGCATCGGCGAGATGGAAGATACGATGTTCCGCACCGAGTTTGACAAGCAGGCGGTGCAGCAGGTTTATACGCTGCGTCGCCAGCTACTGGCGATTCGTAACGCCGCGCTGCCGGTCGATGAGATCTGCAACCAGCTGATTCGCCTGCATGAAGATATCGTGCCGAAGACGCTGCGCCCCTACCTGCGCGACGTACAGGATCACGCGCATCATGTGGTCATGGACGCGGAAGATATGCGTGAGATGTTGACCAGCGCCATGCATGTGAACCTGGCGCTGGTGACCGTGCAGCAGAACGAGGTGGTGAAAAAGCTCGCGGGCTGGGGGGCAATCCTGGTGGTGCCGACCGTTATCTTCAGTATGTACGGCATGAACTTTGAAAATATGCCGGAGATACGCTCGGCGTTCGGGTATCCGGTGACCATCAGCGGCACCATCGCCATCTGCTACCTGCTCTACTGGAAACTTAAACGCTCGGGCTGGTTGTGAGATCCACCCGGTCGCCGCGCGTGGTCGGCTGGGAGATAACCAAAAACTCCACCGCCTCTGGCGCGTCGTTGCGCGCCTGATGCGGCGCCTGCGGCGGGATTTCTATCGCTTCGCCAGCGGTGAGCGTCACGCGCTCGCCGTTCAGCTCCATCGTCAGCACGCCGCTCAGCACAAAAAAGCACTGGCGCGACTGCTCATGGTAGTGGCGCCGCTCGGCGCGCCCACCGGGCATCCGCTCATGAATTACGCTCAGACCCTGGCTTTTTACCAGATGCCAGCCGTCGCAGTCGCCGCCCCACAAATAATGTTCTGCATTCGCCTTGCTGATTTTCATACGCGCTCCTGTTTTTCAAAACGCCACAATCCCGGTAAACGAGGCTGCTGACAAGCTCCAGAAATTTGGAATTACGCACCGTGATTAATTTATTTTTTATTGTTTTTTAAGGAAAAAGGGTGAGTGAAAAAATTTCCGGCCCCTGTGCCGCGCGTCGCTTGTCACCTCTGAAATAAAGGATTACATTAGCGCCCGCTGACGTCATTTGACGCGCTCGATTTCCAGAGAGCGGTAGCCGCCGATGGGGAATAGTCCCAAAGTGAATCGGCTGCGGCTTCATCTCTCTATACTGTGACCTTGCGTATTGATTCAGGCATGTTTTCAGGCATGCGGAGCGATGTAACGTGAAATATTTCTTTATGGGCGTATCGGTGATTTTACTGTTGTGGGCCGGCACGTTCGCCCTGATGATTTAGTAAAACACCTGAGTAAAAAAAACAGGAGCCACTGGCTCCTGTTTTTTATTCGGCGTCCTGCGCCGCGGCGTTCTTCGTACCAGCCGGTAGCAGCCCGTCGGCCCGGAACATCGCTTTTATCCCGCGCACCGCCTGGCGAATGCGATCGCGGTTTTCAATCAGCGCGAAGCGCACGTGGGTATCGCCGTAATCGCCAAAACCAATCCCCGGCGAGACGCAGACTTTCGCGTCCTGAAGCAGCTTTTTGGCAAACTCCAGCGAGCCCATCGCCGCGTAAGGCTCCGGGATTTTCGCCCAGACATACATCGACGCTTTCGGGCACTCCACCATCCAGCCCGCCTCGTGCAGTCCTTTCACCAGCACGTCGCGGCGGCGTTTATACTGTTCGGCGATATCGCGCACGCACTGCTGATCCCCTTCCAGCGCGGCGATGGCCGCCACCTGTAGCGGCGTAAAGGTGCCGTAGTCGTGGTAGCTTTTGATACGCGCCAGCGCGCTGACCAGCTCCTGATTGCCCACCATAAAGCCGATGCGCCAGCCTGCCATGTTGTAGCTTTTGGAGAGCGTGAAGAACTCCACTGCAACATCGCGCGCGCCCGGCACCTGCATGATGGACGGCGCTTTCCAGCCGTCATAGACGATGTCGGCGTAAGCCAGATCGTGCACCACCAGCACGTCATAACGCTTCGCCAGCGCCACGACTTTCTCGAAAAACTCCAGCTCCACGCACTGCGCCGTCGGGTTCGACGGGAAGCCTAAAATCATCATTTTCGGCTTCGGATAGCTTTCGCGGATCGCGCGCTCCAGCTCGTTGAAGAAATCCACGCCCTCCACCAGCGGCACCGAGCGCACCTGCGCGCCGGCGATAACCGCGCCGTAAATATGGATCGGATAGCTTGGGTTCGGCACCAGCACCGTGTCGCCGTGATCGAGCGTGGCGAGCATCAGGTGCGCCAGGCCCTCTTTCGACCCGATGGTGACGATGGCTTCGGTTTCCGGATCGATCTCCACCTCGTAACGCTCCTGATACCAGCGCGAAATGGCGCGGCGCAGACGCGGAATACCGCGCGAGGTGGAGTAACCGTGCGTGTCCGGCCGCTGGGCCACGGTGCAAAGTTTTTCGACGATATGCGGCGGCGTGGGGCCGTCCGGGTTGCCCATGCTGAAATCGATAATATCTTCGCCGCGCCGACGCGCAGCCATCTTCAGCTCAGCAGTGATGTTAAAAACGTAAGGGGGAAGGCGTTCGATACGCGAAAAACGGCGTTTAGGACTGAAATCAGCCATAGGTTCCTCGAAGTGACGTAAGCGCCCGGACCGTCCGAGCGACGCTGCCGCTGATGCGGCTCTAAGAACATAGCCTGGAAAATTTTCCGCTGTCGAGAGGTCAGCGCAAAAAAATGTTCGGAACAAAAAACGGGAACTTTCATTTGAAAGTTAACCCTATTTTATTTGACGCAGCATGGCTATATTAACTTCGACGCAACAAAACAATAACCCCTGTTCCCGATTGCCGGAGTACCTGCTATGACCCTGCACATTCCCGATCTTCCCGCCGCTATCCGTGAGATAAAACAGCATTTGCGCCAGGCGCTGCCGAACTATCAGGCCGTGTTTGCCGAGCTGGAAGCCGACATCGCGCGCCAGATAGAAACCATCAAAAGCGAAACCGCCCGCGGTGAAAGCCCGGTGCCGCAGATCCAGGCCGACGATATTATTAACGGCCGCATCAGCGACGCGCAGAAAGCCCGCATCCGCGAACGCGGCTGCTGTGTTATCAAAGGCGTATTCCCGGAAACCCAGGCGCGCGCCTGGAACCAGGAAGTGGGCGATTATCTGGCGCGCAACGATTTCGTCGAAAAGCTCAAGAACGCGGCGGAAGATAACTATTTCGGCACGCTTGCCGACAGTAAGCCGCAGATTTACGGCATTTACTGGTCGAAGCCGCAGGTGGAAGCGCGCCAGCACGAGCGCATGAAAGCCGCGCAGGTGTTTCTGAATAATCTCTGGCAGACCGAAAGCCAGGGCAAACAGCATTTTGACCCAAATCGCGTGGTGACGTACGCCGACCGCACCCGTCGCCGTCCGCCGCGCTCGTCATCGCTTGGCCTGTCGCCGCATGTCGATGGCGGCTCGGTGGAGCGCTGGCTTGATGAAAATTTCCGTCACGTTTACCGTCACGTCTTCAGCGGCGAGTGGCAACGCTACAACCCGTTTGAAGCGGAAGGACGCGTCGAGGCGCGCGAGATCCCCTCGCCTGCCGTCTGCTCGATGTTTCGCACCTTCCAGGGCTGGACGGCGCTCTCAGAGCAGCGCAAGCACGGCGGTACGCTGACGCTGCTGCCGGTGGCGAACGCGATGGCGTATATCCTGCTGCGCGCGTTGCAGGACGACGTACCGGACGATTCGCTGTGCGACGCGAAGCCGGGCCGTGCATTATCCATTAACGAACGCTGGCATCCCCTTTTACTGACCGGGATTTCCTCAATTCCCGATATGGAACCGGGCGATACCGTGTTCTGGCACTGCGATGTTATTCATGCGGTGGAAAACGAGCATCAGGGCGAGTTCGACAGCAACGTGATGTATATCGCCGCCGCCCCGTGGTGTGAGAAGAACGACGCCTATCTGAAGCGCCAGTGGCCGGCGTTTGTGGAAGGCCGCTCGCCGCCCGACTTCGCGCCGGACGATTTCGAGGTCGATTTCAGCGGGCGCGCCACCGAGGCGGATCTCACTCCTGCCGGACGCGAGCAGCTCAGCGGCGCGTAACCGGCAAAACCTGGCGGCTGGTCAAGGGCCGTCAGGTTTTCTATCATGTCCGCTTTCCTGCCAGACATCGGGTTTTCCGTGCACGAGATTTTCGACATGCTGCTGGCGGTCTTTGACCGCGCGGCGCTAATGCTGATTTGCCTCTTTTTCCTGATTCGCATCCGCCTGTTCCGCGAACTGCTGCATAAGAGCGCCCACACGCCGAAAGAGCTGCTGGCGGTCACCGCGATCTTTTCGATGTTCGCGCTGTTCAGCACCTGGTCCGGCGTGCCGGTGGAAGGCTCGCTGGTGAACGTGCGCATTATCGCCGTGATGTCCGGCGGTATTCTCTTCGGCCCGTGGGTCGGCATCATCACGGGCGTTATCGCCGGGCTACACCGTTACCTGATTGATATTGGCGGCATCACCGCCATTCCCTGTTTTATCACCAGCATCGTCGCAGGCGGGCTCTCAGGCCTTATCAGCCGCCGGGTGCCGAAAGCGCAGCACTGGCGCGCGGGCATTCTGGGCGGCATGCTGTGCGAAACGCTGACCATGATTCTGGTGGTGGTCTGGGCGCCGACCACGGCGCTCGGGCTGGATATCGTGTCGAAAATCGGCGTGCCGATGATTTTAGGCAGCGTCTCTATCGGTTTTATCGTGCTGCTGGTGCGAAGCGTCGAGGGCGAAAAAGAGGCCAGCGCCGCGCGCCAGGCCAAACTGGCGCTGGATATCGCCAACAAAACGCTGCCGCTGTTCCGCCATGTGAATACGGAATCCCTGCGTCAGGTGTGCGACATTATCCGCCGCGATATCGACGCCGACGCGGTCGCCATCACCAATACCGAAAAGGTGCAGGCCTATGTGGGCGTGGGCGAGCATAATTATCAGGATAACAGCGACGCGCTAAGCCCCACCACGCAGCAGGCGATCCGCTACGGCAAAATCATCATCAAGAATAACGACGAAGCCCACCGCACGCCGGAGATTCACTCCATGCTGGTGATCCCGCTATGGGAGAAAGGCATCGTTACCGGAACGCTGAAAATCTATTACTGCCATGCGCATCAGATAACCTCCTCGTTGCAGGAGATGGCCGTCGGCCTGTCGCAGATTATCTCCACGCAGCTTGAGGTGTCGCGCGCCGAGCAGCTGCGCGAGATGGCGAATAAAGCGGAGCTGCGCGCGTTGCAGAGCAAAATTAACCCGCATTTCCTCTTTAACGCGCTGAACGCCATTTCTTCGTCCATACGCCTTAACCCGGACACCGCGCGCCAGCTGATTTTTAACCTCTCGCGGTATTTGCGCTACAACATCGAGCTGAAAGACGACGAGCAGATCGACATTAAAAAAGAGCTGTACCAGATTAAGGACTACATCGCGATTGAGCAGGCGCGCTTCGGCGACAAGCTGACCGTGATTTACGATATCGACGACGAAGTAAACTGCCGCGTCGCCAGCCTGCTGATCCAGCCGCTGGTGGAGAACGCGATTGTGCATGGCATTCAGCCGTGCCGTGGCAAAGGCGTGGTGACGCTTAGCATCGCGCAGAGCGGCAGCCGGGTGCGGATCGCGGTGCGCGATACCGGCCACGGCATCGATCCGCAGATTATCGAACAGCTGGATACCAACGAGATGCCGGTAAATAAAATCGGGCTGATTAACGTGCATCACCGCGTGAAGCTGTTATATGGCGAAGGGCTGCATATTCGCCGCCTGGAGCCAGGCACCGAGATTGCGTTTTACGTGCCGGATCAACCGCCGCGCCCTGACGCTGCAATGCTGTTGTAGAGAGAGAATACGATGAAAGTCATTATCGTCGAGGATGAAGTCCTCGCGCAGCAGGAGCTGAACTGGCTGATTAAAACCCACAGCCAGATGGACGTGGTCGCCACGTTCGAAGACGGGCTGGATGTGCTGAAATACCTTCAGCAGCACGACGTGGACGCCATTTTTCTCGATATCAATATTCCGTCGCTGGACGGCGTGCTGCTGGCGCAGAACATCAGTAAATTCGCCCGCAAGCCGTTTATCGTGTTTATCACCGCCTGGAAAGAGCATGCGGTGGAGGCGTTCGAACTGGAAGCGTTCGACTACATTCTGAAACCGTATCAGGAGTCGCGCATAATCGGGATGCTGCAAAAGCTGGAAGCCGCTTTTGCGCAGCAGAGCGCGCCGCACGCCGCCGCGCCTGCCGGGCGCGAGAACGCGACCATTAATCTCATCAAGGATGAGCGGATTATCGTCACCGATATCAACGATATTTACTACGCCGAAGCGCACGAGAAGATGACGTTCGTCTACACGCGCAAAGAGGCGTACGTGATGCCGATGAATATCACCGAGTTTTGCAGCCGCCTGCCGGAGGCGCATTTCTTCCGCTGCCACCGCTCCTACTGCGTCAACCTGAATAAAATCCGCGAGATCGAGCCGTGGTTTAACAACACCTACATTTTGCGCCTGCGCGATCTCGATTTTCAGGTGCCGGTGAGCCGCAGCCGGGTTAAAGCATTCCGCCAGCTGATGCGCTTGTAAGGAATAACAAAAAGGCGCCACGCGGCGCCTTTTTTGTCAGAGGATCTGCCCCAGCGTCTGGCGCAGATGCGCGCCCGCGCCGAGCAGCCCTGGCTGGTCGTGAACAATCAGATAGACCGGAATATCCTGTACGTAGGTTTTAAAGCGGCCTTTATCTTCAAACCCGCCGCGAAAACCGCTGGAGGTGAAGAAATCCAGGAAGCGCGGCACGATACCGCCTGCGATGTAGACGCCGCCAAAGGTGCCGAGCGTCAGCGCCAGGTTGCCGCCGAAACGGCCCATGATGACGCAGAAGAGTGACAGCGCGCGACGGCAGTCGGTGCAGCTGTCATCCAGCGCGCGTTCGGTGATGTCTTTTGGACGCAGGTTGTCCGGCAGACGGCCATCGGCTTTGACAATCGCGCGGTAGAGGTTCACCAGGCCTGGCCCTGACAGCACGCGCTCGGCGGAAACGTGGCCGACTTCGGCGCGCAGCTGCTCAAGAATAATCGCCTCTTCTTCGCTGTTCGGCGCGAAATCGACGTGGCCGCCCTCGCCCGGCAGGCTCACCCAGCGCTTATCGACATGCACAAGGTGCGCGACGCCAAGCCCGGTGCCCGCGCCATAAACGGCGATCGGTTTATTGGGCTGCGCTTCGCCGCCGCCGAACTGGATCAGATGGTCGGTTTTGAGCATCGGGATCGCCATGGAAACGGCGGTGAAATCGTTAATAATTTCCAGATGATCGAAGCCGAGATTCTTTTTCATTTCGGCGACAGAAAACGCCCAGACGTGGTTAGTCATCGCCACCCAGTCGCCGGTAATCGGACACGCAATGGCGATACAGCCATCCGTTACCGTGGCGTTATGCTCTTTCAGATACACCCGCACCACCGCTTCAAGGCTCGGATAATCAAGGCCGGAATAAGTTTTCGCCTTGAGTATCTCGCCGCTGTCTACGTCGCACAGCGCTAAGCGTGCGTTGGTGCCGCCTACGTCTCCCACCAAAGCATATTTGGTCATTCTGTTGCTGCTCCGCTAAATACAAAATAATCTTGGCACACTCTAAATTCCCGGCGCCTGAACAACAATGACCATAGCATAAGTGCCCCGCGTTTAGAGACTTACATCACAGATTACCTTGAACGTTTCAGCATCTTCTGTACCGAAAGGCGCTTATTCATCCTGCGCGCCGTTGCGGGCCTCCAGCGCCCGGCTGACGGCATCAAGCAGCGGCGGCACATCGTCGCGCGGCAGCATCACTTCAATTAACGACAACCGCTCGGGCCGCGACAGGCGTTCCAGCACGTCTTTGAGTTGCGCCGCGTCGCTAACCCGCCAGCTTTGCGCCTGGCTGTCGGCATGCAGCGCGTGCGGCAGTTTCGTCCACTGCCACGGGGCGATGTCGTTATAACGCTGCGTCGCGCCGTGAATGGCGCGCTCGACGGTGTAACCGTCGTTATTGAGCACCATCACGACCGGGGCCTGCCCGTCGCGCAGCATCGATCCCATTTCCTGAATAGAAAGCTGCGCCGCGCCATCGCCGGTAATCAGCACCACACGGCGGTTCGGACAGGCGGTCTGCGCGCCGAACGCGGCGGGCAAGGCGTAGCCTATCGAGCCCCAGAGCGGCTGCACCAGAAAATCGCAGCCAGCGGGCAGACGCAGCGCGGCGGCGCCAAACGCGGCGGTGCCCTGATCGACCGCGATGATATCGCCTGGCTGTAAAAAGGCCTCGATCAATGGCCAGAAATTCTGCTGGGTCAGCGCGCCCGCGGCGGCGGATTTTATTGCAGGCGGCGTAACGTCCGGCGGCGTGAGGCGCGCGCTGTGGCGTTTGGTGATGTCATGCAGAATCGCCACCGCCTGATCCATGGCGATGCCGCTAAACCAGCGGTCGCCCACGCGGGTGGCCCAGGGCTGGACGTCGATGGTCTGGTCGCGCGTCAGGCGCTGGGTAAATCCGGCGGTGATGGTATCGGCAAACTGCACCCCGACGCAGATAACCAGATCCGCCTCTTCTATCGCCCGGCAGACCGCCGGATCGCTTGCCGCGCCGCTGTAGGTGCCCGTAAAGCCGGGCTTTGTTTCATCCAGCACGCCTTTGCCCATCAGCAGCGAGCTGTGCGGCATCGGCGTGTCGTCCATCCACTGGTGCAGCGCCTTTTGCACGCCGAAGCGCTGGGCCAGAAAATCCGCCAGCAGCGCCACGCGTCCGCCTTTGGCGAAGCGCGCCTGCGCCGCCTCGCGAAACGCGGCCAGTTGGGCATCGTCGCTCTGTGGGCGCGGCACTGTGATAGCGTTTACAGGCGAGGTCGCAGGCGCGCTTGCCACATCGGTCGGCAGCACCAGATAACCAGGGCGACGGGTGCGCAGCATTTCCGCTATCACTCTGTCGATTTCGCTACAGGCGTTCGCGGGAGTAAGCCAGCCCTGCGCGGCGGTGACTTCGCGGGCGATGCGCATAAAGTGATGAAAATCGCCGTCGCCCAGCGTGTGGTGCAGCACTTCGCCTTTGCGCTGCGCCGACTGACACGGCGCGCCAACGATATGCAGCACCGGCACCGCCTCGGCGTAGCTGCCCGCCACGGCGTTCAGCGCGCTCAGCTCGCCCACGCCATAGGTCGTCAACAGCGCGCCGATGCCGTTGCAGCGTGCGTATCCGTCGGCGGCATAAGCGCCGTTCAGCTCATTCGCGCAGCCGACCCAGGTGATACGCGGGTGGGCGATGACGTTATCGAGGAACAGCAGATTGTAATCTCCAGGCACGCCAAACAGGTGCTTAACGCCACATCCCGCCAGACGATCCAGCAGATAATCGGCAATACAATAGTTAGCTGGCATATTCGCCATCCTTTTTCAGGGGCCTGTAGTGAGTATTAGTGAAGTGTGATCGCTGTCCAGAATGCGGCAGCAAAAAGCGGTGGCAAGCAAGATTTACGCCCGTCGGGCGTGTAGGCTGTCAGCTTTCGCAATGGGTGTAACCGTATACACTTGCGGTATCGCTTTGCATCCTGACGCGATACTCAAACCGCACTGCAACCACGTACAGAGGTGAATAAGCATGGTTTATCAGGCAGATCCTGCGCGCTACGCCACGATGGAATACCGCCGCTGCGGACACAGCGGCCTGAAGCTTCCGGCCATTTCGCTCGGCCTGTGGCATAACTTCGGCGACGCTACGCTGGTAGAAACCAGCCGCCAGCTGCTGCGCCGGTCGTTTGACCTCGGCATCACCCATTTTGACCTCGCCAATAATTACGGCCCGCCGCCGGGCTCCGCCGAAAGCCATTTTGGCCGCATTCTGAAAGAAGATTTTCTGCCCTACCGCGACGAGCTGATTATCTCCACCAAAGCGGGTTACACCATGTGGGACGGCCCTTACGGCGACTGGGGCTCACGCAAATACCTGATTTCAAGCCTTGACCAGAGCCTCAGGCGCATGGGCCTTGAATACGTGGACATTTTCTATCACCACCGCCCGGACCCGGAGACGCCGCTCGAAGAGACCATGCGCGCGCTGGACCATATCGTGCGCCAGGGTAAGGCGCTGTATGTCGGCATCTCTAACTACCCGGCGGATCGCGCGCGCGAGGCTATCGACCTGCTGGCGCAACTCGGCACGCCGTGCGTTATTCACCAGCCAAAATATTCGATGTTTGAGCGCTGGGTGGAAGACGGTCTGCTGGATTTGCTCAAGGAAAAAGGCGTCGGCAGTATTGCGTTTTCGCCGCTGGCGGGCGGGCAACTCACTGACCGCTACCTGAACGGTATACCGGCGGATTCGCGCGCCGCCAGCGGCAGCCGCTTCCTGAATCCGGATCAGATAACGCCTGAGAAGCTGGAGAAAGTGCGCCAGCTGAACGCTCTCGCGGTGCAGCGCGGGCAGAAGCTGTCGCAGATGGCGCTCGCCTGGGTGCTGCGCGATGAGAACGTTACGTCGGTACTCATTGGCGCCAGCAAGACCAGCCAGATAGACGATGCGGTGGGAATGCTGGCGAAGCGCACCTTTACCGCCGAAGAACGTCAGGCGATCGAGGCGATACTCGCATAGTGCATGAGGTGACGCTGCTTTAGCAAAACGTGCGGTCATACCTGTTTTCGGAGTCGGAGCGATGCTGCAGAGATTTACAGGTCCGTAATATTACTGCAACAGGCCACTACGGCCCCGATCGTGAAGGAGATAAGTATGTTCAGGTCACTGATTCTTGCAGCAGCGTTACTGGCGGGTACGGCGCCGCTTATCGCCAGCGCTGGTGAAATCACCCTGTTGCCATCCATCAAATTACAAATTGGCGATCGCGACAATTACGGTAACTACTGGGACGGCGGTCGCTGGCGCGACCGCGACTACTGGCGCAATCATTACGAGTGGCGCGGCGACCGCTGGTGGCGTCATGACAATGGCCGTCATCGCGGCTGGGACAAACACCGCGGCTGGGATGACCGCCGGGCGTATGAGCGTGGCTATCGCGAAGGCTGGAGCGATCGCGATGACCGTCGCGGCTGGGATAAACATGGCCGCGGCCATGGTCATCACCACTGAGTTCACTCGCGTAATAACAAAAAAGGCAGGCCCGGAGCCTGCCTTTTTTACGTCGTTATAATCCGAGCACTGTGCCCACCAGTAGCCAGATATTCAGCGCTACCACCAGTACGACAATCGCCCAGCCGGTACGTTTCACCCACGGCGTGTTCACCAGCTCGCCCATCAGCGTTTTGTTGCTGGTAAAGAACAGCAGCGGCACCAGCGCCAGCGCGATACCAAAGCTCAGCAGCACCTGACTCATCACGAGAATGCGCGTCGGATCGAGGCCCATCAGGATCACGATAAACGACGGCGCCATTGTCACCGCGCGACGTACCCACAGCGGAATGCTGAAGCGCACAAACCCCTGCATCACCACCTGTCCTGCCAGCGTGCCCACCACCGTGGAGGAGAGCCCTGCCGCTACCAGACTTAAACCAAAAATGGTCGCCGCCGCGTGGCTCAGGAGCGGTTCGAGCGTCAGGTACGCCTGATCGAGCTCGGCCACTTTGGTATGTCCGCTGAAGTGAAACGCCGCCGCCGCCGTCGCCATCATCGCCAGATTCACAAAACCGGCGATGGTCATCGCGATCGCCACGTCCCATTTGGTCGCGGAGTAGCGCTCTTTACGCGAGCCGTCATGCAGGTTTTGCGTGAGCGACGAATGCAGATAGATAACGTGCGGCATGATGGTCGCCCCCAGCACGCCTGCGGCCAGGAACACGGCTTCGGAATTCGGCAGGCTTGGGATAAGCATCCCTTTACCGAGCGCGGCAAGCTTCGGCTGCGAGAAGAAGAGTTCGACAATATACGCCGCTGCCACAAACAGCAGCAGCCCGCCGATGACTTTTTCCAGCGGTTTTTGCCCGCGCTTTTGCAGCATCAGGATAAGAAACGTGGCGATACCGGTCAGCACCGCGCCCTGCAGGAGCGACACGCCAAGGATCAGCTTAAAGCCTATCGCCGCGCCGATAAATTCCGCGAGATCGGTCGCCATGGCGATGATCTCCGCCTGCACCCAGTAAAACCAGACGACCGGGCGCGGATAGTGATCGCGAATTTGCTCGGCGAGATTTTTGCCGGTAGCGATGCCAAGCTTGGCCGAGAGCACCTGAATCAGCATCGCCATCAGGTTCGCCCAGACCACCACCCACAGGAGCTGATAGCCGAAGCTCGCGCCCGCCTGGATGTTGGTCGCAAAGTTACCCGGATCGATATAGCCAATGGCAGCGATGAAAGCTGGCCCCATCAGCGCCAGCCTTAACTTCCGCGCTGTACGGCCACGATTTTGCTCAACGCGACTGTGGTTCATGCTCTGCCTCTGAAATATAGCCTTTGCTATGTTTCATGCTATCAAAATGAGAATGATTATCAAGCTCATTAAACCGGACAATCTCTGATGGCTCTGATAGCTGAAATCAATGAAAGGTGGGTTAAGATCGAGGAATACGCGGAAAAGTCTACCGCATGTGACCACGT
The DNA here is from genome assembly GCF_963888145.1 of Cronobacter sp. EKM101R. Lineage (NCBI taxonomy): Bacteria > Pseudomonadati > Pseudomonadota > Gammaproteobacteria > Enterobacterales > Enterobacteriaceae > Cronobacter > Cronobacter sp. EKM101R. Next base: position 6,720 of record NZ_CAWPHW010000001.1, on the reverse strand, counting down.
ATGTTAAAAGTGTAGCAGGAAAAGATAACCTTTCACTGCTTTACGTAACATCACATTTTTGTATGTTTGATCACTCTTTTCGTGTTTTGTCACATGACGTAACTATAGTGTGTTGCAGATCTCGTTTTCTAAATGGTTGTTGCATAGAATGTGCACGGAAATTAAACCTGCCTCATATTTGGAGCAAATATGTCCCGCGTTCTTCATTTCGTTTTGGCGCTCGCCGTTGTAGCGCTCCTTGCTTTGCTGGTTAGTCATGACCGCAAAAAAATTCGTCTGCCCTATATCGGCCTGCTGCTGGTTATCGAAGTGCTGCTGGCCTGGTTCTTCCTGAACTCAAACATTGGCCTGGGCTTTGTGAAAGGCTTCGCCGATATGTTTGAAAAACTGCTCGGCTTTGCTAATGAAGGGACTAACTTCGTCTTTGGCAAAATGAACGATGAAGGCCTGGCTTTCTTCTTCCTGAAAGTGCTCTGCCCTATCGTCTTTATCTCTGCGTTAATCGGTATTTTGCAGCACATTCGCGTTCTGCCGATTGTTATCCGGGCTATCGGTACGGTTCTCTCGAAAGTGAACGGTATGGGTAAACTGGAATCCTTCAACGCGGTAAGCTCGCTGATTCTGGGACAATCAGAAAACTTTATCGCCTATAAGGATATTCTCGGCAAGATGTCGCGCAACCGTATGTACACCATGGCTGCGACTGCGATGTCCACCGTGTCCATGTCGATCGTCGGCGCGTACATGACCATGCTGAAACCGCAGTACGTGGTGGCGGCGCTGATCCTGAACATGTTCAGCACCTTTATCGTCCTCTCCATCATCAACCCGTACCGTGTTGAAAATGAAGAAGATTTGCAGATGTCTAACCTGCATGAAGGGCAGAGCTTCTTCGAAATGCTGGGCGAGTACATTCTGGCAGGTTTCAAAGTGGCGATTATCGTTGCCGCGATGCTGATCGGCTTTATCGCGCTGATCTCCGGCCTGAACGCGCTGTTCGCCGCTGTACTGGGTATCTCCTTCCAGGGCATTCTGGGCTACATCTTCTACCCGGTTGCCTGGGTAATGGGCGTACCGGCCAGCGAAGCGCTGCAGGTGGGCAGTATTATGGCGACCAAACTGGTGTCCAATGAATTCGTCGCGATGATGGATCTGCAGAAACTGGCGGGCACTATCTCTCCGCGCGCGGAAGGCATTCTGTCGGTATTCCTGGTTTCCTTCGCGAACTTCTCCTCTATCGGCATCATCGCTGGCGCTATCAAAGGCCTGAATGAAGAGCAAGGCAACGTAGTTTCTCGCTTCGGCCTGAAGCTGGTGTATGGCTCTACGCTTGTGAGCGTGCTCTCCGCGTCTATCGCCGCACTCGTGCTGTAAGATAACGCGACGCAGTAAAAACCGGGGCCTGGCTCCGGTTTTTTTATGTCCTGCGCTCAAGCGGCTCAGGCTGCCCCGGCAGATAGCCCTGAATATACTCCACGCCAAGCGCGAACAGCAGATCGCGCTGCGCCGGGGTTTCAACGAACTCCGCTACCACCGTCAACCCGCGCGCCTTCGCCAGATCGCAAATCGATTTCACCACCAGCGCGTCAAACGTATTACTCACCACGTGACGGACAAAGCAGCCGTCGATTTTAATGATATCGGCCTGTAAGCTTTTGAGCCGCTCGAAATTGGCGTAGCCGGTGCCAAAATCATCAATCGCGATGCAAAACCCTCGCGCCTGCAAAAGCGCGATATTGTGCATGGTGTTTTCCGAGCCGGAGAGCGCCTGCTCTTCCGTTACCTCCAGAATCACCGCGCTAATCGGCACCTGGTAGCGCTCAAACAGCGCAATTGTCTGCTGGGCGATGCCCTGCTGTTGTAGCGTTAAGGGCATCAGGTTAACGGAAAAGCGCGCGCCCGGGCGCGTTTGCGGGTGCGCGTGCAGATATTTCAGGAGTTTCTCCAGCACCTGCATATCAAAACGCGCGCTGAGGTTAAAACGGGCGATCAGCGGGATAAATTTCGCGGGCATAATAAGCTCGCCATCGCACTCAAGCCGCGCCAGGATTTCAGCATACCCCTCCCCCTGCGCATTGCGTATCGGCTGCGCGAACAGCGTGACGCCATCCTCAGAGAGCGCGCGTTTTACCTTCTGCAGCATCAGCACCGGCTCGCTGGTTTGCCCGGAAATGCCCTGGCTGCGGCTCTCCAGCGCCACCACCGGCTCGCCGGGCTGTGCAAGTTCCGCGAGATAACTCAGTTGCCCGATGGTGCGGTAAAGCTCCTCTGGCGCCTGCACCTGATGTACCGGCGCCCAGGCGGCGCCATAGTCGAGGTCAAGCGGCGTGCCGTTCCACTGGATACGTTTGCTGTTCAGCAGATCCACCATGTGCCGCAACCGGTTATGCGGCTCAGGGCCTGACAGCCAGATAAGCAGGTCGCTGTCCGGTAACTGAAAGACTTTTTCGCCGGCGTTCAGCCAGGGCAGCAGGAGCGTCGTCACCTCTTTTTTGCACTGGATACGCATCATCAGGCCATAGTGACGGCTGAGAAATTCAAGATTGGTCACACGCAGGCAGCAGAGCGCGCCGCCAGAGGCGCTTTGCAGGTGCCGCTCCAGCGCGCGCAGGTTTGGCAATCGCGTAAGGGGATCGGTCAATGCCAGCATACGATATTGCCGTTTCATCCATTCATTTTTGTTAAAAATGACCGTCATGAAACGCATCGAAACTGCAAATGCAATAAAGCCAGACAGCATAAACGCCAGTAAAAAGCCGTTTTTATCTGCCGGTAAAAAGCTGTTGGAGCTACCCATTAACAATAATAAAGCAACAGACCAGAGCAGTGTAATGAGCACGGGACCGATGAGAAAAATCCCGGTGGTAAATAAAACGAAAATGACCGGCAGCGTATAAATCGAAATTAAAAAAACTTTAAAGGGCAGCAGAAAGAGCGTTAGCAGAATGAATACCGAGGCAAACCAGCCTGTGGCCAGCAACTTTTTTTCCGGCGCGAGCAGCGGAATTATGCAGCGGCGCCAGAACGCGCGGGCAAACACCGGGCTTAGCGCCATGCGGACCGGATAATAAAAAATATCGACGAAGATGACCGATGCCGCCATTAAACCCTGAACGGTGACAATACTGTAAAACGACGTGCTTTCGCCAAAATAAGACGCAATAACCTGAGGATAATCAAGCCAGTGTCCTGAAATCACCATTAAGAGCTTGATCAGACAAGGCGCCATCAGGCCGGTCAGGAAGAGGCGTAACCCCGCTCCGCGACGGGCCATCGCAAAGCGCCAGCGCGGGCCTTTCAGGGCGCGGCACAAGCCGCACGCCAGTATAATCGGCAATAAAAAACTCGCGATGAACGCCAGCAGTTGTTGGCTATTTAGCGGGAAAAACCAGCCATAAAAAAATAAAAAGGAGAGCGCCAGAGGGAGTAAGGCATAGCGGCCGAAAAGATAAATCATCGCCAGCATCAGGCTGAGCGGTAAAAACGTTAAATATATTCCCGCGCCATCGACAATAGCCTTTGGCGATAACAGGCGCGCTAGCGGCAACAACAGGACGCACAGCAACAACGCAATGCCTGACTTACGCAAACCGTGGCGATAATTCATAAGAAGCTTCTTACAGGCATGGCGGCGTTTCAACAGACTTTAATGATAAAAACCTTTCGCCAGGCTGGCAAGAAAATGGGGAATGTTCAGAAGAAGCGGCAGATGACGAGTAGAAATTATCCCCCCTTAAAAGCAAAAACCCCCGCCATAAGGCGAGGGTTTCGATTTTGGTGGAGCTAAGCGGGATCGAACCGCTGACCTCTTGCATGCCATGCAAGCGCTCTCCCAGCTGAGCTATAGCCCCACGAGATTCTGGTGTTACTGACCAAACCTGTTGGGATAAAGGTTTGGTGGAGCTAAGCGGGATCGAACCGCTGACCTCTTGCATGCCATGCAAGCGCTCTCCCAGCTGAGCTATAGCCCCGTCGGAACACCTTGTCGCGTTGACGGGCGGGATAATAAGAATTCCACCGGACAGTGTCAACGCCAAATTCATCTTTGCATTTCAAGTGCCGAAAAAGCCAGCAAAAAGGTTCCAAAAAACCGCATCTCCCGATACGCTAGTTATTCCCGTCACAGTTTCCTGTACTGTGTTCTTGTACGATAAACGACTAACAGGTTACATGTTGAAAAGGATGAGTCATGGTCAAGGATCGAATGACCCCGGACGAGCTGGCGCATTACACCGGATATAGCCGCCAGACGATCAATAAATGGGTGCGCAAAGAGGGCTGGCACACGTCGCCGAAGCCCGGCGTACAGGGCGGCAAAGCGCGCGTGATTCATGTTGATGAACAGGTGCTGGCGTTTATCCGCAGCGCCCGTCGCGTCTCTGATAACGTCGCCACCTATACAGCGTCTGTCGACGCGCCCCTGGAAAATCTGCTGCTGAACTCCCTGAAAGAGATGAGCCAGTCAGAGCAAAGACAGCTGACCTCGTTACTGCTGCGTGAAGGCATTGCCGGCCTGTTGCAGCGTCTGGATATTCGCCACACGGATTAAGCCATGAACCGATTTACACGCTGGATGACGGCGAAAGAACTGGGCGAGCTGACGGGCTACACGGCGCAGACCATCAGCGGCTGGGCGCGGAAGTACGGCTGGAAGCGTATTCCGCTCAAGGGGCGTAAAGGCGGCGCGCAGTTAATTCTTATCACGCAGCAGGTGTATGACTATTTTCTGTCCACCGATAAGCTGCGCTACTCAGCCCACCTCTATAGCCGCGTCGAAGAGAACGATGCGCCCTACGTGACCTGGGATAACGAAATGATGGCGCAGTTTATCCGCACGCTGGAGATGCTGAACCCGCAGGAGCAGGCGCGCCTGAGCGAGTTGATTAATGAAGAAGGAACGGACGGTCTGGTGACAAGGCTCGGCCTTCGCAACGAAAAGTAAAAGCCGGCTTGCGCCGGCTTTTTTATTACTGCTGGTTTTCGCGTTCGGCGATAAAGGCCAGCGCTTTGTTGATACGCTCTACGCTTCGGGATTTACCAATCGCGTGAACGGTCACGTCCAGGCCCGGCGATTGCCCTGCCCCGGTCACCGCGACGCGCAGCGGCATACCTACTTTACCCATGCCCACTTCCAGCTCATCGGCGGTCGCCTGAATGGCGTGATGCACATTTTCAGCGGTCCAGTCGGTCAGCGCAGCGAGTTTATCACGCACCACTTCCAGCGGCTGACGCGCCACCGGACGCAGGTGTTTTTTCGCCGCGTCGGCGTCGAACTCGCTGAAATCTTCATAGAAGTAGCGGCAGGTCTGCGCCATCTCTTTGAGGGTTTTGCAGCGCTCGCCCAGCAGTTTGACCAGCTCCGCCAGCTGCGGACCGTTGCGGGTATCGATGTTTTCCTGCTCGATATGCCACTGCAGATGCGTCGCCACATATTCCGGCGCCAGCGTGTTGATGTAGTGGTGGTTGAGCCACAGCAGTTTATCGGTGTTGAACGCGCTCGCCGATTTGCTCACTGCATCAAGCGCGAAGAATTTGATCATCTCCTCACGGGAGAAAATTTCCTGATCGCCGTGGGACCAGCCCAGACGCACCAGATAGTTCAGCAGCGCTTCCGGCAGATAGCCGTCGTCGCGATACTGCATGACGCTGACCGCGCCGTGACGTTTGGAAAGTTTTTTACCGTCATCGCCGTTGATCATAGAAACGTGCGCGTACAGCGGCACCGGCGCGCCCAGCGCTTTCAGGATGTTGATCTGGCGCGGGGTGTTGTTGATATGGTCTTCGCCGCGGATCACGTGCGTGATTTCCATATCCCAGTCATCCACCACCACGCAGAAGTTGTACGTCGGGGAGCCGTCAGTACGACGGATGATCAGATCGTCGAGTTCAAGGTTGCTGAATTCAATCGGGCCGCGGATCTGATCGTCAAATACGACGGAGCCGTCCTGCGGGTTCGCAAAACGCACGACGCAAGGCTCATCGTCAGCGTGATGCTCATGGCTGTGACGGCAGCGGCCGTCATAACGCGGCTTCTCGCCCTTCGCCATCTGTTCTTCGCGCAGCGCTTCCAGACGCTCTTTCGAGCAATAGCACTTATACGCCGTACCCGCCGCCAGCATTTCATCAATCACCGCGTTGTAGCGATCGAAACGTTTGGTCTGGAAATACGGGCCTTCATCCCACTCCAGGCTCAGCCAGTTCATCCCATCCATAATGGCTTCGATGGCTTCCGGCGTGGAGCGCTCAAGATCGGTGTCTTCAATGCGCAGCACAAATTCGCCGCCCTGATTGCGGGCGAAAAGCCAGGAATAAAGAGCGGTACGGGCGCCACCGACATGCAGATAGCCGGTCGGGCTTGGCGCGAAGCGGGTTTTGATTTTCATTGATTGGCCTTAGTGTTAAACAATGCCATTAAGCGGCACATGCCAGGGAGTGACAAAGTGGGCAATATTCTACCACCGTGCGCTGATTCCTCAATGTTGATACCTTCCGCCCCCTATTTTCAGGCGTTATCTGTTGAGAAATCATACCTTAACGCCCAGAAAACCGGCGCACTGTCTAATTTTACGACGAACAAACAAAAACTTTGGAAAAGGCGTTGACTCATTTTCAACTCTCCCTATAATGCGACTCCACACAGCGGGGGTGATTAGCTCAGCTGGGAGAGCACCTCCCTTACAAGGAGGGGGTCGGCGGTTCGATCCCGTCATCACCCACCAC